>NZ_JBIRKB010000001.1:607835-677249 GCF_044329855.1 Streptomyces sp. NPDC017520
CGGGGGGCGGGGCCCCCCCCGGGGGGGGGGGCGCGGGGGCGGGGGGGGGGGGCGCGGGGGGGGGGGGGGGGGGCCGGCCCCCCCCCGCGGGGGGGCGCCACGGCGGTCACGCCCGCTCAGGCGGCGTCCTCGGCGGGCCGGGGCCAGGCGGCCTCCCGCAGGAGGCGGAGGCCGTTGAGGCCGACGATGACGGTGGAGCCCTCGTGCCCGGCGACGCCGAGCGGCAGGGGAAGGGTGCCGATCAGGTCCCAGGCGACCAGGGCGGCGATGAAGGTACCGGCGATGGCCAGGTTCTGGACGACCAGGCGGCGGGCGGCCCGGGAGAGGGCCACGACGGCGGGGACGGCGGCGAGTTCGTCGCGGACGACGACGGCGTCGGCGGTCTCCAGGGCCAGGTCGGATCCGGCCCCGCCCATCGCGATGCCGGTGTGCGCGGCGGCCAGCGCGGGCGCGTCGTTGACCCCGTCGCCGACGACCAGCACCCGCAGACCCTCGGCCTCCCACGCCCGCACGGCGGCGACCTTGTCCTGGGGGAGCAGCCCGGCACGGACGTCGCTGATCCCGACCTCGGCGGCCAGCCGGCGGGCGGCGCGTTCGTTGTCCCCGGTGAGCAACACCGGCGTGCGGCCGGTCAGTTCGGTGAGCGCGGCCACTGTGGCCCGCGCGTCCGGGCGCAGCCGGTCCGCGATCCCCAGCACGCCGACCGGGGCGCCGTCGCGGAGTACGAGGACCGCGGTGCGACCCCCGTCCTCCAGCGACCGGACCGCCTCGTCGAGGTCGGGGTCGGGGCCGGGTCCGGAGCCGGAGCCGGGGCCGTCGGCGGCGAGGCGGGCCGGGGACCCGACCCGGACGGTGCGGCCGTCGACGGTCGCGGTGACGCCGGCCCCGGGGAAGGAGGCGAAACCGGTCGCCTCCGCGAGGATGAGGCCCCTTTCGCGGGCGGCCCGGACCACGGCGCGGGCGAGAGGGTGCTCGCTCGGGTACTCGGCGGCCCCCGCCAGCGCCAGCAGCCGGTCCTCGTCCAGGCCCGACGAGGGCAGGGGGAGGACGTCGGTGACCCGGGGAGTGCCCTCGGTCAGGGTGCCGGTCTTGTCCAGCGCCACCGCGTCGACCTGGCCCAGCCGCTCCATCACGACCGCGGACTTCGCGAGCACGCCGTGGCGGCCCGCGTTGGCGATCGCGGACAGCAGCGGCGGCATGGTCGACAGGACCACCGCGCACGGCGAGGCGACGATCATGAACGTCATCGCGCGCAGCAGCGTCGACCGGAGATCGTCGCCGAGGACGAGCGGGACGCAGAAGACGGCCAGGGTGGCGATGACCATGCCGATCGAGTACCGCTGCTCGACCTTCTCGATGAACAACTGGGTCGGCGCCTTGGTCTCGGAGGCCTCCTCGACCATCCTCACGATCCGGGCGATCACCGAGTCCGCCGGATCCCGCTCGACGCGCACCCGCAGAGCACCGGTGCCGTTCACCGTGCCGGCGAACACCTCGTCCCCCGCCTGCTTGGCCACCGGCAGCGGCTCGCCGGTGATCGTGGCCTGATCGACGTCGCTCGCCCCGTCCAGGACCTGCCCGTCCGCGCCGACCCGCTCACCGGGGCGCACCAGGATGACGTCCCCCACCGCCAGCCGTTCGGCGTCCACCGTCTCCTCGACGCCGTCCGCACGGAGCCGGGTCGCCGTATCGGGGGCGAGATCGAGCAGGCCGCGCACGGAATCCGCGGTGCGGGCGGTCGCGACCGCCTCCAGGGCGCCGGAGGTGGCGAAGATGACGATCAGCAGAGCGCCGTCCAGGACCTGCCCGATCGCGGCGGCGCCGAGCGCGGCGACGACCATCAACAGGTCCACGTCCAGCGTCTTCTCCCGCAGGGCCTTGAGCCCCTCCCACCCCGGATCCCAGCCGCCGGTGACGTAACAGGCGGCGAACAACGGGCCCCACGCCCACGCCGGAGCACCCAGCAGATACACGGGGAGCGCCAGCAGGAACAGCACCAGGGAGGCCAGCGCCCACCTGGCTTCCGGCAGCGCCAGGAGTCGCGTACGCCGCCTCGGCGGCACCGCGCGCGGAGCCCCTGCGGCCGTCGGCTCGGACCGTTGATCCACGACAGAAGACATGACAAATCAACCCTTCACGGGTGGACGACGGGCAACACGCTCACCATACAGGAATATATGAACAGGTCTTCATGTGTCGCGCGTATGATGACGGTATGGGCCACGGAGCAGACGCCAGGAGCAGCGCCACCACGCGCGAACGCCTCGACGCGGTCGGCGCCGCCGACGTCGCCGCCACCCTCCAGGCCCTCGCCACACCCTCGCGGCTGCACATTCTCGCCCGCCTCCGGGAAGGCCCCTGCTCGGTGAGCGACCTCGCCGACGCCGTGGGGATGGAGGCCTCCGCCTGCTCCCACCAACTACGCCTGCTGCGCAACCTCGGCCTGGTCACCGGCGAACGTCATGGCCGTTCGATCATCTACGCCCTCTACGACAACCACGTCGCCGAACTCCTCGACCAGGCCCTCTACCACGTCGAACACCTGCGCCTGGGCATCCGCGACCTCCCGGCGGAGGCCTCCGAGCCCGCCGTGGCCGGCTGATCCCTGCGAGGGGCGGCCTCCCGCAGGCGGAAACCCGCTTCCGGCAGAGGCAAACCCGTCCGCCTTCCCGCAGGCGCAAACCCGTCCGGCTTCCCGCAGGCGGAAACCCTGCCGTCGCCGCCGGCTGACCCCGAGTCTGCCGCCGCCGTCGGCTGACCGTAAAGCGCTCCGATCCGCGCCCGGGGTGGGTCGGAGCGGGGTCTCGCGTCAGACCTGGACGAGGCCCCGCCGAGGCCGAGTACCTCGCGGTCGGAGTCGTTCCGCCGGGACGCTCAGACGGCTGCCGGCGTCTTCTCGGGCTCCGCGACCGCCCCGCCGTCGGTGAGAGCCGCGAGGTAGCGCTCGGCGTCCAGGGCCGCCGCGCAGCCGGAACCGGCAGCGGTGATCGCCTGGCGGTAGGTGTGGTCGACCACGTCTCCCGCGCCGAAGACGCCGGCGAGGTTCGTGCGGGTCGAGGGGGATTCGACCTTCAGGTATCCCTCGTCGTCCAGGTCCAGCTGACCGGCGAAGAGCTCCGTGCGCGGGTCGTGGCCGATCGCGACGAAGAGGCCGGTGGCGTCGAGGTCGCGCGTCCGGCCGCTGAACGTGTCGCGCAGGACGAGGCCGGACAGTGCGCCGCCCTCCTCCTTGATCTCCGCGATCTCACTGTCGAAAGCGAAGGAGATCTTGTCGTCGGCGAACGCGCGGCTCCGCATGACCTGGGAGGCTCGTAGCGCGCTCCGGCGGTGGACGACCGTCACGGATCGGGCGAACCGGGTGAGGAAGGTGGCCTCCTCCATCGCGGTGTCGCCACCGCCGACGACCACGATGTCGCGGTCCCGGAAGAAGAACCCGTCACAGGTCGCGCAGTACGAGACCCCGCGGCCCGACAGTTCGTCCTCGCGCTCCAGGTTCAGCTTGCGATGCTGCGATCCGGTGGTCACGATCACGGCGCGGGCCTTGTGGACCCCGCCGCTGCTGTCGGTGACCGTCTTGATGTCGCCAGTCAGATCGACGGCGACGATGTCGTCCGGGACCAGCTCGGCGCCGAACCGTGTCGCCTGGGCCCGCATGCGGTCCATGAGCTCCGGACCGACGATGCCCTCGGGGAAGCCGGGGAAGTTCTCGACCTCCGTGGTGTTCATGAGCGCGCCGCCCGCGGTCACCGAGCCTTCGAAGACCAGCGGCTGGAGGTCGGCACGCGCGGTGTAGAGGGCGGCGGTGTATCCGGCGGGGCCGGAGCCGATGACGATGACGTTCCGGACGTCCGTGTCGGCACTCACTTGGATGCCTCCGGCGCGATCTCCTCGATCAGGCCCTCGACCATGACCTTGATCTCGTCGCGGATCGGGCGCACCGCCGCCACGCCCTGGCCCGCCGGGTCTTCGAGCTTCCAGTCGAGGTAGCGCTTGCCGGGGAAGACGGGGCAGGTGTCGCCGCAGCCCATGGTGATGCAGACGTCCGACTCCTTGACCGCGTCGACCGTGAGGATCTTCGGCTGCTCGGCGGAGATGTCGATGCCGACCTCGGCCATCGCCTCGACGGCGGCCGGGTTCACCGCGTCGCCGGGGTTGGACCCGGCGGAGCGGACCTCGACGCGGTCCCCGGCGAGGTGGGCGAGCCAGGCGGCGGCCATCTGGGAGCGGCCGGCGTTGTGGACACAGACGAACAGAACAGAGGGCTTCTCGGACATCAGGAGGTCTCTCTCGTCACACGGTCGAATCAGGCACACATGACATCAGCACCCGGTGGCGTCAGTGGCCACTGATGTGAGAGTATCAGTCCATGATGACGTCAGTCGACACTGAACTGATCCGGGTGCTGGGCGATCCGCTCCGGCTCCGGATCGTGACCCTGCTCGCCCGCGAGACGCTGTGCACCACCCACCTGGTGGAGGAGACCGGTGCGAAGCAGACCAACCTCTCCAACCACTTGAAGGTCCTGCGCGAGGCCGGGGTCGTGGAGACGGAACCGTGCGGCCGCTTCACGTACTACAAGCTCCGCCCGGACGTCATCGCCCAGCTCGCCGGCCAGTTCGCCGACCTCGCCGAGTCCGCCCGTACCGCTGCCGAGAACAAGAGGGCCTGTCCGTGACCCCCACGCAAGCACCCGCGACGGCCGAGGAGGCCTCGGTCGTGCAGAAGCTGTCCACTCTGGACCGCTTCCTCGCCGTCTGGATCCTGCTGGCCATGGCCCTCGGCCTCGGCCTCGGCCGGCTGATCCCGGGCCTGAACGACGCACTGGCGAAGGTGGAGGTCGGCGGCATCTCGCTGCCCATCGCCGTGGGCCTGCTGATCATGATGTACCCGGTCCTCGCCAAGGTCCGCTACGACAAGCTCGACGCCGTCACCGGCGACCGCAAGCTGATGATCTCCTCGCTGGTCATCAACTGGATCCTCGGCCCGGCCGTCATGTTCGCGCTGGCCTGGATCTTCCTGCCGGATCTGCCCGAGTACCGCACCGGCCTGATCATCGTGGGCCTGGCCCGCTGCATCGCCATGGTCATCATCTGGAACGACCTCGCCTGCGGCGACCGCGAAGCCGCAGCCGTCCTGGTGGCCCTCAACTCCGTCTTCCAGGTCATCGCGTTCGGCCTGCTCGGCTGGCTCTACCTCGACCTGCTGCCCGGATGGCTCGGTCTGGGTGAAGGCGAGACGCTCGACATCTCCATGTGGAAGATCGCCCTCAACGTCGTCATCTTCCTCGGCGTGCCCCTCCTCGCCGGCTTCCTCACCCGCCGCCTGGGCGAGAAGAAGATGGGCCGCGAGTCCTACGAGGCGAAGTTCCTGCCGAAGATCGGCCCCTGGGCCCTCTACGGCCTGCTCTTCACGATCATCATCCTCTTCGCCCTCCAGGGGAAGACGATCACGTCGCAACCGCTGGACGTCGTCCGGATCGCGCTCCCGCTCCTCGTGTACTTCGCGATCATGTTCTTCGGCAGCTTCCTGATCGGCAAGGCCATCGGTCTGGCCTACGACCGCACCACGACGCTGGCCTTCACCGCCGCCGGGAACAACTTCGAGCTGGCCATCGCCGTGGCCATCGCCACCTTCGGCGTCACCTCGGGCCAGGCCCTCTCCGGAGTCGTCGGACCGCTCATCGAGGTCCCCGTCCTGATCGCCCTCGTCTACGTGGCCCTCGCCTGGCGCAAGAAGTTCGCCCCGTCCGCGATCACCACCAGCACCAAGCAGCACTGATGCACCACCTCGGCTTCCGCCTGCCGCATCCCGCCCTCCGCGCCCCGGCCCGCCTCACCGTCCGCCCGACGGCGGAAGCGGTGCCGCGCAGGGGCGGGGCGGGAGCCGAGGCGCCGGACTCCGCTACGGAGATGGCCTGGTGACACGCGCGGTGGATGTGGATGTGGATGTGGATGTGGTGGTGATCGGTGGCGGCCAAGCGGGCCTCGCCACCGGCTACTACCTGCGTCGCCAGAACCTCGACTTCGTCATCCTCGACGCCCAGCCCTCGCCGGGCGGCGCGTGGCAGCACACATGGGACTCGCTCCACCTGTTCTCGCCGGCCGCCTACTCATCTCTTCCGGGTTGGCTGATGCCTGCCCAGGACGGGGCGGAGTACCCGGACGCGCACCACGTCGTCCAGTACCTGACCGCGTACGAGGAGCGCTACGCCCTGCCAGTCCAGCGGCCGGTCCAGGTAGAGGCTGTCCGTCGTGACGGTGAGCGGCTGCGGGTGGAGACGGACGCGGGTGCCTGGTCCGCCCGTGCGGTCGTCTCGGCGACCGGGACCTGGTGGCGGCCCTTTCTCCCCGCCGTGCCCGGCCGGGAGACTTTCACCGGTCGTCAGCTGCACACCGTGCAGTACCGCAACCCTCCCGAGTTCGCGGGCCGACGGGTCATCGTGGTCGGCGGCGGCAACTCCGGAGCGCAGATCGCCGCCGACCTCGCGCCGCACACCGACCTGACCTGGGTCACCCAACGGCCCGCACGCTTCCTGGCCGACGACATCGACGGCCGCGCCCTCTTCGACGCCGCCACCGCCCGCCGCAGAGCGCTGGACACTGGGAACACCGACACGGGAGGCGTCGCCTCCCTCGGTGACATCGTCGCCGTCGCACCGGTCCGTGCCACCCGGGATGCCGGCCTCCTCAAAGCCCAGCCGATGTTCGCCCGCCTCACCGAGAACGGTGCGGAGTGGGCGGACGGAACCAGAGCGGAAGCCGCGGCAGTCATCTGGTGCACCGGCTTTCGCCCCGCCCTCTCCCATCTCGCCCCGCTGGGCCTGCGCGGCGAGCACGGCCGCATCCCCACCCACGGCACCCGGGCCGTCGCGGAACCACGCCTGCACCTCCTCGGCTACGGCGACTGGACGGGACCCGCCTCAGCCACCCTGATCGGCGTCGGCCGCCCCGCCCGGGACGCCGTCCGCGAGATCGCCGCCCTGCTGCGCTGACGCCTCCCCGGCCGGGCCCTGGGTGCGTCGAGGGCCGCGCTGTCCACCCAGCGCGCCAAGACGCCGAAGGCCGCGAGTTGTTCCATCGCCCAGGTGCTGTTCCCAGCAAGGGTGACGACTGCTGGGGGTGTGTCAGGCCGCAGCGGACAGCAGCTGGCCCATGGCCGCGAGGACGGAGGGCTCCACGCGGTAGTAGACCCACGTCCCGCGCCGCTCGGAGGTGAGCAGGCCCGCTTCCCGCAGCTTCTTGAGGTGGTGGGAGACGGTCGGCTGGGAGACGCCCACGTCGGAGATGTCGCAGACGCACGCCTCCCCGCCCTCGTGCGAAGCGACGGCGGAGAAAAGACGCAGCCGGACAGGGTCACCGAGCGCCTTGAACATCTTCGCCGTCCGCTCGGCCTCCTCCGCGCTCAAGGGCCGTTCGGTCAGCGGCGGGCAGCACGGCACGACGCCCGGCTCCAGCACGGGCAACGACCTGGTATTCGACATACGCCTATGTTTACACACATCGAATCAGCGAGTGACTGGCGAGCGTTACCCGGGCTGCCTCCGCGAGTTCGTAGCCGACCTGGACAGCCGTGTTGCCGCCTCCCACGACAACGACCCGCTTGCCCGTGTACGGCCGGGGGCCGCGGTAGTGCGCGGCATGCGCCACCTCACCGGCAAAGCCGTCCTGGCCAGGCAGGACCGGCCGCAGCGGATTCCCGAAGGCCCCCGTGGCCGCCACGATTCCGGCCGCGCCTATGCACCGGCCGTCACCGGTGGTCACCCTGAACCCGCCTCCGTCGCGCTCGACGCCGACGACGCGGGTGCGCGTGCGGACTTCCGCTCCCAAGCGGTCCGCATAGCGGCGCAGGTAATCGGCCACCTCGTCCCGATGGGGGTAGCGGTCTCCGTCCCCGCCGAACGGCAGACCGGGCAGGGCGCTGAACCGGGCAGGAGAGAACAGCGTGAGGCTGTCGTAGTACTGAGGCCACGAGCCCTCCGTGCGATCGGAGGCTTCCAGGACCACCGGTCGGAGGCCCTCCCGCATCAGAGCTTCGGCGGCGGTGAGACCGGACTGGCCACCACCGATCACCACGACGTCGAGTTGCTCCATCGCTCACTCGCACCCACTACAGGTTCGACGAATGTCTAAGTTGACGACTATCGATACAGGTGTCATTCTGGCTGTGCAAGCCATCGACAACTGTCGAAACAATCTGGGGAGTCACCGTGAACGCGCCCACCGCCGTCCTGCCCACCGTGGTGATCGGAGCCGGCCCCGCCGGCCTTGCTGCCGCCGCTCACCTCGCCGGACGCGGCATGGAAACCCTGGTCCTGGAGGCCGGCCCCGCAGCGGGCAGCGCGGTACGCGAGTGGGGGCACGTACGGCTGTTCTCGACGTGGTCCGAGCTCGTGGACCCGGCCGCCGAGAAGCTCCTGTCCCCGACCGGCTGGACCGCGCCCGACGGCGGCACCTACCCCTCCGGCGCGGACTGGGCGGAAAAGTACCTCCAGCCGCTCGCGGACGTCCTTGGTGACAAGGTCCGCTACGGCACCACCGTCACCGGCGTCTCCCGCCTCGGCCGCGACCGCATCGTCGACGCGGACCGTGAGCAGCAGCCCTTCACCGTCCGCGTGGAGACTGCGGACGGTACCGAGGAGCGCATCCTCGCCCGGGCCGTGATCGACGCCTCCGGCACCTGGTCCACCCCCAGCCCCATCGGCGCCGACGGACTCCCCGCCCTTGGCGAGCACGCCGCCTCGACCCGTATCTCCTACCGCATCCCCGACCTCAAGGACCCGGCCGTGCGGGCCCGGTATACCGGCAAGCGCACCGCCGTCATCGGCTCCGGCGCCTCCGCCTTCACCGCTCTCGCCGCGCTCGCCGACGTCGCGAAGGACGAGCCCGGCACGCACTCCGTCTGGATCCTGCGACGCGGAATCAGTGGCTCCACCTTCGGCGGAGGCACCGCGGACCAGCTCCCCGCGCGCGGCGCCCTGGGCCTGGCGGCCAAGGCCGCCGTCGACGCCGGACACGCCGATGCCGTCACCGGCTTCCGCACGGAAGCCATCGAACGAGGCGACGGCGACCGTCTGATCCTGGTGGGTGAGGACGGACGCCGCCTCGACCCGGTGGACGAGATCATCGTCCTGACCGGCCTGCGCCCCGATCTGTCCTTCCTGTCCGAGCTCCGCCTCGGCCTGGACGAGCGCCTTCAGGCACCCACCGAACTGGCCCCGCTCATCGACCCGAACCAGCACTCCTGCGGCACGGTCTACCCGCACGGCCACCGAGAGCTCTCCCACCCCGAGACCGGTGTCTACCTGGTGGGCATGAAGTCCTACGGTCGCGCCCCGACCTTCCTCGCCATGACCGGCTACGAGCAGGTCCGCTCCGTTGCCGCCGCCCTCGCCGGAGATCTCGAAGCCGCCGACCGTGTCGAGCTCACCCTCCCCGAGACCGGAGTCTGCGGCGGGGCCGGTCTGTTCGACGACCCGGCCGCGGCCCGGACCGATGCCGGAGGTTGCTGCGCCACGCCGGAACCGGCCCTCGTGCAGCTCGGCGTCGGCACGCCGGGCCCGACGGCGTCTGCCGATGAAGCGCCGGCGGGCGGCTGCTGCGGCTCGTGACCGACGTCGACACCCCTGAGCGCGGGGCCGCGACCGGAACAGGGGACCGGTCGCGGCCCCGCGCCGCGCTGCCCGCGCTGTGCGTCACACAGATCGCCAGCTGGGGCATCGTCTACTACGCGTTCCCCGTCCTGAACCCGCAGATCACCACCGCTACCGGCTGGCCCGCCGGGGCGACCACGGCGGCGTTCTCCGCAGCCCTGCTGGTTTCCGCCGTCGCCGGGATACGCGTCGGCCGGATCATCGACCGTCACGGCCCGCGCACTGTCATGACCATGGGCTCGGTCGTCGGTGTCCTGAGCATCCTCATCGTGGCCTCGGCGCCCAACCTGCCGGTCTTCATCGCCGGCTGGCTGCTTGCCGGACTCGCGATGGCGGGCACCTTCTATCAGCCGGCCTTTGCCGCCCTGACCCGGTGGTGGGCACCCGATCATGTCCGCGCGCTGACCATCGTCACCCTCGCGGGCGGCCTTGCCTCCACCGTCTTCGCCCCGCTCACTGCCGCACTCGCCGGCCACCTCTCCTGGCGCACCACCTACGCGGTCCTCGCGCTCGTCCTGGCCGGCGTGACCATTCCCGTCCACGCTTTCGCGCTCAAGGCGCCCTGGCCCCAGCCGCAGATCTCCACCGCGCCCGCCACCGCCGGCTGTACGGATCAGGTCGCCCGCACCCGGCCCTTCTGGATGCTCGCCGCTACCCTGACGCTGTCCGCGTTCACCGTCTCCGCCGCCGTCATCGCCCTCGTCCCCCTCATGGCAGAACGCGGCTACACCAGCACCCAAGCGGCCTGGGCCCTCGGACTCGGCGGTGCCGGACAGACTCTCGGCCGCACCCTTTACGCCACCCTCGCTCGCCACACCAGCCCCACCAGCCGCACCGTCACGCTCGTGGCGCTCGGCGCACTGACCACTGCGGCTCTTGCCCTCACCCCAGGCCCGTACGCGCTGCTCGTCGCTCTCTCTGTCGCAGCGGGCACGGTCCGTGGCAACCTCACCCTTCTCCAAGCCACCGCCGTCACCGATCGCTGGGGCACCACCCACTACGGCCGCCTCTCAGGACTCCTCGCCGCACCCACCACCACGGCCGCCGCCATCGCCCCGTTCGCCGGAGCCGTCCTCGCCGCACCGCTCGGAGGCTATCCCCAGCTCTTCATCGCGCTCGCAGCCGTCTCGACAGCCGCCTGCATCACCGCCCTCAAGAGTGCTCGGGCGGGCGGCCAGGTCGCTGCCTGCAGGGGGGCGCCGCGCAAGCAGGAAAGGGAAAGGCCCTGACAGCGCTGAAAGCCGGCGACGGGATGGCCCAGGCGCCGCCAGCGCCGGGAGATGGCAGCCGTGGTTCTCGGTGCGTTTCGCGAGCGTGTGACGTCTGGGGCGATGAGGAGCTGGCGCACCAGCTGCCCATGGAGGGCGTCCTCAGCCGTGACGCGTGCTTCTGGCACCCGTGCCACCGGTTCTGCGATGAGCGGCAGCGCGGTCGAGCCAGCGTCTGGTCGGCTGAGGAGGGCTACTGCCCGAGGCCTTCCGCGCAGCGCTCTGATGCGCACAAGAGGTGGGTCGAGTCGCGGCCTCGCGGTCAGACCTTGATGACGCGGATACGGGGGCCGCAGAGCATCAGGAGGGCGTCGGGGTCCGATGTCAGGACGGTCGCTGGGGCTGGCGAGGTGAGTGCGGTGGCGGCCACGATGGCGTCAAGCGCGTACTTGTGGCCGTGCAGTCCGGCCGCGGCCAGGAGCTTGCTCGCATGGCGGGCTATGGCTTCGGTGGGCGGGATGATGTTCACGCGGGAGACTGCGTAGTCGAAGCGGGCCTGGTTGACCCTGGGGTCGCGTGCTTCGACGAGGGTGACGGAGCTGGTGACGACGCGGAGGTCTTCGGCTTCGGCCGCGACCAGCCACTCGGTGATCTCGGGCGTGCGTCGCACCAGTTTGGACAGGCCTTCGCAGTCCAGGGCGAGCGTGCCGCTCACGCGGCGTCCGACGAGCCCGCGGCGTCGCCGCGGAGAATGGCGCGTTTGGCGTCGACCGCCGCCTGATCGACCGGGCCGTGTTCGGTTTCCGCGTCTTCGATGAGCTCGCGCAGCCGGTCCCGTTCCAGTTGGCGCTGGATGAGGGTCTCGACGTAGGCGGACATGCCTCGTTTGCCCGTACGTGCCTTGAGGGCAGCGATGGTGCCTTCGTGGAGGGAGACCGATACGGGCCGGACGGGTCCTTCGCCGGGCGCCTGGGAGGTAGCCATGGGGCCGAGTTTAACAAAACTCTTGTTATTGGATCAGGGTGATTCTCCGAGTGGGTGTGTCGGAGGGACATCCATCGATCGCTGCGCGGGTGTCGCGAACTTCCAGGTCAAGCGCCCATCGGCGAGGGATCCGTCAGGGACTTTGCGGGGACTTTCACGTCTGTCTCAGGGAGATTCCAGGGACTTTCCGCCGCGTAAGCGGGGAAGGCCCTGACAGCGCTGAAAGACGTAAACGCGCTGGTCAGGGCCCAGGGGCCTAACACTCGATGATGTTCACCGCGAGCCCGCCCCGCGCCGTCTCCTTGTACTTCACGCTCATGTCGGCCCCGGTCTCCTTCATGGTCTTGATGACCTTGTCGAGGGAGACCTTGTGGCTGCCGTCGCCCCGCAGCGCCATCCGTGCCGCGGTGACCGCCTTCACCGCCGCCATGCCGTTGCGCTCGATGCAGGGGATCTGGACGAGGCCGCCGACCGGGTCGCAGGTCAGGCCCAGGTTGTGCTCCATGCCGATCTCGGCGGCGTTCTCCACCTGCTCGGGGGAGGCGCCGAGGACCTCGGCCAGGGCTCCGGCCGCCATCGAGCAGGCGGAGCCGACCTCGCCCTGGCAGCCGACCTCGGCGCCGGAGATCGAGGCGTTCTCCTTGAACAGCATGCCGATCGCACCGGCCGCGAGGAGGAAGCGCACGACGCTGTCCTCCTTCTCGCTCTCGGTGCAGCCGCCGGCCGCGAAGTTCATGTAGTAGTGCAGAACGGCGGGGATGATGCCCGCCGCGCCGTTGGTCGGGGCGGTGACCACGCGGCCGCCCGCCGCGTTCTCCTCGTTGACCGCCATCGCGTACAGAGTGATCCACTCCATCGCGTGGGCCTGCGGGTCGCCCTCGGCGCGCAGCTGGCGGGCCGAGTTCGCGGCGCGGCGGCGGACCTTGAGGCCGCCGGGGAGGATGCCCTCGCGGGACATGCCGCGCGAGACGCAGGCCTGCATGACGCGCCAGATGTCCAGCAGCCCGGAGCGGATCTCCGCCTCGGTGCGCCAGGCCAGCTCGTTCTCCAGCATCATCTGGGAGATGGACAGGCCGGTCTCGCGGGACAGGCGCAGCAGTTCGTCGCCGGTGCGGAAGGGGTGCTTGAGGACCGTGTCGTCCGGGACGATCGGGTTCTCCCCGGCCACCGCGTCCTCGTCGACGACGAAGCCGCCGCCGACCGAGTAGTACGTCTTCTCCAGGACCGGGGCGCCCTCGGTGTCGTACGCGAGGATCGTCATGCCGTTGGCGTGGTACGGGAGTGCCTTGCGGCGGTGCAGGACCAGGTCCTCGTCGAAGTCGAACGGGATCTCGTGCATGCCCAGCAGGTTGATCCTGCCGCTGCCGCGGATCTCCTCGACCCGGCCGTCGGCGGACTCCACGTCCACGGTCTGGGGCGACTCGCCCTCCAGGCCGAGCAGGACCGCCTTGGGCGTGCCGTGCCCGTGGCCGGTCGCGCCGAGGGAACCGTACAGCTCGGCCCGTATCGAGGCGGTGTGTGCGAGCAGGCCCTCGTTCTTGAGACGGCGCGCGAACATCCGGGCGGCGCGCATCGGGCCCACCGTGTGGGAGCTGGACGGGCCGATGCCGACCGAGAAGAGGTCGAAGACCGAGATGGCCAC
The DNA here is from genome assembly GCF_044329855.1 of Streptomyces sp. NPDC017520. Classification (NCBI taxonomy): domain Bacteria; kingdom Bacillati; phylum Actinomycetota; class Actinomycetes; order Kitasatosporales; family Streptomycetaceae; genus Streptomyces; species Streptomyces sp. NPDC017520. Next base: position 621,319 of record NZ_JBIRKB010000001.1, read on the forward strand.
GGGAGTACTCCTTGGGGTTGGTAGACGCCGTTGTCTGCCTGGGTGGTGCGGGAACGGGCCGGGTGGTGCGGAACGGGCCGGGGTGGGGCCCGCGGGTCAGCAGGTGAAACGGGCTAGCGGGTCGAGCGGGGCAAAGCGGGTCGAGCAGGTCGAGCAGGGCAAGCGGGGCAAAAGGTGGAGCGGGGGACACGGGTCGGGGCACCGCGCTCACTCTCCCAGTGTGCGCGGTGCCCCGTCCGAACGTGCGGAACCGCAGGCCAGGTGCTACTTGAGGCCGGGGTACAGCGGGAACTTCTCGGCCAGCGCGACCACGCGGGCCTTGAGGTCGTCCGCGTCGTAGGACGGCTTCAGGGCTGCGGCGATGATCTCCGCGACCTCCGTGAAGTCCTCGACGCCGAAGCCGCGGGTGGCCAGCGCCGGGGTGCCGATCCGCAGGCCGGAGGTGACCATCGGGGGGCGCGGGTCGTTCGGGATGGCGTTCCGGTTGACCGTGATGCCCAGCTCGTGGAGCCGGTCCTCGGCCTGCTGGCCGTCCAGCTCCGAGTTGCGCAGGTCGACCAGGACCAGGTGCACGTCGGTGCCGCCGGAGAGGACGGATACGCCCACCTCGGTGACGTCCGGCTGGATCAGGCGCTCGGCCAGGATGCGCGCGCCGTCCAGGGTGCGCTGCTGGCGCTCCTTGAACTCCTCGCCCGCCGCGATCTTGAACGAGACCGCCTTGGCCGCGATCACGTGCTCCAGCGGGCCGCCCTGCTGACCAGGGAAGACCGCGGAGTTGATCTTCTTGGCGAGCTCCTGGGTGGAGAGGATCACGCCCCCGCGCGGACCGCCGAGGGTCTTGTGCGTGGTGGTGGTCACGACATGGGCGTGCGGCACCGGGTTGGGGTGCAGACCTGCCGCGACCAGGCCCGCGAAGTGTGCCATGTCGACCATCAGGTACGCGCCGACCTCGTCCGCGATGCGACGGAAGGCGGCGAAGTCCAGCTGGCGCGGGTAGGCGGACCAGCCGGCCACGATCAGCTTCGGCTGGGACTCCTTGGCGAGGCGCTCGACCTCCTCCATGTCCACGATGCCGCTCTCGTCGACGTGGTACGGGACCACGTTGTAGAGCTTGCCGGAGAAGTTGATCTTCATGCCGTGGGTCAGGTGACCGCCGTGGGCCAGGTTCAGGCCCATGATCGTGTCGCCCGGCTTCAGCAGCGCGAACATCGCGGCGGCGTTCGCCTGGGCGCCGGAGTGCGGCTGCACGTTCGCGGCCTCGGCGCCGAACAGGGCCTTGATCCGGTCGATCGCGATCTGCTCGACGACGTCGACGTGCTCACAGCCGCCGTAGTAGCGGCGGCCAGGGTAGCCCTCGGCGTACTTGTTGGTGAGGACGGAGCCCTGTGCCTCCATGACGGCGACCGGAGCGAAGTTCTCCGAGGCGATCATTTCGAGGGTGGACTGCTGACGGTGGAGCTCGGCGTCGACAGCGGCGGCGACGTCCGGGTCCAGCTCGTGGAGGGAGGAGTTCAGAAGCGACATCAGGGGGTCCCTTAAGGTCTCAGTTGCCGGAGAACGCGGTGTACTCGTCGGCGGAGAGCAGGTCGGCCGGCTCCTCCGCGACGCGCACCTTGAACAGCCAGCCGCCCTCGAAGGGAGCGGAGTTCACCAGCGAGGGGTCGTCCACGACGTCCTGGTTGGCCGCCGTCACCTCACCGGTCACCGGCGAGTACAGATCGCTGACGGACTTGGTCGACTCCAGTTCGCCGCAGGTCTCGCCCGCGGTCACCGTGTCGCCGACCTCCGGGAGCTGGGCGTAGACGACGTCACCGAGCGCGTTGGCCGCGTACTCCGTGATGCCGATGGTGGCCACGCCGTCCTCGAGGGCCGACAGCCACTCGTGCTCCTTGCTGTACCGCAGCTGCTGGGGGTTGCTCATGACCTGAATTCTCCTGTACGCGGGGGAGTGCTGATGAACGGTGGTCTTACGGTGTGAGACGGAGGTACGTCACTTCTGTGACGTCTGCTCCGTGACGTCTGCTCCGTGCGTCTGCTCCGTGCGTCTGCTCTGTGACGTCCGCGCGCGTCGCTTCGGAACGCCTGCGCGCGGTCGGGAAGATCCGGTTACCGCCGGTCCTTCCGGAATATCACTTCTGGCGCTTGTAGAACGGCAGCGCGACGACCTCGTACGGCTCGTGTGTGCCGCGGATGTCCACGCCCACGCCCTGGGTGCCCGGGGCGGCGAAGGCCGCGTCCACGTAGGCCATGGCGATCGGCTTGCCCAGCGTCGGGGACGGGGCGCCGGAGGTGACCTCGCCGATCACCTTGCCGTCCGCGACGACCGGGAAACCGGCGCGCGGGACCCGGCGGCCCTCGGCGATCAGCCCGACCAGCTTGCGCGGCGGGGCGGTCTCGGCGCGCTCGGCGGCGGCGGTCAGGGCCTCGCGCCCGACGAAGTCGCCCTCCTTCTCGAACTTCACGACCCGGCCCAGGCCCGCGTCGAACGGGGTGAGCGCGGTCGTCAGCTCGTGCCCGTACAGCGGCATGCCCGCCTCCAGGCGCAGCGTGTCCCGGCAGGAGAGCCCGCAGGGGATCAGGCCGTGCGGGGATCCGGCCTCGGTCAGCGCCCGCCACAGCTGCTCGGCGTGGTCGGGCGCGACGAACAGCTCGAAGCCGTCCTCGCCGGTGTAGCCGGTACGGGCGATGAGCGCCGGGACCCCGGCGACCGTGCCCGGCAGGCCCGCGTAGTACTTCAGCCCGTCCAGGTCGGCGTCGGTGACGGCCTTCATGATGGCGGGCGACTCGGGTCCCTGGACCGCGAGCAGCGCGTACGCGTCCCGGTCGTCGCGCACCTCGGCGTCGAAGCCCCCGACCCGGGCGGTCAGCGCGTCGAGCACGACCTGCGCGTTGCCCGCGTTGGCGACCACCATGTATTCGGGGGCCTCCGTCTCGCCCAGGCGGTAGACGATCAGGTCGTCCACGATCCCGCCGTCCTCCTGGACGATCATCGTGTAGCGGGCCCGGCCGTTGCCGATGGTGGCGATGTTGCCCACCAGCGCGTAGCTCAGGAAGGCGGCGGCCCCGGGCCCGGTGACGGTGATCTCGCCCATGTGCGACAGGTCGAAGAGACCGGCCCGGGTGCGTACGGCGTTGTGCTCGTCGCGCTCACTGGCGTACCGCAGGGGCATGTCCCAGCCCGCGAAGTCGGTCATGGTGGCGCCGAGCGAGCGGTGCAGCGCGTCGAGGGCGGTGAGACGGGGGGCAGTGCTCATGGATACGGCTCCAGGGCATGACGACGTCAGGACGAATCCTCCCCATCTGTCATCGGAACCTGAGAGGTTCGCCGATAGCCCCCGACGGGGTATGCCCTTGGAGGGCGCCCCGGATCAGGGGGCTCGGCTTGCACCTTGGGTGGAGCCGCGGAACGGCTCGCTTTTCAGATCTGCCTCATCCACGCGGTACGGGGCCTGAGAGATTCAAGGGAGGATCTTGCTCCTTCGGCGCCCGGCTCACACTGTGGCCGGAACTCTCCCGCGCGGATTCGAACGGCCGGTATGCAGTTGGCGGGGTCATCATCGCACGCATGGGGGGAGAGTGGGGGGTCCGGCCCCCACGCAGGTGAAGACGGCGACGACAGGCCCTGTGCCGCTTGTGCCCCATTGCCTTTTCTTTACACTTCAGGGGCAGGCGTGGGGGACACGACGGCAGGGGGATGGGCGATGACGTTGCAGCGGTCGGCACCGACCGCGGGGGTCGCGCACGGCGCGATGCCCGCACAGCCCGGCGCTCCCGCGCGGGAGCTGCTGACGGAGGGCGCGCCGGTGGTACGCGACCTGCGCGGGCGCACCGCCTGCGGTCCGTACAGCCTCGATCTCACCGCCGGTGACGTCGTCGTGGTCTCGGGCCTTCCGGGCAGCGGGAAGTCGACCCTCATCCGGCGGGCCGCGCAGGGCCGCGCCATCGACTCCCAGAACACCCGCGACAGCTGGGCCGCCGCCCTGCCCCGCTTACTGCCCTACGCCCTCTACCGGCCCCTGGTCCGCGCCGCGCACTACCTCGGCCTCTGGAACGCCCTGCGCTCCGGTGAATCCGTCGTCGTGCACGACTGCGGCACCCAGACCTGGGTGCGCCGCTGGCTCGCCCGGCACGCCGTGAACCGGGGCCGCACCCTCCATCTGATCCTGCTCGACGTGACGCCCGAGGTGGCGCGGCAGGGGCAGCGCGAGCGGGGGCGCGGCGTCTCCGGCTACGCCTTCGCCCGTCACCGGCACGCGGTCGCCCGGCTGCTCCGCGACACCGAGCAGGGGCTGCTGCCCGCCGGCTGCACCTCCGCGGTGCTGCTGGACCGCACGGCGGCGGGAGCGCTCGACCGGATCTCCTTCACGGCCGCCGAGACCTCCACCCCCCGCTGACGGTTAAGGTGCTGGCCGGAGCAGAGGCCGCCGCGCGCGGCCGAGGCGGTGGAGAGAGGGCACAGAGGCAGTGGACATTCCGGCACCCGCACCGGCACACCCCCAGCAGGGGTGGCCCGCCAACGAGCTCGAAGAGGTGCTGACGGCCTCGCTCGGCGTCCCCGACGCGGGCGGCCGCCTCGTCGAGGTGCTCGGCCGCAGCTCCGTCTGGGTGCCGCTGCCGAACGGCGGCACCCCCGCCAGCGCGGACCTCGACCTGCCGATGATGGAGATCGACGGCGCGGCCTTCGTCCCCGTCTTCAGCTCCGAGGCCCAGTTCCTCAGCTGCGTCGGCGGCCACATGTCCTTCACCGTCGCGCCCGCCCGCGACTTCGCCCGGGGGCTGCCCCCGCAGGTCGGCATCGCCGTGAATCCGGGCGGGGCGGTCGGCATACCGCTTCCGCCGCCCGCCGTCGCCGAGCTCTGCCGGGCCGGCCGCACCGCCCTGGACGGGTCCGCCACCGGCGGCCGGGTCCGGCTGTTCGAGCCGGACTGGCAGCACGACCCGGTCGACTTCCTCACCGCGGTCTCCGAGGAGTTCGAGGCCTCCGCAGTGGTGAGCACCGCACGCCGGGCGCTGGCCAGCATCGAGGGCGGCGACCCGGTCCTCTTCGTCGGCGTCGAGTTCGCCACCTGGGACGGCGCGGGACAGAGCGCGCCCATGGACGCCATCGGCCGCGCGCTCGGCCGGGTCCAGGTGCCCTGGCCGGTCAACCTGGTCCTGCTGGATGTGGCGGAGGACCTCGTCGGCGACTGGATGCGGGAGAAGGTGCGCCCGTTCTACCGACGCGAGGGCCACTGATCTGCCGACGCGAGGGCCACTGACCCATGGGTACGACGCCCACGGGTACGACGCCCACGGGCGACCACGGTAGGCGGCCGGGGGACGGCGCCGCCGGACCGTGGCGTCAAGTCGGTGTCAGAAGTGGCGCATAAGCTGGTTTGATGGCGGGGTCGCTCCCGTGCGCCCGGGAGCGGTGGCGCGAACGCGACGGATCGACACGCGACGGATCGACGAGGGGCGGAACCCAGGGTGAGTGCGTCAGGCACTGCGGCGGCCGGGAAGGTCGAGCACATGCTGCGCCAGGTGACCCCCGGGCGTTACGACGCCTACGAGGCGCTGCTCGCCGCGGTCGCCGAGGGCCGGATCTGGATGCTGCTCTGGCACGGCACGGCCGGCTCACCGGACGCCCAGTACGGGAACATGGAGATCGACGGCCTGGGCTACGCCCCCTGCGTCACCTCCGCCCAGGAGCTCTCCGCCAGTGGGTGGAACCGGGCCCACGAGCTGGTCACCGGACGCGACATCGCCCGCGCCCTGTTCCCCGACCGCTGGGGCATCTGGCTCAATCCGCACGCCCCCGGCGGCGGCGTCGGCATCCCCTGGCTCGACCTGCGGCGCATCGCCACCGGCCTGGACCGGCTGCCCGCCGGACCGCTCCGGCTCTCCGATCCCGCCATCGAACTCCCCCAGTTCTACGCCCTGCTCACCCAGAACGCCCACCGCACCCCCGCGATCCGCTCCCTGCGCCGCGCCTGGGTGCACCCCGCTGTCGGCGTCCCGTATCTCGCGATCGGCCTCGACCTCTATGACACGGGCCGCGCCTCCGTCGAATCGGTGCGGGAGATGATGCGGCAGTCGGTCGGCGTGGTCCCCGAGGGGCTGCCCGTCTCCACCGTCGCCCTGTCCGACGAGTACGACCCGGTCGGCATGTGGCTGCGCGCGAACGCCCGTCCGTTCTACGACCGCGAGTCCCACGCACCCGCCGGCCCGCCGCCCCTCGCCGCCCCCGGATACGGCTACCCGCCCCAGCCCCGCTGACCGCTCCGGGCAGGACCCCGGCCTGTCGTCCGGAACATGCCGGGCTCGCGGGTCCTGGTCACCCTCCGTCGAACTCCCCTCGATGTCCGGCTTGTTAACTTCCCCCGGGAGGATGTCCCGGAACTGGACGGTTTGTTAACTGTCCGGGTCTCGACTAGGTCTCACCGCTATCCGGACTGTTCTCTTGCGGCGGGCACCGTCTGTAGTGTGCGGCCATCAAACCTCACCACATGGCGAACCAGGGGTGGACCCATGCGAATATTCAAGTCCCGGGCTGTCCGGGCGGTCACGACAGCGGTCGCTGTCGGTCTGATCGCCACGGGCTGTTCCAGCGAGCGGGACGCGGGCGGCTCCAAGGGGGGCGACAAGGACACCTTCGTCTTCGCCGGAGCCGGTGACCCCGGTTCCCTCGACCCGGCCCTCGCGAGCGACGGCGAGACGTTCCGCGTCACCCGTCAGGCCTTCGAGGCGCTCCTGGAGCACGAGCCCGGTGGCAGCAAGCTCGTCGGCGGCCTCGCCGAGAAGTGGTCGAGCGACCCGGCCGGCAAGGTCTGGACGTTCAACCTGCGCCAGGGCGTGAAGTTCCACGACGGCGAGGCGCTCAACGCCGCCGCGGTCTGCGCGAACTACGACCACTGGTTCAACTGGAAGGGCACGTACCAGTCCAGCGCGGTCTCCTACTACTGGCAGACCATCATGGGCGGGTTCGCGAAGAACGAGGACGCCGAGGCGCCCAAGCCCAACTACAAGTCCTGCACCGCCAAGGACGACAACACGGCCGTCATCGAGGTGAACGAGCCCTCGGCGAACCTGCCGGGCGGGTTCTCCCTCCAGGCGCTGGCGATCCACTCGCCGAAGGCCATCAAGGAGTACGAGAAGCAGGACGCGACCGCCAAGGGCGACGCGATCACGTACCCCAAGTACAGCCAGGAGGCCGGCACGGTCGCCGGCACCGGCCCGTACAAGATCACGAAGTGGAACAAGGGGAACAAGGAAGTCTCCCTCACGCGCTTCGACGGCTACTGGGGCGACAAGGCCAAGGTGAAGAACCTGGTCTTCCGCACCATCTCCACCGAGGAGACCCGCCGCCAGGCGCTCCAGGCGGGTGACATCGACGGCTACGACCTGGTCGCGCCGGCCGATGTGACGACGCTGGAGAAGGAGGGTTACGAGGTCCCGACCCGTGACGTCTTCAACATCTTCTACCTCGGCATGAGCCAGTCGGCGAACCCGGCGCTGAAGAAGCCCGAGGTCCGTCAGGCGATCACGCACGCCATCGACCGCGAGAACCTCGTCAACACCCAGCTGCCCGAGGGCGGCAAGGTCGCGACCCAGTTCATGCCCGACACGGTCGCCGGCTACTCGGACAAGGTGAAGACGTACCCGTTCGACACCGCCAAGGCGAAGGACCTCCTCAAGCAGGCCGGTGCGGAGAAGCTCACCATCGACTTCTGCTACCCGACCGAGGTCACCCGCCCGTACATGCCCGCCCCGCAGGACATGTTCGAGCTGATGAAGGCCGACCTGGAGAAGGCCGGCATCACCGTCAAGCCGAAGGCCATGAAGTGGGCCCCGGACTACCTGGACGCCACCGAGGCGGGCTCCTGCGCCCTGCACATGCTCGGCTGGACCGGTGACTTCAACGACGGCTACAACTTCATCGGCACCTGGTTCGCCGGGCCCGACAAGCAGTGGGGCTTCAAGGACCAGAAGGTCTTCGACGCCGTGAACGCCGCTTCCAAGGTCACCGACCCGGCCGCCCGCACCGCGGCGTACCAGAAGGCCAACGAGGCGATCGCTGAGTACGCCCCGGGCGTGCCGATCTCGTCGTCGCCGCCGGCCATCGCGTTCGCCAAGAACGTCAACCCGCCGAAGGTCTCCCCGCTGACGCAGGAGAACTTCGCCGAGGTCTCCTTCAAGTAATCGCACACCAGCGGGTCCGCCCGGCCACAGCAACCAGGTGGCCGGGCGGACCCGCATCGACGCACGTGAGAAAGGGGCATGCGGGGTGCTGCGACTCGTCGTCAGAAGACTTCTCCAGCTCATTCCCACCCTGCTCGGCCTGTCGGTCCTGCTGTTCCTCTGGCTGAACCGACTGCCCGGCGGACCCGCCACAGCGATCCTGGGCGAGCGGGCCACCGAAGCCGAAGTAGCGAGAATCAACAGGGCACTCGGGCTCGACGAGCCGGTCCACGTCCAGTACTGGCGGTTCCTCAAGCGCATCTTCGAGCTCGACCTCGGAACCTCCACCCAGACCGGCCAGCCGGTGTGGGACGAATTCACCCGCGCCTTCCCCGCCACGGTGGAGCTGAGCCTCGCGGCGATCCTGATCGCCGTCGTCGTCGGCATCCCGATGGGCTACCTGGCGGCCAAGCACCGCGGCGGCTGGCTGGACGTCGCCTCCGTCTCCGGATCGCTGCTCGGCATCTGCATCCCGGTCTTCTTCCTGGCCGTGCTGCTGCGCGGGATCTTCTCCGTACAGCTCCAGTGGTTCCCGAGCCAGGGCCGGCTCGGCTCCAAGATCAACGCCACCGACGTCACCGGATTCGCCGTCCTGGACGGCCTGCTGACCGGTGAGTTCGACGCGAGCTTGAACGCGATCTGGCACTTGACCCTGCCCGCCGTCGCACTGGCCTCGATCCCGCTCGCCGTCATCGTCCGGATGACCCGCGCCAGCGTCCTGGAAGTGCTCGGCGAGGACTACATCCGCACCGCCGAGTCCAAGGGCCTCGACAAGCGGACCGTGCGCGGGCGCCACGTCCTGCGCAACGCCCTGCTGCCCGTGATCACCGCGGTCGGCCTGCTGACCGGCAGCCTGCTCTCCGGTGCGGTGCTCACCGAGTCCGTCTTCGACTTCGGCGGGCTGGGATCCTTCATCCGTACCGCGATCGACGGCCGCGACTACCCGGTCCTCGTCGGGTTCATTCTCTTCATCGCGATGGTGTACGTGCTGATCAACCTGCTGGTCGACCTCGCGTACAGCATCATCGACCCGAGAGTGCGGGTGCACTGACGTGACGATCCTGACCAACAAAGCGGACAAGATCGACCGCCTCGCCGAGCTGACCCAGAGCTCGGAGACGGTCACCGGCAACAGCCTGTGGCTCGAGGCGTTCCGCCGGATGCGCTCCAGCAAGATGGCGATCATCGGCGCGGTCATCATCGGCGCGTTCATCGTCCTCGCCGTCGTCGGGCCGCTGGTGGCCCCGCACGGAGCCACTGCGCAGAACTGGCGCAGCGAGGTCTTCCCCAACCAGGGCAAGTTCATCGGCATGCGCGGCGAGAACTGGTTCGGCCTGGACCACCTGGGCCGCGACATGTTCTCCCGCTGGCTCGTCGGTGCCCGGCAGACGCTGCTCGTCGGTGTCGTCTCCATGCTCATCGGATTGATCGTCGGCGCGCTGGTCGGTGTGGGCTCCGGAGCCGCCGCCACCCTCGGCGGCAAGGTCGGCCAGCGCGTCGACACCGTGATCATGCGTTTCACCGACATCATGCTGTCGCTGCCCTCGCTGCTGCTCGCGGTCTCCATCGCCGCGGTCCTCGGCCAGTCGCTGACCACCGTGATGATCGCCGTGGGTGTCGTCCAGATCCCCATCTTCGCCCGCCTGCTGCGCGGTTCGATGCTGGTCCAGGGCGGTGCGGACTACGTGCTCGCCGCGAAGGCGGTCGGCATCCGGCGCAAGCGGATCGTGCTCACGCAGATCCTGCCGAACTCGCTGAGCCCGGTGATCGTCCAGGCCACGCTGAGCCTGGCCACCGCGATCATCGAGGCCGCGGCCCTCTCCTACCTGGGCCTCGGCAACCCCGACCCGGCCGTTCCCGAGTGGGGCGTGATGCTCTCCCAGGCGCAGCGCTTCTTCGACAACGAGCCGATGATGGCCGCCTACCCGGCCGTCGGGATCATCATCACCGCCCTCGGCTTCACCCTGCTCGGCGAGGCCATGCGCGAAGCCCTCGACCCGAAGTTGCGAGGCTGAAGTCCCATGTCACTGCTCTCCGTTGAGGAACTCAGCGTCACCTTCACCGCCCGTGGCCGCAAGGACGCCACGGCCGTGGACGGTGTCTCCTTCGAGGTCGACCAGGGCCAGGTCGTGGGCCTGGTCGGCGAGTCGGGCTGCGGCAAGTCCGTCACCTCGCTCGCCCTGATGGGGCTGCTGCCCCGCAAGGGCGTGCGTGTCGGCGGCCGTGCCGAGTTCGACGGCCAGAACCTGCTGACCATGAACGAGCGCAAGCTCCGCGACCTGCGCGGCAGCCAGCTCGCGATGATCTTCCAGGACCCGCTCTCCTCGCTGAACCCGGTCGTCCCCATCGGGATCCAGGTCACCGAGATGCTCCAGCGCCACCGCGGGCTGAAGGGCGAGAAGGCCCGCAAGGAAGCCGCGTCGCTGCTCGACCGGGTCGGCATCCCCGACCCGGACCGGCGGCTCAAGGAGTACCCGCACCAGCTCTCCGGCGGTATGCGCCAGCGGGCGCTGATCGCCATGGCGGTGGCCTGCGCGCCCCGTCTGCTGATCGCCGACGAGCCGACGACGGCACTCGATGTGACCATCCAGGCGCAGATCCTGGAGCTCCTGAAGGAGCTGGTCGACCAGGAGGGCACCGCCCTGCTGATGATCACGCACGACCTCGGCGTCGTCGCCGGCCTCTGCGACGAGGTCAACGTCCTGTACGCGGGGCGGGCGGTGGAATCGGCGGGCCGTCGCGAGCTGTTCGCCCACCCCACCCACCCGTACGCGCACGGGCTGCTCGGCTCCATCCCGCGGCTGGACGCGCCGCGCGGTGAGCCGTTGCACCCGATCCGCGGGTCCATCAACGACAAGATCGCCTGGGCCGACGGCTGCGCGTTCGCACCCCGGTGCGACCACTACACGATGGAGTGCCTCACCGGCACTCCCGAACTGACCGAACCACGCACGGCCGGACACCAGGTGCGCTGCGTCAACCCGGTCCTGCCCAAGGCGGAGGTCCCGGCATGAGCCTTCTCGAACTGGACGGCGTCAAAGTCCACTTCCCGGTCAAGAAGGGCCTCCTCTTCGACCGTACGGTGGGCCACGTCTACGCCGTCGACGGCGTCTCGCTGAGCGTCGAGGCCGGACAGACGTACGGGCTGGTCGGCGAGTCGGGCTGCGGCAAGACGACGCTCGGCCGCGCGGTCCTGCGGCTGAACGACATCACCGAGGGCGCCGTCGTCTTCGACGGCACCGACCTGGCGAAGCTGCCCTCCGAGGAGATGCGGGTCTTCCGCCGCCGCCTCCAGATGGTCTTCCAGGACCCGCTGGGCAGCCTCAACCCCCGGCAGAACATCGAGTCCATCCTCGCCGAGGGCATGGCCGCCCACGGCATAGGGAAGGACGCGGCGGAGCGCCGGAAGAAGATCGAGTCCATCCTCGCCAAGGTCGGCCTGCCGTCCAACGCGATGTCCCGCTACCCGCACGAGTTCTCCGGCGGCCAGCGCCAGCGCATCGGCATCGCCCGCGCGCTGGTGCTGGAGCCGGACGTGATCATCTGCGACGAGCCGGTCTCCGCGCTCGACGTCTCGGTCCAGGCGCAGGTGATCAACCTGCTGGAGGAGCTCCAGGAGTCCCTCGGCCTGACCTACCTGGTCATCGCGCACGACCTCGCCGTGGTCCGGCACATCTCGGACGTCATCGGGGTGATGTACCTCGGCGGGCTCGTCGAGGAGGCCCCGAGCGACGCGCTGTACGCGGGGCCCCGGCACCCGTACACCAAGGCGCTGATGTCGGCGGTCCCGGTGCCCGACCCCGAGGTCGAGGACCGCCGCGAGCGCATCCTCCTCCACGGCGACCTGCCCTCCCCGGCGAACCCGCCGACCGGCTGCCGGTTCCACACCCGCTGCCCGTGGGTGCAGGAGACCAAGTGCGCCACGGAGCGCCCGCCGCTGCTGGACACCGGGGACGGGCACAAGGTGGCCTGCCACTTCACGGCCGAGATCGAGGCCGGGACGGTGAAGCAGACCCTGGCCACCGGCATCGAGGCGGTCACCGGCACGGAAGAGGTGGCGGCCGAAGCGGTGGAGACCGCGGAGAACGAGGCCGAGGTCCCCGCGAAGGAGCCCGCGACCGTACCGGCCCAGGCCGACGCGGCCGCCGCGGAGAAGGCGGCAGAGGCCACGGAGAAGGCGTCGGGCGTCCAGGAGAAGGCGACGGGCGCCACGGGGAAGACCGCGGACGCCACGGAGAAGGCCCCGAAGCCCGCGGACGCCACGGGGAAGGCCCCGAAGCCCGCGGACGCCACGGGGAAGGCCCCGGACGCCGCAGGGAAGCCCGCGGACGCCACGGAACGGACGGAGGGCAGCCCGAAGGCTTAGGGAGCGCCCGACACCGGCACAATTGCCCGGTGCTCACCGAACTGTTCACGCCCTCCGTCCAGCATGCGCTCGATCTCGTCGGGATCTTCGTCTTCGCGATCTCGGGCGCCCTGCTCGCCGTCCGCAAGAACTTCGACGTCTTCGGCATCGCGGTTCTCGCGGAGGTGACAGCGCTGGGCGGAGGGCTGTTCCGTGACGTGATGATCGGCGCGATCCCGCCCGCCGCCTTCACCGACCTCGGCTACTTCACCACCCCGCTGTTCGCCGCTGTCCTGGTCTTCTTCCTCCACCCGCACGTGGAGCGCATCCAGGTCGGCGTCAACGTGTTCGACGCGGCGGGGCTCGGCCTGTTCTGCGTGACCGGCACGATGAAGGCGTACGAGTACGGCCTCGGGCTCACCGCGTCGGCGGCGCTGGGCCTGGCCACCGCGGTGGGCGGCGGTGTGCTGCGCGATGTGCTGGCCAACGAGGTGCCCTCCCTGCTGCGCTGGGACCGCGACCTGTACGCGGTGCCCGCGATCGTCGGCGCGACCATGGTGGCCCTGTGCATCCGCTTCGACACCCTCAACGCCCTGACCAGCGGGATGGCGGTGATCGCCGCGTTCGTCCTGCGGCTGCTGGCGCTGCGCTTCCACTGGCGGGCGCCCCGCGCGTACAACCGCTCCTCCGCCCGCGCCGAGAAGGGCTCGGCGGCCACCTGAAATCTTCCGTGTGACGATCCGACCAACAAAAAGCTACCGCTCAGTAGTGAGGTCCATGTACCGTGCATGCCATGGCACAGGCAGCGACTGAGGCGGCGCAGACCGCACGGGCAACCATCGGCGACAGCGAGTTCGACCGGGACACCGCCGTCACCCTGCGCGAGGACGGGGTCTACGACGCCGAGCTCTCCGCGGGCTGGACCATCATCCACGCCGTCAACGGCGGCTATCTGCTGGCCCTGCTCGGGCGGGCCCTGGGCGAGGCGCTGCCCCACGCCGACCCGTTCTCCGTCTCGGCGCACTACCTCACCGCCTCCGTGCCCGGCCCGGCCGTGATCCGCACCCAGGTCGTCCGCACCGGCCGCACCCTCTCCACGGGCCAGGCCTCCCTCTTCCAGTACGCCGAGGACGGCAGCGAGATCGAGCGCATCCGGGTCCTGGCCACCTACGGCGACCTGGACGCGCTCCCCGACGACGTCCGCACGACGGCCCTGCCGCCGGCCATGCCCGACCGGGACCACTGCCTCGGCCCGAGCGACGGCGCGCCGAAGATTCCCGGCAGCTCCGCCATCACCGACCGCCTGGACATCAAGCTCGACCCGGCGACCGTCGGCTGGGCCGTCGGGGCCCCGTCCGGCAAGGGGGAGATGCGTGGCTGGTTCGGCCTGGCCGACGGCCGCGACCCGGATCCGCTGTCGCTGCTGCTGACCGTGGACGCCCTGCCGCCGACCTCGTTCGAGCTGGGCCTGGCCGGCTGGACCCCCACCGTCGAGCTGACTGCCCACATCCGCTGCCGCCCCGCCCCGGGCCCGCTGCGCGTCTCCATCACCACCCGCAACCTCGCGGGCGGCTTCCTGGAGGAGGACGCGGAGGTCTGGGACAGCGCCGACCGCCTCGTCGCCCAGTCCCGCCAGCTGGCCAAGGCCCCGCGCACGGCCTGAGGGAGCGCTTCACTCCCAGACCGCGGACTCCGGATCGACGCCGTGGGCCCCGGCGTTCGCGGCGATCACCTCGCACAGCCAGCCGCCGAGCCCCGGCGCGATCGCGTCGTAGTGCGCGACGTAGCCGGGGTCGGTGGCATACGTCCGGCCGATGCAGACCTGCAGGGCGTACGTGCAGTCGAAGTACGTCGAGATCTGCGCGCGGTGCCGCTCCGCGAGGGCGTCCGCGACCTTCGACCCGGGGGCGACGCCCGTACGGTACGCGGTGGCGAGGTCGGCGTTCAGGGCCTCGACGGACGCCGCCACGTCCTTCCAGTCCTCGCGGCTCATCCGGGCCGCCCGCTCCGCGTACTGCGCCCACTGCTCCGTGGCGCCCCAGCGCTCCTCGGCCTCCTCGGTCCGGGCGGGCTCCCAGTCGGCCCCGAAGATCTCCACCTGTTCCTCGGGCGTCAGCCGGATCCCCGGCTTCGACTCCAGCAGCATGCGGTCCACCGCGCCCACCATCCGCTCCAGCCGGGAGATCCGCTCCGCGAGCTGCCCCCGCTGCCGCCGCAGATGCTCGCGCGCGTCGACCTCCGGGTCGTCCAGGAGGCGCCCGATCGCGGCGAGCGGGATGCCGATCTCCCGGTAGACGAGGACCCGGTGGAGCCGGGCGACGTCATCGTCCCCGTACACCCGGTACCCCGCCCTCGTGCGGCCCCCCGGCCGCACCAGGCCGATCGCGTCCCAATGGTGCAGCGTCTTCACACTGACCCCGACGAGCCCGGCCGTCCGGCCGACGGTCAGGCCGTCGGCGGGCGGTTCCTCGGGGCCCCGGTCCTCGCTCCTCATCGGTCCAGTCTCCCGGAACTGAAGGCGGAGGCCCCGGCCGGGTCACGCGGTGGTCGGCACGCCCGCGTGTCCGAGAACCTCACGCGCGGGCACGGCGACGCTCGCGGCGGCGGTCAGCCCGGAGGCCGCTAGGTGGGCGTCGGCGAAGCGCAGCCCGGCCGCGTAGCCGGCGAAGTCCGGCAGGCCGACCGGCTCCTGCCCCAGCTGGAGGGCGGTGCGGTCGCCGAACACGTACGGGGACAGGTTCTGCATGCCCGCGACGTCGATCCCGGCCGCCACCTTCGCGCAGGCGTCGTCCAGCTCCGCGCCGGACAACGAGGTCGCCCAGGGGCCCATGGCGTCCTCACCCGCCAGCTCCCGTACGAAGGCCTCGGCCAGCCCCTCGGCCACGACCTGCTCGCCGACGGTGACCGTCATCGGGTCCCAGTCCACGTTGGCGTAGCGGACGTTGTGGTGCAGCTCGTGGGCGGCGGCGTGCTCGATCTTGGCGAGGCCGGTCGCGGTGGGCCACATCATCAGCAGGATCGCGCCCGGGATGCCGCCGAGGCCGAAGTAGCCCTGGTTGAGGCGCATCATCGGGTCGTCCGGGTCGCCGAGCACCAGAACCACGTGCACGGTGCCGGCGGTCAGCGCATCGGGCGCCGCCGAACCCAGCCGTTCCCGCGCGGCGGCCAGGGAGTCCTCGATCCGCTGCCACACCCGGGCCTCCCGCATCCGCTCCAGGGCCTCCCGGTGGCGGGAGTCGTCCCGGCCGAGCGGGAACCCGCTGCCCGCGCGGTGCCGCTCGACGAGGTCCCCGACCCCCACCCGGGACATCACCTCCTGCAACGGGGCGAGCATCTCCCGCAGGGCGTCGGGTCGTTGGGCCGCGGGGCGGCGCAGGAGGTCGAGGTGGGCGGAGGCGGTGTCATGGACGACGATCTTCATACCCAGGGACCGTAGGGCCTCCTGTTACGGGAGGGTCAAGGGCGGTCGGGGGCGGCCGAGTTACGGGAGGGTCAAGGGCGGTCGGGGGCGGTCGAGGCTGGTGCGGTCACCTCTCGTCCAGCCAGTGCTCGCGGCCGATCGAGACCAGCCGCAGCCGGCGCCGGGCCACCCGGACGACCTCCCGCTCACCCGCCGGACCCGCATCCAGCAGGGCCGACGCGGTGATCACCATGTGGTCCACATAGAGGCCGCCCAGCATCAGCAGGTCCTCCGTGCTCCACCCGGCCGACCCCGGCTCCTCGCGCAGCGCGAGCGCCACCTCCTGTGCGAACCCCAGCAGTTGGGCGGCGATGGCCACGCGCACCGGCCCCACGCCGCCGTGCTGCTCACGGGCGATGAACCGGAAGTGCGCGGGCTGCGCGCCGACATGACGGGCTATCACCTCCACGCTGCGGTCCAGCCGTTCCTCGCTGTCACCCGTCTCCGCGAGCACCGCGCCGATGAGCCCGTGCAGGCTGCCCAGCGTCTCCTCGACCAGCGCGACGCCGAGCGCGGCGGTGTCCTCGAAGTGCCGGTAGAAGGCCGTCGGGGTGACCCCGGCGGCCCGGGTGACCTCCCGCAGTCCCAGGCTGCTCAGGCTCTGGTGCTCCAGCAGGGCGAGGGCCGCGTCCAGGAGGGACTGGCGCGTCCTGAGCTTCTGGGCCTGGCGGGCTCCGGTGGGGGTGTGACTCATGCCATTCAGTAAACAACCGTTCGCCGGGTCGAGGAAGAGAGCTCGGGGTTTAGGCTGATGAGTCAGTGAACACTCGTACTCCGAATGCTTCCCCGGCAACTGCCGAACGGTCTTCGTCGTCGCAGAGAGAGGTTCCGCCGTGCTCGTCCTCGTCGCCGCGCTGCTTCTGCTGGGCATCGTCCTCGGGACGGTCGCCCATATCCCGCTGCCGCTCGCCCTGGCCGTCGCGACCGTGATCGGCTGCTGGCTGCTGATCTTCGCCGTACGCGAGCGCGCGTCGCGCCGCCCCCGCTGACCCGGCCGCCGTACCCAGAACCCGCACCAGAACCTGCACCTGCCCCCGCCCCCGCTGACCCGACCGCCGTACCCAGAACCCGAACCTGCCCCCGTCCCCGCCGAGCCTGCCGTGTCCCGGACCGATCCGAAGGAGCTCGCATCATGACCCTCACCGACTCCGCCCGCCGCGCGGCCGACGCCGATTCCGAGGCCGGTACCGGTACCGGTACCGGTGCCACGACCGATACCGGTGCCGATACCGGTACCGGTGCTACGACCGATACCGGTACCGGTGCTACGACCGATACCGGTGCCGAGGCCGGCCTCGTTTCCGCCCCCGCCCCCGCCCCCGCCCCCGCACCCGCCTCCGTCGCGGACGCGGACGACGCGGCCTCCCGGGCCATGGGCCGGGAGGCGGACGGGCTGGCCGTCGCGTCGTTCGTCCTCGGCCTCGTCGGGCTGCTGGTCTTCAACGTCCTGCTCGGGCCCACCGCGATCGTGATGGCCCTGCTGGCCCTGGCCCGCCGCACCCGCCGCCCAGGGCGCGCCCTGCTGGGCCTCTCCCTGGGCGTCGCCGACCTCGCCGTGCTCGCCGTCCTGGTCACCGTCGACGGCACGGTCTCCTGGAGTCTCGGCGGCTGACGCACCCCCCGCCACACAGCCCCACGATCCGCCCTCGCGAGCGTGCGCGGGGACCCGGTCGTGACGCGCCCGCCATGAGCCCCACCCCGGGCTCGTAGAATCGGCTCCACCATGGCTTACCTCGACCACGCTGCGACCACCCCGATGCTTCCCGAAGCGATCGAGGCGATGACCGCCCAGCTCTCCGCCACCGGCAACGCGTCCTCACTGCACGCCGCCGGACGCCGGGCCCGCCGTACCGTCGAGGAGGCCAGAGAGGCCCTCGCTGACGCCCTCGGCGCACGCCCCAGCGAGGTGGTCCTCACCTCCGGCGGCACGGAGGCCGACAACCTCGCGGTGAAGGGCCTCTACTGGTCCCGGCGCGACGCCGACCCCCGCCGCACCCGGGTCCTCGCCGGCCCCGTCGAACACCACGCCGTCCTGGACGCCGTCGACTGGCTCGCGGACCACGAGGGCGCGACCGTCGACTACCTCCCGGTCGACCGCCACGGCCGCGTCCACCCGGAAGACCTGCGCGAGGCGATCCTCCGCGACCCCGACGACGTCGCGATGATCACCGTGATGTGGGCCAACAACGAGATCGGCACCATCATGCCGGTCCGTGAACTGGCGGCGGTGGCGGCGGAATTCTCCATCCCCATGCACGCCGACGCGGTCCAGGCCTTCGGTCAGCTGGAGGTCGACTTCGCCCGCTCCGGACTGGCCGCGATGACGGTCAGCGGGCACAAGATCGGCGGTCCGTTCGGCATCGGCGCGCTGCTGCTGGGCCGCGATCACACCCCCGTACCCGTTCTGCACGGCGGCGGCCAGGAGCGGCACGTGCGCTCCGGCACCCTGGACGTGCCCGCCGTCGCCTCCTTCGCGGTCGCCGGACGGCTGGCGGCCGAGCGGCGCGAGCAGTTCGCCCGGCGCGTGGGCTCCCTGCGCGACGACCTCGTGGCCGCCGTGCGCCGGGCCGTGCCGGACGCCGTGCTCGGCGGCGACCCGGATCAGGCCGGACGCCTCCCGGCCAACGCCCACTTCAGCTTCCCGGGCTGCGAGGGCGACTCCCTCCTCCTGCTGCTGGACGCCCAGGGCATCGCATGCTCCACCGGCTCCGCCTGCACCGCCGGGATCGCCCAGCCCAGCCACGTACTCCTGGCCACCGGGACCGATCCGGACCTGGCCCGGGGCACCCTGCGCTTCTCGCTCGGTCACACCTCGACCGAGGACGACGTGAAGGCGCTGGCCGAGGCGATCGGCCCGGCGGTGGAGCGGGCGAGGACGGCCGGGCTCAGCTGACGGCGGGGGGCCGCTCGCTGGGGAAGCGGCCGCTACGCCTTCGCCGACGGCGTGGGGGAAGGGCTGGGCGGCGCCGTCGCGGCCCGGCGCACCAGCTCCAGGTAGCGGTCCCAGTCCCAGTGCGGGCCCGGGTCCGTGTGGTCGGTGCCCGGCACCTCCACGTGCCCGATGATGTGCTCCCGGTCGACGGGTATGTCGTGCCGCGCGCAGATCGACGCCGTGAGCCGCGCCGAGGACTCGTACATCGCCTTCGTGAGGTCCTTCGGCCGGTCCACGAACCCCTCGTGCTCGATGCCGACGCCGCGCTCGTTGTACGCGCGGTTGCCCGCCTGGTACGCCACGTCGAGCTCGCGGATCATCTGCACCACCCGCCCGTCCTGCCCCACGATGTAGTGCGTCGCGGCCTGGTGGGCAGGGTCCTGGAACACCCTCACCGCACTGGCGAAGCTGCCCTGGGTGACATGGATGATCACGCGGTCGATCGTGAAGTCGTCCGGCCGGTCCGCCCGCCGCCAGTTCGCCTCCGACGCGGCCACCCAGGTCGCCCCCGCGTAGTCCAGCTCGCCCGGCTTCCGGGGCTTCTCGACCCCGGGCACCTGCCACCACAGGCGCTTGACCTGGTCGCGCGCGAGCACGGCGGCGGTACCGGCGGCCGCCACCGCGCCGCCGCCGATCAGCAGCGCGCGCCGGCTGACGCCGTCCGCGGGCTTCTTCCGCGAAGACGAGCCCGAAGACTTTCCCGAAGGCTTTCGCGCACCCCGGGTGCTTCCGTTGTTCCCCATGTGATCGTCAACGCATATCCGCGAGCGTTCGGTTCCCGACGACCCGTACCCTGGAGGAGCTATGACTCAGACTTCCCAGCGCCCCCTGCGTGTCCTTGCCGCGATGTCGGGCGGCGTGGACTCCGCCGTCGCCGCGGCCCGCGCCGTCGAGGCGGGCCACGACGTGACCGGTGTCCACCTCGCCCTGTCCGCGAATCCCCAGTCCTTCCGGACCGGGGCGCGCGGGTGTTGCACCATCGAGGACTCCCGGGACGCCCGCCGCGCGGCCGACGTCATCGGTATCCCGTTCTACGTCTGGGACCTGGCGGAACGCTTCCGCGAGGACGTCGTCGAGGACTTCGTCGCGGAGTACGAGGCCGGACGCACCCCCAACCCCTGCCTGCGCTGCAACGAGAAGATCAAGTTCGCCGCGCTGCTCGACAAGGCCCTCGCCCTCGGCTTCGACGCGGTGTGCACCGGCCACTACGCCACCGTCGTACTCACCGAGGACGGCAGCCGCGAGCTGCACCGCGCCTCCGACATGGCCAAGGACCAGAGCTATGTGCTCGGCGTCCTGGACGAGAAGCAGCTCGCCCACGCCATGTTCCCGCTCGGCGACACCCTCACCACCAAGGACGAGATCCGCGCCGAGGCCGAGCGCCGGGGCCTGGCGGTCGCCAAGAAGCCCGACAGCCACGACATCTGCTTCATCGCCGACGGCGACACCCAGGGCTTCCTGGCGAACCGCCTCGGCGGCCCGGCCGAGGGCGACATCCTCGACGAGTCCGGTACGAAGCTGGGCACCCACGAGGGCGCTTTCGGCTTCACCATCGGTCAGCGCAAGGGCCTGAAGATCGGCCACCCGGCCCCCGACGGCAAGCCGCGCTACGTCCTCGACATCTCCCCGGTGAACAACACCGTCACCGTCGGCCCCGTCGAGGCCCTCGACGTGACCGCGCTGACCGCCATCAAGCCCCGCTGGTGCGGAACGCCCCCGTCCGGCCCCGGCACGTACACCGCCCAGCTCCGCGCCCACGGCGGCGAGACCGAGGTCACGGCCGAGCTGGTGGACGGCTCCGAGCTGAACGTCACCTTCACCGAGCCGGTCCGGGGCGTGGCCCCCGGCCAGGCGGTCGTCCTGTACGACGGCACGCGCGTGGTCGGCTCGGCCACCATCGCCACGACGTCCCGTCGCGAGCGGGCGGCGACGGGCGGCTGAGGCGGGGGCCCGTCCGGACCCCGCCGGGGACGGCCACGGTCAGCGGCTCGCGACGCGCGACGTGCGTGACCGCCTCACCGGCTCGCGACGCGCGACGTGCGTGCCCGCCCACCGGCTCACGACGCCCGACGTGTGTCGTGACCGCCCCACGCCTCACGACGCCTGCCGGTACGCGTACACGTCCTTCGCGAAGAACTCCGCCAGCACCGGCGCGAGCACCTGGGGCGCCACCTCGCGCATCTGGCCGGTCAGCGTGCGGTGCCGGCCGCGCGGCAGCGCCTCGGCCAGGGTCCGGGTCGCCGCACGCGCCGGGGGGCTGCTGAAGCCGCCGCAGATCACCAGCGTCCGGGCCGCGACGGCCGCGAACCGCTCGACCGGGACCGCGCCGTCGCCCAGCAGGGCGTCGTCGTACGCCAGGGTGTGCGCCATCGCCTCCAGCTCCGCCCAGAGCGGGGTGCGCCGCATCCGGGCGGCCGTCTCCTCCGCGACACCCGTCATCGACAGGAACAGCTCCACCGCCCCGCCCCGGTCCCCGGCCGCCAGCAGCCGGTGCAGCCGGGCCGTGCAGCGGGCCTTGAACAGCAGCCCCGACGCGCCGGGCGTATAAGGCGGCTCGTACACGGCGAGCAGCTCCACCGGCAGCCCGGCGGCGACCGCCTCCAGGGCCAGCGCCCCGCCCGACGACATGCCGAAGACCGACGCGCCGGGTCCGGCCGCCGCGACCACGGCGGCCAGATCCTCGACCTCCCGCGCCACGGTGCAGTGCCCGGCGTCACCGCTGGCGCCCCGGCCCCGGCGGTCGTAGGTGAGCACCGTGAAGCGTGGCGCGAGCAGGGCGGCCAGCGGCGCGTCGGTGGCCGAGGCGCTCAGCGCCCCGCCGACGAGCACCAGTGGCGGGCCGTCACCCTGGCGTCGGTAGGCGATCGGCGTGCCGTCGGCGGAGAGAATCCTGTCCATGGGAGAGGAGACCGGGGCGGTCCGGAAAACTCATCGTTCCGGCGGAGAAATTCTCACGGAGCCCGTAGCGAGGGTCAGTCGGCCACCGTCTCCGTGGCGTAGAAGCAGAAGTGGTCCTTGATCGCGGCGACTTCGGGCTTCGGGTCCGGGTAGGCCCAGACGAGGTCGTCGGCACCGGGTCGGGACCAGTAGGAGGCGTCCCCCTTGAACGGGCAGTGGGTGGAGGTGTCCGACGGGGAGAGCAGGTCGGTGCGGACGTCCTCGGGCGGCAGGTAGTAGCGGACCGGGCAGCCGGTCTCACGGAGCACGAGCGGGCGGCGGCTCTCGGCCAGCAGCTGTCCGTCGTGCACCACCCGGACGTGCTCGGTGCCCGGCTCGACGGTGATGCGGTGTCCTCGCGTGGCAGTCATGCCTGCTTCAGCGACGTACGAGGCCGTGTTCTTCCCCGTACGCCGAACCTTCCCGCGACGGGTGGCCTAGGAAGTGTCCGAGGCGGGTCGTACGGTTGGCCCATGAACATCTGCGTCTTCCTCTCCGCCGCCGACCTCGACGACCGCTACACCGTGCCCGCCCGGGAGTTCGCCGAGCTGCTCGGCAGGGGCGGGCACACCCTCGTCTGGGGCGGATCGGAGAGCGGGCTGATGAAGGTCGTCGCGGACGGCGTGCAGGCGGCGGGCGGACGGCTCGTGGGGGTCTCGGTCGACTTCCTCGCCGCGAAGGCCCGCACGAACGCCGACGAGATGGTGATCGCCCGCGACCTCGCCGAGCGCAAGGCGCTTCTCCTGGCGAAGGCCGACGCGGTCGTGATCATGGTCGGTGGGACCGGGACACTCGACGAGGCCACCGAGATCCTGGAGCTGAAGAAGCACGGCAAGCACACCAAGCCGGTCGTCCTGCTGAACACCGCGGGCTTCTACGACGGGCTGCGCCAGCAGTTCCAGCGCATGGAGGACGAGGGCTTCCTGCCCGTCCCCCTGACCGACCTGGTCTTCTTCGCCAAGGACGGCGTCGGCGCGCTCGCCTACCTGGAGGAGTCCGCCGGTCACCAGTGAGGAGCACCGGCGAGGCGTCCACCGGTCACCGGTAGGGAGCAGCGGTCCTAGGATCGCCCCATGTCTACCCACCTCATCACCGGCGCCGGTTCCGGCATCGGGGCCGCTGTCGCCCGCCGCCTCCAGGAGCGCGGCGACGACGTCGTCCTGCTCGCCCGCGACGCCGGCCGCGCCAAGGAGTTCGCCGACCGCTACCCGGGCGCGCGCACCCTCGTCGGCGACCTCGGCAACCCCGACCGGCTGTCCTGGGCGTTCGGCCAGCAGCCCATGCCCGAGCGGATCGACACCCTGCTGCACATCGCGGGCGTCGTCGAGCTCGGCGAAGTCGGCGAGCTCACCCCCAAGGCCTGGCACTTCCAGCTCAACGCCAACCTGATCGCCCCCGCCGAGATCACCCGCCTCCTGCTCCCGCAGCTCCGCGTCTCCCAGGGCCAGGTCCTGTTCGTGAACTCCGGGGCAGGGCTCGCCGCCCACGCCGGGTGGAGCGCGTACGCCGCGAGCAAGCACGGCCTCAAGGCGCTCGCCGACTCCCTGCGCCACGAGGAGCACGGCAACGGGGTGCGCGTCACCACCGTCTACCCGGGCCGCACCGCCAGCCCCATGCAGGCCAAGGTGCACCAGCAGGAGGGCAAGGAGTACGACGCGGCCCGCTGGATCGACCCCGAGTCGGTGGCCACCACGATCCTGATGGCGATCGACCTGCCGCGCGACGCCGAGGTCAACGACCTCACCGTCCGTCCCGGCCGCTGACGTTCCGGGGAGCCGCCGACGTCCCGGGGAGCAGGTTCCCCGCCCCGGACCGTAGGCTTCCCGCGTGAGCGAGAAGAGCAAGTTCAGCGGGTGTCCGGCTACCGGCATCGGGTCGATGCCCGGGGGAGACGCGAGGGAGGCGGCGAAGACCGTCACCGGTTCCTTCGCCGACGGCCAGGGCATGCCGTACCTGGCGGAACTGCCCGCACGCGGGCCGGGCGCCGACATGATCGGCCGGACCATCGGCATGCTCGTCGAGATGTACGGACACGTCGAGCCGAGCGGCTGGCGGATCAGCGACCGGCCCGGCCGCGACACCCGCCGCGCCCGCTCCTGGCTGGGGGAGGACCTGGACGCCCTGGAGGAGTTCACCCAGGGGTACGAGGGCCTGCTCAAGGTCCAGGCCGTCGGCCCCTGGACCCTGGCCGGAGCACTGGAGCTGCGCGGCGGCGAAGCCATGCTGGCCGACCCCGGCGCCTGCCGCGACCTGGCAGGGTCCCTGGCCGAAGGACTCCGCGCCCACCTCGCGGAGGTCCGCCGCCGCATGCCCGGGGCGCAGGTCGTCCTCCAGCTGGACGAGCCCTCCCTGACCGCCGTCCTGCTGGGCCGGGTCCGCTCCGCCAGCGGCTATCGCACCTACCGGGCCGTGGACCGCCAGGTCGTCGAGGGGACCCTGCGCGACGTCCTCGCCGCGGCGGGCGAGGACGGCACGACGCTCGTCCACTCCTGCGCCCCCGAGGTGCCGTTCGCCCTGCTGCGCCGGGCCGGAACCGACGGCATCTCGTTCGACTTCTCCTTGCTCACCGAGCGTGAGGAGGAGGCGATCGGGGAAGCCGTCGAGGGCGGCACCCAGCTCTTCCTCGGCGTGGTGCCCTCCACCGACGCGGCCTCGGAGGGATTGTCGGACCCGGGCGGTAGCGTCATGGGAGTCAGGACGTTGTGGAGCAGGCTGGGGCTGAATCCGGGGACTCTCGCCGAGTCCGTCACGATCACCCCGTCGTGCGGTCTCGCGGGTGCGTCGCCCGCGCACGCCCGCACCGCGCTCGCCCACAGCGCCCGGGCGGCGAGGTCGCTCGCGGACAACCCTGAGTGACGGGGACGACGGGTACACAGGAGGACGGGACGATGGCGGGCGAAGAGCGGGTGGAGCAGGAGAGCTCGGTTCCGGCGGACGTGCGGGAGAAGCACGCGCTGCTGGCCGAGCAGATCGAGGAGCACCGCTTCCGCTACTACGTGAAGGACCAGCCGGTCGTCAGCGACGGCGAGTTCGACCGGCAGCTGCGCTCCCTGGAGGCCCTGGAGGAGGAGCACCCGTCGCTGCGTACCCCGGACTCCCCGACCCAGAAGGTCGCCGGGCCCTACCGCACGGAGTTCACCTCCGTCGAGCACCGCGAGCGGATGCTCTCCCTGGACAACGCCTTCGACGACGAGGAGCTGGCCGCCTGGGCGGACCGGGTCGCCAAGGACGTCGGCACCCCCGACCACCACTTCCTGTGCGAGCTCAAGGTCGACGGCCTCGCTGTCAACCTCACCTACGAGCAGGGCCGCCTGACCCGGGCGGCGACCCGCGGCGACGGCCGCACCGGCGAGGACATCACCCCCAACGTCCGGACGATCGCCGAGATCCCGCACCGCCTCAAGGGCGAGAACATCCCCGCGCTCGTGGAGATCCGCGGCGAGGTCTTCTTCCCCATGGAGGACTTCGAGGAGCTGAACGCCCGGCTGGTCGCCGCCGACGACAAGCCCTTCGCCAACCCGCGCAACGCGGCGGCCGGATCGCTGCGCCAGAAGGACCCCAAGGTCACCGCCGCCCGCCCGCTGCACATGGTGGTGCACGGAATCGGCGCCCACGAGGGTCTGAGCATCGACCGCCTCTCCGCGGCCTATGAGCTGCTCCACGCCTGGGGCCTGCCCACCGCCCAGCACAACAAGGTCGTCGACTCCCTCGCCGGCGTACGGGAGTTCATCGCGTACTACGGCGAGCACCGGCACTCCGTCGAGCACGAGATCGACGGCGTCGTCGTCAAGCTCGACGAGATCCCGCTCCAGGGACGCCTCGGCTCCACCTCGCGCGCCCCGCGCTGGGCCATCGCCTGGAAGTACGCCCCCGAAGAGGTCAACACCAAGCTGGTCAACATCCGCGTCGGCGTCGGACGCACCGGCCGCGTCACCCCGTACGCCCAGGTCGAACCGGTCGAAGTAGCCGGTTCCGAGGTCGAGTTCGCCACCCTGCACAACCAGAACGTGGTGAAGGCCAAGGGCGTCCTCATCGGCGACACCGTCGTCATCCGCAAGGCGGGCGAGGTCATCCCCGAGATCCTCGGCCCCGTCGTCGACCTGCGCGACGGCACCGAGAAGGCCTTCGAGATGCCGACCCACTGCCCCGAGTGCGGGACCGAGCTGCGGCCGATGAAGGAGGCCGACATCGACCTCCGCTGCCCCAACGCCCGCGCCTGTCCCGCCCAGTTGCGTGAACGCGTCTTCTACCTCGCCGGACGCAAGAGCCTGGACATCGACCACTTCGGCTATGTGGCCGCCGCCGCCCTGACCCGGCCCCTGGAGCCCGCCGAGCCCGTCCTGCGCGACGAGAGCGATCTGTTCTCCCTCACCGTCGACCAGCTGCTGCCGATCCGGGCGTACGTCCTGGACCAGGACAGCGGGCTGCCCAAGCGCGACTCGAAGACCGGCGAGGAGAAGATCGCCACGGTCTTCGCCAACCAGCAGGGCGAGCCGAAGAAGAACGCGGTGGCCATGCTGGAAGGCATCGCCGCCGCAAAGGAAGCTCCGCTCGCCCGGATCCTCACCGGGCTCTCCATCCGGCACGTGGGGCCGGTCGCCGCCCAGGAGCTGGCCCGTCAGTTCCGTTCCATCGACCGGATCGACGAGGCGAGCGAGGAGGAGCTGGCCGCCGCCGACGGCGTCGGGCCGACCATCGCGGCCTCGGTCAAGCAGTGGTTCGCCGAGGACTGGCACCGCGAGATCGTGCGCAAGTGGCGCGAGGCCGGAGTGCGCATGGCGGACGAGGACTCCGGGACGGACGAGGGCCCCCGCCCCCTCGAAGGACTCACCGTCGTCGTCACCGGCACCCTCGCGGGCCACACCCGCGACGGTGCCAAGGAGGCGCTTCAGGCGCTGGGCGCGAAGGTCGCCGGATCGGTGTCGAAGAAGACCGCGTTCGTGGTCGTCGGCGACAACCCCGGCTCCAAGTACGACAAGGCGATGCAGCTGAAGGTGCCCGTGCTGGACGAGGACGGATTCGCGATCCTGCTCGAACAGGGGCCCGAACGTGCGAAGGAGGCGGCCCTGCCCGCCCCGGAAGCCGCGCCCGGCACCGACCCGGAGGACAGCGGGGAGTGACCACCCGCCGGACCCTCGTTCGCCCACTGTTCTCCGGATCGAGACGCCTTCGAGACGCTGCCCCGGCGTGGCGCGGCCCGTACGGGGAAGGAAACGGGGCAGAGGGGTGAAGAAGGGGCCGCCGTTCCCCGAATGGCCCTGCCGCGCCACCCGTTCGGGTCAATAGCAGATGGTGACGGGTGGTCGGTTCGCATTCGGGCAAGAGCTGTAGAGCGCTGCCCCTGGAAGCCTTTCGCGGCCTACTGTTGAGAGGTGCGCCCGCCGTGCACGGCCGCTCGACCGGGCCGTGGTGCCACGGGAGCGGGCGCCCCGAGGGACATCGGCACCGCCGGCTGTGAGAGGGACGGAATGAAACCGACCGAGAGCGCCGCCCCGGTGTCGCGGCTGCAAGGTTTCGTCGGCCTCACGCCCCCCGTGGGCGCCGTCGTCGTGGGGATCGCCGCGGTGCTGCTGGCGGTCGGGTCCTACCGGACCGTCCAGCAGGGGCACGCGCTCTTCCCGGACGGTGCGGTGGGCTGGTCCCTCGCCGTGCTCACCGGGATCATCGTCGGCCATCTGGTGGCGCTCGGCCGCGACCGGTGGTGGGGCGGCACCGGCTCGGGGGCCGCCCTCACCCTCGCCGTGCTGCTGCTGTTCGGCTGGCTCCCGGCCGTGCTGGTCAGCCTCGCCGTCGTGGTGCTCGTCGGGACCGCCCGCAGACACCGCTGGTGGCAGGGGCTCCTGCACGGCGGGGTGGACATGCTGGGCATCGGCGCCGCGGCCCTCGTGCTGGCCGCCTTCGGCGAGGTCCCCACCGTCGAGGAACCCTGGCGGCCACTCGACTGGGGCATCGCGGCCGTCCCGGAACTGCTCCTGACGGCATCGACGTATCTGCTCGTCACCCGGGTACTGCTGTGGTACGCCCAGGCCCCGCACAACGGCGGGCTGCCCACCATCGCCCGTACCGCGATGCTGCGGCAGGGACTCGTCGCCGTCGCGCTCCTCGGGCTCGCCCCGCTGATCTGCGCCGTCGCGATGTCCATGCCCGTCCTGCTGCCGCTCTTCGCGGTGCCGCTGATCGCCCTCGACTCCACCCTCTGGATAGCCCGCGCCCGCGCCGAGGAGCAGTTGCGCGACCCGCTGACCGGGCTGCCCAACCGTCAGTGGCTGCTGGAGCGGACCTGGTCGGCGCTGGAGGACGCGGAGTCCATCGGCACCCGCTCCGCCCTGGTCCTCATCGATCTGGACCGCTTCCGCGCGGTCAACGACACCCTGGGCCACCTGGCAGGCGACCGGCTCCTGCTCCAGATAGCGGAGCGCCTGCGGCTCGCTCTGCCGCGCGGCGCGGAGGCCGCCCGGCTCGGCGGCGACGAGTTCGCCGTCCTGCTGCCGCACACCGACTCGACCACCAGCGCCCAGCAGGTCGCCCGCCACCTGGTCGCCGAGCTGTCCTCCCCGCTCGACCTCGACGGACTGACCCTCGTCCTGGAGGCCAGCGCCGGGGTCGCCGTCTACCCCGACCACGCCCTGGACGCCGAAGGCCTGCTGCGGCGGGCGGACGTCGCGATGTACCAGGCCAAGCGGGACCGCACGGGCGTGGAGGTCTACGAGTCCAAGCGGGACAGCAACACCCCCGACCGGCTCGGGCTCCTCGGCGACCTGCGCCGGGCGCTGGACGCGAGCGAGGTCGAGCTGCACTACCAGCCCAAGGTCCGCTTCGACGGGCAGGTCGCCGGCCTGGAGGCGCTGGTGCGCTGGGTGCACCCGGAGCGCGGCCGGGTCCCCCCGGACGAGTTCATCGCGATCGCCGAGTCCTCCGGTCTGATGCCGCACCTCACGGAGTACGTCCTGGAGACGGCGCTCGCCCAGGTCGCCCGCTGGCGGTCCCAGGGCCTGTTCGTGCCCGTCGCGGTCAACGTCTCCCCGCGCGACGTCCACACCCCCGGCTTCGCTGGGGGCGTCGCGGCCCGGCTCGCCCGTCACGGTGTGCCCGCGGGAGCGCTCCAACTGGAGATCACCGAGCATGTGCTGCTGGAGGACCCGCAGCGCGCCGCCGACACCCTGGCCGGGCTCACCGCGCACGGCGTGAAGATGTCCCTCGACGACTTCGGCACCGGCTACTCCTCCCTGGTCCACCTGCGCAGACTGCCGGTCAGCGAGCTGAAGATCGACCGGTCCTTCGTGGCCCGGCTGGCGGTCGACCACGAGGACGCGGAGATCGTCCGCTGCACCATCGACCTGGCCCACTCACTCGGCCTGGTCGTCGTCGCCGAGGGCGTCGAGGACGACGAGACGTGGGAGCGGTTGCGGGACCTCAGGTGCGACGCGGTGCAGGGCTGGCTGGTGGCGGCCGCGATGCCGCCGCAGGAGACGACGGCCTGGCTGCGGGCGCGCGGCGAGCACGGCTGGCGCAGGCCCGCCGAGCTGAAGGCCCAGGCGGCGGCCGCCACCGCCACCGGGTCGGCCTCCGGCTCGATGAACGCGTCGCTGAACGGGGCGGTGAACGGCGCGGTGAACGGCGCGGTGAACGGCGTGATGAAGGGCGCGGTGAACGGGACGGCGGAGACCGAGAGCTCCTGAGGGACTCTCCTCCGGGGCAGGCCGGGCCGCCGGAGTGGCGTGGCCCGATCGGGGCGGGGTATCCGGCCTCGGGGGACCCCATAGGATTGGGGGCCGGTGGCATACCGGCCCCCAGCCAAACCACACACCAACCCCTGAGGATCGCTGCATGCCTGGCATCACGCGCGAGGAGGTCGCCCACCTCGCCCGGCTGGCGCGTCTGGAGCTGAAGGGCGAAGAGCTCGATCACTTCGCCGGTCAGCTCGACGACATCATCGGCGCGGTCGCCCGCGTCTCCGAGGTCGCCGACCAAGACGTACCGCCGACCTCCCACCCGCTGCCGCTGACCAACGTCATGCGCGCGGACGAGGTCCGTCCGTCGCTCACCCCCGCGCAGGCGCTCTCCGGCGCCCCGGCCCAGGAGCAGCAGCGTTTCAAGGTGCCGCAGATCCTGGGGGAGGACTAATCGCCATGACGGACATCAGTAGCATCATCAAGCTCACCGCTGCCGAGATCGCCGGGAAGATCGCCTCCGGCGAGCTGACCGCCGTCGAGGTCACCGAGGCCCACCTGGCCCGGATCGACGCGGTCGACGAGAAGGTCCACGCCTTCCTGCACATCGACCGCGAGGGCGCCCTCGCCCAGGCCCGTGCCGTGGACGCGAAGCGGGAGGCGGGCGAGAAGCTCGGCCCGCTCGCCGGCGTCCCGCTCGCGCTGAAGGACATCTTCACCACCAAGGACATGCCGACCACCGTCGGTTCCAAGATCCTTGAGGGCTGGGTCCCGCCGTACGACGCCACGCTCACGCAGAAGCTGCGCGCCGCCGACGTCGTCATCCTCGGCAAGACCAACATGGACGAGTTCGCCATGGGGTCCTCCACCGAGAACAGCGCCTACGGCCCCACCGGCAACCCCTGGGACCTCACCCGCATCCCCGGCGGCTCCGGCGGCGGCTCCTCCGCCGCCCTCGCCTCCTACGAGGCCCCGCTCGCCATCGGCACGGACACCGGCGGCTCGATCCGCCAGCCCGCCGCCGTCACCGGCACGGTCGGCGTCAAGCCCACCTACGGCGGCGTCTCCCGCTACGGCATGGTCGCCTTCTCGTCCTCCCTCGACCAGGGCGGGCCCTGCGCCCGTACGGTCCTGGACGCGGCGCTGCTCCACGAGGCCATCGCCGGGCACGACCCGCTGGACTCGACGTCCATCGACGCCCCGGTCCCGCCGGTCGTCGAGGCCGCCCGCAACGGCTCCGTACAGGGCATGCGCGTCGGCGTCGTCAAGCAGTTCCGCGGCGAGGGCTACCAGGCCGGTGTCCTCCAGCGGTTCGACGAGTCGGTCGAGCTGCTGAAGTCGCTGGGCGCGGACGTCGTCGAGCTGGACTGCCCGTCCTTCGACCTGGCGCTCTCCGCGTACTACCTGATCGCCCCGTCCGAGTGCTCCTCCAACCTGGCCCGCTTCGACGCCATGCGCTACGGCCTGCGGGTCGGCGACGACGGCACGAGGTCGGCCGAGGACGTCACCGCGCTCACCCGTGAGGCCGGCTTCGGCGACGAGGTCAAGCGCCGCATCATCCTGGGGACGTACGCGCTCAGCTCCGGCTACTACGACGCGTACTACGGCTCGGCCCAGAAGGTCCGCACCCTCATCACCCAGGACTTCGAGAAGGCCTTCGAACAGGTCGACGTGATCGTCTCCCCGACGACGCCGACCACCGCCTTCCCGATCGGCGAGCGCGCCGACGACCCGATGGCCATGTACCTCGCGGACCTGTGCACCATCCCCACCAACCTGGCCGGCAACTCCGCCATGTCGCTGCCCTGCGGCCTGGCCCCGGAGGACGGTCTGCCGGTCGGACTGCAGATCATCGCCCCCGCCATGAAGGACGACCGGCTCTACAAGGTCGGAGCCGCCGTCGAGGCCGCCTTCGTGGAAAGGTGGGGACACCCGCTGCTTGAGGAGGCTCCGTCGCTATGAGTGCCATGGCAAAGAAGGCCAGTAACTTCAAGAAGTCCAAGACCGGGCTGTACGTCTCGCTCGGCAGTACCGCGTTCGGCGCGATCAGCATCGCCAAGCAGGCGAAGCTCGCCCGCCAGGACAACGACGTGCTGCGGCTCGTCGACGCTGCCGTCTCCGCGGCCGCCATCGTCACCGGACTCGCGATCCTCTATCGCGAACTGAAGCGTCTCGGCGACGACGACGTTCTGCTGGGCTGAGAGGGATAAGTTTCACCGTGACTGTCACTGACCTGGTGTCGTACGAGGACGCGCTCGCGTCCTACGACCCCGTCATGGGCCTCGAAGTCCATGTCGAGCTTGGCACCAAGACGAAGATGTTCTGCGGCTGCTCCACGGAGCTGAAGCAGGACGCCAACTCCCAGACCTGCCCGGTCTGTCTCGGGCTGCCCGGCGCGCTGCCGGTCGTCAACGAGATCGGCGTGGAGTCGGCCATCAAGATCGGTCTCGCGCTCAACTGCGAGATCGCCGAGTGGTGCCGCTTCGCCCGGAAGAACTACTTCTATCCGGACATGCCGAAGAACTTCCAGACCTCGCAGTACGACGAGCCGATCGCCTTCGACGGCTATCTGGACGTCCAGCTGGAGGACGGTGAGATCTTCCGGGTGCAGATCGAGCGCGCCCACATGGAGGAGGACACCGGCAAGTCGACGCACGTCGGCGGCGCCACCGGCCGAATCCACGGAGCGTCCCACTCCCTGCTCGACTACAACCGGGCCGGCATCCCGCTCATCGAGATCGTCACCAAGCCGATCGAGGGAGCCGGCGCCCGCGCGCCCGAGGTCGCCAAGGCGTACGTCGCCGAGCTCCGCGAGCTGATCAAGGCCCTCGGGGTCTCCGACGCCCGCATGGAGATGGGCCAGATGCGCTGCGACGTCAACCTGTCGCTGCGCCCGCACGGCCGCGAGGCGTTCGGTACCCGCTCCGAGACGAAGAACGTGAACTCGCTGCGTTCCGTCGAGCGGGCCGCGCGCTTCGAGATCCAGCGGCACGCCGCCGTGCTGTCCTCGGGCGGCACCATTGTGCAGGAGACCCGGCACTTCCACGAGGAGGACGGCTCCACCACGGCCGGCCGCATCAAGGACAACGCCGAGGACTACCGCTACTTCCCCGAGCCGGACCTGGTGCCCGTCGCGCCCGCGCGCGACTGGGTCGAGGAGCTGCGCAAGGGCCTCCCCGAGCTTCCCCGGCTGCGCCGGGCGCGGCTCAAGGAGGAGTGGGGCGTCACCGAGCACGACATGCAGTCCATCCTCAACGCGGGCGCGGTCGACCTGATCGTCGCCACGACCGAGGCGGGCGCACCCTCGGACCAGGCCCGCAAGTGGTGGATGGGCGAGCTGGCCCGTAACGCCAACGAGACCGCCCGCGGTCTGGACGAGCTGCCGATCACCCCGGCGCAGGTCGCCCGGGTGGCCGCGCTCGTCGCCGCGGGCGACCTCAACGACAAGCTGGCCCGCCAGGTCATCGAGGGCGTCCTCGCGGGCGAGGGCGACCCGGACACCGTCGTTGAGAAGCGCGGCCTGAAGGTCGTCTCCGACGAGGGCGCGCTGTCCACGGCCGTGGACGAGGCCATCGCGGGCAACGCGGCCATCGCGGACAAGATCCGCGGCGGCAAGGTCGCGGCGGCGGGCGCGCTCGTCGGCGCGGTCATGAAGGCCACCCGCGGCCAGGCGGACGCGGCACGTGTGCGCGAGCTGATCCTGGAGAAGCTCGGCGTCGAGGGCTGATCGCGGAATCGTCCCCGAAGGGGCGGTGCACCCGTACGGACTCATGTACGTGCGGGCGCACCGCCCCTTCGGTCGTCCTCCGCCCAGCCCCGAGCGCCCCCGAACAGCTGTTGGACTTCTCGTCCGACCTCTTGGACGTTCACCACCGGTCCGTGCGCAGTCCTTCCCGATGCCACCCGGGCTGACTAGCTTCCCGGCTGTAACCCCCGGAACCAGGAGGCTCTTTTGACCACGGACATGTCACGGCGACGGCTCTTCGCGCTGGGCGGCGGCGCGCTCGGCGCCGCTGCGGCCGGATCGTTCCTGCCGCCGTCGCTCCAGGCCGCCATCGCCGCGCAGCCCGCCCACGCGGGGTCCGGCGGGAGAGGCCTCGGCGCCATCAAGCATGTGGTGATCCTGATGCAGGAGAACCGTTCCTTCGACCACTACTTCGGCACCCTGCGCGGCGTACGAGGCTTCGGCGACCGTAACGCCATCGAGCTGCCCACCGGCGGAACGGTGTTCGAACAGCCCGCCGCGGCCGGCTCCACCGTGCTGCCCTTCCCGGTGCGCGGGGCGGCCGAGGCGCAGCAGAAGGACCTCCAGTACATCGGCGCCCTCGACCACTCCTGGAACGGCGGCGCCAAGGCCTGGGGCGGCGGCTGGATGAACGGCTGGATCAGCGCGAAGACCGCGGCGACGATGGCGTACTACGACCGCCGCGACATCCCGCTCCACTACGAGCTGGCCGACACCTTCACCGTCTGCGACGCCTACCACTCCTCGATCCACACCTCCACCAGCCCCAACCGCAACCACCTGTGGAGCGGGAAGACCGGCTTCGAGGCCAACGGGAAGCGGGCCGTCGGCAACGACGCGTACAACGAGGGGACCCACCCCGGCTACGACTGGTCCACCTACGCCGAGCGGCTGGAGAAGGCCGGGCGCAGCTGGCGCACGTACACCGAGTGGGAGAACTTCACCGACAACCAGATCGAGTTCTACGCCACCTTCAAGGCGATCGCCCGCAAGGCGCTGGCCAGGACCGGCGGGCACACCTACATGGAAGCCTTCTACGCCAAGGTCCGGGGCGCGTCCGAGACCGAGCGCACCCGCCTCCTCGGGCTGCTGGAGGAGGGCGTCGCCACCCTCGACCGGCGCGAGCGCAGCCTGTTCGAGCGGGGGCTGCGACGGGTTCCGACCGGGACGCTGGCGGACGAGTTCGCCAGGGACGTGGCGGCCGGGACGCTCCCCGCGGTCTCCTACCTGGTCCCCTCGGCGATCGACTCCGAGCACCCGAGCACCTCGTCCCCGGTGCACAGCGCCACCATCGTCTACAAGATCCTCGATGCGCTCGGCAACCACCCCGACGTGTGGCGGCACACCGCCGTGCTGATCAACTACGACGAGAACGACGGCTTCTTCGACCACGTCCCGCCCCCCGTCGCACCCCCCGAGGTCACCGAGGAGCAGTGGGAGGGCCGGCCCACCGGCCTCGGCATCCGGGTGCCGATGCTGGTCGTCTCGCCGTGGACCGTCGGCGGGTACGTCTGCTCCGAGGTCTTCGACCACACCTCCGTCATCCGCTTCCTGGAGCGCTGGACCGGCGTGAAGGAACCCAACATCGGCGACTGGCGGCGGCGCGTCACCGGCGACCTGACGTCCGCCTTCGACTTCACCCGGGCCCGCCGGCAGCCCGCCGTCGAGCAGCCGGGGGCGATCCCGCCGCTCAGCGGCCGCTGGCAGCCGAAGCCGCCCGCCGTCCAGCACCTCCCCGAGCAGGAGCCCGGCGCACGCCCGGCGCGCCCCCTGCCGTACCAGCCGGACGCCCGGGCGAGGCGGTCGGGCGACACCCTGCGCGTGGAGCTCGTCAACACCGGCCGGTCCTCGGCGCACTTCACGCTGTACCCGTACGCGGGCGAATTCCCGGCCCCGCAGCACAAGGACGTCCCCGACACCGCGCACTGGACCGTCCCGCTGACCGGGGAGGCGTACCGCTTCACGGTCACCGGACCGAACGGCTTCCGGCGCGAGTTCGCCGGACCCGCCGACGGGGGAGCGGAGGTCGCCTCCCGCATCGACCACCGCGACCGCGACCTCCACCTCACCCTGCGCAACACCGGCCGCCGGACCCTGACCTTCCTGGTGCGGCCGCTCGGCTACGTCGACGAGGACGACGTAGCGGACTGGACCCGCCGCGTCACGGTCAAGCCGGGCCGCAGCCGGACGCTCGTGCACTCGGCGGCCGACGCCCACGGCTGGTACGACCTCGCCGTCACCGTCGACGGGGAGGACGGCTTCCGGCGGCGGCTCATGGGCCACATCGAGAACGGCCGCGCCAGCGTCTCCGGCTGACCCGGCCGGACCCAGGGGAACACGGCCTGGTCTGTCGCGTGCGGGGAACAGACCAGGCCCTGTGACCATGGCCACGAAACGGACAAAGGATCATCTTCTGCTGTCAGAGTGGCGGTCGCAAGGTCTTGAGACGTTTACGGGCAGATAACGTCATCTGTGGGTAAATGTTCACGAACCCACAGGGAGCTCATCCGTTGGCTGCCATCGCTCGCTGGTGCATAAGACACCGCCTCGTCGCCGTCCTCATCTGGCTCGCCGCCCTCGGCGGGACGGCCGCCGCGGCGGGCTTCGCGGGCTCCGCCTACTCCAACGACTACGAGGTCCCCGGCACCGAGTCCGGCCGCGCCACCGACCTCCTCTCCAGCGGCTTCACCGACCTCGGCGGCGACACCGACACCGTCGTCTGGCACACCACCGGCTCCACGGTCCGGGCCGCCGACGTCGAGCAGACCATGACCCGGACGCTCCACGCGATCGAGGAACTGCCGGGCGTCGGCGCGGTCACGGGCCCCTACGGAGGCACCGGCCCCGGCCAGATCAGCGAGGACGGCCACACCGCGTACGCCACGGTCACCTTCGACCACCCCGCCGACGAGATCCCCGCCTCCCAGGCCCGCGCCCTCGTCGACACCGCGAAGGGAGCCGAGGCCGACGGGCTCCAGGTCGAACTGGGCGGCACCGCCGTCGCCCTCACCGAAGCACCCTCCGTCCACCTCGCCGAGGGCGTCGGCGTCGTCGTCGCGGCCGTCGTGCTCTTCCTCGCCTTCGGCTCGCTCGCCGCCAGCCTGCTGCCCATCGCCACCGCCCTGGTCTCCGTGGGGACCGCCTACGCGGGCATCGTGCTGCTCGGCCATGCGATGACCGTGGCTGACTTCGCCCCGATGCTCGGCATGCTCATCGGCCTCGGCGTGGGCATCGACTACGCCCTCTTCATCGTCACCCGGCACCGCAGAGGCCTCCGGCGCGGGATGTCCGTCGACGAAGCGGCGCGGAACGCCGTCACGACCACCGGGCGGGCCGTCGTCTTCGCCGGGGCCACCGTCTGCATCGCCCTGCTCGGCATGCTGATCCTGCGGCTCGGCTTCCTCAACGGCGTCGCCATCGCCGCCTCGCTCACCGTCGTCCTCACCGTGATGGCCTCGGTCACCCTGCTGCCCGCACTGCTCTCCCTCATCGGGATGCGCGCGCTCAGCCGCCGCGAGCGGCGACAGCTCGCCGAACACGGACCGCGGCCCGAACTGCCCACCGGCTTCGCCGCCCGCTGGTCCGCCTTCGTGGAGCGGCACCCCAAGCTCCTCGGCTCCATCGCGGCCGTCGTCATGCTGGTGCTCGCCCTGCCCGCCCTCGGCCTCCACCTGGGCACCTCCGACCAGGGCAACAACCCGGCCACGGCCACCACCCGGCAGGCCTACGACCTGATCGCCGACGGCTTCGGGCCCGGCGTCAACGGACCTCTCACCATCGCCGCCCAGCTCGACGGCGCGGACGACCGGCTCGCGCTGGACTCGCTGCCCGAGAGACTGCGCACCACCGAGGGCGTCGCGTCCGTCAGCCCGGTCACCTACAACAGCGCCGGCGACACCGCCTTCCTCACCGTCGTCCCGGACTCGTCGCCCCAGTCGGAGGACACCAGCGAGCTGGTCGACCGGATCCGGGACGACGTGCTGCCGCCGGTCCGGGACAACACCTCGCTGGAGGCCCACGTCGGCGGGGTGACGGCGAGCTACGACGACTTCGCCGAGATCATCGTCGGGAAGCTGCCGCTCTTCGTCGGGGTCGTCATCGGGCTGGGCTGTCTGCTCCTCCTCCTGGCGTTCCGCTCCATCGGCATCCCGCTCAAGGCCGCCGTGATGAACGTGGCCGCCGTCGCCTCCTCCTTCGGCGTCGTCGTGGCCGTCTTCCAGTGGGGCTGGGGGAGCGAGCTGCTCGGCCTCGGCAGCGCCGGGCCCATCGAGCCCTTCCTCCCCGTGATCATGGTCTCGGTCCTCTTCGGCCTCTCCATGGACTACCAGGTCTTCCTGGTCGGCCGGATGTACGAGGAGTGGCTGGAGACCGGCGACAACCGGCGGGCCGTACGCGTCGGCCTCGCCGAGACCGGCCGGGTCATCAACTCCGCCGCCGTGATCATGATCTCCGTCTTCCTCGCCTTCGTGCTCAGCGGCGACCGGGTCATCGCCATGTTCGGCATCGCGCTGGCCACCGCCGTCGCCCTGGACGCCTTCGTCCTGCGCACCCTGCTGGTGCCCGCCCTGATGCACATGCTCGGCGGGGCGAACTGGTGGCTGCCGGGCTGGCTGGAGAAGCGGCTGCCCAGGATCAGCATCGAGCCGCCCGACTGCGTACCGCTCCGTGCGAAGATCCCGGAGACACGCGGTACGGGAACGGCAGAGGGCCCCCGACCGGTGACGGGCCGCCCCGCCGATGAGGAGCACGATGTTCGCCGTATCCCTGGGTGACGACAGGGCGGAGCTGCGCCCTCTGGAGGTCTGGCAGGCCGAGGAGCTCCTGGCCCACATGGACCGGGCCCGGGAGCTGGTCGACGCCTGGATCCCGCTCGCCGCGTCCGTCAACGGCCTGGACTCGGCGCGTGCCCTGCTCCAGCGGTACGCGGAGAAGCAGGCGGCGGACACCGGGCGGCTGTACGGCATCCGGCTCGACGGCGTCCTCGTCGGCGGCGTCCTCTTCCGGACCTTCGACGCGCAGTCGGGCAACTGCGAGATCGGCGTGTGGCTGGAGCCCGCAGCGCAGGGTCGCGGCCTGATCACCCGCGCCGCCGAGCGCCTGATCGACTGGGCGGTGCACGAACGCGGCATGCACCGTGTGGAGTGGGTCGCCTCCGCCGCGAACACCAGGTCGATCGCGGTGGCGAAGCGGCTGGGCATGACCCGGGACGGGGTGATGCGGCAGAGCCACGTCCACCGGGGCGTACGCCACGACTCCGAGGTCTGGTCGGTCCTCGCCCCGGAATGGCGGGCCCGCACCGGGCGCTGAGCCCCGTCCCACGCCCGCGCGGCCCCGGCGTTAAGCGGGCTCTCATCCGGGCCCCCTAGGTCCTGTCGTCGAACTCCCGCCGTCGCCCGAAGGGCGGCCCTGCGGGGTCAGGTGCGTGCTCTCGGTGTGCCGGGCGCAGGTCTGCGTACTGGACGTACTCGGGCGTGTGCCCGGTGCGGCGAGAGTGCGTGCATGGCGCCGCGGGGCAGGCGGGAGTTCGACGACGGGACCTAGTCTTCTGAGTCAGGAATCCTATCCAGATGTGTAGGGTTGCCTGGTGGCGCGTACTGGGCGGCCGAAGGCCGAGTTGGTCCTGTCGGATGCGGAGCGGGCTGCGCTGGAGGGATGGGTGCGGCGCCGCTCCACTCCGCAGGCGTGGGCTTTGCGGTGCCGGATCATTCTGGCCTGCGCGACCGGCGCGTCGAACAAGGACGTGGCCGCCCAACTCGGTTCGACACCGCATGCGGTGGGCCGCTGGCGGAAGCGGTTCGTCGAGCACCGGATCGCCGGACTGGGTGACATGCCGCGCCCGGGCGGCCCGAGGACGGTCACCGACGAGCAGGTCGCCGCGGTGGTGAAGCGGACGCTGGAGTCGACGCCGAAGAACGCCACGCACTGGTCGACGCGGGCCATGGCCCAGCAGATGGGCCTGTCGCAGTCGACCGTGTCGCGGATCTGGCGGGCTTTCGGCCTGCAGCCGCACCGCACCGAGACGTTCAAGCTGTCCACGGACCCGTACTTCATCGACAAGGTCCACGACGTCGTCGGCCTCTATCTGGACCCACCCGAACGGGCTCTGGTGTTCTGTGTCGACGAGAAGTCGCAGATCCAGGCCCTGGACCGGTCCCAGCCGGTTCTGCCGATGATGCCCGGGGTCCCGCAGCGGATCACCCACGACTACGTGCGCGCCGGCACCACCACCCTGTTCGCCGCCCTGGAGGTCACCACGGGGAAGGTGATCGGCTCCCTGCACCGCCGACACCGGGCCGAGGAGTTCAAGAAGTTCCTGATCAAACTCGACCAGGAGATACCGGCGGGCCTGGACGTGCACCTGGTGCTGGACAACTACTCCACCCACAAAACCCCGGCGATCAAGACCTGGCTTGTGGCCCATCCCCGCTTCCACCTGCACTTCACGCCCACCGGCTCGTCCTGGCTCAACCTGGTCGAGCGGTGGTTCGCCGAGCTGACCAACAAGCAGATACGGCGAGGCGTCCACAAGAGCGTCCAGGCCCTGGAGAAGGACATCCGTACCTGGATCGCCGCGTGGAACACCGACCCCAAGCCCTACGTCTGGACCAAGCCCGCGGACGAGATCCTCGAACGCCTCGCCAGTTATCTGAACAGAATTCCCGACTCGGAAGACTAGCGTGCGGCGCATGAACACCACCCCCTCCAGGACGACGACCCCGACCACCCCGACCGCCCCGCCCGCCGGCACGACCGACGACCCCGCCGTCGGCACCGGCGACACCGTCACGGAGGAGGCGACCGCCAAGGACTCCCTGGTGAAGGACCCCGCGAAGGGCCCCGCGAAGGACTCCGCCACGGAGGGCGCCACCGGTACGCCGTCCGACGCCGCGGACTCCGGGACGGCGGCCCCCGACGACCTCGCCGGGCAGTCGGTCGACGAGGACGATGACGACGCCCTGGAGCCCGACCCCTTCGACGAGGCCCGGCACGGTGTCGGCGCGGGCGCGGCGGCGGTCGTCTCCGCCGCCCTCGGTATCGTCGCCCTGACCCGGCGCGTGGACGGGCAGGGTCGCCGCCGAGCGCGAGACGCTCATCGGCCAGATCCAGACCTCCGGCGGCGGCAGCGCGGCCCAGCAGATCTCCGAGATCTACGGGGACGCCTGGCACACCACCGCCCTGGTCAACGGCGTCTTCGCCGTCCTGGCCCTGCTCGTCGGCGTCTTCGTCCTGGTCCGACCCGCCTTCGGCACCCCCTCCGAGCGTCCGCAGCCCGCCTGGATCCGCGCGGTCGCCCTGGCCGGTGTCGCCCTCGGCGCCCTCGGCGTGCTGATCTCCGCGGGCATGTACTTCGACCTCTTCGGCGCCCTGCCCACCGCGGGCGCCCCGGCCGGCGGCTGACCCCGGTCCGGGGCCTACCGCGGCACGGGGCCGGGGCGTGTCCGGCAAACCGGTCATCCGCCGGACACTCCCTAAGGCCCCCCGCCCACCCCTCGGACACCCGGGGGCCGGCCCTGAGGACGGGCCCCGCCCCGGGGGGCGGACGACGATGCCTCGCGGACACGCCCTAAGGCCCCCACCGCCGCGAAGATGCGGAACTCGCCCGATGCGCCGCCCCCTCCTGGCCGACGACAGTGGACACACAGCGAACACAGGGCCCCGGCCGACCGGCCGGGCACACCCCGCCGGTCCGCTGCCACGACCAGGAACCAGAGGCACACCATGTACGAGTACGAGCTCTACCGCTCCACCTCCGCCGAGCTGATCCGCCGGGCCGAAGCCGAGCGCGAGCTCGGCCGGGCCCGCCTCGTCCGCCGGGCCGCCCGCCGCTCCGGACGCGGTGATCCCGAAGGGAAGGTGGTGGAGGGCGACCGCACCCGCTTCGCCCCCGCCGCCTGACGGTGCCCGGGACCGGGACCACCGCCGCACCGGTCACCGGCCCCGCCGACGCCCCCTCCGGATCGGGCGCGGCGGGCCCGGACCGCGCCGGGAGCATGATCACCGTCCGCGAAAAGCCGCCCGCCGCCTCGTACGCGTATGCGATGCTCGGCGACGTGGAGACCAGGTCAGTCAGCCCCGTGTTCATCGGGCGCGCCGAGGAGTTCGCCGCGCTCACCGAGGCGCTCGCGCGGGCCGCGTCCGGCGACCCGCAGGCACTGCTGATCGGCGGCGAGGCCGGCGTCGGCAAGACCCGCCTGGTCGAGCGGTTCGTCACGGCGGCCGAACGGCGCGACGCCGTCGTCGCCGTCGGGTCCTGCGTCGAGATCGGGGCCGACGGACTGCCGTTCGCCCCCTTCCCCACCGCCCTGCGCGCCCTGCGCCGGGCCCTGCCCGAGGAGATGGCCGCCGCCTGCGCCGGCCAGGAGGGCGAGCTGGCCCGGCTCCTGCCCGAACTGGGCGAGGCCCACCGGGACGCGACCGACGAGCACAGCATCGCCCGCCTCTTCGAACTCACCGTACGGTTGCTGGAGCGGATCTCCGCCGAACGCGTGGTCGTCCTCGTCCTGGAGGACCTGCACTGGGCGGACGCCTCCACCCGGCACCTGCTCGCGTACCTCTTCCGCACCCTCGGCAGCGGACGCCTCATGGTCGTCGGCACCTACCGCGCCGACGACATCCACCGCCGCCACCCCCTGCGCCCGCTCCTCGCCGAGCTGGACCGGCTGCGCACCGTCACCCGTGTAGAACTCGACCGGTTCAGCCACGACGAGGTCGGCCGGCAGCTCGCCGGCATCCTCGCCGAGACCCCCGCGGCCGCGCTCGTCGACGAGATCTTCGACCGCTCCGACGGCAACGCCTTCTTCGTCGAGGAGCTGGCCCGCTCCCTGGAGTGCTGCGGCGACAGCTCCGGCCTGACCGAATCGCTCCGCGACCTCCTGCTCGTCCGCGTGGAGGCGCTTCCCGAGCATGCCCAGCGGATCGCCAGGCTGGTCGCCGAGGGCGGCTCCTTCGTCGAACACGAACTGCTGGCCACCGTCGCCGGACTCGCCGAGGCCGACCTCGACGCGGCCCTGCGCGCCGCCGTCGGCGCCAACCTGCTGCGACCCTCGCCCGACAACGACGGCTACCGCTTCCGGCACTCCCTGGTCCGCGAGGCCGTCAGCGACGACCTGCTGCCCGGCGAACGCACCCGCGTCAACCGCCGGTACGCCGAAGCCCTGGAGGCCGCCCCCTCCCTCGTGCGGGACGACGAACGCGCCACCCGCCTCGCCAGCTACTGGTACGCCGCGCACGACGCCGCCAAGGCCCTGCCCGCCGTGCTCCGGGCCGCCGTCGAGGCCCGCCGCCGCTACGCGTACTCCGAGCAACTGAAGTTGCTGGAGCGGGCGATGGAGCTCTGGGACGACGTCCCCGACGCGGTGCTCGCCACCCTGCGCCCCTTCGACTACGCCGAGGTCTACCCGGCCTCCGGCTGCGACCCGGAGAGCACCCCGCTGCGCTACCTGGACGTGATGGCCGAGGCCACCGTCGCCGCCCACTTCGGCGGCGACCGCAAACGCGCCCTGGCCATCTCCAAGAAGGCGATGCGGGTCCTGGCGTCCGAGGCCGACCCGCTGCGCGAGGCCTGGTTCTGGGTGCAGCGCAGCCGGTTGGTGCAGGGGCTCGACAAGGGGGACGGCTGGGAGGAGCTGGCCACCGCGCAGGAACTGGTGCGCGGGCTGCCGCCGTCCCCGGTGCAGGCCGACGTGCTGACCAACGTGGCCAGTTGGCGGGCGCTGCACCAGCCGGGCCCGCAGGCGCTCGCCGACAGCGACCGCGCGGTGGAGTACGCCCGGCTCGTCGGCGACGAGTACATCGAGCTGCACGCCCGCCTCACCCGGGGCTGGCTCACCGCGGACGCGGGCGGCGTCGATGACGGCCTCGCCGAGATGTACGCGGTCCGGGACCGCGCCGAGAAGCTGCACCTGATGAACCTGCTGGGCCGGGTCAGCGTCAACCTGCCCTCCTCGCTCGAAGCGATGGGCCGCTCGCTGGAGGCCGTCGCCGCCGCCGACCACGGCATCGAGATCTGCCACAGCCACGGTCTGGCCGACTCCGGGGCCTGGGTGTACGCCAACCAGGCGCAGTCCCTGTTCTCCCTCGGGCACTGGCCCCAGAGCGAGGCCGCCGCCGCGTCCGCCGCCCGCCTGGCGCTGGGCCCCAGGGCGAAGGGCCTCGCCGCCCTCCGCCATACCGAACTGGCTGTCGCCCGTGGCGACTTCGCCGAGGCCGGGGAGCTGCTCGCCCTGACCCGCAAGCACTTCGGCCAGCGCGACCCGCAACCCCAGCACCTGATCACCCCCGTCCGGCACACCATGCTCCTGGCCGCGGCCCAGGGCAGGCTCGCCGAGGCGCGGGACGCGTTCGCGGAACTGGCCCGGCACGGCTTCCCGCCCGGCACCCAGCGCTACGCCCTGCCGCTCCTCCAGACCGCCGCCATGATCGAGGCGGACGCCCGCGGGCTGCCCGCCGCCGAACCGGACCGCCCGGAGCTGCTCGCGCTGATCCGCCGGTGCGCGAAGAACCTCCCGATGCTCGTCCCCGTGTGGGCGGCCCACGGCGTCCTCATCGACGCGGAGCTGGCCCGCGCGGACGGCACGGACACCCCCGGGCACTGGGCGCGCGCCGCCGAGGCCTTCGGCCCGCTGAGCCGCCCCTACGAACTGGCCCAGATCCACCGCCGCTGGGCGGAGTCCCTGCTCATCGCCCCCGGCGACCGGTCCACCGCCACGGCCCTGCTGCACCGCGCCCACGAGGCCGCCCGTCGGCTCGGCGCCCGCCCGCTCGCCGAGGCCGTCGAACAGCTGGCGGCCCGCGCCCGCATCACCCTGGACGGCTCCGGCACGGCGCCCGGCCCCGATGCCGGGATCCCCCCGGCCGTCCTGACCGCCGTAACCGCCGGAGGGAGCCCCGAGCACGCGGCGGCCGACGGGCAGGACCCCGCCATCGCCGCCGTGGCGTCCTTCGGGCTCACCCCGCGCGAGCAGGACGTGCACCGGCTGGTCGCGGCCGGGCACACCAACCGCAGGATCGCCGAGGAGCTGTTCATCTCGCCGAAGACCGCGAGCGTGCACGTCTCCAACATCCTGGCCAAGCTCGGCGTCTCCAGCCGCGGCGAGGCGGCCGCCCTCGCCCACCGCCTCCGCCTCTACCCGGCGGCGTAGGCCCCAGGGTCTTTCGTTCGGATCGTGCCGGACCCCGCGAGCCCGGCCTGATCCGAACGAGAGGCCCTACGCCCCGGGCTCCTCGTCCGCGCGCCGCTCGGGCCCGCTCACCGGCTTCCCGGGTCTCGGCCGGTCCAGGACGGCATCCTGCTCCGGCGCGGCCGGAAGCACGCGGCCGTCCCTCCGCCCGGCGGCACTGTCCGGGGCCATGCCGGGAGCGGTTCCCGGGGCCGGAGCGCGGACGGTCACCTTCCCGGAGGTGAGGTCTATCGGCCCCCGGTCCGGATCGCCGATGCCGAGATCCACCCGG
The DNA here is from genome assembly GCF_044329855.1 of Streptomyces sp. NPDC017520. NCBI lineage: Bacteria > Bacillati > Actinomycetota > Actinomycetes > Kitasatosporales > Streptomycetaceae > Streptomyces > Streptomyces sp. NPDC017520. The sequence goes on from NZ_JBIRKB010000001.1 coordinate 666,076, forward strand.
CTCAGCTCCAGCCGCCTCTGCTCGTCGGAGGCGTGCTTGCGCCCCGGGGCGAAGAGCTCCTCGAAGAAATTGAACACCGGCCGTGCTCCCTCCGACATGCCGCGCGGGCGGACGGCTAACCCACTTCCACCTGGAGGATCCTGTCGTCCCCGGGCTTCCGCGTACCCCGTCCGTCCGTGTTGCTGGTGACCAGCCACAGGCGGTCGCTCCCCGCACTCACCACAGTGCGCAGGCGGCCGTGCTTCTCGTCCAGGAACGACTGGGGGTCGGCATAAGGTTCCTTCGCCTTCTCGCCGGACAGCGGAATGCGCCAGAGCCGCTCGCCGCGCAGCCCGGCCATCCAGATCGAGCCCTCCGCGTACGCGATCCCGCTGGGGGAGGCCTCGGAGGTCTTCCACTGGGCCACCGGGTCGATGAACCCGTCCTCGCCCTCCCGGCCCTCGACCTCGGGCCAGCCGTAGTTCCCGCCGGGCTCGATCAGATTCAGCTCGTCCCAGGTGTTCTGGCCGAACTCGGCGGCCCACAGCCGCTTCTCCGCGTCCCAGGCGAGCCCCTGCACATTGCGGTGCCCGTACGAATACACCACCGAGTCCGCCTCCGGATTGCCGTGCACCGGCTCCCCGTCCGGGGTCATCCGCAGGATCTTCCCCGCCAGCGACTCCTTGTCCTGGGCCAGCCCGGTGTCCCCGGTCTCGCCGGTGCCCGCGTACAGCATCTTGTCCGGGCCGAAGGCGATCCGGCCCCCGTTGTGGATGCTGCCCTTGGGGATGCCCCGCAGGATGGTGTCCGGGGCCCCGAGCTGCTGTCCCGCCGGACGCTTCTCGTCGTAACTCATGCGGACGATCCGGTTGTCGGACGTGGTGGTGAAGTAGGCGTACACCAACTGGTCCGCGCCGAACGTGGCGGAGACGGCGAGCCCGAGCAGCCCGCCCTCGCCCGCCGGGGACACCCCGGGCACCGAGCCCAGCAGCGTCTGCTTCCCGCTCTCGCCGTCGATCCGGTGGACGGTGCCCTCGTCGCGCGAGGAGACCAGCAGGTCGCCGCCCGGCAGCGCGGCCAGGCCCCAGGGCGACTTCAGGCCCTCGGTCAGCGTCGAGACGACCTTCGCCGAGCCCTTCGCCGGCGGCAGACCGGCCGACCGGCTCGGGGAGGCCGGGGGAGCGGAGCCCCCCGAGGCGCTCGGGGAACCGGCGGGCTGCCCGGACGGTCCCCCGTCCCCGTCGCCGGAACACCCGGCGGTCAGCAGCAGCGCGGCCGACGCCAGCACGGCCACCACCCCCCTGCGCATCGCCGGGGACTGCACAGGTCCGAACAGAGCACCACGCACGGAACCGATCCTTTCGACGGTTGCCTGACTACCTGTTCCTACACCGCGGCCGGCCCAGGAGTTCCCGATGCGCCCATTCTCCCGCCGCACGGCGCACGGCGCCCCGTCCCCTCGGCCCCCGGCCCCGTGACGAATGGACCCCGGCCCCGTGACGCTCAGTCCCACGACTCGCGGGCGGCGGGCAGGCCGTCGATCTCCGCCAGGTCCCGGTCGTCCAGGACCACCCGCGCCGCCCCGGCGTTCTCCACCGCCCACCGCTCCCGCTTCGCCCCCGGCACCGGAACCACATGCGGCCCCTGGCGCAGCACCCACGCCAGCGCCACCTGGGCCACGGTCGCCCCACGCCGCTCCGCGACCCGCCGCAGACCGGCCACCACCGGCTGGTTCGCCGCCATCACCTCCGCGGTGAACCGCGGATGCCTGGCCCGCAGATCCTCCGGCTCGAACCCCTGGCCCGGCTTCAGCGTTCCGGTCAGATAGCCGCTGCCCAGCGGCATCGCGGCCAGCAGCCCGACCCCGCGCGCCACACACCACGGCAGCAGCTCCGCCAGGGCCTCGCGCGACCACACCGACAGCTCCGCCTCGACGGCGCTCACCGGGAAGACCTGCTGGATCCGCTCCAACTGCCGGATCGTTCCCTCATGCGGTCCCGCACCCGACCGGCGCGGGGCCCGCGCCCCCACCGCGCACAGCCCGAGCGAGCGCACCTTGCCCGCGGTCACCAGCTCCGCCATCGCACCCCAGGTCTCCTCCACCGGCACCTCGGGGTCGGGCCGGTGCAGCTGGTACAGGTCGATCACATCGGTCTGGAGCCGCCGCAGCGAGGCGTCACAGGCTCGCCTGACATACCCCGGCCGGCCGTTGGCGACGATGTGCTGATCGCCCACCAGCAGCCCGCACTTGGTGGAGACGAACGCCTCCCGGCGGCGCCCCTTCAGCGCCCGCCCCACCAACAGCTCGTTGGTGAACGGGCCGTACATGTCCGCGGTGTCGAGCAGCCGGACGCCCGCGTCCAGCGCAGCGTGCACCGTCCGCACCGAACGGTCTCCGAGCCGCTGCGACGCGCTGTAACCCCAGCTCATCGGCATGCAGCCGAGACCGACCGCACCCACGGCAAGCCCCGCCGCCCCGATAGTCCTGCTCTCCAACTCCCCGAACCCTTTCCTGGACGAGCCGTTCCGCCCCCCGTCCGCCGCGGTCCACGGGCGGCTCTCTCCGGGGACGGCGCGAGAACGCGGTCCCGGACCCGGACGGTCACGCCCGCCCGATCCACGACGCAGGTCCCTGTCGGGGGAGTTCGGTGAGTGATTGACGGAAGCGTTTGGGCGATGTGACGATACGCCGATGCCCGGCCTGCCCGCACGGACGGCTGCTCGTGGTGGTGACCTCACCGCTGCCGTGGTCGCTCGCCGCGCGGCGGAGGCCCCCTTCTACGGGGAGTTGCCGCGCCGCACGCTGGACGGCGAGGTCACCCGGTCGATCACCGCCGTGCACGAACTGCCGCTGCGCGCCCTGCGCCAGGACGGTGTGATGGCCCCGGCGACCTGACCCGGCTCATCGAGTGGTCGGCGCGCCCGGGCCGTGTACGCGAACTCGTCCGGCGGCTGGGCCGCCCGCCCGGGCTGTACCGGCTCGACGGCGCGCTCCTGGCGCACCCCTGGAGAGCTCGCACATCTGTCGCATAGCCTCCTGACCATGACTGCGACGACTGACGACGTGTGGCTGCCCTACCCGGCCGAGGAGATCGACGGCCTGCCCGAGGGTTTCAACTACCTCTTCTGGGACGGTGAACCGGACTACCCGGGGGACCCGGCCGACTGTGTCTACTACGTCGTTCCCTACCTGAAGGGTTCCGAGGTCGCGGTGCGCCCGCTCGCCTCGATGAGCGCCGTCCGGGTGGTGCAGACGCTCTCCGCGGGCATCGACCATGTGGAGCCGGGTCTCGGAGTGCTTCCCGCCGGCGTACGCCTCTGCAACGCCAAGGGGGTGCACGAGGCGTCCACCGCCGAGCTGACGCTCGCCCTGATCCTCGCGTCCCTGCGCGGGTTCCCGGGATTCGTCCACGGCCAGGACAAGGAGGAGTGGCGGTCCGGCTTCTACCCGGCGCTCGCCGACAAGTCCGTCCTCATCGTGGGGTACGGATCCATCGGCTCGGCCATCGAGGACCGGCTCGCCCCCTTCGAGTGCGCGCGGGTGGCGCGCGTCGCGCGCTCCGCACGGACCACCGCACGCGGTCCCGTACAGACGCTCGACGATCTGCCCGCCCTGCTGCCCGAGGCCGACGTCGTGATTCTCTCCACTCCACTGAACCCGTCCACGCAGGGGCTGGTGGGCGCCGACTTCCTCGCCGCGATGCCCGACGGGGCTCTCCTCGTCAACGTCGCCCGCGGCGGAGTCGTCGACACCAAGGCCCTGCTGTCCGAACTCGAATCCGGACGACTGCGGGCCGCACTCGATGTGACCGACCCGGAACCCCTGCCCGAGGGGCATCCTCTCTGGCATGCTCCGAATGTCTTGATCACGCCTCACGTGGGCGGCAGCACCTCGGCCTTCGAACCGCGTGCCAAGGGGCTGCTGGCCGCACAGCTCACCCGGTTCGCCGCCGGAGAGCCCGTGCGCAACGTCGTGACCACCACGGGCTGACCCGTCCGTAGCGGCCACGCTACGGGGCGGTCCGGACGCACGCGGTGCCGCCCACCTCGCATTTCGTCACGGAGCGTAGAGAAGCTATGGCCCTGAGTGACGGATCTGGTGTATCGTCCGATCCGGGGGGCTGCGCCGTGGAAGGGACGGCGCGGGGGGAGCACCGGAACGCGAGGGGGCGACGGGCGATGTGCTGGCCATGGAGAGACGATCCGACGCGGACGGGCGGACGGTTGCGGCCGCCCGCGCCGATGGAGAACAGCACCCGCCGCTGGCCGGATTCCTGCCCCGGACCGGCAACGCCCGAGCCGTCGCGGCCGGGTCCGAGCGAGCGGCGCCGGAGAGCACCCGCGAAGGGCCGGGCACCTCGACGCCGAGGGTCTCAGTGCCTGGCTTCCCGGAGCCGGACGCCGAGGAGCCAGGCGCCGGGGAGCCAGGCGCCGAGGAGCCAGGCGCCGGGGAGCACCTGCCCGGTGGGCCCGGGGCGGAGGGCCCTCCGGTGAGCGCGCTGGGGGCCCTGCTCGTCCCGCGTTCCGCCACCGGCACCACGGGGCTGCGGTCCCGGATCCTGCTCGGCGTCGTCTGCGCCGGATATTCGGTGGGCGCCGCCCTCGGCTGGGGCTCGCCGCAGGTCGCCGTCATCATGGGGGACTTCGGCCTCGCCGCGGCGGCCCTCACCGCCGCCGTCTCCTGCTTCCTCTACGCACGGGCGGTCAGGGGCCGGCTGCGCCCCGCCTGGCTGCTGTTCTCGCTCTCCTCCGCCATGGCCGCCTGCGGAAACGCCGTCTGGGGCTGGTACGAGGTGATCCTCGGCGTCGCCGTGCCCACCCCCTCCCTCGCCGACGTCTTCTTCCTCTGCTTCGCGCCGCCCGCCATCGTCGGACTGCTCGTGCTCGCCAAACGGCCCGTCACCCGCGCGGGCTGGGTGTGCCTGGCCCTGGACGCCTGGCTGATCGGCGGCTCCCTGCTGACGCTCGCCTGGAGCCTCGCCCTCGCGCACACCACGCACCTGGCGGGGGTCCAGGACACCAGCGTCGCGCCCGCGGCCCTCGCGCTGGCCTATCCGCTGCTCGACATCGTGCTCGTCTCGATGGTGCTCGCCCTGCACTTCCGCCGGACCGGGGTGAACCGCTCCGCGGTGAACACCGCCATCGCCGCCCTGGCGCTCACCGTGCTGAGCGACGCGGTGTTCACCTCGCCGCTGCTGCGCTCCACCTACCACTCGGGCCAACTCCTCGACGCCGGCTGGTTCGCCGGGTCGCTGCTCCTCGCCTACGCCCCCTGGGGCGCCCGCCACGCGGTCCGGCCGAACGCCCGCCCCGGCCCCCCGCGAGCCATCGCCAGCCGCCCGATCGCCGGCTCGCTGGCCGCCCTGACCCCGTATCTCGCCGCCGCCGTCTGCACCCTGGGCATCCTGTACAACGTGGTCGACGGCCGCCGGGTGGACCGCGTCGTGATCTTCACCGGCTGCACCGTCGTCCTGGCGCTGGTCGTCCGGCAGGGCATCATGCTCCTCGACAACATCTCCCTCACCCAGGAGCTGGCCCAGAAGGAGAACCACTTCCGCTCCCTGGTGCAGGGCTCCAGCGACGTCATCATGATCGCCGCGCCCAACGGCACCCTGCGCTACGTCAGCCCCGCCGCCGCCGGGGTCTACGGGCGCGAGGCGGAGAGCCTCGTCGGCTCCGAGCTGTCCTCGATCATCCACCCCGAGGATCTCGGCCGGTTCGTCCACGAGGTGCGCCGCTTCCTGGCCGCACCGCCGCACGAGGAGCCCACCACCCGCATCGAGTGCCGCTTCCGCTCGGGCACGGGCGACTGGCTCCACGTCGAGTCCACCGTCAACCGCCACCAGGGCGGCCTCCTCCTCAACAGCCGGGACGTCACCGAACGGGTCAGGCTCCAGGCCCAGTTGCAGCACAACGCCGAGCACGACCCGCTCACCGACCTGCCCAACCGGGCCCTGTTCACCGCCCGGGTCCGACAGGCGCTCGGCGGCCGCCGCTCGGGCGACCCCGGCACCGCCGTCCTCTTCATCGACCTCGACGGCTTCAAGGCGGTCAACGACACCATCGGCCACCAGGCGGGCGACGAACTCCTCGTCCAGGCCGGCCGCCGCCTCCAGGACTCCGTCCGGGCCGGCGACACCGCCGCCCGGCTCGGCGGCGACGAGTTCGCCGCGCTCATCATGGGCGACGGCACCCGCGACCAGGGCGCCCGGGAGTACCAGGTCCACGAGATCGCCGACCGGCTGCGCCTCACCCTCTCCCAGCCCTACCGCATCGGCCCCAGCGAGGTCCGGGTGGCCGCCTCCATCGGCGTGGCCTTCGCCGAGCCCGCCATCAGCCCCACCGACCTCATGCGCAACGCGGACCTCGCGATGTACCGCGCCAAGGCCGGCGGCAAGGACCGGGTCGAGCTGTACGCCCCGCAGATGCAGGCCGACGTCGTACGCCGCTCCGAGCTGGCCACCCGGCTGCGCACCGCCCTCCGCGAGGGCGAGTTCGCCCTGCTCCACCAGCCCGTCGTGCATCTCGCCAGCGGGTCCGTCGCGGCCGTCGCCGCCCAGGCCCGCTGGCGGTCCGCCCAGGGCATCCTGTTCACCCCCGCCGAGTTCCTCCGGGTCTCCGGCGACGACGACCGCACCGCCGAGCTCGGCCGCTGGCTCCTGGAGGAGGCGGTGACCCAGGCCGCCGACCGGGCCAGGGCCGGGCACCCCGTCACCGTCTCCGTCCGGCTCTCCGCCGCCCGGCTGCTGGAGGCTGCCTCGCCCCCAGGCTCCATCGAGGCGCTGCTGACCCGCCACGGCCTGCCCTCGGGCGCCCTGATGATCGAGGTCGCCGACAGCGACCCGCGCGTCTCCTTCGACGCCCTGGAGCAGCGCCTCGTGGCCCTGCGCCGCCTCGGTGTACGGATCGCGCTCGACGGCTTCGGCAGCGGCTTCGCGGCGATCAACGCGCTGCGCCGGCTCCCCATCGACGTACTGAAGCTCGACCGGAACCTGGTCGAGGGGGTGGTCGAATCGGCCAGGCTGCACAAGATCACCAGCGGTCTCCTGCGGATCGCCTGCGACCTCGGCCTCCAGTCCGTCGCCGACGGCGTCGACGTCCCCGAGCAGGTCCTCGCCCTGCGCGCCATGGGGTGCACCCACGGCCAGGGGATGGCCTTCTCCGGGCCGCTCGACGAGTACCGGCTGCGACGCGCCCTGGTCCGGGGGGAGTTCCCCGTACCGGGCATCCCGAGCCCTCGGCCGGTGATGGCGGGCGGCTCGATCCCCCTGCTCACCGGATCACATGCTGAGACGCCCGTCCCACCCACTTGACACGTCATGCGTGCCGGAGAGAGGGTCAATGCCATGCGCACCCGAATTCTCGTACTTGGAAAGCGCGTCGGCTGAAGCAGAGTCACTCCACGACACTCTGCGACCGCACCCGGCGCGCTCCCCTCGCTTGCCTCACGGCACGAGGGGTTTTTTGTTGCACTGACACCGCTCAAACCGCTGCAAAACACCCGCGAAAACCCTCAGCTTCGAGAAGAGAATGCCGATGACCGAGCAGGCCACCGGGGCCCATCACCCGCAGCCGCGCGCCCGTAACGGCGGACAGCCGTCCGTCCCCGTTGAGCACGTCACGGGCGCGCAGTCCCTCATCCGTTCTCTCGAGGAAGTCGGCGCCGACACGGTATTCGGCATTCCCGGCGGCGCGATCCTCCCCGCCTACGACCCGATGATGGACTCCACCCGGGTCCGTCACGTCCTGGTCCGCCACGAGCAGGGCGCCGGCCACGCCGCCACCGGGTACGCGCAGGCCACCGGCAAGGTCGGCGTCTGCATGGCCACCTCGGGCCCCGGCGCCACCAACCTGGTCACCCCGATCGCCGACGCGCACATGGACTCCGTGCCGCTCGTCGCGATCACCGGCCAGGTCGCCGCCAAGGCGATCGGCACCGACGCCTTCCAGGAAGCGGACATCTGCGGCATCACGATGCCGATCACGAAGCACAACTTCCTGGTCACCAAGGCCGAGGACATCCCGCACACCATCGCCGAGGCCTTCCACATCGCCTCCACCGGCCGCCCCGGACCGGTCCTCGTCGACATCGCCAAGGACGCCCTCCAGGCGAGGACCACCTTCAGCTGGCCGCCCACCCAGGACCTGCCCGGCTACCGCCCGGTGACCAAGCCGCACGCCAAGCAGATCCGCGAGGCCGCGAAGCTGATCACCCAGGCCAAGCGCCCCGTGCTGTACGTCGGCGGCGGCGTCATGAAGGCCGGCGCCACCGCCGAGCTGAAGGTCCTCGCGGAGCTGACCGGAGCGCCCGTCACCACCACCCTGATGGCGCTCGGATCCTTCCCCGACAGCCACCCGCTGCACGTGGGAATGCCGGGCATGCACGGTGCGGTCACCGCCGTCACCGCGCTGCAGAAGGCCGACCTGATCGTCGCCCTCGGAGCCCGCTTCGACGACCGCGTCACCGGCAAGCTGGACAGCTTCGCCCCGTACGCCAAGATCGTCCACGCCGACATCGACCCGGCCGAGATCGGCAAGAACCGCACCGCCGACGTGCCCATCGTCGGCGACGCCCGCGAGGTCCTCGCCGACCTGGTCCAGGCCGTCCAGGCCGAGCACACCGACGGCAACACCGGCGACTACACCGCCTGGTGGAAGGACCTCAACCGCTGGCGCGAGACCTACCCGCTCGGCTACGACCTGCCCGAGGACGGCAGCCTCTCGCCGCAGCAGGTCATCCAGCGCATCGGCAAGCTCGCCCCCGAGGGCACGATCTTCGCGGCGGGCGTCGGCCAGCACCAGATGTGGGCCTCCCACTTCATCGACTACGAGCAGCCCGCCACCTGGCTCAACAGCGGCGGCGCCGGAACGATGGGCTACGCGGTCCCGGCCGCCATGGGCGCGAAGGCCGGCATGCCCGACCGCACGGTCTGGGCCATCGACGGCGACGGCTGCTTCCAGATGACCAACCAGGAACTGACCACCTGCGCGCTCAACAACATCCCGATCAAGGTCGCCGTCATCAACAACGGCGCGCTCGGCATGGTCCGCCAGTGGCAGACCCTCTTCTACAACCAGCGCTACTCCAACACCGTGCTGCACTCCGGCGCGGACACGGACGGCGTCCCGGCCAAGGGCACCCGCGTCCCGGACTTCGTCAAGCTGTCCGAGGCCATGGGCTGCTACGCCATCCGCTGCGAGGACCCGGCCGACCTGGACAAGGTCATCGAAGAGGCCAACTCCATCAACGACCGCCCCGTCGTGATCGACTTCATCGTCCACGAGGACGCCATGGTCTGGCCGATGGTCGCGGCGGGCACCTCCAACGACGAGGTCCAGGCCGCCCGCGGCGTCCGCCCCGACTTCGGCGACAACGAAGACGACTGAGAGACAGAGAGAGAACGACTCCATGTCCGAAAAGCACACGCTCTCCGTCCTGGTCGAGAACAAGCCCGGTGTCCTCGCCCGGATCACCGCCCTGTTCTCCCGACGCGGCTTCAACATCGACTCGCTCGCGGTCGGTACCACCGAACACCCCGACATCTCCCGCATCACCATCGTCGTGAATGTCGAGGGCCTGCCCCTGGAGCAGGTCACGAAACAGCTCAACAAGCTGGTCAACGTCCTGAAGATCGTCGAACTCGAGCCCGCCGCCGCGATCCAGCGGGAGCTCGTCCTGGTGAAGGTCCGCGCCGACAGCGAGACCCGCTCCCAGATCGTCGAGATCGTCCAGCTGTTCCGCGCCAAGACCGTCGACGTCTCCCCGGAGGCCGTCACGATCGAGGCGACCGGAGGGGCCGACAAGCTGGAGGCGATGCTCAAGATGCTGGAGCAGTACGGCATCAAGGAGCTCGTCCAGTCCGGCACCATCGCCATAGGGCGCGGCGCGCGCTCGATCACCGACCGGTCCCTGCGCGCCCTCGACCGCTCCGCCTGACCGGCGGCGGGACGCGCGCCCGCGCCGCCCGCGCCGCTCGCATGGCGAGACCCGATCACGTACCCGACGCCCCCGCCGTACGGTGGGACGCAACACCTGCACACCAAGGAGAAGACCCAGTGGCCGAGCTGTTCTACGACGACGATGCCGACCTGTCCATCATCCAGGGCCGCAAGGTCGCGGTTCTCGGATACGGCAGCCAGGGCCATGCCCACGCGCTGTCGCTCCGTGACTCCGGCGTCGACGTCCGCGTCGGTCTGCACGAGGGCTCGAAGTCCAAGGCCAAGGCCGAGGAGCAGGGCCTGCGCGTGGTGACCCCGGCCGAGGCCGCCGCCGAGGCCGACGTCATCATGATCCTCGTCCCGGACCCGATCCAGGCCCAGGTCTACGAGGAGTCCGTCAAGGACAACCTCAAGGACGGCGACGCGCTGTTCTTCGGCCACGGCCTGAACATCCGCTTCGGCTTCATCAAGCCGCCGGCCGGCGTCGACGTCTGCATGGTCGCCCCCAAGGGCCCCGGCCACCTGGTCCGCCGTCAGTACGAGGAGGGCCGCGGCGTTCCCTGCATCGTGGCCGTCGAGCAGGACGCCTCGGGCAAGGGCCTGGCGCTCGCCCTCTCGTACGCCAAGGGCATCGGCGGCACCCGCGCCGGCGTCATCAAGACGACCTTCACCGAGGAGACCGAGACCGACCTGTTCGGTGAGCAGGCCGTCCTCTGCGGTGGCACCGCCGCCCTGGTCAAGGCCGGTTTCGAGACGCTGACCGAGGCCGGATACCAGCCCGAGATCGCGTACTTCGAGTGCCTGCACGAGCTGAAGCTCATCGTCGACCTCATGTACGAGGGCGGCCTGGAGAAGATGCGCTGGTCCATCTCGGAGACCGCCGAGTGGGGCGACTACGTCACCGGCCCGCGCATCATCACGGCCGACACCAAGGCCGAGATGAAGAAGGTCCTCACCGAGATCCAGGACGGCACCTTCGCCAAGGCCTGGATGGCGGAGTACCACAACGGTCTGCCCAAGTACAACGAGTACAAGAAGGCCGACAGCGACCACCTGCTGGAGACCACGGGCCGTGAGCTGCGCAAGCTCATGAGCTGGGTGAACGACGAAGAGGCCTAGGCCTAGGGGGAGCGGGGGGGGGGGGGCGCCCCCCCCCCCCCCCCCCCCGGCGCGGGGGGGGGGGGGGGGGGCCCGGGGCGGGGCGAGGCCGAGGGGGCTGGGGGCGGGCCCGCGGCTCGCAAGGGTCTTCGGGACAG
>NZ_JBIRKB010000001.1:677259-914470 GCF_044329855.1 Streptomyces sp. NPDC017520
CCCGCCCCCCCCCCCGGGCGGCCCCCCGGGGGGGTTCGGCCGCCCCCGCGCTGGGGGGGGTCCACCCCCCCCGCGCCCGGGGCGGGGGGGGGGGGGGGGGGCCCCCCCCCCCCCCCCCCCCGCTCAGGGCCTGTCGTCAAACTGCCGCCTGCCGGGCGGCGCCTGGCACGCACGCTCGCGGCGTTGCCGAAATGGACTAGTAGCTCCGCTACGAGACCATTCCGGCGCCTTGCGATCGCACGCACCAGGCGCCGCCCGGCCGCCCTTCGGGCGACGACGGCAGTTTGACGACAGGCCCTGGTACCGGAGAAGCCGCTCCGTACGGGGGTACCGGAGGGGCAGTTCCGTACGGGTGTACACCACGTCCACCCTCGTGCGGGTGATCCTTCCACCGGGGCGCAGTACGAGGCGCGTCGCATGACTACACTTCTCCACAGATACACGCGTCAGGGCCCACAGTGTCGTGCGTCTTCCACGCGGCTAGCCCCTCCACCGCCTGCGGCCGTCGGGACGGCCGTCCGCACTGGACTTGTGAGGACTCACGTGAGCTCGAAACCTGTCGTACTCATCGCTGAAGAGCTGTCGCCCGCCACGGTCGACGCCCTGGGTCCGGATTTCGAGATCCGGCACTGCAACGGCGCGGACCGCGCCGAGCTTCTCCCCGCGATCGTCGACGTCGACGCCATCCTGGTGCGCTCCGCCACCAAGGTCGACGCCGAGGCCATCGCCGCCGCCAAGAAGCTCCGGGTCGTGGCCCGCGCGGGCGTCGGTCTGGACAACGTCGACGTCTCCTCGGCCACCAAGGCCGGCGTGATGGTCGTCAACGCCCCGACCTCCAACATCGTCACCGCGGCCGAGCTGGCCTGCGGTCTCCTCGTGGCCACCGCGCGCAACATCCCGCAGGCCAACACCGCGCTCAAGAACGGTGAGTGGAAGCGCTCCAAGTACACCGGGGTCGAGCTCAGCGAGAAGGTCCTCGGCGTCGTCGGCCTCGGCCGCATCGGCGTCCTGGTGGCGCAGCGCATGTCGGCCTTCGGCATGAAGATCGTCGCCTACGACCCCTACGTCCAGCCGGCCCGCGCCGCACAGATGGGCGTCAAGCTCCTCAGCCTGGACGAGCTGCTGGAGGTCGCCGACTTCATCACGGTGCACCTGCCCAAGACCCCCGAGACCCTCGGACTCATCGGTGACGAGGCACTGCACAAGGTGAAGCCCTCGGTGCGCATCGTCAACGCCGCGCGCGGCGGGATCGTCGACGAGGAGGCCCTGGCCTCCGCGCTGAAGGAGGGCCGCGTCGCGGGCGCCGGCCTCGATGTGTACGCGAAGGAGCCCTGCACGGACTCCCCGCTGTTCCAGTTCGACCAGGTCGTCTGCACCCCGCACCTCGGCGCCTCCACCGACGAGGCGCAGGAGAAGGCGGGCATCGCGGTCGCCAAGTCCGTCCGCCTCGCCCTGGCCGGCGAGCTGGTCCCGGACGCGGTCAACGTCCAGGGCGGCGTCATCGCCGAGGACGTACGTCCCGGCCTGCCGCTCGCCGAGAAGCTCGGCCGGATCTTCACCGCGCTCGCGGGCGAGGTCGCGGCCCGGCTCGACGTCGAGGTGTACGGCGAGATCACCCAGCACGACGTCAAGGTGCTGGAGCTCTCCGCGCTCAAGGGCGTCTTCGAGGACGTCGTCGACGAGACGGTCTCCTATGTGAACGCCCCGCTGTTCGCGCAGGAGCGCGGTGTGGAGGTCCGCCTCACCACCAGCTCCGAGTCGCCCGACCACCGCAACGTGGTCACCGTGCGCGGCACGCTCTCCGACGGCCAGGAGGTCGCGGTCTCCGGCACGCTGGCCGGGCCGAAGAACCTCCAGAAGATCGTCGCCATCGGTGAGCACGACGTCGATCTGGCCCTCGCCGACCACATGGTCGTCCTGCGCTACCAGGACCGTCCCGGCGTGGTGGGCGCGGTCGGCAAGATCCTCGGCGAGGCCGGGCTGAACATCGCGGGCATGCAGGTGTCCCGGGCCGCCGTGGGCGGCGAGGCGCTCGTCGTCCTCACCGTCGACGACACCGTCCCGCAGCCGGTGCTGACCGAGATCGCCGAGGAGATCGGCGCCTCCTCGGCCCGCTCGGTGAACCTCACCGACTGACGCGGACATGTTGGTGAGCCCCACTCCGGTGGCGCGGCAGCGTCGATGAGGCTCACTGGCTGACGCAGGCGCTCAGCCGCACGACCCCGCTCCGTACCCGGTAGCAGGCCCGCTCGTCCCGTACGAGCGGCCCCGCTGCCGGGTACGTTGCTTTCCGCGTCCCGGTCAACCCCGCGAGGTGGGCCCGGGGTTGGGTCCTGGGGCCCACGACGTGCGAGGTCCCCGACCCTAGGGTGACCGGTTGTCATGTCACTCATGGGCGCCGGGGGTCGGATCACGTATGTCTGCTGTCGGTGGCATACCCGTAGCGGGAGGCCCGGCTCCGGCCGCCGCCCCGCGGCGTGAACTCCCGCGCCCGCTCGTCCTGGTCCGCGTGGCTCTCCTCGTGCTGTTCGGGGCGACGGTGCTGGGGGCGATCGGCCTGACCGGCTCGGCCCTCGCCGCGGACGCGATGGGCGCCGAGGTGCTCGGCATCCTGCTGTACGCCTCCGCCCCCGGGGTGCTCGGGGCGCTGCTGGCCCGGCAGGTCAGGACCGGCGGCGCGCGGGTGCGGTGGGGCATCGTCGCCGTCCAGGTGTGGCTCGTCCTCGGGGGCCTCGCCAACCTCGGGGAGGGGTCGCCGGACGGGCTGACCCAGCTGGTCCTGCCGATCCTGATCACCGTTCTGATCAGCCGCGCGGGGAGCCGGGCGTGGTTCCGGCTGCCGCCCGGCGAACGAGGGCAGCCGCCGAAGTTCTCGCTCCCGCACATGATCACCTGGAAGCGGGACCGGGGACAGTCCGCCCTGGAGTACCTGGGCCTGGTCCTGATCGTCGTCGCGCTGATCGGGGCCCTGACCGTGGGCGGCCTCGGCGGCCGGATCACCGAGGGCCTCCAGTCCGCTATCTGCTCGCTGACCGGCAGCTCCTGCCCGGTCTCCCCGGGCAGCGGCTCCGTCGAGGCGGGCGACCGTCCGGGCGGCGGTACGGATGGGGGAGCCGACGGAGGTACGGACGCGGGAGCCGACGGCGGTACGTCGGGGAGCGCGGACGAAGGCGCGGACGGCGGTACGAACGGGGGAGCCGACGGCGGTTCGACGACCACGGGCGGCGTCACCGGAGGGTCCACGGAGGGGACCACCGGCGGTGACGCCACCGGCGGTACGGGCGGCACCGGCGGTACGGGCGGCACCGGCGGTACGGGAGGCCCGGGCGGGTCCGAGGGCTCGGCCACGACCGGGGGCGGCACGGGAGGCCCCGACGACACAGGCCGCCCCGGCACCGGCGAGGACACCTTCCCCGACGACAACGAGGAGCCCGAGGCCGCCCACGACGTACAGGCGTCCGACGACGGTGAGGACGAGGGGGGCCGCGAGCAGGCCGAGGAGCAGGAGGACTGCGGCGGCTGGGGCTTCTTCGGCTGCGCCTGGGACCGTACGACGCAGGTCGTCAAGGGCCTCGTGGTCGACGGCATCTGGGGCGACATCACCGGGATCATCGACCTGTTCAAGCCGGAGACCTGGTCGGGCCTCGCCGACTACGGCAGGCAACTCGGCGAGCAGTGGACGAAGGACTCCTCGGGCGCGGGCGACAAGTGGGCGGACGGCGACTACCTGGGCGCGATCCTGGACTGGGGCAAGGCGTCCGCCGGCACGGTGGTCACGGTCGGCGACGACGTGTTCGTCGGGGACGAGGTCCGCGAGCGCTGGAACAACGGCGAGAAGACCCGGGCCGTCACGGACGTGATCTGGAACATCGGCTCGATCTTCATCCCCGGCTACAACGTCGGGAAGGTCGTCGGCAAGGTCGGCAAGCTCGGTGCGCTGGGCAAGGTCGCCGGAGCCGTGGCGAAGGCCGCGGACGATGCGGGGGCGGCGGCCCGCAGGGCCCGCAAGGCGGCCGAGGCCGGCGACCTCGACGGCGTACGGAAAGCGGCGAAGGAGGCCGACGACGCGGCGGACACCGCCGAGGACGCGGCGCGCAGGACCGGTTGCGCGATCGCGGGCGGGTCCCCGCGGGTGCCGTACGGCGGAGGCGGGAGCGGCGGCGGCGTGCCGGGCGCGGGCACCGGTGTGCTGGCGGGCGGCCCCCACGGCCGGGTCGTCTTCGCCGAGGGTGGCTGCGACGAGGCGGCCAAGGCGGCCGCCGCCCGGGCGCGGGCCGCCGAGCGGGCCGCCCACCTGGAGCGGAAGAGGCTGGAGGAGCCCGAGCGGGCGCGCAAGGCGGAGGCGGACAAGAAGAAGTACCCGCAGGCGCAGCGCAACGACACCTCCGACCCGCGCAACTACAACCCGCCGTCCTGGGCCGACGACCTCAAGGACCGTACGCTCGGGGACGCCGACGCGGGCGACGGCTACTGGGCGAGCCGGGACCGCAACCCCGCGCCGAACTGGAAGAACGAGTCCTGGCTGCGCTACCAGGAGCAGGTGACCGGCACCAACAGGGGCCAGGAGTACGTCGTGCCGCACCCCCGGGAGGGCAAGCCGGCGGTGGAGTACGACGGCTGGGACTCCTCCCGGCAGACGTTCCTGGAGGCCAAGAACGGTTACGGCAGCTATCTGTCCAAGTCCGGCAGCGGCGCCCTCACCCCCTCGGGCAAGGACAAGTTCGTCACCGAGGCCCGCGCCCAGGTGGAGGCGTCCGGTGGCCGGAGCGTGGAGTGGCACTTCTCCGACCCGGAGGTGGCCAAGGCCGCCCGCAGGGCCTTCCGGGACGAAGGGCTGCCGGTCAAGGTGGTCCACAGCCCGACGAAGCCCAACGACAGCACCAGGAAGCCGGGGGCCTTCGACGAGTAGGCCGCGCCGGGACGCAAGCCGTCCTCGTCCTGGGGGCGCCTTGTAGCCTGCACGCGTGGTGACCCCGGCCGCCGTCCGGCCGGGGGGACCGCGCGCAGCGGGCCGGCCGACGGAGGAGAGACGAGCATGCGACGTGTAGTGCGGGGCTTCTGGGGTCCCCGGCCGGAGTCGGCCGAGGCGCTGGCCGACCGGTGGCTGCGGACCCTCGACGGGTTCGCCGAGCTGGTCCCGCAGGCGGCCGACGCCTGGAGCCAGGTCCACGGGAACGGCCCCGCCACCGCGTTCACCCCCGACGGGGACGCCCTG
Source organism: Streptomyces sp. NPDC017520 (assembly GCF_044329855.1). Taxonomy (NCBI): domain Bacteria; kingdom Bacillati; phylum Actinomycetota; class Actinomycetes; order Kitasatosporales; family Streptomycetaceae; genus Streptomyces; species Streptomyces sp. NPDC017520. The sequence continues at coordinate 682,475 of NZ_JBIRKB010000001.1, forward strand.
CTCGGCGCGGTCCGCACGGCCCGGAGCGCGGCCGACTGGTCGGACCTCACGGGCACCGGGCTGCGGCTCGTCGGCACCGGGGCGCGCGGCTGGGAGGCGGAGGTCAGCGGACTGGCCGGCGGGGCGCCGGAGTTCCTGCTCCAGTCGCTCGCGATCATCCTCCATGCCCCGGACGAGGCCGTGGTCCCCGAGGAGGCGCTCCTGTCGCTCCTCGCCCGAGTGTGGGAACCGGACTTCGGCGACGTGAGCGACGACGACGTGCTGGACGCTCTGGAGGACGACGCCGGCTACTCCGTGGGCGACCCGGTCGTCGGCCGGACCGGCTACCTCTCCCCGGCCCGCGCCGCCCTGGTCCCCGAAGGCCTGGAGGTGGTCCGTGAACCCGTCCCGGGCGGCGGGGAGCTGCTGAGCATCGCGGCCCCGGGCGACAGCGTGGGCGTGGTGCGGGTGTACCAGCGGCTGCGTGAGGCGGGGGCGTTGGCTCCGCTGCCGCGCCCGATGGACCGGGCGGTCCTGTGACCTCCCGCGCGGGGGAGGAGTTCGACGCGGAGCGCGCGGCGGCCGAGGTCACCGGGCTCCTCGCCGCCCCCGTACCGGTGGCCGGCCCCACCGCGGCCGAGGGCGACCCGGCCACCGGCGAGTGGACGGTCACCGTCGGGGAGGGTTTCCGGATCGTGCCGCTCTGGGAGGGCCACTCCCTCACCGGTGTGTACGCCCCCGAGTGGAACGAAGCCGTGGAGGCCGCCGAGGGGCATCTGGCGGCGCTGGCAGGGGCGTTGGGCGTCCACTGGGGCCCGCACCGGCCGGTGCGGCTGCATGTGGCGCTGCTGCGATGGGAGGCCGGGGCGGCCGTGGAGCCGTTGTTCGAGGCGCTGTTCGCCGAGGATCTGTACGGAGACCTGGTGGTCTGGGGGCCCCTCGCCCCCGACGGCCGGTGGATCGCCCTGACCGTGGGGCACAGCGACGGCGACGCGCCGCTGGTGCTGGCCGCCCTGGTCAGCGACCGCCCGATCACCGAACCGGACGACGGGGACAGCCCGTTGTGAGGACCGGCCGGAACACGCCGGAGGCGTCCGGGACCGTCGGCGGGGTCCTCCGGCACGGGCGGTCCTGTGATGGAGTGGACCCATGAAGCTGCTTCCCCTGTTCCTCCGACGGCCGATCGAAGCGGTGTACGAGCGCCGGCTCGCCGCCACCCTGGTGGGCCTGCCGCGCCCCCAGCACGTCGGGATCATGGTCGACGGCAACCGGCGCTGGGCCCGGAAGGCCGGGCACACGGACGTCCGGGAGGGTTACCGGGCGGGCGGCGCCAAGGTCACCACGTTCCTGGGCTGGTGCACGGCCGCCGGGATCGAGCACGTGACCCTCTTCATGCTCTCCGACGACAACCTGGGCCGCCCCGCCGAAGAACTGGGCCCGCTCATCGAGGTCATCGAGGAGACCGTCCGGGACATCACCGCCGAGGGCCGCGACTGGGAGGTCCGGGCGATCGGCTCGCTCGACATGCTGCCCGGCGCCAGCGCCCGGGTGTTCAAGGAGGCCACCGCCGCCACGACCGGGCGCGGCGGCCTCAAGGTGGACGTGGCGGTCGGCTACGGCGGCCGGCGCGAGATCGTCGACGCCGTGAAGAGCGCCTTCGAGGAGCACATCGCGGCCGGCGGCGACCCGGCCGAACTGGTCGCCCGCTTCGGGATCGACGACATCTCCCGGCACCTCTACTCGCCCGTCGCCGACCACACCGACTTCATCATCCGCACCTCCGGGGAGCAGCGGCTGTCCGGCTTCCTCCTCTGGCAGTCCGCCTACGCCGAGATGCACTGGGTGGACTGCTACTGGCCGGCCTTCCGGCACGTGGACTTCCTGCGCGCACTGCGCTCGTACGCGAACCGGGACCGCCGCTTCGGCAAGTGAAGGACCGGCCTTCCGGACGCTCCTCCAGCCGGGTCCGCCCGACGCTCCTCCAGCCGGGTCCGCCCCATGCCCCTCCGACCGGGTCCGCCCGATGCTCCTCCGACCGGGCCCGGGCCCGCCCGCTGTTCCTACAGCCGGGCCCGCTTCACCGCCATGTGCAGCAGCAGCCGGTCCTCGCCGTCGTTCAGGTCGAGGCCGGTGATCTGCTGGATCCGGGAGAGCCGGTAGTACAGCGTCTGGCGGTGGATGCCCAGCGCGGCGGCCGTCCGGCCCGCCTGGCCCGCGCAGTCCAGGAACACCTCGGCGGTGTGCGCCAGCTCCCGGTGCGGCGAGGTCAGCAGCGGGGCGACCACGGGGTCCCCGGGGGCGTCGCCGGTGCCCGGGAGGGCGGTCAGCAGACGGTACGGGCCGATCGCCGACCACCGGGCGACCGGGCCGAGGCGGGTCTCGGCCCGTGCCGCGCGGGCCGCCGCCGTGGCCTCGCGCCAGGAGACCGGCAGCTCGTCCAGGCCCCTGCGCGGCGTGGCGATCCCCCCGGTCGCGGCCGGGCCTGCATCGGTGCGCAACCGGTCCGCGGCGCTCAGGGCCGGGTCGAGGCGGTCCGGCGCGCGCAGCCGGACGAGCGCCGCCAGCGACAGCGGCCCGGCTCCCCCCGGCGCGGCGACCGCCGCCAGGGCGGCCGCCGAGCCCACCCCCCGTACCGAGGGCGTGTCGTCCGCCCACGGGGTCACGCAGACCACCGTGTGCAGCCCCTCCGCGTCCGGCCCCAGCGCCTCGCCCAGCGCGGCGACGGCGGTGTCGCGCTGCCGGCCGGGGCCCGCCGTGAGCACCGCGCCGAACTCCCGCGACAGGTCGGCGCCCGCCCGCGCCTCGTCGGAGAGCAGCGCCCCGATCCGGGCGGCGACCTCCATCGCGGCGGTCAGCTGCTCGTCGGCCGGACCGGGGTCGGCGTCGAGGAGCCAGACGTAACCGAGGACGACACCCCGATGGCGTACGGGAAGGCAGATGCGGTCCCGGAACACCCCGGCCTCGGGGGCGGCGGGGATCCGGACGGGGCCGGTCGCCCGGGTGATGCCGAACCCCTCGAACCAGGCGCGCACGGCGGGCGTGGAGCGCCGGGTCAGGATCGACCGGGTGCGGACCGGGTCCATCGCGGAGTCGTCGTCGCTGTCGTGGGCTCCGAAGGCGACCAGGCCGAAATCCCGGTTCTCCAGGGTGGCCGGGGCGCCGAGGAGGGCCGAGATCTCGTCGACCAGTTCCTGGTAGTCGCCTGTCACTCCGCCATTCTGCACCCCTTCGCGCCCTTCTTCAGACAGATGTCTGAGATGGCGGCCACGGATGCGTGACAGGTGTCGATGGCACAGCCCGCACGGGGTACCTAGATTTCACAGTGGTTATCCGTGCCGTACCGGTCCGCTCACGTTCGTACCGTTACGGCCCTTCGTCCGTACATTCGTGGAGGTGCCCCGTGCTGGGTCCCGTGATTCTCGCCGCATCGCGCAGCGACAAGATGCGCCGGTTCGTCTCGGCCGCGCCCGGCACCAAGCAGGTCGTCGACCGCTTCATCGCCGGGGAGACCGTCGACCAGGTCGTGCCGATCGTGGAGGACGCCGCGGACAAGGGCCTGGAGGTCACGCTCGACGTCGTCGGCGAGGACATCACCACGCCCGCGCAGGCCGAGGCCGCCCGTGACGCGTACCTGGAGCTCGTCGGGCGTCTGAAGGACCTCGGCCTGGGCACCCGCGCCGAGATGTCCGTCAAGCTGTCGATGTTCGGCCAAGCGCTGGAGAACGGCCACGAGCTGGCCCTCGCCAACGTGCGCCCGGTCGTCGAGGCGGCGGCCGCCATCGGCACCACGGTCACCCTGGACGCCGAGGACCACACCACCCTCGACTCGATGTTCGCCATCCACGAGGAGCTGCGGAAGGACTTCCCGGAGACCGGCTGCGTCATCCAGTCCTACCTGTTCCGCACCGAGGACGACGCGCGCAGGCTCGCCGCCGCGGGCAGCCGCGTACGCATCGTGAAGGGCGCCTACAAGGAGCCCGCCTCCGTCGCGTACCAGGACAAGGCCGAGATCGACAAGGCGTACGTCCGCGTCACCCGGATCCTGATGGAGGGCGAGGGCTACCCGATGATCGGGTCCCACGATCCCCGTCTCATCGCCATCGCCCAGGAGCTGGGCCGCCAGGCCGGGCGCAAACTGGATGAGTACGAGTTCCAGATGCTGTACGGCATCCGCAGCGACGAGCACGTCCGGCTCGCGGCCGAGGGCCACCGGATGCGGGTCTACACGGCGTACGGCACCGACTGGTACGGATACTTCATGCGCCGCCTCGCGGAGAAGCCGGCCAACCTGCTGTTCTTCGGCCGCTCGATCCTCACCAAGGGCTGAGCGCCTGTCGGGTGACCTTCGACAGGCACTGAGCGCCCGGCCCCGACCCGGGGCTGAACCGGCCACGGCCGACACACCCATCCCCGCCGACACCAAGGAGACAAGGCAACCATGGACGCCGTCACCCAGGTCCCCGCGCCGGTCAACGAGCCGGTTCACTCCTACGCCCCGGGCTCCCCGGAGCGCGCCCGCCTGGAGGTGAAGCTCAAGGAGCTCGCCGACAACCCGATCGACCTGCCGATGACCATCGGCGGCGAGAAGCGGATGGGCGGCGGCGAGCGTGTGAACGTCGTACAGCCGCACAACCACCAGGCCGTCATCGGCACCTTCGCCGGCGCCACCGAGCAGGACGCCCAGGACGCCATCGACGCGGCCCTGGCCGCCGCTCCGGCCTGGCGCGCGATGGCCTTCGACGACCGCGCGGCGATCATCCTGCGCGCCGCGGAGCTGCTGGCCGGCCCCTGGCGCGAGACGCTGGCCGCCTCCACCATGCTCGGGCAGTCCAAGACCGCCCAGCAGGCCGAGATCGACACCCCCTGCGAGCTCATCGACTTCTGGCGCTTCAACGTGCACTACGCGCGCCAGATCCTCGCCGAGCAGCCCCCGGCGAACTCCCCGGGCGTGTGGAACCGCATGGACCACCGTCCGCTGGAGGGCTTCGTCTACGCGATCACGCCGTTCAACTTCACGGCCATCGCGGGCAACCTGCCCACCGCCCCCGCCCTCATGGGCAACGTCGTGGTGTGGAAGCCGTCCCCGACGCAGACCCACGCCGCCGTGCTGCTGATGCAGCTCCTGGAGGAGGCCGGGCTGCCCAAGGGCGTCATCAACCTGGTCACCGGCGACGGCATCGCCGTCTCCGAGGTGGCGCTGAACCACCGCGACCTGGCCGGCATCCACTTCACCGGCTCGACCCCCACCTTCCAGCACCTGTGGAAGACGGTCGGCAACAACATCGCCAAGTACCGCACCTACCCGCGGCTCGTCGGCGAGACCGGCGGCAAGGACTTCGTCGTCGCGCACCCCAGCGCCGACCGCGCCGTTCTGAAGACCGCGCTGACCCGCGGCTCCTTCGAGTTCCAGGGCCAGAAGTGCTCCGCGTCCTCGCGGGCGTACGTCCCGGCCTCCATCTGGAACTCCGGTTTCAAGGAGGAGTTCGCGGCCGAGGTCGACTCGATCACGATGGGTGACGTCACCGACCTGACGAACTTCATCGGAGCCGTCATCGACGAGCGCTCGTTCGCCAAGAACAAGGCCGCGATCGACCGCGCGAAGTCCGACCCGGCGTGCACCGTCGTCGCGGGCGGCACCTACGACGACTCGGTGGGCTACTTCGTCCGTCCGACCGTCATCGAGTGCTCCGACGCCGAGAGCGAGGTCTTCACGACCGAGTACTTCGGCCCGATCCTCGCGGTCCACGTCTACGAGGACGACCAGTACGACGCCATGCTGGAGCAGATGGAGTCGGTCTCCGACTACGCGCTGACCGGCTCGGTCATCTCGGGCGACCGCGCGGCCGCCGCGTACACGATGGACAAGCTCCGCTACGCCGCGGGCAACTTCTACATCAACGACAAGTCCACCGGCGCCGTCGTCGGCCAGCAGCCCTTCGGCGGCGGCCGTGCCTCGGGCACCTGCGACAAGGCGGGCGCCCCGCAGAACCTCCAGCGCTGGACCCTGACCCGGGCCATCAAGGAGACGCTGGTCCCGCCGACCGACTACACCTACCCCCACCAGGGCTGACGCCCTCCCGGGGCGCCGCAGCACGACGCCCCGGACTCGGAGGCTCCCGGCGACGGAAGCCCCCTCCAGAGCACCGCCCCCCGACCGGCCCCCCTGCCGGCCGGGGGGCGGTTTCCATGGGTACGGGGGCGGCCCCTCTGTGAGGCGTCCTCTCAGATCTCCACCAGCACCTGGTCCAGCGACTTGCGCACCAGGTCGGGTACCTCGCAGTCGTCGGCGGGATAGCCGACGGGGATCACGGCGAACGCCTTCTCGTTCTCGGGCCGGTTCAGGACCTCGCCCAGGAAGCGCATCGGGCTCGGGGTGTGGATCAGCGCGGCGAGACCGGACAGGTGCAGGGCGGTGAGCAGCATGCCCACCGCGATCCCGACCGACTCGTCCCCGTAGTAGTGCTTGCGCTTCGTGCCGTCCTCGCCCAGCCAGTAGCGCTGCTGGAACACCACGATCAGGGCCGGCGCGTCCGTCATATGGGCCTTCACCGCGTCCGTGCCCAGCGGGCGCAGCGCCGCGAGCCACTCCTCGCCGAGCCGCCCGTCGTAGCTCACCTTCTCCTCGTGCTCGGCGGCCTCCCGGATCCGGCGGCGGACCTCGGGGTCCTTGACCAGGGCGAAGGTCCACGGCTGCTGGTGCGCGCCGGAAGGGGCGGTGGCCGCGCACGCGATGGCGTCGCGCACCACCTGCTCGGGGACAGGGTCGGGGGAGAAGGCGCGGACGGTCCTGCGCTCGTCCATGCGCTCCCGCAGCCGGGCGGCACGGGCGAGCGACTCCTCCGGAGCGATCCGCTCGGGGCGGTAGGGCGCGGGACGGTACGGGTCGCCATGGATGGGCGACCACTGCCGGGGCGTGGGCGTCGTGTCGGACATGGCCGCAGTGTGCGCGGTGGGGGAGACGCGGGGGAAGCGGGGCTTCGGACAGGCGCGGGACCGGTCCCGGTCAGTGTCCGCTGAGCGGGACCAGCTGTCCGACCTCCGGCGCCCCGGGCACGCGGTCTTGTGGACTAGGTAATGAGCATGTCAAATTCCTTCTCGGTACGTCCCCCACACGTCACCCAGAAGGAGCTCCCCCCATGAGACGCAACTCCCGCGCGCGCCTCGGTGTTTCCCTGCTGCTCGTCGCCGGCGCCCTCGGACTCGGAGCCGCCCCCTCCACTGCCGCCGACACCCCGGCGGCGCCCGTTCCCTCGGCGGTCCCCGCCCCCTCCGCGTACGCACTCGACGCCGCCGTCGAGCGGCAGCTCGGGGCCGCCACCGCCGGCACCTACCTCGACGCGAAGACCGGGAAGCTGGTCGTCACCGTCACCACCGACCGGGCCGAGAAGCAGGCCCGCGCCGCCGGGGCCACCGTCCGCCGGGTGGCCCGCAGCGCCGCCCAGCTGGACGCCGCGATGGAGACCCTGGAGGCCGAGGCCAAGATCACCGGCACCTCCTGGGGCGTCGACCCGCGCACCAACCGGGTCGCCGTCGAGGCCGACTCCTCCGTCTCCGCACGGGACATGGCCCGCCTCGAAGCCGTCGCGGAACGGCTCGACGGCGCGGTCGACATCAAGCGCGTACCGGGCGTCTTCCACCGCGAGGTGCTGGGCGGCGGAGCGATCTACGGCGGCGGCAGCCGCTGCTCGGCGGCCTTCAACGTCACCAAGGGCGGGGCCCGCTACTTCGTGACCGCCGGACACTGCACCAACATCTCCGCCAACTGGTCGGCCAGCTCGGGCGGTTCGGTCGTCGGTGTCCGGGAGGGCACCAGCTTCCCGACCAACGACTACGGCATCGTCCGCTACACGAACGGCTCCTCGCCCGCCGGGACCGTCGACCTGTACAACGGCTCCACCCAGGACATCTCCTCCGCCGCCAACGCCGTCGTCGGCCAGGCGATCAGGAAGAGCGGATCCACGACGAAGGTGACCTCCGGCACGGTCACCGCCGTCAACGTCACCGTCAACTACGGCGACGGGCCCGTCTACAACATGGTCCGCACCACCGCCTGCTCGGCCGGCGGCGACAGCGGCGGCGCGCACTTCGCCGGATCCGTCGCCCTCGGCATCCACTCCGGCAGCTCCGGCTGCTCGGGCACCGCGGGCTCGGCCATCCACCAGCCGGTCACCGAGGCGCTCTCCGCGTACGGCGTGACGGTGTACTGAGCCGCCACGGCAACGGCAACGGCAACGGTCACCGCCACCGCTGCCGCCACGGCAACGGTCACCGCCACGGCAACGGTCACCGCTACGGCAACGGTCACCGCCGCGGCCACGGCCCCCGCCCGTCCGGACCCCCGCGCACCCCGGTCCGGGCGGGCCTGTGCGTGGCGTGGCGGCGCAATTCGGTGTCGGGCGGGCCGGGGCGGCTGGCAGGCTGACGGGCATGGACCGCTCTCCCGTACCGCGCATCGCCCACACCCATGAGCTCACCGCAGTCGAACGGGACCGCATCCGCGAGCTGCTCGACACCGCCTTCGACGGCAACTTCAGCGACGAGGACTGGGAGCACTCCCTCGGCGGCCTCCACGCCCTGCTGTGCGACGCGGACGACCGCCCGATCGCCCACGGCAGCGTCGTCCAGCGCCGGGTCCTGCACGCGGACCGCTCCTACCGCGCCGGATACGTCGAGGCCGTCGCCGTCCGCGCCGACCACCGCCGCGCGGGCCTCGGCCACCGGGTGATGGCCGAGCTGGAACACGTCATCGACACGGCCTACGACTTCGGGGCCCTGTCCGCCTCCGCCGCCGGCGCCGCGCTCTACGCGTCGCGCGGCTGGCAGGTCTGGCCCGGCAGGCTCGCCGCCCTCGGCCCGGCCGGCCCCGTCCCGCTGCCCGAGGAGGAGGGGGCCACCTACGTCCGCCCCGCGGCCGGAGGCGCTCTGCCCGCGACCGGCCACCCGCTCCAGTTCGACTGGAGGGAGGGCGACCTGCTGTGACGGACGGGGCGGGTCTCAGTCGGCGATCCGGATCAGCATCTTGCCGGTGTTCTCGCCCCGCAGCATCCCGAGGAACCCGTCCACCGTCCGCTCGAAACCGTCCACGACGGTGACGTCGGGCACGACCAGCCCACTGCGCAGACGCGGCACCACCAGCGCGTCCAACTCCGCCTGCGCGTCCGGGTGGTTGCGCACCAACACCCCTTCCAGGCGCAGGCTCTTGTCCACGATGTCGAAGAGGTTGCGCGGAGCGGCGGGCGGCTCGTGCGCGGAGTGGTACTGCGAGATGGCGCCGACCCAGGCGATCCGCCCATGTTCGCGGAGGGCCGAGATCGCGCCCTCCAGATGGTCCCCGCCGACGTTGTCGACATAGGCGTCGATGCCGTCCGGGGCCGCTTGCGCCAGCAGTGCGCCGACCGGGCCGTCGTGGTAGTCGAAGGCGGCGTCGAATCCGAGTTCCGCGGTCAGCCGGGCGACCTTCGCGGGTGTTCCCGCACTCCCGATCAGGCGTCCGGCGCCGAGCAGTCGAGCGATCCGCCCCACCGCGGTGCCGACGCCGCCCGCCGCCGCCGAGACGAAGAGGTCCTGACCGGCCCGGAACTCCAGCGTCCGGGTGAGTGCCACATAGGCCGTGAGCCCGGTGCCGCCGAGTATCGAGAGGTGGGCGGTGAGCGGGACCCCCTCGTACGCGGGCACCGGACGCGTTCCGCGTCCACCGGGTGTTACCAGGGCATGGGTCCGCCAGCCCGCGCGGTGCAGGACGAGGTCGCCCTCCGCGAGGCCGGGGGCCCGGGAGGCCGTCACCCGGCCGAGGGCACGGCCCTCCAACGGGACCCCCAGCTCCCAGCCGCCGTCCATCTCCTCGCGGTGGTACGGGTCGACCGAGAGGTAGAGGTTCTCCACCACCGCCGTACCGGGAGCCGGTTCCGGCACGGGCGACTCGTCGACGGCGAAGAGGTCCGCTGTCGGGAAGCCGTGCGGGCGGGCGGCGAGGTGGAAGGCGCGGGCGGTGCGCTGTGTCGTCATGCCGCTGAGGCTAGGAGGGAGCACGGTGGTCGGGCAGGGGGTGGCGTCGATGGAAGAATCGTTTCCATGAGCAGCTTTCATGTATCGGGTCCGGCCGAGGGACCCCGTGGGGTCCAGGGCCGGCGCCGGGTGGCGCGATGAACGACCTCCTCCCGCAGGAACTCCGCGTCATCGCCGCCGTCGCGGAAGCGCGCGGATTCTCGGCCGCCGCCCGGACCCTTGGCATGACGCAGTCCGCCGTGTCCCACTCCGTTCGTGCCAGCGAGCGCAAGATCGGCGCGGTGCTCTTCGAGCGCGGGCGGCTCGGGGCGGCGCCCACGCCGGCCGGTGACGTGGCCGCCGGGCACGCCCGGCGCGTCCTGCGGCTGCTCGACGTGCTGGGCGCCGAGGCCCGCGGGGCCGCCGCCGCGTCCGGTGGTGCGTCCGGCGGTGCGGACGTGGTGAGCGGCCCGCTGCGGATCGCCGCTTTCCGCAGCGCCGCCCTGCATCTGCTGCCACCGGTGCTGGCGCGGCTCACCGCCCGCCATCCCGGGATCGAGCCGGTGGTCCGGATGGTCCGCGAGGTGGGCCGGGGCACGGTCGGCGAGGTGCTGGACGGCCGGGCGGACCTGGCCCTCGCGACGCTCGGGGCCGCCTCGCCGGTACCGCCGGGGCTGGTCGGCGGCGTACTGCTGGAGGAGGAGTACGCCTTGGTGCACCCGGCCGGCCACGCGACGCCCCGCACCCTGCCCCTGGTCGACTGGGCCGAGAACTGCACCTCGTACACCCGCGACTGGTGGGCGGCCCAGGACTGGATCCCCCGGGCGACGGTCGAGGCCGAGGACGACGGGGCGGTGCTCTTGATGGTGTCCCGTGGCCTCGGCATGGCGATCATGCCCGGTCTGTCCCTGTACGGAGCACCCGACGGAACGGAGATCACTGCTCTGGGACCTGACCGTCCCACCCGTCGGGTGGGCTATGTCACCACCCCTGAGCAGGCACGATCGCGCGTGGTGCAGGCGCTGATCCGGGAGCTGCGGGCGGAGCGCGCGAAGGCGGCCGTCTCAGATAGTAGGAAGTCCGAGTAACTGTGGAGACAGGACGGCTCCCCTGTCCTAACTTGGTAGGAGCCGAACGAATCGCTCGATCGAGCGACTGTGGCGGTTGCGGGTGCACGCCCCGAAGCAGGTAACCCCCTGCGGCGTACGCCCCCCGCTCCTTCCGGCACCTCGAAATCCGATCCCGGCCCGGCCTCGGCGCCGCACCGCGATGTGCGGCCTGCCCCCGGCATCCATGCGATCTCAAGGAGTCGATCCATCATGGCCACCACCACCGCCCGTCGCGTCCGTCACGCCCCCCGTCCGTCCGAGTCGGACCGCAAGAACGCCGCCGCCGCTCTCCAGCGCGCCCTGGACCGCCGCGACAACGGCGGTTCGACCGGCCACTGAGCCGTCCGCGCTGAGCCGTCCGCGTACCACTCGACCCCACCCCGAACGCCCCGAACACCCTTGCGGTCGTCCGTATGGTGGACGCCTGATGTCATGGGGTGGGACGCACCGTTAGGCTTCCGGCATGTCTCGCAGCATCGATCTCGCAGTGATCCCCGGTGACGGAATCGGCCAGGAAGTCGTGGCCCAGGGCCTCAAGGTCCTCAACGCTGTCCTCCCGCAGGATGTGAAGCTGGAGACCAAGGAGTACGACCTCGGCGCCCAGCGCTGGCACCGCACCGGCGACACCCTCCCGGACGCGGAGCTGGAAGCCCTAAAGAACCACGACGCCATCCTCCTCGGCGCGATCGGTGACCCCTCCGTGCCGTCCGGCGTCCTGGAGCGCGGGCTGCTGCTGAAGCTGCGTTTCGCGTTCGACCACTTCATCAACCTGCGGCCCTCCAAGCTCTTCCCGAACACCGCGACCCCGCTCGCCGGCCGCCCCGACATCGACTTCGTCGTCGTCCGCGAGGGCACCGAGGGCCCGTACACCGGCAACGGCGGTTCGCTGCGCACCGGCACCCCCGCCGAGGTCGCCACCGAGGTCAGCCTCAACACGGCGTACGGCGTCGAGCGCGTGGTCCGGGACGCCTTCGAGCGTGCGGCGGCCCGCCCGCGCAAGAAGCTGACGCTGGTCCACAAGAACAACGTCCTCGTCTACGCCGGCCACCTGTGGAAGAACACCTTCGACCGGGTCGCCGCCGAGTATCCGCAGGTCAGCACCGACTATCTGCACGTCGACGCCGCGACGATCTTCTTCGTCACCCAGCCGGAGCGCTTCGACGTCATCGTCACCGACAACCTCTTCGGCGACATCCTGACCGACCTCGCCGCCGCCGTCTCCGGCGGTATCGGCCTGGCCGCCTCCGGCAACATCAACCCGACGGGCGCGTTCCCGTCGATGTTCGAGCCGGTCCACGGCTCCGCCCCCGACATCGCGGGGCAGGGCAAGGCCGACCCGACCGCCACGGTCCTCTCCGTCGCCCTCCTGCTGCGCCACCTCGGCTACGAGACCGAGGCCGCGCGCATCGAGGACGCCGTCTCCGCCGACCTCGCGGAGCGCGAAGAGGCCGCCACGCGTACGACCGACGAGATCGGCGACGCCCTCGCGGTACGCGTAGCGGGCTGACCCGACGACTCCACTTCGAAGCCGCCGGGTCGCACTCAGCGCCCGGCGGCTTCACGTGTGCGGCCCCCGGGTGCCACCATCGATCCCTGGACCGCATTCACACCATTTCGTGCACGGCCCCCCGCAAGTGATAATCGAACGCGGGGCCGTGGCTCGCGGTAAAGCTCGGACGTCCTAGGACCTGACCGAAAAGCGTCGGGCACGAACAGGCGTGAGCGCGGTCCATCACACACAAGACCGGTGAAGGACACGCACTCATGACGACGCCCACGATCGAGCTCAAGCCCTCCTCGAACCCGCTGTCCGACGCGGAGCGCGAGGCGATCCTGGCCAACCCCGGATTCGGCCGGCACTTCACCGATCACATGGTGACCATCCGCTGGACCGAGGGCCGGGGCTGGCACGACGCCCAGCTGGTCCCCTACGGCCCGCTGTCGATGGACCCGGCCAACATGACCCTGCACTACGCGCAGGAGATCTTCGAGGGTCTCAAGGCCTACCGCCAGCCCGACGGCACGGTCGCCTCCTTCCGCCCCGACGCCAACGCCCGCCGCTTCCAGCGCTCGGCCGCGCGCCTGGCCATGCCCGAGCTGCCCGTCGAGACGTTCATCGCGGCGTGCGACGCGCTGGTGCAGCAGGACAAGGCGTGGGTCCCGGCCCACGGCGGCGAGGAGTCGCTCTACCTGCGCCCCTTCATGATCGCCACCGAGGTCGGCCTCGGCGTGAAGCCGGCCAACGAGTACCTCTTCCTGGTCATCGCCTCGCCCGCCGGCGCCTACTTCCCCGGCGGTGTGAAGCCGGTCTCCATCTGGCTCTCGGAGAACCGCGTCCGCGCCGTCCCCGGCGGCGTGGGCGACGCCAAGACCGGCGGCAACTACGCCGCCTCCCTCCTCGCCCAGGCCGAGGCCGCCGCACACGGCTGCGCCCAGGTCGCCTACCTCGACGCGGTCGAGCACAAGTGGGTCGAGGAGCTCGGCGGCATGAACCTCTACTTCGTGTACGCCCAGGAGGACGGCTCGAAGAAGATCGTCACCCCGTCCCTCACGGGCTCACTGCTCGCCGGCATCACCCGCGACTCCCTCCTCAAGGTCGCCCGCGACCTCGGTCACGGCTCCGAGGAGGGCCGGATCTCCATCGACCAGTGGCGCGACGACACGGCGAAGGGCACCCTCGTCGAGGTCTTCGCCTGCGGCACGGCCGCCGTCATCACCCCCGTCGGCCTGGTGAAGTCCGAGGGCGGCGAGTGGACCCAGGGCGACGGCGAGCCCGGCGAGGTCACCATGAGGCTCCGGGAGCGTCTTCTCGACATCCAGCGCGGCGTCGTCGAGGACACCCACGGCTGGATGCACCCGCTCGGCTAAGGGCTGTCTTCGCGCGCCCGCCGGGAATCGCGGGACAGCGCTCAGGGCGCCCGCCGGGGGACCGGGCCGCACCCGCCTTCGCGCCGGTGCGGCCTTTTTCCTGCCCGGGGGATAGAGCACCGCTCTAAAAGGGTTGGATGAAACTTCCCTGTCGCTCCGGATCAGCGTTAGAGTGACACTCTAAACCCTCGACCAGGAGCCCCCATGCCCGTCACCCCCGCCCCCTTCCGCATGCCCCCCGAGTGGGCCCCCCACGAGCGCACCTGGATGGCCTGGCCGGGGCCCAATCCCACCTTCGCCTCCGACGCCGAGCTGGCCGAGGCCCGCCGCGCCTGGGCCGCCGTCGCCCGGGCCGTACGCCGCTTCGAGCCGGTCACGGTGGTCGTCGGCCCCGGCCAGGAGAAGGGGGCGGCGGCGCTGCTGGGGCCGGACGTGGAGCTGGTCGTGCGGCCACTCGACGACGCCTGGATGCGGGACATCGGCCCCACCTTCGTCACCGACGGCCGGACGCTCGCCGCCGTCGACTGGACGTTCAACGGCTGGGGCGCCCAGGGCTGGGCCCGCTGGGAGCACGACCAGCACATCGCCCGGGCCGTCGCCGAGCTGGCCGGAGCCCCCGCCCACAGCTCCCCGCTCGTCAACGAGGGCGGCGCGATCCACGTGGACGGCGAGGGCACCGTCCTCCTCACCGAGACCGTCCAGCTCGGCGAGGAGCGCAACCCCGGCTGGAGCAGGGAGCAGGTCGAGGCGGAGGTCCACGCCCGCCTCGGCACCGAGAAGGCCATCTGGCTGCCCCGAGGGCTGACCGGCGACTACGGGACGTACGGCACGCTCGGCCATGTCGACATCGTCGCCGCCTTCGCCCGCCCGGGCACCGTGCTCGCCCACGTCCAGCCGGACCCGGCCCACCCCGACCACGAGGTCACCCGGGAGACCCTGGCGATCCTCCGGGCCGCCACCGACGCCAGGGGGCGCCCTCTGGAGGTCGTCGAGGTGCCCGCGCCCACCGTCCTCCGCGACGAGGACGGGGAATGGGTCGACTACTCCTACATCAACCACTACCTCTGCAACGACGCCGTGATCCTCTGCGCCTTCGACGACCCGCGCGACGAAGAGGCCGCCGCGATCTTCCGGGGCCTCTTCCCGGACCGTACGGTGGCCCTCGTCGACGCCCGTACGATCTTCGCCGGCGGTGGAGGCATCCACTGCATCACCCAGCAGCAGCCGAAGGTCCGAGCGAACCCATGACCCGTGCCCCCCGTCGCACCCATCACGCCGCCCCGCCCCGCGAGGACGTCCTCGCCGCCGCCATGGCCACCGTCGCCGAGCGCGGGCTCGACGGGCTGACCATGGCCGGGCTGGGGCGGGAGGTGGGGATGAGCAGCGGGCACCTCCTCTACTACTTCCGCACCAAGGACGAACTGCTCCTCCAGACCCTGGAGTGGAGCGAGCGGCGCCTCGGGGCCGAGCGCGGTGCCCTGCTCGCCCGGCCGGGGACCGCCCGCGAGCGGCTGGACGCGTACATCGACCTCTACCTGCCGGCCGGGCACCGCGACCCCCACTGGACGCTCTGGCTGGAGGTCTGGGGCCGCTCGCAGAACGCCGACGACGACGCCCGCTCCCGGCAGGCCGCGATCGAGGGGGTCTGGCACCGTGACCTGGTGGCGCTGCTCGCCGAGGGGGTCTCGCGCGGCGAGTTCCGGCCGGTGGACGCCGACCGGTTCGCCACCCGGCTGCGGGCGCTGCTCGACGGGTTCAGCATCCATGTGACGGTCGGCATCCCGGGGACGGGGCGCGAACAGGTGGTGGCGCAGGCGGCGGAGTTCCTCGACGAGACGCTGACGCCGGACGCCGGGGGCTCACTGAGCGGCGCGATCAGCATCACGCCCGCATCCTGAGACGCCGCAGTCACGGGGCCGTCGCTGTGCGAGACTGCTGCCGTGTCCTCGTTCGTCATGATTATTGGCAGCAGGCGCGCCGGTCCGCAGTGACCGCCCCGTACCACCCCGTACGGCGCGGCCATCGTGCCCCAGACCCGCGCGCAGACCTCTCGCACCCGCGAGGGGTTTTTTCGTTTTCCGGCCCGCACCCGGGCCGGGGCGAGGCGCGCGGGATGATGGGGGCAAGTGGAGCTGGGGCCTGTTCCGGGTTCCCCGAAACAGGCCCAGACCGTCCGGATCCACTCATCCGACAGGAGTCAGATCAGCATGACCACCAAGGCCAACGCCACCGACGACAGTTTCCATGTCTTCGACACCACACTGCGCGACGGTGCTCAGCGTGAGGGCATCAACCTGACGGTCGCCGACAAGCTGACCATCGCCCGTCATCTGGACACCTTCGGTGTGGGGTACATCGAGGGCGGCTGGCCGGGGGCCAACCCGCGTGACACGGAGTTCTTCGCCCGCGCCCAGCAGGAGATCACGTTCGAGAACGCCCAGCTCGTGGCGTTCGGCGCGACCCGCAGGGCCGGCGGCAGCGCGGCCGAGGACCCCCAGGTCAAGGCGCTCCTGACCTCCGGCGCCCCGGTGATCACCCTGGTGGCCAAGGCACACGACCGGCACGTCGAGCTGGCCCTGCGCACCACCCTGGAGGAGAACCTGGAGATGGTCCGCGACACCGTCTCCCACCTCCGCGAGCAGGGCCGCCGGGTCTTCGTGGACTGCGAGCACTTCTTCGACGGCTACCGCGCCAACGCCGAGTACGCCAAGTCCGTGGTCCGCACCGCGTACGAGGCGGGCGCCGAGGTCGTCATCCTCTGCGACACCAACGGCGGCATGCTCCCCGCCCAGGTCCAGGCCGTCGTCTCCACGGTCGTCGCCGACACCGGCGCCCGCCTCGGCATCCACGCCCAGGACGACACCGGCTGCGCCGTCGCCAACACCCTGGCCGCCGTGGACGCCGGCGCCACCCACGTCCAGTGCACGGCCAACGGCTACGGCGAGAGGGTCGGCAACGCCAACCTCTTCCCCGTCGTCGCCGCCCTGGAACTCAAGTACGGCATGAAGGTGCTGCCCGAGGGCGCGCTCGCCGAGATGACCCGCATCTCGCACGCCATCGCCGAGGTCGTCAACCTCACCCCCTCCACCCACCAGCCGTACGTGGGCGTCTCGGCCTTCGCCCACAAGGCCGGGCTGCACGCCTCCGCGATCAAGGTCGACCCCGACCTCTACCAGCACATCGACCCCGAGCTGGTCGGCAACACCATGCGGATGCTGGTCTCCGACATGGCGGGCCGCGCCTCCATCGAGCTGAAGGGCAAGGAGCTCGGCATCGACCTCGGTGACGACCGCGCCCTGGTCGGCCGCGTCGTGGAGCGGGTCAAGGAGCGCGAACTCCAGGGCTACACCTACGAGGCCGCCGACGCCTCCTTCGAGCTGCTGCTGCGCGGCGAGGTCGAGGGCCGGGCCCGGCGCTACTTCCGTACGGAGTCCTGGCGGGCGATCGTCGAGGACCGCCCCGACGGCACCCACGCCAACGAGGCCACCGTGAAGCTCTGGGCCAAGGGCGAGCGGATCGTCGCCACCGCCGAGGGCAACGGCCCGGTCAACGCCCTGGACCGGGCCCTGCGCGTCGCCCTGGAGCGGATCTACCCGCAGCTCGCCAAGCTGGAGCTGGTCGACTACAAGGTGCGCATCCTGGAGGGCCGCACGGGCACCGAGTCCACCACCCGCGTGCTCATCACCACGGGCGACGGCACCGGCGACTGGGCGACCGTGGGGGTCGCCGAGAACGTCATCGCCGCCTCCTGGCAGGCGCTGGAGGACGCGTACACCTACGGACTGCTGCGCGCGGGCGTCGAGCCGACGGAGTAGCCCGACCGGCCCTGCCCCCGACCCAACCCGCTCCGACCTGGCCCGATTCGACCGGACCCCGATTCGACCGGACCCCGGACCAGTCCGGTCCGCATCGCTCGTGGGAGCCGCCGCCCGTCACCGGGCGGCGGCTCCCACGCGTTCGAGACGGAGCATTCAACCCTCCCTGCCCGGTGGGCTGACGGAGCCGGACCGGTCTCGACGCGAAGTGTCGCGAAGTGCCGCGAAGTGTCGCGAAGTACCGACGGCCCCGCGCTCGATGCCGTCATGCGGCGGCAGATCCCGCGACGGCTCGTCCGGTCGAGGGAACAGCCGAACTCCTCGGTCGTGTTCATCACCCACGCCGTCCCGCTCCTGATCGAATTCCCGGGCCGGATCGCGATCGTGCACGGGGGCCGGCCTCGACCGCAGGAAGAGAGAGCGCCCCCATGCCCCGCACGCCGCACCCCCGCACACCGCACCCCCGCTCCCGGCCCCAGCCCCGGCCCCGGCTCCGAAAGGACGGAGCGGGACCCGTGACGGCCGCTCTCGCCGCCGGGGCCGTGCTGGCCACCCTGCTCGCCGGCCCGCCCACCGGCCTCGCGGCGGCGGCGGACCCGGCCCCCACCCCGGGCGTCGTCACCGACACGGCGGTCCACCCGGTGAAGAACGGCGACAGCGCGGAAGTCGGCCTCTCCGTGACCACCACCGGCTCCGTGCCCACCGAGGAGCCCGTCACCGTCACGTACACCACGAAGGGCGGCACCGCCGGGGCCGGGAAGGACTACACCCCGGTCACCGGCAGCCACACCTTCCCCGCGGGCACCGCCTCCGGAACCACCCACAAGGTGACCGTCCGCACGGCGAAGGCGTCGAAGCCCGCCGTGGCGAAGACGATTCCGCTGGAGCTGACCGTCACCGGCGCCACGGCCCCCGAGGAGAACCCGCAGGTCGTCATCGACGCCCACGGACTTCCGTACCAGAACGCGAACCTGCCCGTGAAGCAGCGGGTGGCGGATCTGCTGGGGCGCATGTCGCTCGCCGAGAAGGCCGGCCAGATGACCCAGGCCGAGCGCAACGCGCTCCGCGCCCCCGGCGACATCGCCGCCCACGGCCTCGGCTCGCTGCTCTCCGGCGGCGGCTCGGCCCCCACCCCCAACACGGCGGCCGCCTGGGCGAAGATGACCGACGCCTACCAGCTGCGCACCCGGACCACCCGCTTCCAGATCCCGCTGATCTACGGCGTGGACGCGGTGCACGGGCACAACAACGTGGTCGGCGCGACGATCATGCCGCACAACATCGGCATCGGCGCGGGCCGCGACCCGAAGAGCGCGGAGCGGACCGGCGCGATCACGGCGAAGGAAGCCCGCGCCACCGGCGTCCCGTGGGCCTTCGCCCCCTGCGTCTGCGTCACCCGCGACGAACGCTGGGGCCGCTCCTACGAGGCGTTCGGCGAGGACCCCGCCCTGGTCGAGGCCATGGAGACGGTCATCCAGGGCATGCAGGGCAGTCCGTCCGGCAAGGACCTGCACCGCGCCGACAAGGTGCTGGGCAGCGCCAAGCACTTCGTCGGCGACGGCGGCACCGCGTACGGCTCCTCCACCACCGGCTCGTACACGGTCGACCAGGGCGTCACCCACGTCACGCGCGAGGAGCTGGAGGCCGTACACCTGTCACCGTTCGAGGAGTCGGTGAAGCGGGGCGTCGGCACGGTCATGCCCTCGTACTCCTCGCTGGACGTCCTGGGCGACGGCAAGGGCCCGGTGAAGATGCACGCCAACGCCGAGATGATCAACGGCGTCCTCAAGGACCGGATGGGATTCGAGGGCTTCGTCATCAGCGACTGGCAGGCCATCGACCAGATTCCCGGTGACTACGCCAGTGACGTCGTCACGTCGGTCAACGCCGGACTCGACATGATCATGGTCCCGACCGCGTACCAGGACTTCACGGAGACCCTGAAGGGCGAGGTGGTCGCGGGCCGCGTCACCGAGGCGCGGATCGACGACGCCGTCGCCCGCATCCTCACCCAGAAGTTCCGCCTCGGCCTCTTCGAGAAGCCGTACGCGGACACCACCCATCTGGACATGGTCGGCTCGGCCGAGCACCGCGCGGTGGCCCGCGAGGCGGTGGCCAAGTCCCAGGTGCTGCTGAAGAACGACGGAGCGGTTCTCCCCCTCGAACCCAGCCAGAAGGTGTACGTCGCCGGGTCCAACGCCGATGACATCGGCAGCCAGACCGGCGGCTGGACCACCAGCTGGCAGGGGGCCTCCGGGGAGACCACCACCGGCACGACGATCCTGGACGGCATGCGAAAGGCGGCGCGGACCCCCGAGTCCGTGACGTTCTCCCAGGACGCCTCCGCCGCCACGGACGGTCACGACGTGGGCGTGGTCGTCGTCGGCGAAACCCCGTACGCCGAAGGCATCGGCGACGTCGGCAACGGGCACGACCTGGAACTGACGGCCGCCGACCGGGCTGCGGTCGACAAGGTCTGCGCCGCCATGAAGTGCGCCGTGCTCATCGTCTCCGGACGCCCCCAGCTCATCGGCGACCGGCTCGCGAAGATCGACGCACTGGTGGCCTCCTGGCTGCCGGGCTCCGAGGGCGACGGCGTCGCCGACGTCCTCTACGGCAGGCGGGCCTTCACCGGACAGTCCCCGGTGACCTGGCCGAAGTCGGAGGCCCAGCTCCCAATCAACGTGGGGGACGCCGCCTATGACCCGCAGTTCCCGTACGGCTGGGGCCTGACCACCCTGAAGGAGCCCCCGGCCGGCGGTGAGCCGGCCCTCGCGGCCCTCGCCGCCGCTGCCCACGACGCCGAGAAGGCGCATCTCGGGAAGACCCCGGCGGGCAGGGCGATCGTGGACCGGGCCAGGCTGCTGGTCCAGCGGAAGATCGACGGGACGTTCACCCAGGAGGTCTCGAAGCCGTTCGCGGAGGCGGACCATTTGCTGCTCACCGGTGATCTGACCGGTGCGGTGGCCAGGCTGCGGACGGCCTACCGAGCAGCGTAGAAAAACCGCTCCCAGGCGGGCGACGGCGTTCGTCGCCCGTCTGGAGTAGCGTTAAGTATGAGGAAAAGGCTCTTTCCCGCGCTGCTGGCGGGCCTGCTGCTCATCTTCGCAGCGGCGGCCCTCGCCCTGACCTCCCCCGCCTCGGCCGCACCCGCCGGGACCATCCAGGACGCCGCCCAGGCCCTGCGCGACGACCCGGTCCACGTGGACCCGGGCGCGCGCGACCAGCTCTCCGTCGCTGACGAGAAGGCCCTGGAGAACAAGATCACGGACGCCGACAAGCCGGTGTTCGTGGCCGTCCTCCCCGATACGCCGGCCTTCCCCGAGGAAGGCCTCCTCCAGACCCTGCGCAGCGACACCGGCATCACCGGCGTCTACGCGGTCCGCCTCGGCGACGGCTTCGACGCGGGCGCCGACCCGCAGGTCATGCCCACCCGGGCGGTCGACAACCTCACCGCCGCCGTGGAGAACCCCACCACCGCCGGCGACGCCGACACCCAGCTCAACGCCTTCGTCGACCGCGCCGTCGAACAGGCCCGGGGCAGCGCCCCCGCCTCCTGGTCCGGCGGCTCGGGCGGTGCGGACGGGACCGGAGCCCCGGTCGGCGGCCTGATCACGCTCGGCGCGCTGGTCGCGGCGGGCGGCGCGGGCGCGTACGCGATCTCCCGCCGCACCAAGCGCCGCACGGAGGAAGAGGAGCGCGCCGCGCTCGACAAGCTCCGGGTCGTCGTCGACGAGGACATCACCGCGTACGGCGAAACCCTGGAACGCCTGGACTTCCACCCCGCCGAACCGGGCGCGGACGACACCATGCGCGCCGACTACGAACGGGCCCTGGACTCCTACGAGAGCGCCAAGTCGAAGATGGACAAGGCCGGGCACCCCTCGGACGTACGCGAAGTCACCCGGTCCCTGGAGGACGGCCGCTACTCCCTCGCGGTCCTGGAGGCCCGCCGCACCGGCGCGGAGATACCGGCCCGCCGCCCGCCGTGCTTCTTCGACCCGCGCCACGGCACGGCGGTCACGGAGGTTCTGTGGACCCCGTCCGGCGGCGCGTCCCGGGAAGTCCCGGTCTGCGGCGCGGACGAGGCCCGGCTCAGCCGGGGCGAGGACCCCATGAGCCGTACGGTCGACGTCGGCGACGGCAACCGCCGCCCGTACTGGGAAGCGGGCCCGGCGTACGGGCCCTGGGCCGGCGGCTACTTCGGCGGCGGCCTGCTCCCCGGCCTCCTGGTCGGCACCATGCTCGGCTCGATGCTCGCCACTCCGGCGTACGCCTCCGAGTACGGCGGCGGTGACTTCGGCGGCGGCGCGGGCGGCGACTGGGGCGGCGGCGACTTCTCCGGCTCCGACTTCGACGCCTCGGGCTTCGGCGGGGGCGGCGGTTTCGGCGACGGCGGAGGCTTCGGGGGCGGCGGCTTCGACGGTGGCGGGTTCTGAGCGTCCGGATCTTCCCGCGACGCCCCGGGTTCCGGCGGATCCCGGAGGTCCCGCGAGGCCCCGGGTTCCGGCGAGTCCTTGAGCGTCCGGATCCTCCCGCGACGCCCCGGGTTCCGGCGGATCCCCTCGGCCGGGGCCCGGGGCCCGGGGCCCGGGGTCCGGCTCCCGGTCCGGGGCGGCGGAGGGCCGCCCCGGACCGCGCGGGTCTCGCGCTCAGCCGGTGGTGACCCGCAACGTGCCCGAGGCCGTGGCGTCCGCGCCCGAGCCGTCCGCCGGCGCGGCGGTCAGCCGCCAGGTGTAGCCGCCGGCCGGCACGGGGCCGCCGGAGGCGGACGTACCGTCCCAGCTGACCTTCACCGGTCCGTGCGTGTCGTCGCCCGTCCAGGTGCGGACGGTCTCGCCGGTCGAGCGACGGATGAGGGTGAGCTGCCAGGACGCCGCCGGCTTGGAGAGCCACCACGCGGCGCTCCACGCGCCCGCCGAGGTGGCGGGCACGGTGCTGTGGGTGATGCCCAGGGGCGAGACCGCCTGCTGCGGGGCGGTGACGTGGACGGTGTCGTCGGTCCCGATCCAGGCGAGCTTGCCCGCGTCCGCGTCCAGGGTCCAGGTGGTGCCGCGGCCGTCGCCGGCCGCAGGCTGCTTCACGCCCGTGACGGTGCCGAGGTCCTCGGTGGTGCCGTCGGAGCCCAGGCCGGTGAGGCGCAGATCCCCGGACGCGTCGCGCGCGGCCAGGAAACGGTCGCCCAGCAGGACCCCGGCCACCGGCGCGGGGTAGTCCCGGTGGGTCGCCGTGTCGTACACGCCCGCGGCGTCCTCGGAGGCGCAGCTCCAGTACAACAGGGTGCCGCTGCGCTGGAGTTCACGGGGGACGCAGTCGGAGCCGATGTCGTGGGTCCCGGTCACCGTGCCGGTACGCGGGTCGACCACGTTCACCGTGCCCGGCTTGTGCGGGGCCGACTTGACCAGCCGGTCCCCGTCGAGCACCGCGCCCTGCACCGGCTGGTCGCGGACGACGAGGTCGCGGGACGTGTCGACGACGTACTGCCGACCGCCCGCCTCGTACAGCACGAACTCCGGTGAGGCGTCGAGGATGCGGCCGCCGGTGCCGGACAGGGCCAGGCCCGGGGACTGCTGTCCGGGGTCGTCGCCGGTCACCAGGGTGTCCTTGCCGGTGGCCGGGTCGGTGACCAGCCGGGCGAGACCCTCGTCCGTGCCGTCGGCGAAGCGGCCCGCCGCGAGTCCGGGGAAGTCCGCGAGCCGCGCGCCCTCCGCCGGATCGAGGCCGGTCCCGACGGCCTTGCCGTGCAACGTGTCCTTGCCGACGAGCGAGTTGACGTACCGCAGCCGCCCCCGGTCGAGGCTCAGCGCCCCGATCTCGCCGTCCGCCGTCTTCACCCCGGGCACCTCCCGCATCACCAGGTCGGAGATGATCCCGATGCCGTTCTGGTGGAACACGTGGATGGCTCGCTTGCCGTCGGCGTCCTTGCCCAGCGCCAGCACGTCCCCATAACCCTCGGCCCGGAGCTGGGTGAACTCCACCGTGGGCAGGAGCGTGCGCTCGGTGTCCGCGCCGGTGTGGGGCGTGAGCCGCAGCGGCCCGCCGGTGCCCTCGTGCCACACGATGCTGTCCTCCACGACGAACGAGGTGACCTCGCTCTCCGTGGACTCCGTGGCCAGCGGGACGACCTTCGGCGTGCCCGTGCCGCTGCGCGGCAGGATCCGGACCCCCTGGCCTCCGGTGCCGTTCCGCGAGAACCAGCTGATGGTCATCTGGGTGAGGCGGAAGCTGCTCGCGTCCCCGGTCACGGGCAGCGGCTTCACCCGGCCGTCGTACGCGGTCAGGATGCCGTAGCCCGGGGAGCCGTCCGCGAGGCGGTAGCCGATGAGGACCTCACTGCCCTGCCCGCCGAGCACCACGGGCCGGGCGTCCGTGGTGGCTCCGGCGGGCAGCCGCACGACGGGGTCCGCCGACGCCGCCCCGCCCCGGGCCACCCGCATCTCGTACGTCCCGTCGCCCTTGCGGACGGTCGCCAGCACCCAGTTGCCCGCGTAGCTCAGGTTGAGGTATTCGGCGGGCACCTGGAGGATGCTGTTGAAGGCGGGGTCCTCGATGCCGACCCGTACGACGTTCGTCCCACCGTCCACGCGCCGCTGGGTGTAGGTGGCCCGGTTGTGCTCGTCGTGTCCGCCGATGAGCCGATGCTCCGGTACCACAGCGATCTCGGTGACGACTCTGGTCCGGCTGTTGTACGAGTTGGTCCAGAGGTAGTCGTCGCCCTCGCGGTGCAGTACGCCGTACCTGCCGGTCATCAGGATCTTCTCGGGCCCGTCGCCGAAGGCGTCGGGCGCGGGTATCAGGACTTCGGCGGCCGCTGTCGCCCCGGCGGCGTGCGCGGTGGCCGGCAGCGCCGTGGCGAGCCCTGCGGCCAGCACCACCGCGACGGCCGCCGCTCCCGCGGCCCGTCCGGTACGGCGGCTGTGGGCGCGGCTGTTCGTGTACAGGTGTCGGGACACCTGACCCCCCTTGTCAGTTGACCGATGGTGCGCATCCGCGATGCGAACACGATCAACCTTATTCATATGTGGGGGAGTTGTGACCAAAACCTGCGTGAGCAGTGGTACGGAGCCTGCTCGCTACCGCCAGTTCACCCACCAGGCGGCCACGCCGCCGAGGACGATCAGCCCGCACATCACCGCGTTGCTCCGCCGGTAGTCCACGAGGAGCGCGGTGAACTCGCGGAGCGTCGCGTTGGGCCAGAAGTACGCGGCCGTCGGCGAGCCCACCACCTGCCCCCGGATCCGGACCCGCCGGGCGGTGAGAGCGGCGCGGAAGGCGTGGTAGTTGTTCGTGACGACGACGCACCGGTAGCCGGGCTTGGCCTTTTCCATGATCGCCTTGCTGAACCGCAGGTTCTCCTCGGTGTTCGTCGACCGGTCCTCCCGCTCGATGAGGTGTGCCGGAAAGCCCTCGGCCACCAGGTGGTCGGCCATCGCGTGGGATTCCGGCAGGTCCTCGTCGGGCCCACGTCCGCCCGAGGTGATGAGCACGGGAGACCCGCCGCGCCGGGAGAGCCGCGCGTGCACCTCCCGCCCGCGCTTCAGCCGGCTCGCCAGCAGCGGCGGCACGGTGGAGCCGCCGACGAGCCCCGAGCCCAGCACCACCACGAAGTCGGCCTTGCGGCGCACCCGCAGCCGCCCGTAGAGGAACGCGTAACAGACGAAGCACAGGAACAGGAACGAGAAGTAGAGCGCCAGCCCGCCGGCCGCCGTCGCCGCGCCGATCAGCACCGGCGTCCGCAGGGCGGCGGCGGTGGCGAGCAGGGCGAGGACGGCGAGGATGGCCAGGGCGGCCGACAGGGAGAGCAGATTCGACGGGCTTCTGCCTTCCTTGCGCAGCATGCGTACACCGTTGAGCAACAGAAAGCCGGTCAGTAGGAGCACCGCCACCGCCCCCAGGCCCAGCAGCGACCACACCACGACGGGCGCGGAGACGGAGCCGGAGTCGACCAGCCGGTAGAGCAGGCCGGCCACCGCACAGAGCGCGGCGAGCCCCAGGATGACGGCGTTGCTGAACTTGCGGCGCTCGCGCAGCACGCTCACACAGAAGACGAGGAAGAGGAGCGCCGCCGGGGCGAAGACCACCATGCGCACAGCCTAGGCAGCGCTCAGGGAGCCGTTGACGGCGAGGTGGGGGCAGGGCTGGAGGAGGGGGCCGGGGCGATCGGTGGCCGGACGCCGTGCCAGGCTCCGGCCCATGAGATGGAGTTTCAAGCTGCACGGCTGCGCGGCGGCCGCGCTGAGCGTGGCCGCCCTGGTACTGGCCGCGCTCACCTGGCTGCCCGGCGCGCTGCCGTTGTTCGAGCCGGTCTGGCCGATGGTGGCGGTCTTCTGCCTGGCCCTCCTGCTGCTCCTCGCGGCTGTGGTGCGCCACTTCGCGGCCGGCGCGGACCGGAGCGCGATGTGGCTCGCCTTTCGCTGCCTGCCCGGCAGGGTGCAGGCGGGGCTCGGGTTTCTGGCCCTGGCGGGTGCGGTCGTCGTCGGACTCGATGCGGCGGGGGACCGGCGGTTGCAGGACGCGGAGGTGCGCGAGGGCCGGTACGTCGCCTACGACACGTCGGTGACCACGGACCGGGCGGTCGAGCTGACGCGGGACGAGTACCTCGCCCTGCTGCCGAGCAGTCGGCGCTGGGTGTTCGCGATCGCGGGACTCATGGCCGCCGGTGCCGCCGCCGGCGTGCTGACGGTGGGAGAGCTGCGCCGCGCGGACTCCGCCTCCCTCACGCGGGTGCCGTGATGGAGACGGTGATCCTCGATCGGGGCGTGCCCTTTGCGGGGGTCGAGCCGTTGAACCCGGCATGAAGAAGCGAAGCGTACTCGCCGCCGTCACCCTCGCCACCGGAGCGGTCATCGCCGCCATCTCCCCGCCCCCGGGAGGCGGGGACACCGCGCACGCCGCCGAGCCGCCCGTCAGCCTGGGCACGCTGGACAACGTCGGCGAGCTCGGCACGCTGCTCGACGGCGCGGCGGGGGCCACCGCCTCCACCGCCGGCACGGTCACCAGCACCGTGGAAGGCGCCCAGCTCAGCTGAGCCGGCTGGGGACGGGGATGGGGGCGACCGAAGGGTCGCCCCCATCCCTTTTCCGTTCCCGGCACCCCGGCCCACGGGCCTGGCCGACGGGCCTGGCCGACCGTGCGGCCCCCGGTCAGACTCAGTGGCCCGGCGTGCCCACCCCGTACGACCTGACGAGGCGGGCCAACTGCCGGCCCGCCGCCAGAAGGGGGTCCTCGCTCCGGTTGACCTGGGCGGTGACCTCGGCGCCCTCCATGGCGCTGATGACGGTGATCGCCAGTTCGCGGGCGTCCTCCGCCGGGAACCCGCAGCCCAGCAACTTGTCGCGGACGAGCCGCTCCCAGCCGTTCAGCGCGTCGGCGCAGACCTGCTGGAGTTCCGAGTCGGTCCCGAGCGTCTCCAGGGCCGCAGCCGTCACGGGGCAGCCGTCGATCCAACCCGACTCCTTGAGCCCGGCGGCCAACTGGCGGGTGCAGGAGAGCACTGCCTCCGCCGGGTCGGGCTCGCTGTCCAGGGCTTCCTTCAGGAGTGTCGCGAACTCCTGCGCGCTGTACCGGATCGCGGCGACCGCGACGGCCTCCTTGCCGCCCGGGAAGAAGTGGTAGATCGAGCCGAGCGTGGCCTGTGACTCCGCGGCGATCTGCTTGATGCCGGTGCCGACGTAGCCCTGCCGCTGGATGAGGCGTGCGGCCGCCACGACGATCCGGTCCTGGGTGCTGGTCTGCATGCCGCCACTGTAGCGGGAATTGGGTAGAGCGTTCGTTCTAGGGCTGTGCTAGCTTTTCGGTGCACTCTGGATAGAGCGATCGTTCTAGTCGGGGCGGGAGGTCTGATTCTTCTCTGCCCTGACCGACTTGTTGGAGGCAGGCAATGAACAGCGCACAGAACTCGGTCACGGTCATCGGACTGGGCCCCATGGGCCGGGCCATGGCCGCGGCCCTGCTCGACCGCGGCTACGGGGTCACCGTCTGGAACCGCACCGCCTCCCGCGCGGACGACCTGGTGGCCCGGGGGGCGACCCTCGCGCAGAGCCCCGCCGACGCCGTCGCGGCGAACGAGGCGGTCATCATCAGCCTCACGGATTACGTGGCGGTCAACGCCGTGCTGGAGCCCGCGACGCAGGCCCTGGACGGCCGGGTCCTGCTCAACCTCACCTCCGCCACGCCCGAGGAGGCCCGCGCCGGGGCCCGCTGGGCGGCCGGGCACGGTGCCGTACAGCTCACCGGCGGCGTCAGCTCCTCGCCCACGGGCATCGGACAGCCCGATGCGTACGCCTACTACAGCGGGCCGCGCGAGGCGTTCGACCGGCACCGGCCGGTGCTCGAAGCACTGACGGGCCGGGTCGACCACCAGGGCGAGGACCCCGGGCTCGCCGCGCTCCACTACCAGATCGGCATGGTCATGTTCTGGACCTCACTGTTGAGCTACTGGCAGGCGATCGCTCTCGCCCGCGCGAACGGTCTGACGGCGGCCGACATCCTGCCGAGCGCCGTCGAAACGGCGACCTCGCTCCCGGAGACCTTGGCCTTCTACACCGAGCGCATCGACGCCGGAGTGCACCTCGGTGACGTCGACCGCCTGGCCATGGGACTGGCAAGCGCCGAGCACGTACTGCGCACCAACGCAGACGCGGGCGTCGATACAGCCCTCCCGGCCGCCGTCGTCGACCTGTTCCGGCGGGGTGTGGAGACGGGGCGCGGCGCGGACAGCTGCTCGGCCCTGGTGGAACTGATGGCGAAGCCAGGGAAGCAGCCCTTCGTCGGCCCGACCGATCCGGGCACGGACGGTCGGGTCCGGCAGAGTGGCTCCTTCCTACGGTGAACGGGCAAGGGAAGGAGTCAGCGGTTGCTGGAACGGCTGAACGACGCGATGGAACACATCGAGGCGCATCTCGGTGAGCGCATCGATGTGGCGGAGCTGGCGCGTATCGCGATGACGTCGGAGTACCACTTCCGCCGGATGTTCTCCGCGCTCGCCGGTCTCCCTCTGTCGGAGTACCTCCGTCGCCGCCGCATGACGGTCGCGGGTGCCGAGGTGCTCGGCGACCCCGACCGGACGCTGCTGGACGTGGCGGTGCGGTACGGCTACGACACGGGGGAGGGCTTCGCCCGCGCCTTCCGGGCCGTGCACGGCATCGGCCCCGGCGAGGCCCGGCGAAGCGGCGCGGTTCTGCGGTCCCAGCAACGGCTGACCTTCCGGCTCGTCGTCGAAGGGAGCACGGCCATGCAGTACAAGCTGGTGGAGAAGGACGCGTTCCGGGTGGTGGGCAGGAAGGCCCGCGTCCCGCTCATCCACGAGGGGCCGAATCCGGCCATCGCGGAGTTCATCCGAGGGATCGGCCGGGAGGAGCTGGACCGCATCGCCGCCCTCTCGGACCAGGAGCCGGCGGGGATCGTCGGGGTGAGCGACCAGCTCGACCCGAGCCGCGCGGAAGGCACCGAACTCGACTACTACCACGGGGTGGTGGCGAGCGCGGAGGCTCCGGAGGACCTGGACGCCCTGGACGTACCGGCAGGGACTTGGGCGGTCTTCGAGAGCGAAGGCGAGTTCCCACAGGCCCTCCAGTACCTCTGGCGGGACGTGTTCACTCAGTGGTTTCCGTCGAACCCGTACACCTCCCGGCCCGGCCCGGAGATCCTG
Organism: Streptomyces sp. NPDC017520; assembly: GCF_044329855.1. Taxonomy (NCBI): domain Bacteria; kingdom Bacillati; phylum Actinomycetota; class Actinomycetes; order Kitasatosporales; family Streptomycetaceae; genus Streptomyces; species Streptomyces sp. NPDC017520. The sequence continues at coordinate 711,880 of NZ_JBIRKB010000001.1, forward strand.
CGGGTGCGGCTGACGGAGGAGGGGAAGCGGGCGGAGGCGGAGCTGTGGATCCCCGTGGAGCGCTCGGCCGGTTCGTGAGCCGCTGGAGCGAAATATGCGGCACGACAGAGGTTTACGGCCATGGGCATGGGGCGTAGGCGGCGTCGACTGGCAACGGAGTCACCGACATGCGTAGACGTATCACCACCATCGCGGTCACCGCTGTGGCGGCGGCCGCGATGGCTCTCGGCGCGGCCTCCACCGCCTCCGCCGTGGGCTCGGGCTACACGCTCCGAGGCCACGACGAGTCGCAGGCGGCCTGCCAGGCCACCGGGGCGGCCGACGCCGCCAACCACATCTGGAGCCCCCTGTTCACCTGCAAGCCGTTCGCGGCCAAGCCGAGCGTCTACGAGCTGTGGGTGCGCCACTGATCCCACCGCGCACAGACGGGAACCGCCCCGCTTCCGGCCGCGTTGGTGGCCGGGGGCGGGGCGGGGCCTTTTCGTGTACGGGGGTGGCTCAGACGGCCGCGCTGCCGTGGACGAAGGCGCTCCAGGCGGCGGGCTCGACGGTGAGGACGGGGCCGTCGGTCACCTTGGAGTCGCGGATGTGGACGGCGGCGGGGTGGGCGGCGACTTCGACGCAGTCTCCGCCGTCACCGTTGCTGTAGCTGGACTTGCGCCAGTGGTAGGCGACTTCGATGCAGGCGCCGCCGTCGCCGTTGCTGTAGCTGGACTTGAACCAGTGGAGGGCCGTGGAGTCGGGGGCGGGGTGTGCTGCGCGGGGCATGTCTCTCCAAGCAGTGCGTCAAGCAGTGCGTCAAGTAGCCGGGTGCTCTCCGCGACGGTGAGCGCCTGGGAACGCAGCATCCCATACCTCTGCATAAGTGCGCTGACGTCGGCGGGTTCGTCGTAGAGCTCGCCACGCAGTTGGCCGTCGACGTAGACGAGACCGTCGTGATCGGGCGTCTCCAGCAGAACGAGCGGCCCGGCGAGCCCGGCGTGCCGAGGGGTGTTCCGAGGCATGATCTGGATGGTGACGAACGGCAGGTCCATGCAGCGTCGCAGGTGGCGGAGCTGCTCAAGCATGACGTCGGGGTCGCCCATCTGGGCGTGCAGGATGCTCTCCTCCAGGATGAAGTGGAGGATCGGCCGGGGTTTGCGCTCCAGGATTCTCTGGCGACCGAGGCGCTCCGCGACCCGCTTCTCGATCTCCTCCTCTTCGAGCGGTGGGTAGTTGCAGCCGAAGATAAAGCGCGCGTACGCCTCGGTCTGGAGCAGCCCCGGTACGAGCTGGGACTGGTACGAGAACAGGCTCTTCGCGTTCTGCTCGTACTGCACGAAGTCCTTCACCAGCGCCTGATAGCGCTCCTTCCGCGGGATCTTCTCCACCGCGACCCGCAAGGCGCCCTTGGTAGCCAGTAGTTCATCGAGCTGGATGGCCAGATCCGTCTGAAGTGCCCGCCTCCCCTGCTCGATCGAGGCGATGGTGTCCTCGCCCACCCCCACCTGCTCGGCGAGGGCGGCCTGTGTCAGCCCGGCGAGTTTGCGGAAGTGGCGCAACTGCGCCCCGACCAGCTGCCACGAGGTAACTCGCCTGATGCCGCTCTGCTTTCCCGGTTGCATGACGTGGCTCTCCCCGTTCTCGTCCCGCTGTCAACCCGTCAGAACCCGTACAAAAGCTTTTGTACGTCTCTGGGCTCTGCTGAAGCGTAGTTACTCCGTGTGAGCGTGGAAGCATGAACGAGACAACTCAACTCCCTTACTACCGCGCCGCCTTCTACTGCCGTGAGCGCAGGTCGATCCCGGTCGTACGCAAGTTCGCCCGCAAGGCGCTGGCCGAGTGGGAGTGCGAGAAGCGCACGGACGATGTGCTGCTCTGCGTAACCGAGCTGGCGACCAACGCCCTGCGTCACGGCGTCCCGCCAGGGCGCGGCTTCAAGGTCCACATCTACCTGGAGCGGATCGAGAACGCGCTCCGCGTCGAGCTGCACGACAGCGGCGACGGCGAGGTGTGCCCGGCGGACGACCTGCCGGGGGCCGACGAGGAGGGTGGGCGCGGGCTGCTGCTGGTCGCGGCGCTGGCGGACAAATGGGGGGTGGGGGAGCGGAACCCCGGCAAGATCGTATGGTGCGAGTTCGACCTCTCCTGACTTGCTGTTCCGGCAAGGCTATTTGTCGTTTCGGCCTCATGGGCGCACTCTTCTCACCAAGTAGAGGTGGAGCCGTATGAGGAGGAGCGACATGAAGCAGCAGCGGTACGACGTGGTGATCGTGGGCGGCGGGGCCGCCGGCCTGAGCGGGGCGCTGGCCCTGGCGCGGGCCCGGCGCTCGGTCCTGGTGATCGACGCGGGCGAGCCCCGTAACGCGCCTGCGTCCCATGTCCACAACTACCTGGGCCGCGAGTCGACCCCGCCCGGGGAGCTGCTGGCGATCGGCCGGGGCGAGGCCGCCGGGTACGGGGCGGAGATCGTCGAGGGCCGGGTGGCCTCGGCCGAGCGGCTGCCGGGGGAGCGGGGCTTCCGGGTGGTGACGGAGGACGGCCGGAGCGTCGAGGCGCGCAGGCTGCTGGTGACGACGGGGCTCGTCGACGAGCTGCCGCAGGTGCCAGGCCTGGCGGAGCGGTGGGGTCGCGAGGTGCTGCACTGCCCGTACTGCCACGGCCACGGGGTGGCGGACCGCCCGATCGGCGTGCTCGCCACCGGGGCCCTCGCCGTGCACCAGGCGCTGATGTGGCGGCAGTGGAGCGAGGACGTCACCCTCTTCCGCCACACGGGCCCGGAGCCCTCGGACGAGGAGTACGAGCAGCTTGCGGCCCGGGGCGTGGCCGTGGTGGACGGCGAGGTGACGGGCCTGGAGGTCGCGGACGACCGGTTCACCGGGGTACGGCTGGCCGGCGGCCGGGTGATTCCGCGCGAGGCGCTGGTGGTGCAGGCGCGCTTCGTCGCGCGTTCGGCCGTACTGGAATCGCTGGGGATGGTCCCGGTCGCACAGGAGATGGGCGGAGAGGTGATCGGCACGTACATCCCGACCGACCCGACCGGCGCGACCGAGGTCCCCGGAGTCTGGGCGGCGGGCAATGTCACCCGCCTGAACGAACAGGTCATCGGCGCCGCCGCGGCCGGCCTCATGGCAGGCGCGGCGATCAACGGTGACCTGATCACCGAGGACACCCGGAACGCGGTGGAGGCGCGGCGGCGCGGCTGACGGGACGCGGTTCAAGCCTCGCACGGTTCGGCCGGGCCGACGGAGGCGTCCCGTGCTCGGAGAGGGGAGGGTACGGAGGGAACGAAGGGAACGAAGGGAACGGACTCAGTCGGCTCCGCCTCAGTCGGCTCCGTCTCCGTCGGTGCGGGCGCCCATGTCGGTCCACGCCCCTGCCCGTCCGGCGTAACGCAGGCAGGTCAATGACGGAGCTCCCGGGTGAAGGCGGGCCCGGTGGATGTGTGAGTTCTGGTTGAGGGGATACGCGGAGGGTCCGGCACCCATGACGGTGGCCGGGTTTCGGCAACGTAAAGGGAGATTTCCGTGGGCATCATCGCCTGGATCCTCATCGGCCTGTTCGCGGGGCTCATCGCCAAGGCGTTGATGCCCGGCAAGGACCCCGGCGGCTGCCTCATCACGATGGTCATCGGCATCGTGGGCGGGCTACTCGGCGGCTGGCTCGGCAAGGTGATCTTCGGCGTCGACTCGATCGACGGATTCTTCAGCCTGTCGACGTGGATCGCCGCTGTCGTCGGCTCGGTGATCGTCCTGCTTGTCTACCGGCTGGTCGCGGGACAGCGATCGCACTGACGCGGCACAGAGGACCGTCGGGAGCGATTCCTCGACGAGTCAATTCGTCCGGGTTTGCCTACATTGGCAGAGGGTCAGCAGGGCAGCCGTAGTGGGAGCCATCGCCGACACGTCTGCGGAAGACAAACAAGAGGAAATGACGACATGACCGACACCTCTCGCAAGCCGACCACCTCCGACTCCGGCGCCCCGGTGGAGAGCGACGAGCATTCGCTCACCGTTGGCGCGGGCGGGCCGATCCTGCTCCAGGACTCGTACCTGATCGAGCAGATGGCCCAGTTCAACCGCGAACGCATCCCCGAACGCCAGCCGCACGCCAAGGGAAGCGGCGCCTTCGGGAAGTTCGAGGTGACCGCGGACGTCTCCCGGTACACGAAGGCCGCGCTCTTCCAGCCCGGCGCCACGACCGACCTGGTCATCAGGTTCTCCACCGTCGCGGGGGAGCGGGGCAGCCCGGACACCTGGCGGGACCCGCGCGGCTTCGCGGTGAAGTTCTACACCAGCGAAGGCAACTACGACATGGTGGGCAACAACACCCCCGTGTTCTTCGTGAAGGACCCGATGAAGTTCCAGCACTTCATCCGGTCGCAGAAGCGCCGCGCGGACAACAACCTCCGTGACCACGACATGCAGTGGGACTTCTGGACCCTCTCGCCGGAGTCGGCCCACCAGGTCACCTGGCTGATGGGCGACCGGGGCATTCCGCGGACCTGGCGCCACATGAACGGCTACACCTCGCACACGTACATGTGGATCAACGCCGAGGGCAAGCGGTTCTGGGTGAAGTACCACTTCAAGACCGACCAGGGCATCGAGACGTTCACGCAGCACGAGGCCGACCAGATGGCCGCCGCGGACACCGACTACCACACGCGTGATCTCTTCGAGCACATCCGCGACGGGGAGTTCCCGAGCTGGACGCTGAAGGTCCAGATCATGCCGTACGAGGACGCGAAGGACTACCGCTTCAACCCGTTCGACCTGACCAAGGTGTGGCCGCACGGCGACTACCCGCTGATCGAGGTCGGCCGGATGACGCTGGACCGCAACCCCACGGACAACCACGCCGAGATCGAGCAGGCGGCCTTCCAGCCGAACAATCTGGTGCCGGGCATCGGCCCGAGCCCGGACCGGATGCTGCTGGCCCGGCTGTTCAGCTACGCGGACTCGCACCGCTACCGCATCGGCGGCAACTACCAGCAGCTTCCCGTCAACGCCCCCGTCGTCCCGGTGCACACGTACTCCAAGGACGGGGCGATGGCGTACCGGAAGACCACCGACCCCGTCTACGCCCCGAACTCCAAGGGCGGCCCGGCGGCCGACACGGAGCGCTACGGCACCCCGCCGAGCTGGTACGCCGACGGCGACATCACCCGGGCCGCCTACGTGGACCACGCCGAGGACGACGACTGGGGGCAGGCGGGCACGATGGTCCGCGAGGTCCTGGACGACGCGGCGCGGGACCGGCTGGTGGACAACATCGTCGGCCACCTGCTGAACGGAGTGACCGAACCGGTGCTGAAGCGGGCGTTCCAGTACTGGACGAACGTGGACGCCACCCTCGGCAAGCGCGTCGAGCAGGGCGTGCGCGCGAAGGCGGGCGAGAAGGACCCCAAGGCGGCGGAGCAGAGCAACCCCGCGCGCTCGTCGATGCAGCACAAGGCCTGAGGCGGGCCCGGCAAGCCGTACGGCAAGGCCCTCGCCCCGTCACACCGACGGGGCGAGGGCCTTGCCCGTCTCCTCCCCGGACCGTGGGCGGGGCGCTCAAGGCGACGGTGCGGCGGCCCGCCACCCACCGTGCTCCGGCCCCCTCCACAAGGGATCCGCTCAGTGCTGGATCAGGCCGCCGGCCGGGACGTGATCGACGTGACCGGAGGGCGGAAGGGTCCGCGCCAGGGCGAGCCCGACGTCCACCAGCGACGACCGGCGCAGGCGGGCGACCTCGGACAGCGGGGTCCACACCGACTCGGCGGTGTCGCCGTTCGGCTCGGGCCGGAGCACGCCGCCGGTGACGCGTACGCGATAGAACACACCGACGTTCTGGAGCTCGGGCGCACCGGGCCGGCGGCGCTCGCCCGCCGGAATCACCCGCGAGTCCACGCCGAGCAGACGCTCGACGACGGCCTCCAGACCGGTCTCCTCGGCGACCTCCCGGATCACCGCGTCGTACGGATCCTCCGCGTGCTCGACCCGGCCGCCCGGAAGCGTCCACGTCCGCTCGCCGCCCGGACCCACGGCAAGCGCGAGCAGCACCCGCCCGTCCTCGATGCACACCGCGTACGCGGCCAGTCGTCGATCCATGCGGGGAGGCTAAGCCCGGGCAGGCACGGTCGGCCATGGCCGGTCCGGCTTCGGGCGTCCGTCGTTCTAGTGGGTCGACCTGGCGGGGGCCTTCTGAGGCGGTCGGGGACCGTGCCGCCGGGCACGGGACGCGCGCTGCTCCACGCTGTAGCAGAGTGCGAGAAGGAGCAGTGCGGGCAGCGCCGTCAGGAGAAGCGGGGTGAGGCCGACGAACAACGCCGCGGCTGTGGCGGCCACCTGGATCCCGCCCAGTGCCAACAGAAGGCGGGCCACGTTCCGGCCCGCGCGGGCGGCGCGGAACACCCTGAAGGCGGTGGCAGTGTTGGCCCCGGCCACCACCGCACCGAAGAGGAAGCTTCCACCGGCGATCAGCTCGGAGGTGCCACTACCACCCGACGCCCGCCCGATTCCGTCGGCGAACACCGGTAGGAACCAGAGGAACATGAGGGAGGCCAGGGCGGTGTGGCAACCGAGCACACCCAGGCAGGCCAGCAGCAGGACAGAGCGCTTGCCCATCATGTTCCGTCCTTCGTCCGCCGGGGAGCTGGGTGCCGTTCAGGGAGTCCAGGGCTTCCAGCCTGTGTGGCTCACCGTCGATCACCGAGAGGGGGCCCCAGCGGCGTACGCATGATCGCACAGGCCTGGCCGAACGCCCGTTGTTCTCGGCACCCCCTCACCGCTCAAGATCATCGCGGTGCAGAATGACCTGTATGTCGATAAAGAACACGCCTCAGGCGGCCACGCTCGACGATGCCCCGTCGATCGGCCGCACCCTGGCCCGCGCCTTCGCCGACGACCCGATGATGGGGTGGTTCTTCCCCGGCGGGGCCTCGCGCGAGCCCGACCTGGTCCGCTACTTCACCACGATCTTCACCCGGCAGTACGGCCGCCACGGGGTGTGCGAGCGCACCGGGTCGGCGGCCGCGTTCTGGGTGTCACCGGAGGGGCAGGAGAAGGCCGTTCCCGACGCGGAGACCGTCGCGGAGCTGGAGAAGATCCTGGGCGACCGGGCGCCCCTGTTCCGGGAGGCCGTTCAGGCCGCCGCCGAGCAGGGTCCCAAGGAGCCGCACTGGTACCTCGCGGTCGTCGGCGCGGACCCGGCCGCCCGGGGCCAGGGGCACGGGGCGGCGCTGCTGCGTTCCGGGCTCGCCAAGGCGGACGCGGCCGGCCTGCCGGTCTATCTGGAGTCCTCCAAGCCGGACAACCTGCCCTTCTACGAGCACTTCGGCTTCACGGTGCTCGGCGAGGCGGCACTGCCCGGCGGCGGACCGGCGCTGTGGGTGATGCGGCGGGAGCCGCGCCCGGCCGGGCGGTAGGAGAACGACAGCGGGTGTGGGGGCCGGGGCCCACCCGCCGCGTCGGGCGTACGGCCACGATCGGCGCGCCGGCCTGTTCGGAGGCGGGCCGCGTGGAGCCCCTCCCTCCCGTGCACGGCCAATGACTGTGTGCCGCACGGCAAGCCCGGCCAGGCGGGATCGTTCACTCTGGGCCCCGCGTCGGGCGATGTGAACACCGCGTACCGCTACCGACTGACCAGCGGTTCGTTCGACTCGGGCTGGTCCGCGTACAAGCCGGGGGCCACCGCGACCATCGCGCCCGTTCCACCAACTTCGGGCACGATGGTGCTCTTCGCGGAGGCGAAGGACAACTACGCTGCCGGGGCGGCCAATTCCGTCGAGTTCGTGGTGAAGGAAGGCGATGGCCCTGTAGCGCGCTGGAACTTCGCCGAGACGTCCGGCGCCGCTTTGGACACGTCCACTACCGATCAGTCTCTGCGCGACAACGCAGCCCTGGCCGGCGGAGCGGTCCGTACAGACCGGGGCCGTCGGGGGGAGGTCACGGTCACTCGGGCCACGGAAACGACGCCGGCAGTCAAGAGCACCGACAGCGGTCTGAAACTGAACGGCACGACCGACTACGCGGTCACCAGCGGCCCGGTCATCGACACACGTGCCTCGTACACCGTTGCCGCCTGGGTGCGAATGGACGTTCCTACGCGCAATGCCACGGTGTTCGGCCAGAAGGGTGTCAACCGAAGCCCCTTCTATCTGGGATACGAGCACACCAGCAAGAAGTGGTCCTTCCGTGAGGTGAACACCGATGCTGCGGTCGGCACACCGTTCTCCTATCAGAGGGTCGAGTCCAAGAGACCGGCGGTGCCGATGGTATGGACTCACCTGGCCGGAGTGTTCGACGCAGTCAACAACACGATCAGCCTCTACGTGAACGGGGAACTGCAGGGCACCACGCCCTTCACGACAGCCTGGGCCGCCACAGGGCCCTTGCAGATCGGCCGGGTTCACTGGTCGAGCGTGTACAGCGACTACTTCCCCGGCGTGATCGACGAGGCGGCCGTCTGGCAGGAAGCGCTGACCGACACTCAAGTCGCCGAGGAGAGCGAGCTCATCGACGCCCATGCAGTGCCGTCCGTTGAGCTGGTCACCGCCTGGACTCCCGCAGGAGCACAGGGAACAACGCTCAGAGACACCGTGTCGGGGTACGGCTCCGATCTGGCGCTGTCATCGGGTGCCTCACTGGCCGATGACGAACTCGTGCTGAACGGAACCACCGGGGCCGGTACGACAGCTGGGCCCGTCGTAGACGACTCGGGCTCCTTCACCGTTACTACGCAGGCGGTCGTTGACGCAGCGAAGATCCTTTCCAAGCCGGACGGTTACAAGGCCCAGATTCTCGGTCAGCGCACAGCCACGGGATCATCGTGGAGCCTTTGGTTCGAAAAGACCGGTACGCGACAGGAACCCGAACTCGACGAGAACGGCGACCGGATCGTCGACGAGAACGGAAATCCCAGAACGACACCCGTTCCGGTCGGCCGCTGGCACTTCGGACGCCTGACCGCAGATGGCACCGGGGCTTCCGTCGAGAGCATGGAAGAAGCACTGATGGACACGGAGACCCGTCTCACCGGTGTCTACAACGCCCGGCATCGGACGATCCAGCTATATCTCACGTCCGACCAGCAGGCCAGCGACGGCATCGCCTACACCGCACAGGTCGGAACCGGCGAACTCGCGGTCGGTAAGGGGTATCTCGGGTCCTGGGCCAATTTCCTCCCCGGCCGACTCAGTGACATCCGCCTCTGGGCCGGCGCGCTGAGCGACAGCAAGCAGGTCTCCGACGTCGTCGGAACCTGACCCGCTTCCGTACCTGCTTCCTCAGGGGCGGCCGACTCCGTACACGCTGGCCGCCCCCTGTCCCCCCGCACTCCAAACCGCTGTCCCGCCTTCGAGCGGTTCGGCCGCTCCCGGAGAGATGACGTGTCCGTGTCCCGATCCCTTCCCGCCCTTCTGAGACGTATCTCAGTACGCAGCTCCGCCTCCGGTGGCGCTGGGAAGCTCCGCATACCCCTCGTCGGGGCGTTGGCGCTCGCCCTCTCCGTACCGGCCGGACTCACCCCGATGGCCATGGCAGCGGACCCGTTGGGGCGCCCCGATGTCCCGGAGCCCCGGGTCAGCAAGGTCCAGACGGTTCCGGCCGTCGGGACGAGCAAGGCGCGCGAGCGCGCGGCGAAGAACAAGGCCCTCAACGCTCGGCAGGCGGCACAGGCCCGTAGCGAGCACGCGGCACGCTGGCCCGAGCCCTCGCGGAGTGACCAGGAGATATCCGGCAAGTCCGGCACATCGGGGGCCGGGCCTGTCTCTCTGACCGCGCCTCGCCCCGCGAAGGCCTCCTCCCGCGCGGCGAAGCCGGCGCCGATTGCCGACGGCACGGCCAGGATGAGCGTTCTCGACCAGAAGGCCGCTCGAAGCGCGGGTGTCACCGGCGTGATGTTCACCGTCGCGGCGGACTCCCCGGGCGATGCGAGGCTGATGGTCGACTACTCCTCCTTCGCCGACGCGGTGGGCGGAAACTGGGGGCCCCGCCTCGGCCTGGTGTCCCTCCCCGCATGCGCGCTGACCAGCCCGCGGAAGCGGGAGTGCCGAGCGCAGACCGTCGTGCCGTCCCGGAACGACGCCGTCGCGCAGACGGTTTCCGCACAGGTGGCCGTACCTCGTACTGCCGCGACCAGGAGCGGCGTGTCCTCGGCGGCCGTCTTCGCCGTGACGGCATCCGCCACTCCGGCGTCCGGCGCGGGCGACTACAAGGCGACGCCGCTGGCAGCGCCCTCCAGCTGGGTGGCCGGCGGCTCGTCGGGATCGTTCACCTGGTCCTACCCTCTCAGTGTGCCGCCCGCAGCCGCGGGCCCGTCGCCATCCCTCGGCGTCTCCTACGACTCGGGCAGCATCGACGGCCGGACCTCGAGCACCAACAACCAGGGTTCCATGCTGGGCGAGGGATTCGACCTCACCTCCTCCTACATCGAGCGCAAGTACGGCTCGTGCGAGGACGACGGGCAGAACGACAAGCTCGACCAGTGCTGGAAGTACGAGAACGCCTCCCTCGTCCTGAACGGCAAGTCCACCGAGCTCGTCAAGGACGACGGCACGGGCGTCTGGCGGCTCAAGAACGACGACGCCTCCCAGGTCACCCACGAGACCGGCGCCGCCAACGGTGACGACGGCGACGACATCGTGGGCGGCAAGGGCGACGGCAAGGGCGAGTACTGGAAGGTCATCACCGGTGACGGCACGGTCTACACCTTCGGCCTGAACAAGCTGCCCGGTGCGGGGACCGAGCGGACCAACTCCGTCTGGACCGTGCCCGTCTTCGGCGACGACGCCGGAGAACCCGGATATTCCTCCGGCACCGGCTTCTCCGGCCGCGCCAAGACCCAGGCGTGGCGCTGGAACCTCGACCTCGTCACCGACGTCCACGGCAACGCCGCCACCTACCGGTACAAGGCGGACACGAACCACTACGCCAAGAACGGCGACAAGACCAAGCTCGCCGAGTACACCCGAGGCGGCTACACCCAGGAGATCAAGTACGGCCTGCGCTCGGACGCCCTGTTCACCGGCGACGCGTCCGGGAAGGTGGACTTCGCCTACAGCGAGCGCTGCACCGCCGACGACTGCTCCTCGCTGACCGAGGACACCGCGAAGAGATGGCCGGACGTCCCCTTCGACGCCATCTGCACGGCCGGCGAGACCGACTGCCTGGCCACCGGCCCGTCCTTCTTCACGCGCAAGATGCTCACCGGCATCAACACGAGCGTCTGGTCCAGGGCCGCCGAGCCCGACGCGTACAAGCCGGTCGACAGCTACACCCTCGCCTACCAGTTCCTGGACGGCGCGGACATCGGCAACCCCTCGGACAAGACCCTGGTCCTCAAGTCGCTCCAGCGGACCGGCAAAAATGGCGGAACCGTCACCGTTCCGCCGGTGGAATTCGGCTACCACATGCGGCCCAACCGGGTCGACGCCACGGACAACATCCTCCCCCTGACCCGCCCGCGCATCAACACCGTCACCAGCGAGACCGGCGCCATCACCACGGTCACGCTCTCGGACCCGCAGTGTGTCCGGGGCAGCAAGATGCCCAAGGCGGAGGACGACAACAGCCTCTCCTGCTACCCGGTGTACTGGCCGATCAACGGCGGAGACCCGGAACTGGACTGGTTCCACAAGTACAACGTCACCGCCGTCACCACCTCCGACCCCGCGGGCCAGAACCCCGCGGTGGAGAACTCGTACACCTACGAGAACCCCGGCTGGCACTACAACAACGACCCCTTCACCCCCGAGGACGAGCGGACCTGGTCCAGCTGGCGCGGCTACCAGAAGGTCACCACGTACACGGGCGACACCGACCATCCGCAGTCCAGGATGGTCCGCCTGTACATGCAGGGAATGCACGGTGACAAGCGCCTCGACGGCACCAGCCGCAGCGTCCAAGTACTGGGGATCGACATCGCGGGCCTGAACGCCTCCGACGCCACCGACCTCGACGTCTACGCGGGCTTCCTGCGCCAGGAGATCACGTACAACGCGGCGCAACCGGTCTCCGTCTCCTTCAACAACATCTGGTACAAGGAGACCGCCAGCCAGCAACGCTCGTACGCCAGCACCAAGGCGAACTACGTGCGCACCGCCCGGGCGTACCAGAACACCTACCTGCCCGTCAGCAACACCTGGCGACGCAGCCAGACGACACACACGTACGACCCCACCTACGGCATGGTTACCCGGAGCGAGTCGAGCGGTGACCTGGCGAAGTCCGGTGACGAGACCTGTAGCCGCACCTGGTACGCGCGCAACCCGGCCGAGGGGCTGACGAGCATCGTCTCCCGTACCCGGGTCGTCGGGGCCGCCTGCTGGGGCTCCGCCGGGGCGACCGTCACCGATGACAAGCTGAATCTGCCGACGAACTCCACGACCCGGGGGGACGTGCTCTCCGACACAGCGGCCGTCTACGACAACGCCGCCAGCTGGACCGCTACCCAGAAGCCGACCCGCGGGCTCGCCACCTGGGCCGGCCGGGCCAAGGCCTACCCGGCAGCCGTCGGAACCAGCGACCGTCACCCGGCGATGAACGGCGGCTGGCAGACCGTTGCCAAGACCACGTACGACACTCTCGGCCGCCCTCTCACCGTCACCAACGCCAAGGAACACGTCACCTCCACCGCGTACTACCCCGCGGCTGCCGGCCCGCTGACCGCCACCATCGTCTCGGCCCCCAAACTGACCTCTTCCAACGGCCAGGTCCACAAGTCGTACACCTACCTGGACCCGGCTCGCGGTTCGGTCACCAGCACGGTCGATGCGAACAACAAGGAGACCGAGAGCACCTATGACGCCCTGGGCCGCGTCACCGCCACCTGGGCGCCCAACCGGACCAAGGGCATCGACACACCGACGGCGAAGTACGGCTACAACTTCGCGCGCGGCAGTCAGCCCTGGAGCTCCGTCAGCACCCTCAAGGGCGACGGCCAGACCTACCGGACCAGCTACGCCATCGCCGATGCCCTACTGCGTCCGCTCCAGAGCCAGACCGACTCACCCCTCGGCGGCCGGATCCTCACCGACATCCGCTACGACTCGCGCGGACTCGCCTACGAGACGTACGCGGACATCTACGACAATCTGCAGCCTCCGAACGGCACCTACGCCCGTGCCTCCTACGCCCACACCCCGGCGCTGACCCGGACGGCGTTCGACGCGGCGGCGCGGCCCACGACGACCACGTTCACCGTGTTCGGGGAGGACCGCTGGTCGACCACCACCAGCTACACCGGAGATTCGACCGCCACCACCGCGACCAAGGGCGGCAACGCCACTCGTACCATCACCGACGCGCTGGGCCGGACCGCGGAGACTCGCACCTACGGAGGCACCACTCCGACGGACACGGCGTACGGAGCCGCTGCCGGCACCCCGTACACCCGGGTGAAGTACGACTACACCCGTGACGGCAAGCCGTCGGTGATCACCGGCGTCGACGACGCCAAGTGGACCTACTCCTACGATCTGTTCGGCCGCGAGACCGACACGACCGACCCGGACAAGGGTCGCACCCGCACCGAGTACACCGACTTGGACCAGGTCGGCGTCACCACGGACTCGCGCAACGCGAAGCTGCTCTACGCGTACGACGAGCAGGGCCGCAAGACCGGTCTGTGGCAGACCGCTCAGTCGGACGCCAACAAGCTCGCCGACTGGACCTACGACACGCTCCTCAAGGGGCTGCCCGACGCGTCCACCCGCTACGTGGGCGGAGCCACCGGCAAGAAGTACAAGAAGCAGGTCACGGCATACGACACCCTCGGCCGTCCCACCAGTAGCAACGTCGTGCTGCCGGCCGACGAGCCGATGGTCACCTCTGGGGCCGTCACGTCCACCCTGACCTTCGGTACGGCCTACTTCCCGGACGGGAGCGTTGCCAACACCAAGGAGCCCGGCGCCGGAGGTCTCGCCGCCGAGATCGTCTCGGCCACGTACAACCCCACCGGTCTGGTCACGAAGCTCTCGGGCGCGAGCCCCTATCTCCGCGGTGTGACCTACTCCGCCATCGGCCAGGTGGAACAGCTCTCGCTGGGAGCGGGTGCGAAGAACACCTACATCACCAACAAGTACGAGCCGGGCACCGGCCGCCTCACACGCAGCCATGTGACGGACCAGACCCACCCGTACATGCTGCAGGACCTCAACTTCGCCCGGGACGACGCCGGGAACGTCCTGTCGATCCTCGACCCCACCACACTGGGCGGCACCACCGAGGCCGACAACCAGTGCTTCACCTACGACGCACACCGGCGTCTGACCGAGGCCTGGACCCCGAAGTCCGCCGACTGCGCCGCCTCCGGCCGCACGACGGCCAACCTCGACGGCGCGGCCCCGTACTGGACGAGCTACACCTACAACAGTTCGGGCCAGCGCAGCAGTGAGACCACGCACTCCGCGGCCGGCGACGCGACCACCGGCTATGAGTACAAGACGCCGACCGGTCAGCCCCACCCCCTGGTGAAGACCACCGGGGCGAAGGCGGCAATGTACGGCTACGACCTGGCGGGCAACACGACCAGCCGCCCCGGCACTCAGGCCACCCAGACCCTGGCCTGGAACTCCGAGGGTGTACTGGCCTCCACCACCGAACCGGCGGCGGGGACCAAGCCGGCCCTGGGCACCGGCTACCTGTACGACGCGGACGGGGAACTGCTGATCCGCCGCGCTACCGGTGACGGGGACACGGTCCTCTACCTCGGCTCGACGGAGGTGCGCCTCACTGTCAAGGGCGCCGCGAAGACGGTCACGGGGACGCGTTACTACAGCGCCGGCGGTCAGACACTCGCCGTCCGTACGGCCACGTCGGGCACGGCCGGTACCAAGCTCAGTTTCCTGGCCGCCGACCACCACGGCACCAGCAGCATCGCGACCGACGCCACCAGCCAGGCCGTCACCAAGCGCTACAGCACACCGTTCGGTGCTCCGCGCGGGACCAAGCCAACCGCCTGGCCGGACGACAAGGCGTTCCTCGGCAAGCCGGCCGACTCCGCGACGGGCCTGACCCATATCGGTGCCCGCGAGTACGACCCGGGGATCGGCCAGTTCATCAGCGTCGACCCGTTGCTCGAAATCGACAAGCACCAGACACTCAACGGCTACAGCTACGCAGGCCAGGCCCCGGCCACGAACTCCGACCCGACCGGCACCTGCCTCGACCCGGGGAACGGCAGGTGCCAGCCCGGGGACAACAGCGGCAAGCCGGACCCGTCGTTCCCGATCAACTCCAGTTCGCCGTCCGGCGGCGGCGACAGTGGGCCGGGTTGGAACGGGACGGCGCCGACCGGCGGCACCGGGGGCACCAACGGTGACGGCGGTGACGGTGGAGGCGGCGGTGGCGGCGCTCCTCTTGTCGTCGGGCCCGACGGGATGGTTTGCGGGAACTACGGTTGTGTCTCTCTGCACAAACCTGACCCTGTCGGAGAATCTCTCCTTGGCTTGCTGAGGAATGCGGCGTACGCGGCGGAGCTTCTGTACACGCCGTTCAATCTGGACTGCTGGGGTGATAACCAGGAGGCCGGAGGGTGTGACCTCGGGGCCCAATACGATGCTTGGGCTGCTGAACAAGGGATGGATACGTCGTCCGATAGTTACCTGGTTCCAGGCGCTTTGGCTGCCGTGTTCGGTTTGGGCGGTGCAGCACGTCGACCTGGTGCGAAGGGTGGTGCCAAGTATGATGCCAAGAACCCCCCGCCTGGGGGATGGAAGCTCTCGCACCCGAACCCACTAATGAAATACAAGCAACTCCGCGAGACGTATGAGGAGGTATTCGTGGGTGCTGCGCGGCAACGTAGAAATCCCGACGGCAGTCTAGATTTTTATCGCGCAGACAATCTGAGCCCGAGACAGCAAGCGCAGTGGAGGAATTCAAAAATCTTCACAGTGCCCGGAAAGGCGAACCATCGAATCTTGGTCAGAACTGATGGTAAGATCGGGTACGCGTTCGGTCACGACTACGACACGCCTCGGCTCTTCCCTGCACCTTGGTATAAAGATGGCGGAGATTATCCTGGAGGGCTGAAATAGAATCTCCAGAATCTTGGCGGCGATCCGCTTGAACGGCTCGCCGCCAAGGCTGCCCTGTCGAAACTTAAAATGTAGGTGCATGGATCTAATGCAAGATTTGGTAGAAAGTTTCAGACTGGCGGGAATTTCTCTCTTGAGGGTTGTCGCACCTCGTGAGATGATTTCTCCGAGTTTTGCATGGGAGGTCACCACCCTGTCGTCCAGTTCGGGGCGTGTGGATGTAGAAATCCTTCGGGTAGAAAATGATTGCATTTCGAGGGCGAACTCGGCTTGGTTCGCCATGGCGAAAAATCTTCGTGTAGTAAATGATCGGCGCGAGTTCTTGCTGGCCATGGAAAACGTTTTTGGGGATCTGTACTGGAGCCATGTTTCTCTCGCCAGAGAATGGGACTTCATTGGGGTGGGGGCGGCTCTGGGGGTAACCGGATCCAGGGAAGGGTTTCCGGGTTTTGCGCTGATGTCGCTCGATGGAAATTCTGCTCTAGTTGGTCACTCCGACCAGGATTGCGTCTCCTTTACCGGGGTCGCTGACTTGAAAAACATCCCGGAACTGAGAGAGTCTGCCGCCCGTCTGGCGTTTCATTCTCCCCATCGCGGAAACGATGCGGCATTCTCCGCCAAGGTGTGGCTGGGTCTCCATCCATCGGATTAGCATCTAGCGATGCCGTCAAAAAATAACCCAGGTCACCCGCACCTACCGATCTCTATTTCTTTGAACGCTTTGTAGGGGCGGGTAGAGCCGAGGGCCAGCGGCTTTCGATCGTCTGGGTCCTCGAACCTTCGCTTCACACGTCGGTGACCGCGGACCCCTCGCCCGCCCACGTCTGAGGCGCCCACACCCCCGACCGCTTCAGCGACGCCGGGCAGTGGCGGAAGATCTCGTCGATCTCGACGACCAGGGCGAGCTTCGGGCGCTGGCCCTTCACCGTCATCGCGTCGAAGAACGGGGCGTCCGTGACGATGTGGGCGCGGCCGTTGACGCGCAGGACGTCCATCGCGCCGGGTATCAGGTAGAGCAGGCCCACGCGCGGGTTGGCCAGGATGTTGTGGAGGCTGTCCGCGCGGCGGTTGCCCGGGCGGTCGGGGAGGGCGATGGTGCCCGGGTCCAGGACGTGGGTGAAGCCGGGGGTGCCGCCGCGCGGGGTCGCGTCGCAGTTGCCGTCCGCATCGGACGTGGCCAGGGTGCAGAACGGCGAGCGGGCCAGCAGGTCCAGGTCGTCGTCGGTGAGCCGGTCGTGGACCTTGTCGATGACGATCGGGTGCGGGGTCCCCAGGAGTTCGCGCAGTTCGTCCGCCGAGCCCAGGGGTACGGCCCCGGCCAGCGGACCGGTGGCGGGGGCGGCGGGATCGGCGGCGTACGACAAGGAAGTGCTCCGGAGCTCGTGGGGTGCGGCAGCGCGCGGTCGAACAGGCGCTGTTAGGGTGACCTTACTTTGGGGCCCCTTGTGTTCCCCGTCCGGGGTGGACCGGCCGACGGGGGCGTCACCCGTGCCCTGGGGGAAGCCCCCGGCGCCGACGAGCAAGGGTTGAGGAACGAACAGTGCACCACCGCATTTCCGCAGCCCCGGTGGCCGGGTCGTGAGCGGCCCGGCCCTCCTGGCGAAGGCGAAGGCGAAGCCGGGGGACGGCGGCAAGGAGACGC
Organism: Streptomyces sp. NPDC017520; assembly: GCF_044329855.1. Classification (NCBI taxonomy): domain Bacteria; kingdom Bacillati; phylum Actinomycetota; class Actinomycetes; order Kitasatosporales; family Streptomycetaceae; genus Streptomyces; species Streptomyces sp. NPDC017520. The sequence goes on from NZ_JBIRKB010000001.1 coordinate 729,522, forward strand.
GGCGCAAGCGCAGCCGGCCCGTACTCGCGCTCGGGCTGCTCGCCGCCCTCGCCGTGCTCTTCCTCACCGTCGTCGCCAGCCTCGCCGTCGGGTCCGGTGACGTGCCCTTCCGGGACGTCGTCGACGGGGTCCTCGACCCGGACACCTCGATCAAGGGGCAGCTCATCGTCCAGGAGGTCCGCATCCCGCGCACCGCCGCCGGGCTGCTGGCGGGCGCCGCGCTCGGCCTCGCGGGCACGGTGATGCAGGGCGTCGCCCGTAACCCCCTCGCCGACCCCCAGCTCCTCGGCATCAACGCGGGCGCCTCCGTGGCCGTGGTGTGCTCGATCACCCTGCTCGGGTTCACGGTCGCCACCCAGTTCATCTGGTTCGGCTTCCTCGGCGCGCTGCTCGCCGCCCTCCTCGTCTACGGGGTCGGCTCGCTCGGGCGGGAAGGCGCCACGCCGGTGAAACTGGCGCTCGCCGGGGCCGCGACCAGCGCGGTGCTCACCTCGGTGACCAGCGCGATCCTCCTCCAGGACCGGGGCAGCTACGACCAGTTCCGGTTCTGGCAGCTGGGCGCGCTGACCGCCCGGTCCTCCGAGGTGCTGTGGCAGGTGTCGCCGTTCATCCTGGTCGGCACCGTCCTCGCGCTGGCCCTCGGGCCGCAGCTCAACGCCCTCTCCCTCGGCGACGACCTGGCGCGCGGTCTCGGCCAGCGGGTCGGGACCATCCGGATGGTCTCCGCCCTCGCCGTGGTGATCCTCTGCGGCGCGGCCACCGTCGTCGCCGGGCCCATCGGCTTCGTCGGGCTCGCCGTACCGCACGCCGCCCGGCTCATCACCGGCCCCGACTACCGCTGGGTGCTCCCGTACAGCATGGTGCTCGCCCCGGTCATGCTCCTCGTCGCCGACATCGTCGGCCGGGTCATCGCCCGCCCCGGAGAGGTCCAGGTCGGCGTGATCACGGCCGCGATCGGCTGCGTCCCGTTCATCTGGCTGGTCCGGCGCAGGAAGCTGGTGGAGCTGTGAGCCGACCGACCCCCGTCGCCGAGGGCGCCGCCCGCGCGGACATGGAGCGGCTCGCCGACGCCGTACGCCAGGTGTCCGACGTACGCGGCCGGAGCCTGAGGCGCTCCGTCCTCGTCGGCGCCGCCCTGCTGGCCGCCGTGATCGTCATGTTCGGCGTCTCGCTCGGCTTCGGCGACATGGTGATGCCGATCGGGAAGGTCGTCGCCACCCTGTTCGGCGGCGGCGACGGCGGATCGCGGTTCGTCGTCCTGGAACTGCGGCTGCCCCGCGCCCTCCTCGCGATCCTCGTCGGGGCGGGATTCGGCCTCTCCGGAGCGGTCTTCCAGACCGTCCTGCGCAACCCGCTCGCCAGCCCCGACCTCATCGGCATCAGCGCCGGGGCCAGCGCGGTCGCCGTCACCGCAGCCCTGCTCTTCCAGGTCAGCGGGCTCACCCTCTCCGCGAGCGCCCTCACCGGTTCCCTGGTCGCCGGGGCGGCCATCTACCTGCTCGCCTGGCGGCAGGGCATCGCCGGCCAACGCCTGGTCCTCGTCGGGATCGGCGTCGGCATGGGCCTTTCCAGCATCGTCTGGTACGTGATGGCCCGCTCCGAGGTCACCGACGCGCAGGAGGCGTTCCGCTGGCTCGCGGGCAGCCTCAACGGCCGCTCCTGGGGCCAGGTGTGGCCCCTGCTCATCGCCCTCGGCGTCCTCGTCCCGCTCACCGTCCTCGCCGCCCACGCGCTGCGCCCCCTCCAGCTCGGGGACGACGCCGCCGCCGGGCTCGGCGCGAAGGTCGAGGGCGGGCGGCTCGCGCTGCTGGGCTGTGCGACCGCGCTCGCCGGGGTCGCGACCGCCGCCGCCGGGCCCGTCGGGTTCGTGGCGTTCGTCGCCGCCCCGATCGCCCGCCGCCTGGTCCCGGGCCGGGGCGCGGCCCTGCCACAGGCGGCCCTGACCGGGGCGCTGCTGGTCCTGGTCGCCGACTTCGCGGCGCAGCACGCGCTGCCCTCCGTGCAGCTGCCGGTCGGCGTGGTCACGAGCATCATCGGCGCCCCGTATCTGCTCCTGCTCCTGGCCCGCGCCAACCGTGTGGGCGGCGGGGGCTGAGATGGCGACGTATCAGATGGACGTGGCGGCGTATGGACGTGCGACGTATCAGAAAGACGACGACGAAAGGCGTGGCCCCCTCGTGGCCGATCACACTCTGGAAGCCCGGGACGTCCGGCTCGGCTACGGCGAACGCGAGATCGTCCCGGGCCTGAGCGTGGCGGTGCCGCCCGGGCAGATCACCGTCATCGTCGGCCCCAACGCCTGCGGGAAGTCGACACTGCTGCGGGCGATGGCCCGGCTGCTGGCACCCTCCGCCGGGGCGGTGCTCCTGGACGGCCGGTCCATCCAGGAGATGCCGACCAAGGAGGTCGCCGCCGTGCTCGGGATCCTCCCGCAGAGCCCCACGGCCCCGGAGGGCATCACCGTCTCCGACCTGGTCGGACGCGGCCGCTACCCGCACCAGGGCTGGTTCCGCCGCTGGAGCGCCGAGGACGACGAGGCGGTCGCGCGGGCCCTGCTGTCGACCGACGTCCTCGAACTCGCCGACCGTTCCGTGGACGAGCTGTCGGGCGGTCAGCGGCAGCGGGTGTGGATCGCGATGGCGCTCGCCCAGCGCACGGACATCCTGCTGCTCGACGAGCCGACGACCTTCCTGGACGCCAGCCACCAACTGGACGTCCTGGACCTGCTCACCGACCTCAACCACGAGCGGGGCGTCACCATGGTGGCCGTGCTGCACGACCTGAACCTGGCCTGCCGGTACGCGGACCACATGATCGCCATGAAGGCGGGGCGGATCGTCGCGGAGGGCCGGCCGGTCGACATCGTCACGGAGGAGCTGGTCGGCGAGGTCTTCGGGATGCGCTGCTCGGTGATCGAGGACCCGGCGTCGGCCACCCCGATGGTCGTGCCGCTGGGCCGCCACCACGTGAAGGACCCGGCCGCCTGAGACGGCGTACCCACGTGGACTTCCCGAGAGGGCCGACCCACTGGCACCGTTGTCATTAGGTGAGGCTAACCTAAAGGGCATGAACGCTTCCGCTCCCCGCGCCCGACGCACCCGCCGCACCCCCGTCCTCGCGGCCGGCGCTGTCGCCGCCCTGCTCGTCGGCCTCTCGGCCTGTGGCTCGTCGGACGGTTCCGACAGCTCCGCCTCCGCTGCCTCCGAAGGAGCTTCCGCGGGCGCCTTCCCCGCGAAGGTGGCCACGAAGTTCGGCGAGGTCACAGTCGACAAGCAGCCCCAGCGCATCGTCGCGCTCGGCTGGGGCGACGCCGAGACCGTGCTCGCGCTCGGCGGCCAGCCGGTCGGGGCCAGTGACTGGCTGCCGTTCGGCGGCGAGGGCGTCGGCCCGTGGGCCAAGGGCATGTACGACAAGAAGCCGGAGCTGATCGGCACGATGGAGCCGGAGTTCGAGAAGATCGCCTCGCTCCAGCCGGACCTGATCCTGGACACCAAGTCCAGTGGCGACCAGACCCGCCACGACACCCTGAAGAAGATCGCCCCGACCGTGGGCGTACCCAAGGGCGGCGACCAGTACAAGATCTCGTGGGAGCAGCAGACCACGATGATCGCCGCCGCCATGGGCGTACCGGAGAAGGGCGAGAAGCTGATCGCCGAGACCGAGAAGAAGTTCGAGGCCGCCGCGAAGGCCCACCCCGAGTTCCAGGGCAAGACCATCACGGTCGGCTCGCGTACATCCGAGGGCTTCGGTGTCTACGTCGGTGGCACCGGGCGCGTCGACTTCGTCGAGCGGCTCGGCTTCAAGAACAACCCGAAGGCCGAGGCGCAGGCCGACGAGGGCTTCTCCGTCTCCGTCTCCAAGGAGAACCTGGACCTGCTCGACGCCGATCTGACGGTCATGACCCCGATCGGCATCCCGGTCGCCGACATCAGCGGCGACCCGCTGTACAAGGCCGTCCCGTCGGTGAAGGCGGGCAACGCCCTCGTCTTCGACGACAAGGACATCTCCCAGGCCTTCGCCACGGACTCGGTCCTGTCCGTCTCGTACGCGCTGGAGAAGGTCGTCCCGCTCTTCGCGGAGAAGGTGGCGAAGTAGCACCGAACGCACCGCGCGCCCCGTGCCCAGGAGAACCGGGTGCGGGGCGCTGCTGTGTGCCGGGCGGGCGCGCTCGGCGGTCGGGGGCGTCAGGCCGCCGGGGCCGCGGCCTTGATCGCGGAGATGTCGAAGGTCAGCTTCACCTTGTCGCTCACCATCACGCCGCCGGTCTCCAGCGCCGCGTTCCAGGTCAGGCCCCAGTCGGAGCGCAGGATGTCCGCGCTGCCCTCGAAGCCGACGCGCTCGTTGCCGTAGACGTCGGTGGCGGAGCCGTTGAACTCGAGGTCGATGGAGAGGGGGCGCGTGACGTCCTTGATGGTCAGGTCGCCGGTGATCCGGTACGCCTCGCCGCCCAGCTGCTCGGCCTTCGTCGAGCGGAACGTCATCAGGGGGAACTTCTCGGCGTCGAAGAAGTCACCGCTGACCAGGTGGCCGTCGCGGTCGGCGATGCCGGTGTCGACACTGGCGATCTTCACGTCGATGGAGGCGGAGGAGTTCGCCGGGTCCGTGCCGTCCACCACCAGGGTGCCCTCGTGCTCGCCGAAGGAGCCGCGCACGTTCGTGACCATCGCGTGGCGCACGGTGAAGCCGATGCTGCTGTGCGAGGGGTCGATGGTGTACGTGCCGGTCAGGGCGGCCAGCGCCGGGTCCACCGCGGAAGCGTCGGTGACGGTGGGGGCGGCGGTCGACTTGCGGGTGAACAGAGCCATGGCTCCTCCTCGGGGATGCGCTACGGGGGACGGATCGAGCGGCGCCGAAGGTGTTGTTCAACCTTCAACGAGTTCGACTGTAACGCCATCTAGTTCAAAGTTCAACATCTGCCCTCCGGGCGGGAGAGGATACGGTCGACGATCTGCGCGGCGCGCTGCGGCTGCTCCTCGAACCATCTGCCGAGGTGTTCACGGACCGCCTCCCCGACACAGCCGCGTACCTCGGTGTTGCCCAGCAGCTCGCGGGTGGCGCCGAGATATTCGGGGTGATCGAGTTTCACCGACACGACTGCCGTGAGGCCGTCGCCGATCCGGTCGGTCCGGGGAGCGTCGCCCCCTGCCAGTAGCCCTCGTTCACGCGCGTACGCGGTGACCGCCGCCGCCACTCCGTCCCGGAAACCGTCCACGTGCGTGCCGCCCTGGCGGGTGGCCCGGCTGTTGGTGAAGCCGTGTACGCGCTCGGGGCGGGAGCCGCTCCACAGCAGGGCCACCTCCATCGTCCCCGCCATCCGCGGATCCTCGTGCTCGAAGCCGATGACGTCCGGAGAGAGGAAGGTCCCGGTCTCGGCGTCGAGGGCGGCCACGAAGTCCCGCACACCGTCCGGAAACCGGAAGCTCACCGCTCGGGCCCCGCCCGCCGGGCGCTCGTCGGTCAGCGAGATCCCCAGGCCCCGGTTGAGGAAGGCCATCTGCCGGAAACGCTCCGCCAGCACGGCGAACGAGCACCGCGTCGTCTCGAAGAGCTCCGCGTCGGGCCAGAGGGCGATGACCGTCCCGCGTTCGGCCGTCGGCCCCGCGGCGGCGGGCCGGGCGACCGCGACACCGCACGCGTACTCCTGGACCCGACGCGTCCCTCCGTGCCGCACCTCGGCCGTCAGTCTGCTCGAAAGAACGTTGGGCACGAAGAGTCCCGCAAGGGGTACAGGGCTCACGTGCGCGATGTGCCGACCGCCGCGTTCGGCGGCGGGCATACGGGTCAGCAGCGCTTCGAGCCCGCTGCCGCCGGCGCCCCCGTCGGCCGTGAAGGTGCCCCCGTCGGCCGTGAAGGTGCCCCCGTCGGCCGTGAAGGGGACCTCGGGTCCGTCGTCGGCGACCCGCACTCCGCCGTCGTGGGTCAGCGTGACACCGACGGAGCCGCGTTCGCGGCCGGCCAGGACACGGTTCACGGACCAGCCCACGACCTGGAACACCACATCGTGCAGCCCGCGTTCGCCCGTCGAACCCACCCACATACCGGGCCGCTTCCGAACGGCCTCCCGCCCCTCCAGCGCCTCGATCCCGACAGCGCTGTACCCCATGCTCTTCCCCCGCACGAAGACCCCTCCCATAGCGTTCGGTAGATGTCCGCAGCCTATGCATAATCCATGAAAACGCCAGGTCAGAGCTGTTTCGGTGAAGCTGTGAGCGGGTGGGTGAGGGCGCGCCGGGGAGCAGTCGGCCAGGCGGGTCACGGACCGCGCCCGGAACACGGCCGCGGCCCCGCCGAAGCCGCGCACGCCCCTTCTCCGGGCGCCCCCGAGGCCTCTGGTTCCATCGACGGCGGGTGGGGTGGCCGCCTCCGTCGACGAGTGGCCGCAGTCCGCATACGGCTGGTGTTCGCGAAACGCCTGGCTCGGGTGGCGCGGTGACTATCTGCCGACGGAACCGTCAACGTGCTCACGAAGGATGTCGGCGTGACCCGCGTGGCGAGCCGTCTCTTCGATCATGTGTATCAGCACCCATCGCATCGACCGCACGACGGCCGCTCCGCCGGCCGGCCGAGCACACGGCCGACTCAAGTCGTCACAGCGTTCGATGATCTTGTTGGACCGTTCGACGGCGCGGCGATAGGCGGCGAGGAGACCGGCCGCGCTGTCCTCCTCGGCAAGATCCATACGGAAGTCCGGATGCTCCACATCGGCACCCTCGAACGCCCAGGCGAACCAGTACAGCTCCGCTGCGGTCAGGTGCTTGACCAGGCCGAGAACACTGGTCCCCGACGGCACACCGGGTGTACGTCCCTGCCTGTCGTCGAGGCCCTCCGCCTTCGAGGCCACCGCGTCGCGGACGTAGTCCAAGAAGGCGAGCAGCGTCGCCTTCTCGTCGGAGCCGCCGTCGGGCGGGCCCACGTCGCGGCGTTGTTGTGTCTCTGTCATCGGGGCACCTTAACGTGATCCACTGGCTCGGTACCCGAGTATCGGTCGGCCGGAGGGGGTGGCCGTGACACTCGGACGCGGTGACGCAGGGCCCGCCTCCCCGCCTCCCCCATCTACGCGGACGAGGGCCACCACTGGGACGTGACGTACTACGACTGCGGCGGCTGCTGACGGCCGAAGCCCAGGGGTCGCCCCACACCACAGCATCCACACCGGGGCGACCCCCACCACCTCATGGAACCGGATCTTCCGGTTCTACGGGGCCCGGCCTTCCGGTCCTACGGGATCCGGCGCAGCCGCAGTATCCGGGCGGCGGCCCTCCGGTCCTACGGGATCCGGCCTTCCGCCCTACGGGATCGGGGCCGCGTCCGGGCCCTCCTGCTCCAGCAGGTCCCGGGCGAAGTCCTCCCACTGCGCGTACCGGTCCGGGTGCGCGGACCGCTGAACCGCCTGGCACACGTCGCCGGGCTCCATCGACTCCCAGCCGTCGATCTGGAGCAGCCCCGGATTGGCGCTGGGCGAGGGCAGCCCGTAGAAGGACTTCGACGCGGTCGGCACATGGGTGATCTGCTCCGGCGTGCCCCAGCCCATGCTGGGGCGCTGCTGGAAGACGCCGAGCGAGTCATGGTCGACCGGAGACGTGTAGTTGACGAACTTCGACTCCTGCATGGCCGTCATCAGCGCGATGACCTGGGCCTCCTCGGAAAGCTCCGCCCCCTTCCCGACGCCGATGACCGTCCTGGCGTGGGCGAGCTGCTCCGGGCCGAGGTCGGCCGCGGCGGCGAAGAACACCCGCAGCTCGCTGTCCGGGGCCGACCTGAGCAGCTGCGCGGTGGCGGTGTCCACCCGGCCGGTCGCGGGCAGGCCGTAGCTCTGCTGGAAGGCGCGCAGGCCGTGCGCGCCGGGAGCCTGCGGAGCGGGGGACGGCGGTGGGGCGGGGGCGGCGTGCGCCGGAGCCGCCGCGGTGAGCAGGAATCCGGCGGCGGTCGCCGCGAGCACGCGGCGGGGGAGTCGGTTCATTCGCATACGGAACCGTCCCGGGGCCCCGGAGCGAAGTCAAGAACGCCACACAGCATGTCAATTGATGGGGGTATCGGATGGGCTCACGCCCGGGCCGGCCGGTCATGCGTGCGCCCCCACCCCCGCCCGAAGCGACAAAGGGCGGGGGCGGGGGCGCACATGCCTGCCCGGCGAGCGTCAGGAGCCCACGCTCACAGTGAAGCGGCGCGGGTTCCCGTCGTGCGCCGCGCCCGAGACGTCCGGCTCGCCGTCCGGGCGGACGTCGTCGTACGGGAACGCGTAACCGATCGGACTGTTCGCGTGGACCACCCGGGACCAGTGGTTGGTGACGGTCCCCTTGTAGTAGTCCGCCGTCGACGTGCCGTTCGGCTGGCTCGGGTGGCTCAGCATGATCGAACGGTTGAAGCCCGCCGCCAGCCGCGCCAGGATCGCCTTCTTGTCGTCGGAGTCGCCGGGGTTGTTGGTGAACGGGCCGTGGTTGCAGGTGAAGATGTCCTTCGTCTGCGGCTTGACGAAGGTGTGGCCGCCCTCGAAGGTCAGCGTGTCCCCGCTGACCCGGCCGGCCAGCGTGCCCCGGCCGCCCTGGAGGTCGATGCGCAGGTCCTCGGAGCGGTACTTCTCCCAGACCTCGTCGATCTGCGCGGTGAAAAGGTCCCGGAACGGCATCTCGGCGGGCCGGTCGAAGTACGGGGCCATGATGTTCTGCGGCGAGACGACGCGCAGGACGCCGCCGTCGTCGCTCCGGGTGATCAGCTTGTCCCACGGCTGCCCGTCGGCGGCGGCCTGGGCGGTGAGGTCGTCCGCGATCCGCTGCACCGCTCCCTCCGGGTGCGGCGCGACGACGTGCGTCCCGTCGCCCTCCAGCGTGATGCCGATCGGGAGGGCGGTGATCAGGTCCACGTAGCTGATGTTGGAGTACAGCTGCTGTGTGTTGAAGGTGAACTCGCAGAACGACCAGGTGCGCCCGTAGTTGGGGTCCGTGGGCGTCGCGAAGGCGGGCTCCACCAGCGAGGGGCCCGGGTTGAGGTAGAAGTCCAGCTTGTCGTCGCGGACGAAGTAGACCCGCGCCCCGTACATCTGCGGCAGGGTCAGCACGACCGGGCCCGCCCCCGCGCCCTTGAGCGGGATCGCGCAGTCGACGGGCAGCGGGGTCCCCGGGGCGCCGGGGGAATCGGGGCGGTAGACGCCGCCGTCCGGCTTGAGCAGCACCCAGCGGTCGGTGCCCAGCTCGTGGCCGGTCACATACGCGTGCACCGTGCCCGGCAACGACTTGTTCTCCAGGACCAGTTCGCAGGTCGCGGGGGCCGCGGAGGCGCGAGGGCTCAGAGCGGTGCCCCAGGCGGGGTACGTGAGCGCCGCGGCCGAGGCGGCGGCGCCGGTCAGGAACATTCGGCGTGAAATCACGAGGGAACTCCCGAGGTGGTGGGGGGCCGCAGGCGGGCGGTGGGGGGTGGCGCGGGGAGGTGCGGGACCGTGGGGGTGCCTGCGGTGCGCACCACTCTCGCGAGGGCCGGAACGAGCGTCAAGAGTTATGACTGAGAGCGCTCTCAAAAGTGCCGGGTCTTCACAACTCGACGCCCCGAAGCGGTACTTGCCGGAACCGAGCGGGTGCGAACCGTAACCGCCCGGGGCGGTCCGCGGCCAAGAGGTGAACGAAGTGCCGGCCTGCCACGCACCGTCCTGACTTGGACTAACGCACCGGGGTTGTTGGACGGAGTCGGCCGCCGGAGCCGAAGTTCGTTGACGATGTCCGGACACGGCGACTACTCAGGGGCCATGTCGCCAAGATTCCCTCGCCCCGGCCTGGTCGCCGCGGCCTCAGCAGCCGTCCTGGCGCTCAACGGGGCCGCCCTCCCCGCCGCAGCCGCCGACCCGTCCCCCGCCCCGGCCGGGGCGGCGGAGTCCGCCGGCTCTGCCGTCATCGGATCCGGCCGGCTCGCCGTCGCCGTCGCCGACGACTTCCCGCGCGTCCTGTCGTACACCGACCGGGCGAGCGGCGAGCAACTGCTCGGCAGCGTCCGGCCGGTCACCGCCGTCACCCTCAACGGGACCGCCCGTCCGGTGAAGCTCAAGGGCAAGCCGAAGATCACCCGCTCCGCCGCCCGCTACACGCTCGCCTTCGCGGACCTCCCGGGCGTCGAGATCGACGCCTCGCTCACCGTCTCCGGACGGGCCACCACGTTCAGGGTGACCGCGGTCCGCGACACCGCGGCGTTCCGGGTCGGGACCATCGACATTCCCGGCCACGACCTGATCTCGGTCGGCTCCGCTGAGGCCGGGGCCGCCACCGCGTTCACGAAGCTCGACCCGGACTCCACCCGCACCGCCGACGTCTTCGCGAGGATCACCGGGGACACCAAACCCGACTCCGCGCCCGTCGGGGCCAGTTACGCGATCCTCAACAACGGCTCGCTCGCCGCGGGGATCGAGTCCAACTCCTCGTACGACAAGCCCTCCGGGGCCACCGGCGGCGACGACGCCCGCTTCTGGCACCAGGCGCGCACCGAGGAGGGCGGCGGCGTCCGGGTCGGCGTCTGGTCCGGCCAGTGGACCTACCGGGGCGAGGGCGCGCCGAAGCCCGAGAGCGGCGAGAACCTGCCGTGGGCCAAGGTCGTCGTCACCCCCGACGCCAACGGCGACAAGGCCGTCGACTGGCAGGACGGGGCCGTCGCCTTCCGCACCATCGGCGTCACCGCGCCGGGCAGCGAGGACACCGCGAAACGGGTCGTCACCCACATTCCGTTCAACTTCGCCAGCCAGGCCACCCACCCGTTCCTGCGCACCCTCGACGACGTCAAGCGGATCTCGAAGACCACCGACGGCCTCGGTCAGCTCGCCGTCCTCAAGGGGTACGGCTCCGAGGGCCACGACTCCGCCCACCCGGACTACGGCGGCAACTACAACAAGCGGGCCGGCGGGCTGAAGGACCTCAACACCCTGCTCAAGGACGGCGAGAAGTGGGGCGCCGACTTCGGCGTCCACGTGAACGCCACCGAGTCCTACCCGGAGGCCAACGCCTTCTCCGAACAGCTCGTCGACAAGACGAAGCCCGGCTGGAACTGGCTCAACCAGAGCTACTACATCGACCAGCGCCGCGACATCAACAGCGGCGACCTGGCCAAGCGCTTCCAGCAACTGCGCGACGAGACCGACGAGAACCTCGACTTCCTCTACATCGACGTCTACTACAGCCACGGCTGGATCGCCGACAAGACGATCCAGGCCGTACAGAAGCAGGGCTGGACCGTTGGCACCGAGTGGGCCGACAAGTTCGAGCGCGCCTCACTCTGGTCGCACTGGGCCAACGACCTCAACTACGGCGGGGCCACCAACAAGGGCCTGAACTCGCAGATCATCCGGTTCATCCGCAACGGTGAGAAGGACATCTGGAACAACCACCCGGTCCTCGGCCAGAGTGCCCTGGAGGACTTCGAGGGCTGGACCGGCGAGACCGACTGGAACGCCTTCACCGCCAACATCTGGCAGAAGAACCTGCCCGCGAAGTACCTCCAGCAGCAGCGGATCACCCGCTGGGACGGCAACGACATCACCTTCACCGGCGGGGTGCGCGGCACGGTCGAGGACGGGAAGCGGACCTTCTACGACCAGGGCCGCAAGGTGCTCAGCGGCACCGGCTACCTGCTGCCGTGGGACGGCGGCAAGAAGCTCTACCACTACAGCGAGACGGGCGGCACCAGCAGCTGGGAGGTGCCGGGCAAGGGCCCGTACACCGTCTACGAGCTGTCCGACAACGGCCGCAAGAAGGTCACCACCGTCCGCCCGGCGAACGGGAGGATCACCCTCACCGCCACCGCCGGACAGGCCTACGTCCTCTACCCCGGCCGTGCGCCGAAAGAGGCGGAGCCCGCCTGGGGGAAGGGGAGCGGGCTGAAGGACCCCGGCTTCAACGACCGTGACCTGAAGGGCTGGACGAAGACCGGCACCGCAGCCCGCGACACCGACGAGCAGGGCCGCAACAGCGCCGAGCTCTCCGGCTCGGGCCGGGCCGCGCTCTCCCAGACCGTCACCGGACTCAAGCCCGGCAAGCGCTACACCGCCTCGGCCCTGATCGAGGTCGAGCCCGGCGCGAGCCGGCGCACGGTGTTGAGCGCGGGCGGGAAGGAGGTGACCGTCGAGCGCTCCACGGCCGAGGACTTCGTCGCCGCCTCCGACTGGCACGGCACCTACTTCCAGCGCGCCAAGGTCAACTTCACCGCCCCCGCGAACGGTCGTACCACCCTGCGCGTCGAGGCGGCCGCGGGCTCCTCGGCGAAGGTCCGCGCCGATGACGTACGGATCGTCGAGAACGCCCCCGCGACCCGCACCGGCACGGTGGCGTACGAGGACTTCGAGGCTGTCGACCAGGGCTGGGGCCCCTTCCTCAAGGGCGACGCGGGCGGCTCCACCGACCCCCGCACCAGCGTCTCGCAGCTCCACGCCCCGTACACCCAGTCCGGCTGGAACGGGAAGCGAGTCGACGACGTGCTCGCCGGGAAGGAGTCCCTCAAGGCCCACGAGGAGAACACCGGGCTCGTCTACCGCACCGCCCCCTGGACCGTCCCGATGAAGGACGGACGCCAGTACGAGATCACGTTCGACTACCAGTCCAGCCACGCCGGGGCCTACAGCTGGGTGGAGGGCTACGACCGGGCCGCCGGCGGCAAGACCTCCTCGACCGAGACCCGGGCCACCCCGATCGGCCGGCAGCACACCACCGGGAAGTTCAGCCGGACGCTCACCGCGGGCTGCGGCGACACCTGGACCGGGTTGCGCAAGCTGCCCGGAGCACCCGAGGGCGCGGACTTCGTGCTCGACGGCTTCACCGTGACCGACCTCGGACCGGCGCCCGCCGGACAGGAGGCGGTCTGCGGCACCCTCGACGTGGCCGCCGCCGGGACCCTGGAGCCGGGAGCCCCGAACACGGTGAAGGCGACCTTCGGCAACGACGAGGCGACCGCCGCCACCGGCGTGCAGCTCGCGCTCACCGTTCCCGAGGGCTGGAAGGCCGAGCCGGTGGGCCCGGTCGCCTTCGACTCGGTCGCCCCGGGCGCGAAGGCCACCGGCAGCTGGCGGGTCACCCCGCCGGTCGACGCCCCCTACGACACGTACGCGCTGGACGCGGAGGCCACGTACACCGTCGGGGGAGCGGCCAGGGCGCTCGGCGCGGGAACCTCCGTCCGGACGCTCCCGCCGCCGCCCACCGCGGACAGCTGGGCCGGCGACCTCGACTGGACCGCCTCGCAGAACGGCTGGGGCCCGGTCGAGCGCGACCGCTCCAACGGGGAGTCCGGGGCCGGTGACGGCGGCCCCCTGAAGATCGGCGGGGTCGCCTACGCCAAGGGCCTGGGCACGCACGCCCCGGCGAAGATCCGCTACTACCTGGGCGGGAGGTGCACCTCCTTCACCGCCGAGGTGGGCGTGGACGACGCCCAGACCACCCGGGGCAGTGTGCGGTTCTCGGTCACCGCCGACTCCACGGAGAAGGTGGCGTCACCGGTGCTCGGGGCGGCCGACCCCGCCTGGCAGCTCACCGCCGACGTCACCGGCGCGAAGTACGTCGAGCTGATCGTCCAGGACGGCGGCGACGGCAACGGCAACGACCACGCGGATTGGGGCGATGCCCGCTTCCACTGCGGAGGCTGACCGCCGTCCGCCCGGCTCCCCGGGCACGGCGGGCCGGCAGGGGGCGTCTGCCGCGTCATACTGAGGGGGCCCGTACGGGCCCCCTCAGGAGCATGTGGCGCACGGCACCCCCTCCTCTTGTGGAGTCTTCACAACCGGCAGCGGCGTTTCGCTGGTGGATCGCGTGCACGGCAGCGTGGTTCTGTTCACTCCCACCACGAAACCGGTCAGGAGACTGTACGGAGTCGACGGCACGGATTCTGGGTCGGTGTTCGTAGGGTCAGTACATGACCGTTGTGGACGAAACCCAGGGCGAGCCGAACGACGCCCGAGGCCGGGTGGCCGAACTGCTGGCCCTGCGCGAGCAGGCGCGGCGCGGACCGAGCGAGCGGGCGACCGAGGCGCAGCACGCCAAGGGGAAGCTGACCGCCCGGGAGCGGATCGAACTGCTGCTGGACCCGGGTTCGTTCAAGGAGGTCGAGCAGTTGCGCCGGCACCGGGCGACCGGTTTCGGCCTGGAGGCGAAGAAGCCGTACACCGACGGTGTCATCACCGGCTGGGGCACGGTCGAGGGCCGCACGGTCTTCGTCTACGCGCACGACTTCCGGATCTTCGGCGGGGCGCTGGGCGAGGCGCACGCCACGAAGATCCACAAGATCATGGACATGGCCATCTCCGCCGGTGCTCCGCTGGTGTCGCTGAACGACGGCGCCGGGGCCCGTATCCAGGAGGGCGTCTCGGCGCTCGCGGGCTACGGCGGCATCTTCCAGCGCAACACCCGGGCGTCCGGTGTGATCCCGCAGATCAGCGTGATGCTCGGCCCGTGCGCGGGCGGCGCGGCCTACAGTCCGGCGCTGACCGACTTCGTGTTCATGGTCCGTGAGACCTCGCAGATGTTCATCACCGGACCGGACGTCGTGAAGGCGGTCACCGGCGAGGAGATCACCCAGAACGGACTCGGCGGCGCGGACGTGCACGCCGAGACCTCGGGCGTCGCGCACTTCGCGTACGACGACGAGGAGACCTGCATCGCCGAGGTCCGCTACCTCATCGGGATGCTGCCCTCCAACAACCGCGAGAACCCGCCGACCGTCGCGAGTGACGACCCCGCCGACCGGCGCGGCGACGTCCTGCTGGACCTCGTCCCGGCCGACGGCAACCGCCCGTACGACATGCACAAGGTGATCGAGGAGCTCGTCGACGACGGCGACTACCTGGAGATCCACGAGCGCTGGGCCCGCAACATCATCTGCGCGATGGCCCGCCTGGACGGCCAGGTCGTCGGCATCGTCGCCAACCAGCCGCAGGCGCTGGCGGGCGTGCTGGACATCGAGGCCTCCGAGAAGGCCGCACGGTTCGTCCAGATGTGCGACGCCTTCAACATCCCGATCATCACTCTTCTGGACGTCCCCGGCTTCCTGCCGGGCGTGGACCAGGAGCACGGTGGGATCATCCGCCACGGAGCGAAGCTGCTCTACGCCTACTGCAACGCCACCGTGCCGCGGATCTCGCTGATCCTGCGGAAGGCCTACGGAGGCGCGTACATCGTCATGGACTCCCAGTCCATCGGAGCCGACCTGACCTACGCCTGGCCCACCAACGAGATCGCGGTGATGGGCGCCGAGGGCGCGGCCAACGTCATCTTCCGCCGGCAGATCGCCGACGCCGAGGACCCCGAAGCCATGCGCACCCGCATGGTCAAGGAGTACAAGGCCGAGCTGATGCACCCCTACTACGCGGCCGAGCGCGGTCTCGTCGACGACGTCATCGACCCCGCCGAGACCCGCGAGGTGCTCATCGCCTCGCTCGCCATGCTCCGCAACAAGCACGCCGACCTGCCGTCCCGCAAGCACGGCAACCCCCCGCAGTAGTCCTCCTCCGCAGCGGCACGATCCGCCGCACGGTCCACGACATCCTGCCGAGAAGACGGAGACACCCCACATGAGCCTGACGTCCGCCGAGTCCGTCCTGCGCGTCGAGAAGGGTCACGCCGACCCCGAGGAGCTGGCGGCCATCACCGCCGTCCTGATGGCCCGCGCCGCCGCCCAGCCCGCCGCCCCCGTCCACCGCGGCCGTGACACCGCCGGCTGGCGGCGCCTGGAGCGCACGCCCGGCTTCCGCGCCCCGCACAGCTGGCAGGGCTGACCCCCTCGGGGACCGTACGAAGAAGGGCCCCGCACTCCTCGGAGTGCGGGGCCCTTCCACGTACGGTTCGGCGGCCTAGCGCAGCCGCGCCATCAGGGCGTGCTCGACCAGCGTGATGAGCGCGCTCTTGGCGTCCGCGCGGTGCCGGGCGTCCGTCGTCAGGATCGGGGTGTCCGGTCCGATCTGGAGTGCTTCGCGTACTTCGTCGGGAGTGTAGGGCTGGTGTCCGTCGAAGCCGTTGAGGGCGATGACGAAGGGGAGTCCGCTGTTCTCGAAGTAGTCGACGGCGGGGAAGCAGTCGGCGAGGCGGCGGGTGTCGACGAGGACGACGGCGCCGATGGCGCCGCGGACCAGGTCGTCCCACATGAACCAGAAGCGGTCCTGGCCGGGCGTGCCGAAGAGGTACAGGATCAGGTCCTGGTCCAGGGTGATGCGTCCGAAGTCCATGGCCACCGTCGTGGTGGTCTTGTCCCCGGTGTGGGTCAGGTCGTCGATGCCCGCCGATGCGGACGTCATCACGGCTTCGGTGCGCAGCGGGTTGATCTCCGAAACGGCACCGACAAACGTGGTCTTACCCACGCCGAAGCCCCCTGCCACCACGATCTTCGCCGAGGTAGTTGAGCGGGCCGCTCCGCCGCTAGAGCTTGCGAAGTCCACTGAGCACCCTTTCGAGCAGTGTCACATCTGGCTGGCCGCCGGCGGCCTCGTCGCCGCCGGGCTGATGGATAGCGACGAGTCCGGCCTCGGCCAGGTCGGCGACGAGGATCCGGGCAACGCCGAGGGGGATCGAGCAGAGGGCCGAGATCTCGGCCACCGACTTGATCTCGATGCAGAGCCGGCAGATCCGCTGGTGCTCGGGCAACTGCCCTTGCAGCCGGGACAGATCGGCCGTGGTGCTGACCAGCGCCTCGATGGCGAGCTGGTAACGCGGTCGGGTCCGGCCGCCGGTCATGGCGTACGGACGGACCAGCGGGTTGTGCGCGGCGGGCCGGGCGGGCTCGGGATCCCGCCGCTGCTGCACCGGCTGACTACGCGGCTGCTGGGGTGCGTCGTACCGCTGCGGCTGCTGCGGCCACCCCGCCCCCGGCTGCTGCTGCGGGGGCCACTCGGACCCCTGCGCGCCGTGAGCACCCTGCTGCTGGTGGTGCTGCGGCTCCTGGTATGGCTGGTACTGGCCTGGGCCCTGTCCACCAGGTGCGGCAGGGAAGCCGAAACGGTTGTCACCGTGCTCACCCGGAACCCTCTGGTCACCGTTGTATGGGTGCCCGCCTGTGGGTGCTGCCACGTTTCCTCCTCCGACTGCCGGTCACCGATCCCAGTGGGGCCGCGCCACCGCACTTTATGGCGCGGTGGCGAGAAATGCACTGTCTGTCTGCTAGTTAAGAAGACTTCCCTGGAGTTCGGCGCGGAGGTCCGGAGTCAGGACACTGCCCGCGCGGTCCACGAGAAGGGCCATCTCATACCCAACCAGACCGATATCGGCGTCCGGGTGGGCCAGAACAGCGAGTGAGGACCCGTCGGAAATGGACATGATGAAGAGGAATCCACGCTCCATCTCCACAACCGTCTGATTCACGGCGCCGCCCTCGAAGATCCGCGAGGCGCCCGCGGTCAGCGACGTCAGACCGGAGGCGACGGCCGCCAGCTGGTCGGCACGGTCGCGCGGGAAACCCTCGGACATCGCCAGCAGGAGTCCGTCGGCGGAGACCACCACCGTGTGCGACACCCCGGGGGTGTTGTCCACGAAATTGGTGATCAACCAGTTGAGATTCTGCGCCGCCTGGCTCATCGGGCTCACACTAACGCTCCTGGTTGTAGGTGGTACTGGTGTCCGAACCCTCGCTGCGTCCCCGCTGGATCCCCCGCCGCAGGTTGCTCAACCTGCCGCGGACGTCCTCGGGCGCGCGGGAGACCTGGGGGCCGCCCTGCTGGGTCTGCTCCGCCGTGCCCTCGACCAAGTTGGCCTTGGGTACGCGCCGGGGGAGGCCGGAGGGGGTGATTCCGCCGGCCTTCGGCTCACGGAGCTTCTCGGCCCGCTCCCAGCGCTCGTCGTTCGTCGAGCGCCAGTCTTCGGTGCCGTCCCCGTCCGTCTGCGGGTCCTGCCGCTGTTCCTGCTGCGGCGGGGGCCCCGGAGTCGGATCGGGCTGCTCGTCGCCGCGGCCGCCGGGGCCGGGCTGCCAGTGCTGCTGAGCGCCGCGGCGCGGCAGACCGGCTTCGGTCAGCTCGTGGCCGACGTTCGGGGTGGGCCCCGGACGGTCGAAGCCTACGCGCTCCGACGTCTCCGCGGGGATGCTCGGAACAGATTCCGATTCGGCGGGAGCGATCGGCTCATAAGTGTTCTGGAAACCACTCTGAACAGGCCAGTCATCCTGGTGGGACTGGTCCGGCGAAGCCGCGTACGGGTCGGCGTACTGAGCCTGCTGAGCCTGCGGATCGGCATATGCCGATTCCGGATAACCGTCGCCCGGGTGCTGCTGAGCCTGTTGATCCAGCTGATCCTGCTGCTGTGCGTAGCCGTCTCCGGCACCGTACTGCTGCTGGTACGTCTCCTGGTACGGCTGCTGCGCCTGCTGCTGCCCGAACTGGTCCTGGCCGTAGCGATCGTCGGCGTAACCCTGGTGCTGCTGACCGCCGTGCGGTTCGCCCGCGTACGGCTCCTGCGCGTAGCCCTGCTGTTCCCGGGAGTTGTCACCGAACGGGCCGCCCGGGCCCGCCTGGGCCTCCAGGGCCGCCCTGCGCTCCTCGCGCATCAGCGAGCGGTTGACCGGGTCCAGCTGACCCGGGTCCGCCGGGGCCTCGTAGCGCGAGTCGTCGAAGCCGAGCTCCGCCGCCGTGCGCATCGGGGCCTGCTGCGGCGCCGGCTCGAAGGCCTGCTGCTGCTCGGGGATGATCGAGGAGACGGTGAAGTCGTCCTGGCCGGAGCCCGGTTCGCCACCGCCGCCGTGGGTGATGGCGTCCGGCAGCATGACCAGCGAGGTGGTCCCGGCCTGCTCGCCCGAGGGGCGCAGCTGGACCCGGATCCCGTGCCGGTCGGCCAGCCGGCCGACCACGAACAGGCCCATGCGCTGCGACACCGCGGCGTCCACGGTCGGCGGGTTGGCCAGCTTGTGGTTGATGTCGGCGAAGTCCTCGGCAGTGAGGCCGATGCCCTTGTCGTGGATCTCGACCATGACACGGCCGTCGGGCAGCCGGGTCGCGGTGACCTTGACCTTCGTCTGCGGCGAGGAGAACGTGGTGGCGTTCTCCAGCAGCTCGGCCAGCAGGTGCACGAGGTCGGTGACGGCCTGGCCGTGGATCTCGCTCTCCGGTACGCCCGTCAGCTGGATGCGCTCGTAGGACTCCACCTCGGAGGAGGCGGCCCGCAGGACGTCCACCAGCGGAACCGGCTGGTTCCAGCGGCGGCCGGGCTCCTCGCCCGCGAGGACGAGGAGGTTCTCGCCGTTGCGGCGCATACGGGTGGCCAGGTGGTCCAGCTTGAAGAGGCTCTCCAGCTGGTCCGGATCGGCCTCGTGGTTCTCCAGGTCGGTGATGAGGGTCAGCTGGCCCTCGATGAGCGACTGGTTGCGGCGCGAGAGGTTCGTGAAGATCGCGTTGACGTTGCCCCGCAGCATGGCCTGCTCGGCGGCGAGCCGGACGGCCTCGCGGTGCACCTGGTCGAAGGCGCGGGCGACCTCGCCGATCTCGTCCTGGGTGGTGATCGGGATCGGCTGCACCCGGGTGTCGACCCGGCCCGGGTCGGTGCGGGAGAGCTGGTCGACGAGGGAGGGCAGCCGCTGCTCGGCGATGGAGAAGGCGGCGGTACGCAGCCGGCGCATGGAGCGGCTCATCTGGCGGGCCATGAGCCCGGCCAGGATGAAGGCGGCCAGCAGCGCGATGACGACGATGAGGCCGTTGACGATGGCGTCGGTCTTGGCGTCGGAGGAGATGCTCGCGGCCTCGTCCACCGCCTTGGTGACCAGCTCGTCCTCGACGGTTGCGTACCCCTCGAACTTCGCGGTCGCCGCGGCCATCCAGGTCGCGGGCGTGATGCCCTTGGCCGCCAGCTCCTCGGGGTCCTGCCCCTGTCCGATCTCCCGGGCCATGCCGTCGAAGACCGAGCCGTCGATGCTCGGCGGGGCCACGAAGGGCTCGCCCGCGGCTTCGGCCTGCTCCTTGGCAGCCTTCAGCTGCTTGGCGCCGTCGGCGGCCTTGCCGGCCATGACCTGCTTGAGCCGGTCGACGTCGTCCTGGGTGCCCCCGGAATTGAACTCGCCCAGCGCGATCTGCTCCAGGTAGTTGTACGAGCCGAAGGCCTTGACCTGGTCGTTGTACACACCCGGCTTCTTGCTCGGGCGCACCAGAAGGTGCATGCCGATCGAGCGCTGAAGCGATTCTGCAGCCTTGGACAGCTCGATCGCGTAGACCGTACGGCCGTAACTGGTGATGTTGCCGGTGCCGAGGCCGAGCTCGTTGGCGAACTGCATGAGCGAGTGCTGGACCTGGGTGTAACCCTCTTCGGTCTTCACCGGGTCCAGGGCGCCCGCGTAGGCGGCCTTGCGCAGCTCGGGAAGCTTGGGCTCCTCGGCCTTGAAGAGCTTCAGACGGCGCTCCAGGCCCGGCTTCGCGGGCATCCCCTGCACCGCGGCGTCGAACTTCCGCGCGGCCTCGTCCGTGGTGGCCCGGGTCTGTTCGACCACATCGGCGTCACGTTCGCCCGAGAGCAGCGGCTCGGCGGTGAGGTCCCGCTCGTTCAGGAGCGCCTGTCCGTAGTCGGAGGCGGCACGCACGACGACCGCGATCTTCTCGGCGTCCTGGGCCTCGCTCCAGGTGTCGATGGAGCCCTTTACCTGAAAGCCGCCCATGACGAGGCCGACCAGCACCGGGATCAGCAGGATCGCGTTCAGCCGGGTGGCCACGCGCCAGTTGCGCGGGGACATCCGGCTGGTGCCGCCATCACCGGTGGGCTCCGTTCCGGGCCCATCCGCGGGGGACGACACAGCGCGCGAAGGCGGGGTGAAGTTGCCCCGCTCGGGCTGCGCCGCGGAGCCCTCGTTGCTTCGCCTCACTCGACCAACAACCTCTCGGCGTCGGCACCTACGCTGTGCCGGATTATTCGTTCAGGGCGGTCCTACTGGGGAGTTCGTCGAATTGCAGCACGGGGACCGGTCCCGTTCCAAACAGTCGGAACCAGCGATTCCGAGTGGCCCAGACCTCGGATAAAACGGGCATAAAGAACGAGCCCCGTCAAAAGGCGGGGCTCATGTGAGCGCAGTGGCACCGAATGGATGCGTCGGGTGGCGGCGTGGAGTGAATTCTCTCTCGAAACGTTATGAACACGGGGGCGGATCGTGTCAAACGACACAGGCCGCCCCCGCGTGACTACTGCAACTTCCGTATGCCGATATCGACTTACGCCTGGTGGAAGAACTACTTCAGGCGTGCCATCAGCGCATGCTCGACGAGGGTGATCAGGCCGCTCTTGGCGTCGGCCCGGTGCCGGGCGTCCGTCGTGATGATGGGCGCGTCGGGCCCGATCTGGAGTGCTTCGCGTACTTCGTCGGGGGTGTAGGGCTGGTGTCCGTCGAAGCCGTTGAGGGCGATGACGAAGGGGAGTCCGCTGTTCTCGAAGTAGTCGACGGCGGGGAAGCAGTCGGCGAGGCGGCGGGTGTCGACGAGGACGACGGCGCCGATGGCGCCGCGGACCAGGTCGTCCCACATGAACCAGAAACGGTCCTGACCCGGTGTACCGAAGAGGTACAGGATCAGGTCCTGGTCCAGGGTGATGCGTCCGAAGTCCATGGCCACCGTCGTGGTGGTCTTGTCCCCGGTGTGGGTCAGGTCGTCGATGCCCGCCGAGGCGGACGTCATCACGGCTTCGGTGCGCAGCGGGTTGATCTCCGAAACGGCACCGACAAACGTGGTCTTACCCACGCCGAAGCCGCCCGCCACCACGATCTTCGCCGAGGTGGTGGAGCGGCCCGTACCGCCGCTAGAGCTTGCGAAGTCCACTGAGCACCCTTTCGAGCAGTGTCACATCCGGCGCGCCGCCGGCCTCTCCGTTGCCCGGCTGGTGGATGGCCACCATGCCGGCTTCCGCCAGGTCCGCCACCAGGATCCGGGCGACGCCGAGCGGCATCGACAGCAGGGCCGACACCTCCGCCACCGACTTGACCTCACGGCAGAGGTGGCAGATCCGCTGGTGCTCGGGGAGCAGGGTCCCCAGATGCGCGGGGTCTGCCGTCGTGCTGACCAGTGCCTCTATCGCGAGCTGGTAGCGCGGCCGGGTCCGGCCGCCGGTCATGGCATAAGGACGAACCAGCGGCTGGTCGCCTTCCCCGTCGTACGACGCGTGGTGCAGTGCGCCGTACGGATCGGGTGAGGCGGGTGGCGGGGTCATGAATCCTCCGGGCGTGACAGCAGGTTCTCGGCTTGCCGTCTGCAAGGGGCCGGTGAGGGGACTAAAGCGGCCTGACGGGTGAGGGTTGTGGGCATTACCTGGGGGGATCGTGTCGTGAATCCGCTGGATGGCCGCCTAGTGGAGCAGACTTCCTTGGAGTTCGGCGCGGAGGTCGGGCGTGAGGACGGTGCCCGCACGGTCGACCAGGAGGGCCATTTCGTACCCGACCAGACCGATGTCGGCGTCCGGGTGGGCCAGAACGGCCAGTGACGAACCGTCGGAGATGGACATGAGGAAGAGGAATCCCCTCTCCATCTCCACAACCGTCTGACTGACGGCGCCGCCCTCGAAGATCCGGGACGCACCCGCGGTCAGCGAGGTGAGACCGGACGCGACCGCCGCGAGCTGGTCGGCGCGGTCACGCGGGAAACCTTCGGACATCGCCAGCAGCAGGCCATCCGCGGAGACCACCACCGTGTGGGAAACCCCTGGGGTGTTGTCCACGAAGTTGGTGATCAGCCAGTTCAGATTCTGCGCGGCCTGACTCATGGGGCTCAACTAACGCTCCTGCTGGTGAGTGGGGCCGAGATGGATACTGCCGGTCTGCGGGCCGTTGTTGGCCTGCCGACCCTGCTGGATGCCCCGGCGGAGATTGGTCAGACGACCGCGCACGTCATCGGGCGCGCGCGAAACCTGTGGTCCGGACTGGTGATTCTGCTGCTGTGCGGTGCCCGGAACCAAATTGGCGCGGGGAACACGGCGGGGCAGCCCGGAAGTGGTGACCCCGCCGGCGGCGGGCTTCTTGACCCGTTCGGCCTGGCGTACGAGCTCGTCGTTGGGCGAGGCCCGCCACGAGCTGGTGACCGCGGGGTCGGCCGCACCACGCCGAGGCATGGGCGGGACCGGCACGTCGGAGGAGTCCGGAGCGGCCGGCGCCTGCGGTTCGGCGGGCGGCTGCTGGCCGCCCTGGCCCGGACCGTGGAACCAGTTCGTCTCCAGGGTGTCGTACAGCGGCGTACGGCCGTCCCCGGGACCGGCAGGCGGCAGGGCCTCCGGCTGCTGGGGCAGCGCCGGACGGTACGGCGGAGCCTCGCCCGCCGGGGAGGCGGACGGCAGCGGCGCACCGAAGTCATCGCCCTCCGAACCGCGCTGACGCGGCGCGGGCAGCTGCTGACCCTGGTCGTACTGCCCCTGGCCGAGCTGGTTCTGGCCCAGCTGGTTCTGGTCCGGCTGCTGCGGGACACCGAAGTCGGGCCGCGCGAACTGCGCGGTGCTCGCCGGGTCCTGGCCCTGCGGAGCGCCCTGCGGGTACGACCGGTCCTGGGGAGCCCCCGGCGCCGAGAAGTCGGGCCGGGCGAACTCGGAGGTGGCACCGGGGCCCTGGAGGTCGTCCGACGGCCGCTGGTCCAGCGGTGCGTTGAACGACCGGTCCTGGCCGAGGTCCGCCGGACGGGCGAACTGCCCGGTCGCGTCGTGCTCCTCGTGTCCGCGCGGCGTGTCCGCGCCCCAGCTGGTGGTCGCCGGCCGCTGCGGCTGCGGGTTGCCCCCGGGCAGCTCGGCACGCGGTCCACCGGGCGGCGGCAGCTGACGGCCGGGGCCACCGGACTGCTGGAAGCCGCCCTGGGCGGGGCCGCTCTGATCCTGACGGCCCTGAGGCTGCTGCGCTCCGGGGCCCTGCTGGTTCTGCTGCGCTCCAGGGCCCTGCTGGTTCTGCTGGTTCGACTGGTTCTGCCAGCCGGACGGGTTCTGCTGGTTCGGCGGTGCGAACTGACCCGGGCGTCCGTTCTGCCCGGGGGAGGGCGGAGCGCCGTGCCCGAACAGGTTGGTCGCGTCACCGCGGCTCGGGGCCTCGCCCTGCGGGCCGCCCTGGCCGCCGCGGGCGCCGAGCCGGGCGCTGTTGCCGAAGGCGCCGGAGAGGCCGCCGCCCTGGCGCTGGGGCGCCGGACCCTGACCGGGGAAGTCCTGGCCCGCTCCGCCGTTGTTCGGCTGGCCACCGCCCTGAGGGCCCTGCGGACGGCCGGCACCGGTGTCCCGGGCCGGCAGTGCCGCCCGGGGACCCGCGCCCGCGCCGACCTGGCCGCGTTGGGCGCCCGGTCCACTGCCGAGGCTCTTGGCGCCCGGACCGGCCGGTCCGCCGCCCAGGCCCGCGCGCTGACCGTTGCCGGCGCCGTTCCCGTTGCCCGCGAGCAGACCGCCCGGGGCGCCGGGCTGCTGTCCGGGGCCCTGCTTGGACGGGGGCTGCTTGCCGCCGTGCGCGACGTCGACGGGCAGCATGACCAGTGCGGTCGTACCGCCGGAGTCGGAGGGGCGCAGCTGGATCCGGATGCCGTGACGCAGCGACAGCCGGCCGACCACGAACAGACCCATGCGGCGGGAGACGGAGACGTCCACGGTGGGCGGCTGCGCGAGCCGCTCGTTGATCGCGGCGAGGTCCTCGGGGGAGAGGCCGATGCCGGTGTCGTGGATCTCGACGAGCACCCGCCCGTCGGGCAGCGCGTGACCGGTGACCTTGACCTTCGTCTGCGGCGAGGAGAACGACGTCGCGTTCTCCAGCAGCTCGGCGAGCAGGTGCACGAGGTCGTTGACGACCCGGCCGGCGACCTCGGTGGCGGGCACCGCGGACAGCTCGATGCGCTCGTACTGCTCCACCTCGGAGGCGGCGGCGCGGAGCACGTCGACCAGCGGGACGGGCCGGGTCCACCGGCGTCCCGGCTCCTCGCCCGCGAGGACGAGGAGGTTCTCGCCGTTACGGCGCATACGGGTCGCGAGGTGGTCGAGCTTGAAGAGCGAGGACAGCTGGTCCGGGTCGGCCTCGCGGGACTCCAGCTCGGAGATGAGCGAGAGCTGGCGCTGGATGAGGCCCTGCGAGCGGCGCGAGAGGTTGGTGAACATCGCGTTGACGTTGCCCCGCAGGAGGGCCTGCTCGGCGGCGAGGCGGACGGCCTCGCGGTGCACGTCGTCGAAGGCCGCGGCCACCTGGCCGATCTCGTCCCGGGAGTGCACGCCGACCGACTCGACGGAGGTGTCGACGTCCTGCGGGTCGGTCTCGGAGAGCTGCTTGACGAGTTCGGGCAGCCGGTCCTGGGCGACCCGGGTGGCGGTGTCCTGCAGACGGCGCAGCGAACGGATCATGGAGCGGGCCACCACGAAGGCGCCGACGAGCGAGACGCCGAGCACGATGAGGATGACCGCACCGTTGATGATCGCCTCGCGCTGGGAGGCCTGGCGCAGCTCGCGGGCCTTGGCCTCCATGTCGCTGAGGAGGGTGGCCTCGATCGTCTCCATGGCCTTGATCTTGATGGTGCTCTGGTCGTACCAGTCCAGGTACGACCGGACCTGCTTGCCCTCGATCCCGTTCGTGGTGTCCAGGATCCGCTTGGCGTACATGTTCCCGGCGTTGATCTCCGGGTTGCCGTTGTCCAGGGGCGCCATGAGCTCCTCGGCGCTCTCCCCGGTCGTCCCGTAGATCGTCTTGAACGAGGTGAGGGCCCGGGACTCCTTGGCGAGGGCGTTGGAGCCGAACTGCCGGTCGTTCGGGTTGAGGTGCGGCTCCTTGACCGCACCGCCAGGCAGAGCCGCGGCGATGACCGCGCGCTGGACCGAGGCGTACTCCTTGGCGGAGGAGAACGCCGCCAGGGCCCGGGTCCGCTTGATCATGTCCGGGTTGCTGGTCGCCTGCGCCATGTCCTGCGAGAGGCTCAGCAGCGAGGTGATCAGCTGGTTGTACTGGTCGATGGTGTTGAGGCTCGGCGCGCCCTCTTCGTACGCCGTCTTGCGGATCGTACGGATGGTGCCGAGCTGGGAGGCGATCTGCGAGATGCTCGCGTGGATGCTGTCGAGCGCCTCGTCGCCCTCGGAGTCACCGATCGAGTCGGTCTCGTCGAGGAAGGCGTCCTTGGCCCGGTCGGTCTTGTCCCGGGGCCCGGTGACCTTGTAGTCGGTGGGCTTGGACTTGTTGGACAGCGGACCGGCCGACTGGTCGCGCTCCACCTGCAGCGCCTGGGCGAGCGAGGTCGCCTGCTTGGTCATCTTGGTCAGCAGTTGCATGTGCTGCAACTGCTGGCTGTCGTTCATGGACTCGTTGATCCTCAGGCCGCCCAGGCTGGTCGCGGCGACCACGGGGAGGGCGAGGAGCGAGACCAGTCGCGTGCTGATGCGCCAGTTACGGAGAGCTATGCGCGAACCCGTGTCGACCGGGCCGCGGGGTTGTGCGGGCGTGTTCGGCTCCGCGCCGCTGCTCGTCGTGGAGCCCGAGCCCTGCGCGCGGTCGCTGTTGTCGCCGGCAGCGGCCGGCCCGGGGTTCTGGGCGTGCTGGGGCGAGGAACCGCGGTCGGTCCCGCCGCGCGGCTCCTGTTCCGCCGGAGCGCTGCCATCCCTCTTGAAACGTCCCTGCACTAGCGTCGCAACCTCTGGACCAGGCGTCCCGCCCGCGTGTGCGGACAAGAACGGTGTCGGCGTCGTGGGGCGCTGGACGCGCCCCATGGGTGGTCGTATGAGTGACCGGCGTACTTCCCCCTCCCGCCGCCACTCGGCGCTGCGTTGCGCCCCTGCGCGCCGGCCTGAAACCCGCGGCGGTGCGTGGAATTCCAGCACAGTGCAGGATCTCCAACAAGGGCCATGTACCGGGCCGTGACCTGCGTGACACATTGTGATGGGCGAGTAACAAGCGGTGGAGAGTGATCGTGGGCAAAACGGACGATTACGGAGGGTTCACCTAGGGGTGAGGGGTGTCCCAGACGCGATGATCAGCAGCGGAATGGTGGATTCAGTGATGCATTGTCCGTTTTCTGGACCACGGCCGACTGTCCGTAATGGGGCAATTGTCGATTAGTTCGTGAGCAAACTCACATGATGATCGTCGCCTCATCCCGGCTCCGGCGGGGAATCGGATGTTTAGCCTGACGCTTTACAGGGATGGCGAATCCGACAAGCCGGCGCCGCGACGAGCGACGCCCTCACCGACAGGGTCCTGACGGCAGATGAAGACGACGACGATGTTCCGCAACATTGCCAACCCCCGGCGCACCACGCTGGCGCACCTCAAGGACGCCGAAGCGCTGCGGACGCCCCCCCAGCCGGAGCACGCCGCCGACCTGCCGACCGTGACGGCCAACCCGCGCCGCACCATCCTGATGGAAGCCCCGGCCACGGCCGCCCAGTAGGGCCCCGCCATGCGCGCGGCTGTCCCCCTCGTCGGCGTTAGCCTGGAGCGTCAGTCTTCAGTCAGCCAGCAAGTGAGGGGCGACAGCATCCCGTGCGCATCGCCAGGTTCTCCATCGACGGCAATGTCGCCTTCGGCGCCGTCGAGGGACAGGGCACCGTGGAATCCGGTGACCTCGTCCTCGACATCATCAAGGGCATTCCGTACGCCGACTTCGAGCTCTCGGGCACCAAGGTCCCGCTGAACAAGGTCCGGCTGCTGCCCCCCGTGCTCCCCAACAAGGTCGTGGCCATCGGCCGCAACTACGCGGAGCACGCCGCCGAACTCGGCCACGAGGTCCCCGACGCGCCGATCACCTTCTTCAAGCCCACCACCTCGGTGATCGGCTCCGGCGACGCGATCGAGTACCCCTCCTTCTCCAACGAGCTGCACCACGAGGCCGAGCTGGCCGTGGTCATCGGCCGCATGTGCCGCGAGGTCCCCCGCGAGCGGGTCAAGGACGTCATCCTCGGCTACACCTGCGCCAACGACGTCACCGCCCGCGATGTGCAGCAGCGCGAGAAGCAGTGGGCCCGCGCCAAGGGCTTCGACACCTCCTGCCCGCTGGGCCCCTGGGTGGAGACCGAGGTGGACCCCCACGACCTCACCATCCAGGCGACGGTCAACGGCGAGCAGCGACAGCTCGGCCGCACCAGCGACATGGTCCGCTCCATCGAGGACCTGATCGTCCACATCACGGAGGCCATGACGCTGCTCCCGGGCGACGTGATCCTCACGGGCACCCCCGCAGGGGTCGGCCCCCTGCACGTCGGCGACGAGGTCGCCGTCACCATCGAAGGCATCGGCACTCTCACCAACAAGGTGATCAAGCGTGGCTAACGCACCAGTACGCGTACGTTTCTGTCCCTCCCCGACCGGCAACCCGCACGTGGGCCTGGTCCGGACGGCTCTCTTCAACTGGGCCTTCGCCCGGCACCACCAGGGCACCCTGGTCTTCCGGATCGAGGACACCGACGCGGCGCGCGACTCCGAGGAGTCCTACCAGCAGCTGCTCGACTCGATGCGCTGGCTGGGCCTGGACTGGGACGAGGGCCCCGAGACCGGCGGCCCGCACGCCCCCTACCGCCAGTCGCAGCGGATGGACCTGTACAAGGACGTCGCCGAGAAGCTGCTCGCCGCCGGGTACGCCTACCCCTGCTACTGCACCACCGAGGAGCTGGACACCCGCCGCGACGCCGCCCGCGCCGCCGGGAAGCCGTCCGGCTACGACGGCCACTGCCGCGACCTCACCGCCGAGCAGAAGACCGCGTACGAGGCCGAGGGCCGCAGCTCGATCGTCCGCTTCCGGATGCCCGACGAGGCCATCACCTTCACCGACCTGGTCCGCGGCGACATCACCGTCCAGCCGGAGAACGTCCCCGACTACGGCATCGTCCGCGCCAACGGGGCCCCGCTCTACACGCTGGTCAACCCGGTCGACGACGCGCTGATGGAGATCACCCACGTCCTGCGCGGCGAGGACCTGCTCTCCTCCACCCCGCGCCAGATCGCCCTGTACCGGGCGCTCATCGAGCTGGGCATCGCCAAGGACACCCCCGCCTTCGGCCACCTGCCGTACGTCATGGGCGAGGGCAACAAGAAGCTCTCCAAGCGCGACCCCCAGGCCTCGCTCAACCTCTACCGCGAGCGCGGCTTCCTCCCCGAGGGGCTGCTGAACTACCTCTCGCTGCTGGGCTGGTCGATCGCGGAGGACCGCGACATCTTCTCGATGGACGAGCTGGTCGCCGCGTTCGACATCAAGGACGTCAACGCCAACCCGGCCCGCTTCGACCTCAAGAAGTGCGAGCACATCAACGCCGAGCACATCCGCATGCTGGATGTGAAGGCCTTCACCGAGGCCTGCGGCCCCTGGCTGCGGGCCCCCTTCGCCCCCTGGGCCCCGGAGGCGTTCGACGCGGAGAAGTGGACGCGGATCGCCCCGTATGCCCAGACCCGGGTCACGGTGCTCTCCGACATCACCGACAACGTCGACTTCCTCTTCCTCGACGAGCCGGTGGAGGACGAGGCGTCCTGGACCAAGGCGATGAAGGGCGACCCGGCGGCCCTGCTCACCACGGCCCGCGCCAACCTGGAAGCGGCCGACTGGAGCGACCCGGAGTCCCTGAAGAACGCCGTCCTCACCGCCGGCGAGGCCCACGGTCTCAAGCTCGGCAAGGCGCAGGCCCCGGTCCGCGTCGCCGTCACCGGCCGCACCGTCGGCCTGCCGCTCTTCGAGTCCCTGGAGATCCTCGGCCGCGACAAGAGCCTGGCCCGCGTGGACGCCGCGCTGGCGAAGCTGACCGCGTAAGCGACAGGACAACCCCCGAGGAGGGCCGCAGCCGACCGGCTGCGGCCCTCCTCGGCTTTCGCTCCCCTCGGGTCCCTCCGGACGGCTACCGTGAGATCCATGCCGATCCGCGCCGTGCTCTGGGACATCGACGACACGATCTTCGACTACGCGGGCGCCGACCACACCGGGATGCGACAGCACCTGGGGAGCGTGGGGCTGCCCGAGGCCTACGCGACGGTCGACGAGGCCCTCGCCGCCTGGAAGGCGATCACCGCCGTGCACTGGGCGCGCGTCGCCGCGGGGGAGACGGACTTCCTCGGGCAGCGGCGGGACCGGGTCCGCGAGTTCCTCTCGCGGACCATGGAGGACGCCGAGGCCGACGGCTGGTTCGCCGGCCACCTGACGCACTACGAGGCCGCCTGGCGGCTCTTCCCGGACGTGCTGCCGGTTCTGGACCTGCTGTCCCCCGGCTACCGGCACGCGATCCTCTCCAACTCCAGCACCCACAACCAGCACCACAAGCTCACCGCGCTCGGCGTCCGCGACCGGTTCGAGGCGATGGTCTGCGCCGTGGAGCTGGGCATCTCCAAGCCGGAGGCCGGCGCCTTCCACGCGGCCTGCGAAGCGCTCGCGCTGGAGCCGCACGAGGTGGCGTACGTGGGCGACGAGCCCGACATCGACGCCGGCGGGGCCGTCGCCGCCGGGCTGACCGGCATCTGGCTCGACCGGCGGGGCAGGGGCGGGAGGCCGGATCTCGTGACGATCACCGGGCTCGACCAGCTGCCCGGCCTGCTGGCGGGCCATACCCGTTTTGGAGCGCCGGACACCTTCGGGTAATGTTCTTTCTGCGCCGCCCGAGCGGGCCGAAAGATCCGGCCGGGAAGCGCAGACAGAGATGAAACCCCCACCAGGGGTTGCGTTTCAGTGGGCTATGGTGTAATTGGCAACACTACGGTTTCTGGTACCGTCATTCTAGGTTCGAGTCCTGGTAGCCCAGCGCAAGACCAAGCAGTACGAGCAAGATCAGCAGGACAAGCCCCCGTTGTGTAGCGGCCTAGCACGCTGCCCTCTCACGGCAGTAGCGCCGGTTCGAATCCGGTCGGGGGTACAGATCCTTCCCGCGAGAACATCATGGGTCGCACCCATCGCTCTCGATGCAGGATCGCTAGGGCCCCCGTTGTGTAGCGGCCTAGCACGCTGCCCTCTCACGGCAGTAGCGCCGGTTCGAATCCGGTCGGGGGTACTTGTCACACCATGGGCTATGGTGTAATTGGCAACACTACGGTTTCTGGTACC
Organism: Streptomyces sp. NPDC017520; assembly: GCF_044329855.1. Lineage (NCBI taxonomy): Bacteria > Bacillati > Actinomycetota > Actinomycetes > Kitasatosporales > Streptomycetaceae > Streptomyces > Streptomyces sp. NPDC017520. Next base: position 760,411 of record NZ_JBIRKB010000001.1, read on the forward strand.
GTCATTCTAGGTTCGAGTCCTGGTAGCCCAGCGCAAGTCAGCAGTAAACACGCCCCCGTTGTGTAGCGGCCTAGCACGCTGCCCTCTCACGGCAGTAGCGCCGGTTCGAATCCGGTCGGGGGTACAACAGAGCAGTACAGGAAGGCCCTTCGCTTCGGTGGAGGGCCTTTCCGCTTGTCCGGAGTGAGGAAGCCCCACGCAAGTCGCCCGCCCGGCACCCTGGTTGCGCCCCTGGGGGAGCCCGGAAAGGAAAAAGGGCCGCCACGACGCTGGGGCGGCCTTCGGGGAGTCCGGTCGAAGAGGAAGTGGTGTGCGGCGTCAGCCCGTGCGGCGCAGGGCCTCGCTCAGCCGTGCCGCCGAGTCGATGACCGCCTGGGCGTGCATCCGGCCCGGGTGGCGGGTCAGCCGCTCGATCGGCCCGGAGACCGAGACCGCGGCGACCACCCGGTTCGACGGGCCGCGCACCGGCGCCGAGACCGAGGCGACGCCCGGCTCCCGCTCGCCGATCGACTGGGCCCAGCCCCGCCGCCGTACGCCGGAGAGCGCCGTCGCCGTGAACCTGGCGCCCTGGAGCCCCCGGTGGAGGCGCTCCGGCTCCTCCCAGGCCATCAGGATCTGGGCGGAGGAACCCGCCTTCATCGTGAGGGTCGAGCCGACCGGCACCGTGTCCCGGAGGCCGGACAGCCGTTCCGCCGCGGCCACGCAGATGCGCATGTCGCCCTGCCGGCGGTAGAGCTGCGCGCTCTCGCCGGTGATGTCGCGCAGATGGGTGAGCACCGGTCCGGCCGTGGCCAGCAGGCGGTCCTCGCCCGCCGCGGCTGCCAGTTCCGACAGCCGGGGGCCGAGAATGAACCGGCCCTGCATATCCCTCGCCACCATCCGGTGGTGTTCCAGTGCCACGGCCAGTCGATGGGCCGTGGGCCGTGCGAGCCCGGTCGCCGCGACCAGCCCGGCGAGGGTGGCCGGACCGGACTCCAGGGCGCTCAATACCAGAGCTGCCTTGTCGAGAACGCCGACGCCGCTAGAGTTGTCCATACGACGATACTCCCGTCTCACTCTGTGAAACGCAAGTTCAATTTCCGGCGGAAGTTGCGAACCTGTACCGGCGGCCGCACAACGGCTCGTAGCCACCGCCCCGCACGGGGGTCCGGACGGAGGCGCACCGAATCTCTAGTTGGGCCGGCGAAGACGCCGGCCGGAGGGAAAGCGATGGGTAGGACACTCGCGGAGAAGGTCTGGGACGACCATGTTGTCCGGCGCGCGGAGGGCGAGCCCGACCTTCTCTACATCGATCTGCACCTGCTCCACGAGGTGACCAGCCCCCAGGCCTTCGACGGGCTGCGCCAGGCCGGACGTCCGGTGCGGCGCCTCGACCTCACCATCGCCACCGAGGACCACAACACCCCGACCCTCGACATCGACAAGCCGATCGCCGACCCGGTCTCCCGCGCCCAGCTGGAGACCCTGCGCAAGAATTGCGCGGACTTCGGCGTCCGGCTGCACCCGCTGGGCGACGTCGAGCAGGGCGTGGTGCACGTGGTCGGCCCGCAGCTGGGGCTGACCCAGCCCGGTACCACCGTGGTCTGCGGCGACTCCCACACCTCCACGCACGGCGCGTTCGGCGCACTGGCGTTCGGCATCGGCACCAGCCAGGTCGAGCACGTCCTCGCCACCCAGACGCTGCCGCTGGACCGCCCGAAGACCATGGCCATCACGGTCGAGGGCGAACTGCCCGACGAGGTCACCGCGAAGGACCTGATCCTGGCGATCATCGCCCGGATCGGCACCGGCGGCGGCCAGGGCTACATCCTCGAATACCGCGGCTCCGCCATCGAGAAGCTCTCGATGGAGGCCCGGATGACCATCTGCAACATGTCGATCGAGGCCGGCGCCCGCGCGGGCATGATCGCCCCGGACGCCACCACCTTCGACTACCTCAAGGGCCGCGTCCACGCCCCCGAGGGCGAGGACTGGGACGCCGCCGTCGCGTACTGGAAGGCCCTGCGCTCCGACGACGACGCGGTGTTCGACGCCGAGGTCGTCATCGACGCCACCGAACTGGCTCCGTTCGTCACCTGGGGCACCAACCCCGGCCAGGGCGCGCCCCTGTCGGCCAACGTCCCCGACCCGGCTTCGTACGAGGACGCCTCGGAGCGTTTCGCCGCCGAAAAGGCCCTGGAGTACATGGGGTTGACCGCGGGCCAGCCGCTGCGCGACATCAGCGTCGACACCGTCTTCGTAGGTTCGTGCACCAACGGCCGCATCGAGGACCTGCGCAACGCGGCGTCGATCCTGGACGGCCGCAAAGTCGCCGACGGGGTGCGGATGCTGGTCGTTCCCGGCTCGGTCCGGGTCGCGCTCCAGGCCGTCTCCGAGGGCCTGGACAAGGTCTTCACCGAGGCCGGCGCCGAATGGCGGCACGCGGGTTGTTCGATGTGCCTCGGGATGAACCCCGACCAGCTGGCCCCCGGCGAGCGCTCCGCCTCCACCTCGAACCGCAACTTCGAGGGACGGCAGGGCAAGGGCGGCCGCACCCACCTGGTCTCGCCCCAGGTCGCCGCCGCCACCGCGGTGCTGGGCCATCTGGCCTCGCCCGCCGACCTGTCCGACGCCCGTACCCCCGCCGGAGTCCGATAGCCATGGAAGCATTCACCACGCACACCGGCCGGGCCGTTCCGCTGCGCCGCAGCAACGTCGACACCGACCAGATCATCCCCGCGCACTGGCTGAAGAAGGTCACCCGCGACGGGTTCGAGGACGGGCTCTTCGAAGCCTGGCGCAAGGACGAGAACTTCGTCCTCAACCGCCCCGAGCGCCAGGGCTCCTCGGTCCTGGTCGCCGGCCCCGACTTCGGTACGGGCTCCTCCCGCGAACACGCGGTCTGGGCCCTGCAGAACTACGGCTTCAAGGCCGTCGTCTCCTCCCGCTTCGCCGACATCTTCCGGGGCAACTCGCTGAAGAACGGGCTGCTCACCGTGGTCCTGGAGCAGAACGTCGTCGACGCGCTCTGGGAGCTGACGGAGGCCGACCCGACCGTCGAGGTGACCGTCGACCTGGAGGCGCGCCAGGTCCGCGCCGCGGGCATCACCGCCGACTTCGAGCTCGACGAGAACGCCCGCTGGCGACTGCTCAACGGCCTCGACGACATCAGCCTCACCCTTCAGAACGAAGCGGACATCGCCGCGTACGAGGCGGCCAGGCCCGCCTTCAAGCCGCGTACCATTGCCGCCTGAGCAGCGCTTTTCCAGGACTGCGCCCCCTGCCTCCCGGCAGGGGGCGCAGTCGCTTGTTGAGACCCCGTCGGGCGACAACTCGCCCCAGATGGCACAATCGGTGCATGGAACGCGACAGCCAACTCAAGCTCTACGGCCAAGTCGCCGACCGATTGAAGGAAGCGCACGCGAAGGTGCGTGCACTGCAAGTCCCGGAGAGCGTACGGATGGCGCTGACCCGGAAGCTGCTGGTCGTCACGGCCGCGGCGAAGCACGATCTCCCGGACGCGGCAAGGCGTCTGGACCGGATGATGAAGGACCTCGATGAGGGCCGATTCCCCGAAGGTGACTGACACGTGGAACTGCGCATCGGTCGACTTCGTTGCGGCACTAGGGTGATTAGCCCGTTTCGTGTTTGATTTGCGGTATATATCTGCCTAACGTGCGAAAAAGCTTGAACACTTTCGTTCTGGCAATGTCTCCGAAGGGGAAGACGTGAACAAGGCGCAGCTCGTAGAAGCGATTGCCGACAAGGTCGGCGGCCGTCAGCAGGCCGCAGACGCTGTTGACGCGGTACTCGACGCGATCGTCCGTGCCGTTGTCGCAGGGGACCGTGTCTCGGTCACCGGCTTCGGCTCGTTCGAGAAGGTCGACCGCCCCGCCCGGTACGCCCGCAACCCGCAGACGGGTGAGCGCGTCCGGGTCAAGAAGACCTCGGTGCCCCGCTTCCGCGCGGGCCAGGGTTTCAAGGACCTGGTGAGCGGCTCGAAGAAGCTCCCCAAGAACGACGTGGCCGTCAAGAAGGCCCCCAAGGGCAGCCTCTCGGGCGGCTCCTCCGCCGCCCGTACGACGGTGAAGGCCGCGGCCGCCAAGAAGTCGGCCGCCAAGAAGGCCACCGCGAAGAAGACCACCGCCAAGAAGGCGACTCCGGCGAAGACCACCGCCGCAGCCAAGAAGGTCACCGCGAAGAAGGCCACCCCGACGGCCAAGAAGGCCTCTGCGGCCGCCAAGAAGGCGACTCCGGCGAAGAAGGCCGCGACGACCGCCAAGAAGGCCTCGCCCAGCAAGACCGCGCCCGCCAAGAAGACCACGGCGAAGAAGGCGCCCGCGAAGAAGACCACGGCGCGCACCACCACGGCCAAGAAGGCCACCGCACGCAAGAAGTGAGACCGGGCACCCGCTCGCTCATCACAACGCGCCGGGCCGGGCTCCCCTCCGGGGGAGCCCGGCCCGCGGGCTTTCCGGGCCCCGTTCGGCCCAGCGGTCCCGCTCCGGTCGGAGCGGGGTCAGAACGTCTGCAGCGTCACCAGAGTGATCCGCAGGTCCGCTCCCTCGCCCTCTCCCTCGATCCGCACCCGCTGCCCCGGACGCAGCAGCAGCAGACCGCCCGCGTCGAAGGCCGGGGCGTCGAAGTCCACCGGGGTGCCGTCGTCCAGCAGCACGCTGCCGCTGCGGGTCTCGGGGTCGTACGTGTACGAGGTCGCCTGCATGGGCGGCAGCCTATCGGTCACGGGCGGGGGCGGCCGCGGCCGTGATCCGCGCCGTGTGCGGCCCCACCCCCAGGGCCAGGGCGACCCGCAGATCCTCGCCCGTATCCACGTCCCGGCGCACCGAGTCGACGCCGGACAGCGCTATTTCCGCCGCCCCCGACGCCAGGTGCCGGGCTCCGGACGGACCGCCGAAAGCCGGACGGAATTCCGCACCGCCGGCAGCGGCCAGAAATGTCGTTCCGATTCCCGCCGCGTCCCGGAGAAAAGCGCTGGGAAAAGCGGAAGCAAAATCGAGCACCCGCGCCAATTCGCTGGTACGCAGTGCCGGCAGATCCGCGTTGAGCGCGGCCACCGCGGCGGCGGGCCGCAGGGCTCGCACGGAGCGTGCGCCGTGCGCGAGCGCGGCGTTGAGCCCGGCCCCCGGAGCGTCCGGCACGATCCGCGCCCCGAGCGCGGAAAGAGCCGCCGCGGCCACGGCGTCGTCCGTGACGACCACCACATCCCGCACCAGGGAACACGCCAGCGCCGCGGCCACCGTGTCCTGGGCGAACGCCAGGGCCAGCCGGGGCCGCGCCTCATCGCCCGCCGCTTGACCCAGGCGGCTCTTGGCCCGTGCGAGCGGCTTCAGCGGAACGACCAGGGACCAGGGCCCGGCCGGATCGGTGTTCGTGGCGATCTCCCCCTCCGTACGCGTCAGCGCTCATTCTCGCCTGCCGGTACGACGACCTGGAGGTCCGCTCCCGAACGTGAGGCGTACGGTGTTCTCGACAGAGCAGGGGCCTGGGGCGAGACTTGACCGTCAGTAGCCAGGCAGCAGGTCGAAATCCCTAAGGAAGGTGTCCGAGTGTCCCGCCGCAGAATCGGCTTCTGGTACCGCCTGGCGGCGGTCATCGCCAAGCCGCCATTGGTGGTTCTGTTCAAGCGCGACTGGCGGGGGATGGAACACATTCCGGCCGACGGCGGATTCATCACCGCCGTCAATCACAACTCCTATCTGGACCCGCTCTCCTACGGCCACTTCCAGTACAACACCGGGCGGGTGCCGCGGCTCCTGGCGAAGGCCGGCCTCTTCCGCACCCCGTTCGTCGGGATGATGCTGCGCGGCACCGGCCAGATCCCCGTCTACCGCGAGACCACCAACGCCCTGGACGCCTTCCGGGCCGCCGTCGACGCCATCGAGCGCGGCGAGTGCGTCGCCTTCTACCCCGAAGGCACCCTCACCCGGGACCCCGACATGTGGCCGATGGCCGGCAAGACCGGGGCCGCCCGGGTCGCCCTGATGACCAGGGCGCCCGTCATCCCCGTCGCCCAGTGGGGCGCCAACCTCGCGATGCCGCCCTACGCCAAGGAGAAGAAGTTCCGGCTGTTCCCCCGCAAGACGCTCCAGGTGCAGGCCGGACCGCCCGTCGACCTCAGCCGCTTCCACGGTCTGGAGCCGACCCCCGAGGTGCTCCGCGAGGTGACCGAGGTCATCATGGCGGCGGTCACCCGCGAGCTGGAGGACCTGCGCGGCGAGAAAGCGCCCGCCGAGCTCTACGATCACCGCAAAGCCCGTGCTGAACAACGGCGCAGGGCCCAGGGAAAGGGACCCACGTGACGCACCCCGTAAAAGCAGCCGTCTTCGGAACCGGCTCATGGGGTACGGCCTTCGCCGTGATCCTCGCCGACGCGGGCTGCGAGGTCACCCTCTGGGGGCGCCGCGCCGAGGTCGCCGAGACCATCAACACCACCCGCACCAACCCGGACTACCTCCCGGGCATCGCACTCCCCGACACCGTCCGCGCCACCACCGACGCCGCCGAGGCCCTGCGCGGCGCGGAGTTCGCGTTCCTCGTCGTGCCCTCCCAGACGCTGCGGGCCAACCTCGCCGACTGGGCCCCGCACCTGGAGCGGGAAACCGTCCTGGTCTCCCTGATGAAGGGCGTCGAGCTGGGCACCGCCGAGCTGATGAGCGAGGTGATCGCGGACGTCACCAAGGTCTCCGCCGACCGCATCGCCGTCGTCTCGGGCCCCAACCTGGCCAAGGAGATCGCCGAGCGACGCCCCGCCGCGGCCGTCGTCGCCTGCGCCGACGAGTCCGTCGCCCAGCGCCTCCAGGCCGCCTGCCACACCTCGTACTTCCGGCCGTACACCAACACCGACGTGGTCGGCTGCGAGCTCGGCGGCGCCGTGAAGAACGTCATCGGCCTCGCCGTCGGCATCGCGGACGGCATGGGCCTCGGCGACAACACCAAGGGCTCCCTCATCACCCGGGGCCTCGCCGAGACCACCCGACTGGGCCTGGCCATGGGCGCCGACCCGTTGACGTTCTCCGGACTCGCGGGCCTGGGCGACCTGGTGGCCACCTGCTCCTCGCCGCTCTCGCGCAACCACACCTTCGGCACCAACCTCGGCCGCGGCATGACGCTCCAGGAGACGATCGCCGTCACCAAGCAGACCGCCGAGGGCGTCAAGTCCTGCGAATCGGTCCTCGACCTGGCCCGCAGGCACGGGGTCGACATGCCCATCACCGAGACCGTCGTCTCCATCGTCCACGAGGGCAAGTCCCCGGTCGTCGCCGTCAAGGAGCTGATGTCGCGGAGCGCCAAGGCCGAGCGACGCTGACGTCTCCCCTACCAGCAGGTACGCTCATCGCGATATGAGCAGCGAGAACCTCCCCCAGAGCCCTGAGCCCGCCGAGAGCCCTGAGCCGCAGCGCCGCAAGCCCCGCGTGGCTGTCGTGTTCGGCGGCCGCAGCTCCGAACACGGCATCTCGGTCGTCACGGCCGGCGCCGTCATGAGGGCCATCGACCGGACCAAGTACGACGTCCTGCCGATCGGCATCACGACGGACGGCCGCTGGGCGCTCACCGCCGACGATCCCGAACGCATGGCCATCACCGACCGCAAGGTCCCCGACGTGGACCGGCTCACCGAGTCCGCCGAGGGCAGCGTCGTGCTCTCCGTGGACCCCGGCAGCCGTGAGGTCCTCTACAGCGAACCCGGCTCCGTGCCCAAGGCGCTGGGCGAGGTCGACGTCGTCTTCCCCGTGCTGCACGGCCCGTACGGGGAGGACGGCACCCTCCAGGGGCTCCTCGAACTCTCCGGTGTGCCCTACGTCGGCGCGGGCGTCCTCGCCTCCGCCGTCGGCCAGGACAAGGAGTACATGAAGCGCGTCTTCCTCTCCTTCGGGCTGCCGGTCGGACCCTACGAGGTCGTCCGCCCCCGGGAGTGGGACAATGACCCCGCCGCCGCCCGCAAGCGGATCGTGGACTTCGCCGGCGAGCACGGCTGGCCGCTGTTCATCAAGCCCGCCCGCGGCGGCTCCTCGATGGGCATCACCAAGGTCGACTCCCTCGAAGGACTCGACGAGGCGATCGAGGAGGCCCGCCGCCACGACCCGAAGTTCCTCGTCGAGTCGCTGCTGCGCGGCCGTGAGATCGAGTGCGGGGTGCTGGAGTTCGAGGACGGCCCGCGCGCCAGCGTGCCCGCCGAGATCCCGCCGGTCACCGCACACGACTTCTACGACTTCGAGGCCAAGTACATCGACTCGGCCGCCGGGCTCGTGCCCGCACCGCTCACCGAGGAGCAGACCGCCGAGGTCCAGCGGCTCGCCGTCGCCGCCTTCGACGCCGTCTCCTGCGAGGGCCTGGTGCGCGCCGACTTCTTCCTCACCGAGGACGGCTCCTTCGTCATCAACGAGATCAACACCCTGCCGGGCTTCACCCCGATCTCCATGTACCCGCGCATGTGGCAGGAGAGCGGCGTCAGCTACCCGGAGCTGGTCGACCGGCTGATCCAGGCCGCGTTGAGCCGCTCCACCGGACTGCGCTGACGAAGCCGGCGGCCGGCCTTCAGAACTTGCTCGGTACCGTCTTCGAGACCGGGCCGGCGAACGCGGCCAGCGGCGTGATGTCGTGGGCGTACGTCGAGTCCAGCGTGACCTCGACGTACGCCTTGCGGTACGTGGTGGTGAACCGCGGACCGGAGTCCTCGGGCTCCTCCAGCATCCACCCCACACCGTCCGCCTCGACGCCCTGTGACTGGAGGTCGTCCATCTTCGCGGGCCGGGGGACCCCGCAGCGCAGTACGATCGCCCCGTCCCCCCAGCCGGCGGTCAGTTCCGAATCCGGGGAGGGGTCGCTGCGTTCCAGTTCGAGGACGGTCTTCGGCAGTTCCTCGTGCAGGGCCTCGCAGTACGCGGCGGCCTCCGAGGACGGTGTGGGAACCGTGATCGAGGGCTGCGCGTCGCTGAGGGAACAGCCCGCCGCGGCCAGCACGAGCACGGCAGCGGACGGACCGAGGAATATCGAGCGGGGGGAACGGCGGGCGGATGACGTCACCGGCCCAGCCTAGACGGGGGTCAGAGGTGGACGACCGGGCAGGTCAGGGTTCGTGTGATGCCGTCCACCTGCTGCACCTTGGCGACCACCATGCGGCCGAGTTCATCGACCGTGTCTGCTTGGGCCCGCACGATCACGTCGTACGGACCGGTGACGTCCTCTGCCTGGATCACTCCCGGAATCTTGGAAATGGTCTCGGCGACGATCGACGCCTTGCCCACTTCGGTCTGGATGAGGATGTACGCCTGTACCACGGAACCTCCAGGGCGGCCACGAGGATCATGTGGGGGAAAGGGACGCCACGTTATCGCGTTGCCGCGGGCCACGGGGAGACCTACGGGCCGGATGACGTCCACAGCGTGGCGTACAGAGCGCAGAAGTTGACGTATCTCTTGACGGTACCGACAGCACAGACGGCTCGCGACCGGGGGCCCGGACGGGTGTCCGGGGCGATAAAGGAGAGGTGAGACTCGGTGAAGGGAACCGTGGGCGAGTTGGGGGAGTTCGGGCTCATCAGAGAGCTCACGTCCCGGCTCACCACCACTCCGGCGGTACGGCTGGGGCCCGGCGACGACGCCGCGGTCGTGGCCGCGCCCGACCGCAGGGTCGTGGCCAGTACGGACATCCTGCTGGAAGGCCGGCACTTCCGGCGTGACTGGTCGACGGCGTACGACGTCGGCCGCAAGGCCGCCGCCCAGAACCTCGCCGACATCGCGGCCATGGGCGCCGTGCCCACCGCGCTGCTCCTCGGCCTCGTCGTCCCCGCCGACCTTCCCGTCACCTGGGCCGCCGAACTGATGGACGGGCTGCGTGACGAATGCCAGGTGGCGGGCGCCGCCGTGGTCGGCGGCGATGTGGTCGGCGGTGACACGATCACCGTCGCGATTACCGCCCTCGGCGACCTGCGCAACCACGAACCGGTCACCCGGGCCGGCGCCCGCCCCGGCGACGTCGTCGCGGTCACCGGCTGGCTCGGCTGGTCCGCCGCCGGGTACGCCGTGCTCTCCCGCGGCTTCCGCTCGCCCCGCGCCTTCGTCGAGGCCCACCGCCGCCCCGAACCGCCGTACCACGCGGGCCCCGCCGCCGCCGGGCTCGGCGCCACCGCGATGACCGACGTCAGCGACGGCCTCGTCGCGGACCTCGGGCACATCGCGGAGTCCAGCAAGGTCCGCATCGACCTGCGCTCCGGCCTCATCGACATCCCCTCGCAGATGTCCGACATCGGCCAGGCCGTCGGCGTCGACCCGCTCCAGTGGGTGCTGACCGGGGGAGAGGACCACGCGATCGTGGCGACCTTCCCGCCGGACGTGAAGCTGCCCGCCCGCTGGAAGGTAATCGGCGAGGTCCTCAACCCCTCCGCCCTGCCCCAGGTCACCGTCGACGGCGCGCCCTGGACCAGCAAGGGCGGCTGGGACCACTTCGGCTCCATCGAGGACACCCCGCCCCGCCCGTGAGCCGGGGACCCACGCGCGGGGATTAGATTGCTGCGTATGCCCATACGTACCGCTGTACCGCCCCGTGTGCTCACCGTCGCCGGATCAGACTCCGGCGGCGGTGCGGGGATCCAGGCCGATCTGAAGACGATGCTCGCGCTCGGCGTGCACGGCATGAGCGTGCTCACCGCCGTCACCGCACAGAACTCCCTCGGCGTCCAGGGCGCGTGGGAGCTTTCGGTGGACGCCGTACGCGCCCAGTACCGCAGCGTCGTCGACGACATCGGCGTCCAGGCGGTGAAGACCGGAATGCTAGCCTCCGCCGCCCTCGTGGAGACCGTCGCCGAACTCCTCGCCACGACCGGCGCCCCCGTCGTCGTCGACCCGGTCGGCGTCTCCAAGCACGGCGACGCGCTGCTCGCAGCCGAAGCCCTCGATTCCGTACGGACGAAGCTGCTGCCCGTAGCCACCGTCGCCACCCCGAACCTCGACGAAGTGGCCCAGCTCACCGGGGTCACGGTCACCGACGAGAGCGGGATGCGCCGGGCCGCCGAGGAAATCCTCGCCTTCGGACCGCGCTGGGTCGTGATCAAGGGGGGCCACCTGCCCGGTGCGGCGGTGGACCTGCTCACCGACGGGAGCGCGGAACACTGGCTGCGCGCCCCCCGGCACGACAACCGCCACACCCACGGCACCGGCTGCACCCTGGCCTCGGCCATCGCCTGCGGGCTCGCGCTCGGGAAGGACGTGCCCACGGCGGTACGGGACGCGAAGACGTACGTCACCGGCGCGATCGAGGCCGGCTTCCCGCTCGGCGGCGGCATCGGCCCCGTCGACCACGGCTGGCGGACCCGCCCGGCTGCCGATCCGGCTTCCTGATCAGCCCCTGAGCACAGCAAAAAGCCGGTCCACCGAGGTGGACCGGCTTTTTGGGCAACCGGCAGGCTGCGCTACGACGGGGACGTCAGCGCGCGACCTTGCCGGCCTTGATGCACGAGGTGCAGACGTTGAGCCGCTTCGGCGTCCGACCGACCACTGCACGCACGCGCTGGATGTTGGGATTCCAGCGACGGGACGTACGGCGGTGCGAGTGCGAAATGCTGTTGCCGAAGCTCGGCCCCTTGCCGCAAACGTCGCAGTTGGCAGCCACGGGTCACTCCAAAGACTTCAGATGCACTTACAGTGAAATCCGGCGCGCCGGAATCATTTGACTGAAGTGGCGGTACCGGAGGAATGGCCCGACTTTCATCGGGCAACCGGAGCAGCATACAACGCCTGCTTCGGAGATACGAAACTACCACGGGTCGCCCCCCGCCCCGCCCGCCCCCTGTCCGGGCCGGAACCCCGGCAGGCGGGCTAACCTGCGGTGCAGTCCGTCGCCACGGCCGATCGAGGAGGACCATCGGTGCCGCAGCTCCCCGACGATCTGAACGCCGTCGCGGTGCGCACGTGGTGCTCACTGGCCCTGGAGGCCCTGGGCCGGGAGCGCGCGGAGATCGACGCGATCAACGTCTATCCCATCGCCGACGGGGACACCGGCACCAATCTCTATCTGACCGTCGAGTCCGCCCACGCGGCCGTCGAAGCGGTGTTCGCCGCGCACGAGACCGCGGCCACCGCGCCCGCCACCGCCGACGCCGTACGCGCCATGGCGCACGGCGCTCTGATCGGCGCCCGGGGGAACTCCGGCACCATCCTGGCCCAGCTGCTGCGCGGCATGGCCGGGGTGCTGGCCGACGGCGGCGACGCGGCTCACCTGAGCCTCGCCCTCACCCGGGCCGCCGACGCCGCCCGCCGGGCCGTCGCCCACCCCGTCGAGGGCACCGTGCTCACCGTCGCCGCCGCTGCCGCCGAGGCCGCATCGGGCGAGTCCGCCGAGGGCGGGGACGCAGACCTGCGCGCCGTCGTGCAGGCCGCGTACGCCGGAGCACGCGCGGCCCTCGCGAAGACGCCCGAGCAGCTCGCCGTCCTCGGCCGGGCGGGCGTGGTCGACGCCGGGGGCCGGGGACTGGTCGCGGTCCTGGGCGCGCTGGTGGAGACGGTGACCGGGCAGGCTCCGGCGCGGGGGCCCCGCACCGGGACCGGGAGGACGCCCGCGCCCGTGGACGGCGGCTCCGTGGTGGGCCTGCCGGTGGGCGGCACGCCGGTGGAGAGCGGTCCGGCGGGGGAGGGGCCGCTGGACTGCCCCGAGGACCCGGGCGCCGGGCCCGCGTTCGAGGTGATCTACCTCCTGGAGGCCCGTGACGAGCAGGTGGCCCGGCTGCGCACCCGGCTCGACGCCCTCGGCGACTCCCTGGTGGTGGTGGGCGGCGACGGGCTCTGGCACGTCCACGTCCACGTCGACGACGCCGGGGCGGCCGTGGAGGCGGGCGTCGAGGCCGGGCGGCCGTACCGCATCCGGATCACCCACTTCGCCACCGAGAGCGGCCACGACCTCCGCGTCCAGGCCGAACCCGCCCAGCGCGCCGTCGTCGTCGTGGTCCCCGGCGACGGACTGGCCGGGCTCTGCACCGAGGCCGGCGCCACCACCGTGATCGCCCGCCCCGGCGAACCGCCCGCCAGCGGCGAACTGGTCGACGCCATCCGCCGCGCCCACGCCCGTGAGGTGGTGCTGCTGCCCAACGACGCGGCCCTGCGCCACACCGCCGCCGCGGCCGCCGAACAGGCCAGGACCGAGGGGGTGCGGGTCGCCCTCGTCCCCACCCGGGCCGCCGTCCAGGGCATCGCCGCCCTCGCCGTCCACGAGCCCGACCGGGGCTTCGACGAGGACGTGGTCGCCATGACCGCCGCCGCCGGTGCCACCCGCTACGCCGAGCTGGCCGTCGCGGAGCGCCAGTCGTGGACCATGGCCGGGATCTGCCAGGCCGGGGACATCCTCGGCCTGATCGACGGCGACGTGGCCGTGATCGGCGCCGACGTCCCGGCCACCGCCCGCACCGTCCTCGACCGGATGCTGGCGGCGGGCGGCGAGCTGGTCACCCTCGTCCTCGGCGAGGACGTCCCCGACTCGCTGGCCGACGCGCTGGAGGAGCACGTGCGCGACGGCTACCTCGCCGTGGACACCGTCGTCTACCGGGGCGGGCACCAGCGCGCCCCCCTGCTGATCGGCGTCGAGTAGCCGAGAAAGTCGAGTAGCCGGGAAACCGGCGCACGGCCGCGCCCGGCGGACAGCTGTCAGTGCCGTGGTGTGCAATGGATCGCGTGTCCTCGTTCGATGAACCCCTCAAGAAGCTGCTCGGCGGAGCCACCGCGAAGGTGATGGCCGAACACCTCGACCTGCACACGGTCGGTGATCTGCTGCACCACTACCCGCGGCGGTACGAGGAGCGCGGCAAGCTGACCGCGCTGGCCGACCTCCCGCTGGACGAGCACGTCACGGTGCTCGCCCAGGTCGCCGACGCCAGGATCCTGATGTTCAACAACGGCCGGGGCAAACGCCTGGAGGTCACCCTGACCGACGGCAGCGGCCGCCTCCAGCTGGTCTTCTTCGGCCACGGAGTCCACAAGCCGCACAAGGAGCTGCTCCCGGGCCGCCAGGCGATGTTCGCGGGCAAGGTCTCCGTCTTCAACCGCAAGATGCAGCTCGCCCACCCCACGTACCAACTGCTCGACGCCTCCGACGCCGACGAGGCGACCGAGGCCGTGGACGCCTTCGCCGGGCGGCTGCTGCCGATCTACCCCGCGTGCAAGCAGCTCGACTCCTGGCGGATCGCCAAGGCCGTCGACGCCGTACTGCCCAGCGCGCGGGACGCGGTGGACCCGCTGCCCGTCTCCCTGCGCGAGGGCCGGGGCTTCACCTCACTGCCCGAGGCCCTGCTGAAGGCGCACCGCCCGCAGACGAAGGCGGACGTCGAGGACGCCAGGGCCCGGCTCAAGTGGGACGAGGCGTTCGTCCTCCAGGTCGCCCTGGCCCGCCGCCGCTACGCCGACACCCAACTGCCCGCCGTCGCCCGCCGCCCCGTCGCGGACGGCCTGCTGGACGCCTTCGACGCCAAGCTGCCCTTCACCCTCACCGAGGGCCAGGAGAAGGTCAGCAAGGAGATCTTCGACGACCTGGCCACCGAGCACCCGATGCACCGCCTCCTCCAGGGCGAGGTCGGCTCCGGGAAGACGATGGTGGCGCTGCGCGCCATGCTCACCGCGGTCGACGCCGGCGGCCAGGCCGCGATGCTCGCCCCCACCGAGGTCCTCGCCCAGCAGCACCACCGCTCGATCACCGAGATGATGGGCGAGCTGGCCGAGGGCGGCATGCTGGGCGGCTCCGACCGCGGGACGAAAGTCGTCCTGCTCACCGGGTCCATGGGCATGGCGGCCCGCCGACAGGCCCTGCTCGACCTGGTCACCGGCGAGGCGGGCATCGTCATCGGCACCCACGCCCTCATCGAGGACAAGGTCCAGTTCCACGACCTCGGCCTCGTCGTGGTCGACGAGCAGCACCGCTTCGGCGTGGAGCAGCGCGACGCCCTCCGTTCGAAGGGCAAGCAGCCGCCCCACCTCCTCGTCATGACCGCCACCCCCATCCCCCGTACGGTCGCGATGACCGTCTTCGGCGACCTGGAGACCTCCGTCCTGGACCAGCTCCCGGCCGGCCGCTCCCCGATCGCCAGCCACGTCGTCCCCGCCAAGGACAAGCCGCACTTCCTCAGCCGCGCCTGGGAACGCGTCCGCGAGGAGGTCGAGAACGGCCACCAGGCATACGTGGTCTGCCCCCGCATCGGCGACGACGCGGAAGAGGCGGAGGGGAAGGGCGGGAAGAAGGCGAAGGCCAAGAAGCAGGCCGCCGACGAGGACCCCGAGAAGCGGCCGCCGCTCGCCGTGCTGGAGATCGCCGACGAGTTGCGCAAGGGCGCGCTGGCCGGACTGGGCGTCGAGGTGCTGCACGGGAGGATGCACCCCGACGAGAAGGACGACGTCATGCGCCGCTTCGCCGCGGGGGACGTCGACGTCCTGGTCGCCACCACCGTCATCGAGGTCGGGGTCAACGTCCCCAACGCCACCGCCATGGTGATCATGGACGCCGACCGTTTCGGCGTCTCCCAGCTCCACCAGCTCCGCGGCCGCGTCGGCCGCGGCTCCGCCCCCGGGCTCTGCCTGCTGGTCAGCGAGGCCCACGAGGCGAGCCCCGCCCGCGCCCGGCTCTCCGCCGTCGCCGCCACCCTCGACGGCTTCGAGCTCTCCCGCATCGACCTGGAGCAGCGCCGCGAGGGCGATGTGCTGGGCCAGGCCCAGTCCGGAGTGCGCTCATCGCTGCGGATGCTCACCGTCATCGACGACGAGGAGGTGATCGTCGCCGCCCGCGAGGAGGCCGTCGCGATCGTCGCCGCCGACCCCGAGCTGGAACACCTGCCGGAGCTGCGCACGGTGCTGGCCGCCCTCCTGGACAAGGAACGCGAGGAGTATCTCGACAAGGGGTGAGGGCGCGGGGCGTCCTGCCGGTCGGGCCGGTGCGGGCCGACCGGCCTATCGTGGAGGCACGGCACGCGCACAGCGTGCGATACCGACCGCCGACGGCCCGTGCGCCGTACGCCCCCGACCCCGAGGACCCGACACCCATGACCCGCGTGATCGCCGGCTCGGCCGGCGGACGCCGCCTGGCCGTCCCGCCCGGCACCGGCACCCGCCCCACCTCCGACCGTGCGCGCGAGGGCCTCTTCTCCACCTGGGAAGCGCTGCTCGGCACCCTGGAGGGGGCCAGGGTCGCCGATCTGTACGCCGGATCCGGCGCCGTCGGCCTCGAAGCGCTCTCCCGCGGCGCGGTCCACGCCCTGCTCGTCGAGGCCGAGCCGAAGGCCGTCCGCACCGTCCGCGACAACGTCCGCGCCCTCGGTCTCCCCGGCGCCGAGGTCCGCACCGGCAAAGCCGAGCAGATCGTGACAGGACCGGCGCCCGCCGACCCGTACGACATCGTCTTCCTGGACCCGCCGTACGCCGTCACCGACGACGATCTTCGCGAGATCCTGCTCACACTCCGTGCTCAGGGGTGGCTCAGCGGCGATGTGCTCGTCACCGTGGAACGCAGCACCCGGGGCGGAGAATTCGGCTGGCCCGCCGGATTCGAGCCACTGCGGTCCCGTCGCTACGGCGAGGGAACGCTTTGGTACGGTCGCGCCGCCGCTACGTGCGAAGACGCACGATGACCGGACCGGAGAGCGAGGGAATCACAGTGCGCCGCGCCGTCTGTCCGGGGTCGTTCGACCCCATCACCAACGGACATCTCGACATCATTGGCCGAGCCTCGAAGCTGTACGACGTGGTGCACGTGGCGGTGATGATCAACCAGTCCAAGAAGGGGCTGTTCACCGTGGACGAGCGGATCGAGCTGATCCGCGAGGTCACCGCCGACTTCGGCAACGTCGAGGTGGAGTCCTTCCACGGCCTGCTGGTCGACTTCTGCAAGCAGCGGGAGATCCCGGCGATCGTGAAGGGCCTGCGGGCCGTCAGCGACTTCGACTACGAGCTGCAGATGGCCCAGATGAACAACGGGCTCTCCGGCGTCGAGACGCTCTTCGTGCCCACCAATCCGACGTACAGCTTCCTGTCGTCCTCGCTGGTCAAGGAGGTGGCGACCTGGGGCGGCGATGTCTCCCACCTGCTGCCGCCGACCGTGCACGGGGCGCTCGTGCAGCGGCTGGGTGAGCGCTGATCCGCTGACGGCCCGTCACCAGGTGTCGGGCGGCGGCCGACTGGCCTTACAGTCGTCCCGTCCGTCTCCAACGGAGCAGCAGCTTCAACAGAGCAGCAGAGAGTGGCGAGCACACGGTGGACGTGCAGAAGAAGCTCGACGAGATCGTCGAAGCGGTCGGGAGCGCCCGATCCATGCCCATGTCGGCCTCGTGCGTGGTCAACCGCGCCGAGCTGCTCGCCATGCTCGAAGAGGTACGCCAGGCCCTGCCCGGCTCCCTCGCCCAGGCGCAGGAGCTGATCGGCGGCCATGAGCAGCTCGCCGTGCAGGCCCGGCAGGAGGCCGAGCGGATCATCGAGGCCGCCCACGCCCAGCGCGCCTCGCTGATCTCCGAGACCGAGATCGCCCGCCAGTCGCAGAGCGAGTCCGACCGGATCCTGTCCGAGGCCCGCCGCGAGGCCGAGGAGGTCCGGGCCGAGGCCGACGACTACGTGGACAGCAAGCTCGCCAACTTCGAGGTCGTCCTCACCAAGACCATCGGTTCCGTGGACCGGGGCCGCGAGAAGCTCCTCGGCCGCGGCCAGGGCCTGGACGAGCAGGGCTATCAGGACCCCGACTTCGCGGAGGCCCCCGAGCGCAGCGCCGACCCGGAGACCCTGCGGCAGCGGGCCGACGCCTATGTCGACGCCAAGTTCGGCGCCTTCGAGGCCGTTCTCACGGGGACCCTGGAGGCGGTCGGCCGGGGCCGCCAGAAGCTGCACGGCCGGGTCGCCAGCGACGACCTCGGCGCGCACATGGCCGCCCAGGACGCCGCGGGCGCCCAGGGGCACACCAGCGACGCCGACTACCTGGCCGGCCTCGCCGAGCTCGCCCCGGAACCGCAGCAGCCGCCCCAGCCGCCCCACCAGCCCCAGTACCCCGCGCCGCCGCAGGGCGAGCCGAGCTACGCGCAGGCGGCGTACGGCTATCAGGAACAGTCGCAGCAGCCGCTCCAGCAGGGTGTCCAGGACGCGTACGGCTACCAGCAGCAGCCCGATCCGTACGCGGCGTACCAGCAGCAGGGGGGCTACGACCCGAACGGGTACCCGCCCCAGCCGGGAACTCAGCCGGACTACGGCTGGCCGCAGCAGGTTCAGCAGCCCCAGGCGCCCGACCGGGAGGACGGGGGCGCGCTGGACGAGACCAGCCTCTTCGACACCAGCATGATCGACCTGGAACAGCTGCGCCGGTACGAACAGGGCCGCTGATCCCGGGCAGGCTGCCCCGATTGGGTGCTGAGCGGTCCGTCCAGTATCCTGAATCCTCGGTCGCACATAGGTCCGCGATCTCGGCTGCCCGTTTCGTCCACGGAACGGAGACGGTTCGTCCCCGGACCGCAGACGGCCTTTCCTTCGCAGGACGACACCCATGATTTCGAAAGCAGGAAAAGCCCTGAACGGCCACCTCGACCACCGCAATCCTCTCGTGTTCGATACGCGCGAGCTGGGTCGGCGTCCCGGTGCCCTGAAGCGGCTGACCCGCACGGTGGACGCACCCGGTTCACCGGTCCTGGGCATCGACGGCGTCATCGGCGTGCCGGAAGGCGCACCCGTGGAGCTGGACCTCCGCCTCGAATCGGTCATGGAAGGGGTGCTTGTCACAGGCACCGCCCGTGCAACCGCCGAGGGGGAGTGCGTAAGGTGTCTGGAGCCGCTGACCGTAGAGGTCGAAGCGGACTTCCAGGAGATGTTCTCGTACCCTGACGCCGATGACCGGGGCCGCAGCAGTGCGGCGGAACCGGCCGACGACGCCGAGGACGACGAGGACAGGTTCTTCCTCGAGGACGGCTTGTTCGACCTCGAGTCAATGCTGCGTGACGCGGTAGTGCTCGCACTGCCCATGCAGCCGGTGTGCAAGGAGACCTGCGCCGGTCTGTGTTCCGAATGCGGAATCAGGCTGGACGAGAATCCGGACCACCACCACGACGCCCTCGACATTCGTTGGGCGGCACTGCAAGGACTCGCCGAGACCGTTCAGGACGGCGAGAAGGACAACATGGGCGGCGCCGAACCGGGCGTCGACGAGAAGCAGGAGAAGTAGCCGTGGCTGTTCCGAAGCGGAAGATGTCGCGCAGCAACACGCGCCACCGCCGGTCGCAGTGGAAGGCTGCGGTCCCCACCCTGGTTTCGTGCGAGCGTTGCCAGGAGCCCAAGCTCCAGCACATTGCGTGCCCGAGCTGCGGCACCTACAACAAGCGCCAGGTCCTCGAGGTCTGAGCGGCTGGTGAGAGGCCCGATGTCTGAGTTGTCCAGCGCCAAGAAGCAGGCAGACAACGTCAACACAGCCTCGTCCCACACGCTTCTGGAAGGGCGGCTCGGGTATCACCTCGAGTCCGCCCTTCTGGTGCGTGCGCTGACCCACCGTTCGTACGCATACGAGAACGGCGGTCTGCCCACCAACGAGCGGCTCGAATTCCTCGGGGATTCGGTGCTCGGTCTGGTGGTCACGGACACGCTGTACCGCACCCACCCCGACCTGCCCGAAGGCCAGCTGGCCAAGTTGCGGGCCGCGGTGGTCAACTCGCGTGCACTTGCGGAAGTGGGCCGCGGCCTCGAACTCGGCTCCTTCATCCGGCTCGGCCGCGGTGAAGAGGGCACGGGGGGCCGGGACAAGGCTTCCATCCTCGCCGACACACTGGAAGCAGTGATCGGCGCGGTCTATCTCGACCAGGGCCTCAGCGCGGCCTCGGAGCTGGTCCACCGGCTCTTCGACCCGCTGATCGACAGGTCCTCGAACCTCGGTGCCGGCCTGGACTGGAAGACCAGCCTCCAGGAGCTCACCGCGAGCGAGAGCCTCGGAGTCCCCGAGTACCTCGTCACGGAGACCGGTCCGGATCACGAGAAGACCTTCACTGCTGCCGCTCGCGTCGGTGGTGTCTCGTACGGCACCGGCACCGGCCGTAGCAAGAAGGAAGCGGAGCAGCAGGCGGCCGAGTCCGCCTGGCGTGAGATCAGCGCCGCCGCGGAGGCACGGCTGGCCGCGGAGAAGTCCGCGGCCGACGGAGGGGCCGCCGACACCCCTGCCGATCCGTCGCCGCACGCGGACGCAGCTCCGGCCTGAAGCGAAACGGGAACCCCTCGGCGCCACGCGCGCCGGGGGGTTTTCCCTGTCCCGGGGGAGCGGGTCCACCGGAAGAACCGCCCCCGTACTACCGTCGTCGTGTCTGGAGTACCGCATCGTGCCTGAGCTGCCCGAGGTCGAAGTCGTCCGTCGGGGCCTCGAACGCTGGGTCAGCGGCCGCACCGTCAGCGACGTCGAGGTCCTGCACCCGCGCGCGGTCCGCCGGCACCTCGCGGGCGGCGTCGACTTCGCCGCCCGGCTGCGCGGAGTCCGCTTCGGCGCGGCGATGCGCCGCGGCAAGTACCTCTGGGTGCCGATCGACGAGGCATCCGCCTCGCTGCTGGGACACCTCGGCATGAGCGGACAGCTGCTGGTGCGGCCGGCGGACGCGCCCGACGAGAAGCACCTGCGGATCCGGCTGCGGTTCGACGACGCGCTCGGCACCGAGCTGCGCTTCGTCGACCAGCGCACCTTCGGCGGGCTCTCGCTGCACGACAACACCCCCGACGGCCTGCCGGACACCATCGCGCACATCGCCCGGGACCCCCTCGACCCCCTCTTCGACGATGCCGCGTTCCACGCCGCGCTCCGGCTGCGCCGTACGACGGTCAAGCGCGCCCTGCTCGACCAGTCGCTGATCAGCGGGGTCGGCAACATCTACGCGGACGAGGCGCTCTGGCGCGCCAAGCTGCACTACGACCGGCCGACCGCGACCCTGACCCGCCCCAGATCCGCCGAGCTGCTCGGTCACGCCCGCGACGTCATGAACGCGGCACTCGCCCAGGGCGGCACCAGCTTCGACAGCCTGTACGTCAACGTGAACGGCGAGTCCGGCTACTTCGACCGGTCGCTCGACGCGTACGGCCGGGAGGGCGAGCCCTGCCACCGGTGCTCCACCCCGATGCGCCGCCGCGCCTGGATGAACCGCTCCAGCTACTACTGCCCGCGCTGTCAGCGCCCGCCGCGCGCCTCGTCGTAGCGCGTACGGGCGGCCAGCACGTCGTCCATCCGCTCCTCGACGAACCGGATCAGCCCGAGGAGCTTCTCCGTGACCTCGCGGCCGAGCGGGGTGAGCTCGTAGTCCACCCGGGGCGGGTTGACCGGCTGGGCCTCCCGGCGGACGAGCCCGTCCCGTTCCAGCGCGTGGAGGGTCTGGGAGAGCATCTTCTCGCTGACCCCGTCGACCCGGCGGCGCAGCTCGTTGAACCGGAGGCTTCCCTCGTGCAGGGCGCCGAGCGTCAGGCTGCCCCAGCGCCCGGTGGCGTGCTCCAGCGTGGAGCGCGAGGGGCACTCCCGGGAGAAGACGTCGAACGCGAGGCGGTCCGTATCCCTGGCCATGGCAGAAGCTTACTCCCGCACAGTGCTCACCCCGAGGGAGCGCTGTGCGGGAGCAAGTGGAGAGTGGAGGTGGGCCGCGGAGGTGGGTCAGAAGCCGAAGTTCTGGACCCACCAGGGGCCGCCGGAGCCCTCGTGGACGCCGATGCCGATGGTCTTGTAGTCGCAGTTGAGAATGTTCGCCCGGTGGCCTTCGCTGTCCATCCAGCCCTCCATCACGGCCTGGGCGTCGGCCTGGCCGCGGGCGATGTTCTCCGCGCCGAGCCCCTGCACGCCGGCCTGCGCGGCCCGGTCCCACGGAGTGTCGCCGTCCGGGTCCGTGTGGTCGAAGAAGCCGCGGGCCGCCATGTCCTCGCTGAAGCTCTGGGCGAGCGAGGTCAGCGGGGCGCTGGTGCTCAGCGGGGAGCAGCCGGCCCTGGCGCGCTCCTCGTTCACCAGCGCCAGCACCTCGGTGCGTGCGGAGGCGTCGGTGGGGGAGGGACTCGGCTTCTTGCCGGGCGGCGGGGCGGAGGAGGTCTTCGGCGGGGCCGGGGCCTTGCTCGCCGGGGCGCTGCTCTTCTCCGGGGCCTTCGGCGCGGCGGGCGCCTTCGCCTTCTCGGACGGGGTGGCCGCCGGCTTCTTCGACGTGGCGGGGGCGGCCGACTTCGACGGCGTCTTCGAGGGCGAGGCCGACGGCGTCCTGGACGGTGCCTTCGTCGGAGCCTTGCCCGGTGCCTCCGGGCGCTCGGAGCCCCGGCTGGTCGGGGAGGCGGACCGGTCGGCCGGCGCGGTGGAGCTGCCGCCCTGTGTCAGCAGGTCCGGAGCGCCGCCGGTGCGCACCTGGTCGGCGGCGGTGGTGTTGCCGGAGGTGTGGGTGTCGCCGCCGGGAAGCAGGCCCGAGGCGACGGCGACCGCGCCGACGGCCACGGCCGCCGAGACGCCGAGGAGTCCGGTGCGGATCGGTACGGCCGACTTCTTGCGGCGCGTGCCCCGGCGCCGCGAAGCGCCCCCGGTCGCGGGTTCTTCAGCGGCGGGGCCTGCGGCGGATCGTCGATGGCGTCCCATGCGCTGTGCCTTCCTGGTACTCCGGACGCCCGTGCGACGTCGACTCGACTGCCCCGTTGATCGAATTCGGTGGCACGCGGGGGGAATGCCGCCGCTCGATCGACTTTTCGGCCGACACCCATCCGATGCTCACCCGAACGAGTGAGGCTGTTCCGACGGGACTGTAGCCCATGGCCGAAAGGGGGCGATGTGCTTCACGAGCAATTGGCCGGTTAGCGTTCGGGCATGAACGAAGAAGCGCGCCTCGTCGTCTGGGTACGCGGCCGAGTACAGCAAGTAGGCTTCCGCTGGTTCACCAGGGAAAATGCTTTGGAGATCGGCGGTCTCATCGGGTTCGCCCTCAATCTCGACGATGGCAGGGTGCAGATCGTGGCCGAAGGGCCGCGTGAGAATTGCCACCGTCTGCTGGACTGGCTGAGGTCCGACGACACACCCGGGCGCGTGGACGGAGTCACTGAGATCTGGGACACCCCGCGCGGTGGATACGACGGATTCGCCATCCGCTGATCGCGTCCCGCGCGGACCGTCCGATCCGCTTGGTGAACGCCGCGTACCGAACGGTCACCGGAACGCCCGCTCCGGCTCCGCACCCGAAATGACCTGCGGCGGGAGCTGACTGCGGCCGATGGTTGCCAGATACGGGATGTCGTGCGAGGCTGCGGCATTGACGAAGATCCGCGCCCCCTCGGGGTCCCGCAGGAGAGCCGCGCCGCATGATCGTCCGGCAGCGTGCCCCCGGGACGCCCGGGTACACAGGGTGTGATCGTGTTGACCGTCAAACTTTTTGGTGAGACGCTGAAAACCCCGCGCACCTTAGCTGTTCGGTAGAGCTGACAAGCAGCAGAACCGCAGTGGTGACAGAGCCCTGCCGAGCACCGCGGGTGCGATTCACCAGACGACCCACACCGCATCGGTCGGTCACTCATTGTGGAGGACCATCCATCATGGCAAAGGCGCTTCTCGGTTACGTCGGCGGTTCCGACCCGCGACTCCTCGCCGAGATGCGACGGCTCCAGCAGCGCGTCCAGGACCTGGAATCCGAGCTCAACCGGATCCAGGACGAGAACGACGCGCTCAACGCCGCCGCCCAGCACCAAGAGTCGCTGCTCGACAGCATCGACATCGACGTACCCCAGGGCGAGCCTGCGCTGACCTGACCACCCTGGCCCCTCGGGCCGGTCGGGCCGGGCACGCTCAGTAGCCTCGGAACCTCTCTGATTCGTCTCGCGTCACGGATCGCCGTCCCCGAACACCGGGGTCCCCGCAGCACCGGGGACGTCGTTGTCCGGTCGTTCTGCGATGCACGGCGCAGGACCGGCAGCTGGATCGACGCAGACACCAGCAAGATTCACAGGGACGCCTCGGCGTCCCTTTTTCTTTGCCCGGCCCCCACCCCGGACGTCCCCACCCTTCGCTTACCGTCTGATGTGCCCTGCACCTTCATCAGCGAAACCGAGAGTGAAAGGTAGAGTCCGGCGGCGTGCACCTCAAGGCCCTGACCCTGCGTGGTTTCAAATCGTTCGCGTCCGCCACCACCCTGCGGTTCGAACCGGGGATCACCTGCGTCGTCGGCCCCAATGGGTCCGGCAAATCCAATGTGGTGGACGCGCTCTCGTGGGTCATGGGGGAACAGGGCGCCAAATCGCTGCGCGGCGGCAAGATGGAAGACGTGATCTTCGCCGGGACGACCGGGCGGCCCCCGCTCGGCCGCGCCGAAGTGTCGTTGACCATCGACAATTCCGACGGGGCATTGCCCATCGAGTACGCCGAAGTGACGATCACTCGGATCATGTTCCGCAATGGCGGCAGCGAATACCAGATCAATGGCGACACCTGCCGACTGCTCGACATCCAGGAACTCCTCTCCGACTCCGGCATCGGCCGCGAGATGCACGTCATCGTCGGACAGGGCCAGTTGGACTCCGTGCTGCACGCCGACCCGATGGGCCGCCGGGCCTTCATCGAGGAGGCCGCGGGCGTCCTCAAGCACCGCAAGCGGAAAGAGAAGGCCCTGCGGAAGCTGGACGCGATGGGCGCCAACCTGGCCCGGGTCCAGGACCTCACCGACGAACTGCGCCGCCAGCTCAAGCCGCTCGGCCGGCAGGCCGCCGTCGCCCGTCGGGCCGCCGTCATCCAGGCCGACCTGCGCGACGCCCGGCTCAGGCTCCTCGCGGACGACCTGGTGACCCTGCGGGACGCGCTGCGCGACGAGATCGCCGACGAGGCGGAACTGAAGAAGCGGAAGGACGCGGCCGAGGCGGAGCTGAGGACGGCGCTCGCCCGCGAGGCCGAGCTGGAGGGCGAGGTGCGCCGGCTCGCGCCCCGGCTCCAGCGCGCCCAGCAGACCTGGTACGAGCTGTCGCAGCTGGCCGAGCGGGTCCGCGGCACGATCTCGCTGGCCGACGCCCGGGTCCGCAGCGCCTCCGAGGCGCCCGCGGAGGAGCGCCGGGGCCGGGACCCCGAGGACCTGGAGCGCGAGGCCGCCCGGATCCGTGAGCAGGAGGCGGAGCTGACGGCGGCCCTGGAGGCGGCCGAACACGCGCTGGAGGACACCGTCGCCCACCGCGCCGACCTGGAACGGGAGCTGGCCGCGGAGGAGCGTCGGCTCAAGGACGCGGCCCGTGCCATCGCGGACCGGCGCGAAGGGCTCGCCCGGCTGGGCGGCCAGGTCAACGCGGCCCGTGGCCGGGCCGGTTCGGCACAGGCCGAGATCGACAGGCTGGCCGCCTCGCGCGACGAGGCGCGGGAGCGCGCGGCGAGCGCCCAGGAGGAGTACGAGCAGCTCAAGGTCGAGGTCGAGGGGCTGGACGGTGCCGACGAGGAGCTGACCGCCCGCCACGAGGAGGCCCAGCAGGCCCTCGCCGAGGCCCGGGCCGCCCACAGCACGGCCCGCGACGAGGCGACCGCCGCCGAGCGCAGCCGGGCGGCGGTCGCCGCCCGGCACGAGGCTCTGGCCCTGGGGCTCCGGCGCAAGGACGGCACGGGCGCGCTGCTCGGGGCCCGGGACCAGCTGGCCGGACTTCTCGGCCCGGCCGCCGAACTGCTGGCCATCGAGCCCGGTTACGAGATCGCGGTCGCCGCCGCCCTCGGCACGGCGGCGGACGCCGTGGCCGTCACGGACCCGGCCACGGCCGCCGCCGCGATCCGGCTGCTGCGCGAACGGGACGCGGGGCGCGCGGCGATGCTGCTGGGGGCGGACAGCCCGGCGGCCGCGGACAGCGGGGCCCCTGCGGACAGCGTTGCCGCCGCGCCCCGTCACGTACCGGAGCAGGCGCTCGTACGGGAGGCGGCGCAGGAGCCCGCACCCGCCGTGCTGCCCGCGCAGGGGGGCACGGAACCCGGGTCGGCGGCGGCGACTGGCACGGACGCCGCGGCACACCCGGCGGGCCGAGCCGCGACGACCACGGTCCTCGCCGCGCCCGCCGTCGCCGGACTGGTGCGCGGGCCCGCCGCGCTGCTCGGAGCCGTACGCGGCCTCGTACGGGACATGGTGGTCGTCGGGACGCTGGAGGAGGCCGAGGAACTGGTGGCCGCGCGCCCCGGGATCACCGCGGTGACCGCTGAAGGCGACGTGCTCTCCGCCCACTTCGCCCACGGCGGGTCGGCAGGGGCGCCCAGCCTCCTGGAGGTGCAGGCCGCCGTCGACGAGGCCGCCGCCGAGCTGGCCGGCCTGGCCGTGCGGTGCGAGGAGCTCGCCGAGGCCCAGCGCCGGGCGGGGGAGCGGCGCACGGAGCGGACCGCGCTCGTCGAGGAGCTGGGGGAGCGCCGCCGGGCGGCCGAACGGGAGAAGTCCGGCTTCGCCCAGCAGCTCGGGCGGCTCGCCGGGCAGGCGCGGGGCGCGGCCGGCGAGGCCGAGCGCATGACCGCGTCCGCCGCCCGCGCCCAGGAGGCCCTGGAGCGGGCGACGGAGGAGGCCGAGGAGCTGGCCGAACGGCTGCTGGTCGCCGAGGAGGCCCCGGCCGAGGCGGAGCCCGACACGTCCCGGCGGGACCGGCTCGCCGCCGACGGGGCCAACGCCCGCCAGACCGAGATGGAGGCCCGGCTCCAGGCCCGTACCCACGAGGAGCGGGTCAGGGCGCTGGCCGGCCGCGCCGATGCGCTGGACCGGGCCGCCCGCGTCGAACGGGAGGCGCGCACCCGTGCCGAACAGCGCCGGGCCCGGCTGCGGTACGAGGCCGAGGTGGCCTCCGCCGTGGCCTCGGGGGCCCGTCAGCTGCTGGCGCACGTCGAGGTGTCCCTCGTACGGGCCGACCAGGAGCGGACGGCGGCCGAGGCGGCGAAGGGCGAGCGGGAGCGCGAGCTGGCCGTCGAGCGCGACCGGGGCCGGGGGCTGAAGGGCGAGCTGGACAAGCTCACCGACTCGGTCCACCGGGGCGAGGTGCTGGGCGCGGAGAAGCGGCTGCGGATCGAACAGCTGGAGTCGAAGGCCCTGGAGGAGCTGGGCGTGGAGCCGGCGGGGCTGGTCTCCGAGTACGGGCCGGACCAGCTCGTGCCCCCGTCGCCCGCCGCCGAGGGCGAGGAGCTGCCCGAGGACCCGGAGCATCCCCGTAACCGGCCGAAGGCGTATCTGCGGGCCGAGCAGGAGAAGCGGCTGCGGTCGGCCGAACGGGCGTACCAGCAACTCGGGAAGGTGAATCCGCTCGCCCTGGAGGAGTTCTCGGCGCTGGAGGAACGGCACAAGTTCCTCTCCGAGCAGCTTGAAGACCTGAAGAAGACCCGGGCCGATCTGCTCCAGGTGATCAAGGAGGTCGACGAGCGGGTCGAGCAGGTCTTCACGGAGGCCTACCGGGACACCGCCCGTGAGTTCGAGGGGGTCTTCTCGCGGCTCTTCCCCGGCGGCGAGGGGCGGCTCGTTCTGACCGACCCGGACGACATGCTCGCCACCGGGGTGGACGTCGAGGCGCGTCCGCCGGGCAAGAAGGTGAAGCGGCTCTCCCTGCTGTCGGGCGGCGAGCGGTCCCTGACGGCGGTGGCGCTGCTGGTCGCGATCTTCAAGGCCCGGCCCAGCCCGTTCTATGTGATGGACGAGGTCGAGGCCGCGCTCGACGACACCAACCTGCAGCGGCTGATCCGCATCATGGCGGAGCTCCAGGAGAGCTCCCAGCTGATCGTGATCACCCACCAGAAGCGGACGATGGAGGTCGCCGACGCGCTGTACGGCGTGTCCATGCAGGGCGACGGGGTCTCGAAGGTCATCAGCCAGCGGCTGCGCTGACTTTTTACCGAATCATCAGAAGTTCAACGCACCTTTTGTGCACTCCTGGGTACACGGGGGATCGAGATCGGATCGACCCGCTGTTTGACTTCGCTTCTTGAACGCATAATCTCTGCAAAGTTGATTTCGCCTTCAAGTGGTGGCGGGCCGAATGTTGTGCCCCACTGGGAAGGCTCACCCCCCACGTCTGACTTGCGGCCAGGCATCAGGAGTTCACGTGACCAGCACTGCGAACGGACCCGAGTCCGGGGCCCGGGCGGCCCATCCGGACCACCTCGGCCATGTCATCTTCATCACCGCGGCAGCGGCGATGGGCGGCTTCCTCTTCGGCTACGACAGCTCCGTCATCAACGGGGCCGTCGAGGCGATCCGCGACCGGTACGACATCGGCTCCGGCACCCTCGCCCAGGTCATCGCCATCGCGCTGATCGGCTGCGCGATCGGTGCCGCCACGGCCGGCCGGATCGCGGACCGGATCGGCCGCATCCGCTGCATGCAGATCGCCTCGGTGCTCTTCACGGTCAGCGCGATCGGCTCCGCCCTGCCGTTCGCCCTCTGGGACCTGGCGATGTGGCGCATCATCGGCGGCTTCGCCATCGGCATGGCCTCCGTGATCGGCCCGGCCTACATCGCCGAGGTCTCCCCGCCCGCCTACCGAGGCCGGCTCGGCTCCTTCCAGCAGGCCGCGATCGTCATCGGCATCGCCATCTCCCAGCTGGTGAACTACGCCGTGCTCCAGATCGCCGACGGCGACCAGCGCGGCGAGATCCTCGGCCTGGAGGCCTGGCAGTGGATGCTCGGCGTGATGGTCGTCCCGGCCATCCTGTACGGACTGCTCTCCTTCGCCATCCCCGAGTCCCCGCGCTTCCTCATCTCGGTCGGCAAGAAGGCCGAAGCCCGTAAGATCCTCGAAGAGGTCGAGGGCAAGAACATCGACCTCGACGCCCGGGTGGCCGAGATCGAGACCGCCATGCACCGCGAGCACAAGTCCTCCTTCAAGGACCTGCTCGGCAACCGCTTCTTCTTCCTGCCCATCGTCTGGGTCGGCATCGGCCTGTCGATGTTCCAGCAGCTCGTCGGCATCAACGTCGCGTTCTACTACTCGGCGACGCTGTGGCAGTCCGTCGGCATCGACCCGACCGACTCGTTCTTCTACTCGTTCACCACCTCGATCATCAACATCATCGGCACGGTGATCGCGATGGTGCTGGTCGACCGGGTGGGCCGCAGGCCGCTCGCCCTCGTCGGCTCGGTCGGCATGGCCGTCGCGCTCGCGGTGGAGGCATGGGCGTTCTCCGCGAACCTGGTCGACGGCAAACTCCCCGAGACCCAGGGCATCGTGGCTTTGATCGCCGCCCACGTCTTCGTGCTCTTCTTCGCCCTGTCGTGGGGTGTCGTCGTCTGGGTCTTCCTGGGCGAGATGTTCCCGAACCGCCTGCGCGCGGCCGCCCTCGGCGTCGCCGTGTTCGCGCAGTGGATGGCCAACTGGGCGATCACCGCCAGCTTCCCGAGCCTCTCGGAGTGGAACCTTTCGGGGACGTACATCATCTACACCTGCTTCGCCGTGCTCTCGATCCCCTTCGTGCTCAAGTTCGTGAAGGAGACCAAGGGCAAGGCGTTGGAGGAGATGGGCTGAATCCCCCGCTGCCCCTCTCCTCGAACCGCGCTGCCCCGGCTCACCGAGCCGGGGCAGCCGGCCTTTCCAGGGCCTCGCAGAACAGCCGCAGGCTGCGCCAACCCTCCTCCACCGGCATCCCGCCGCACAGCGGGTGCAACACCAGGCTCTCCGCCTCCAGGCCCCTCAGCCCGTCCGGCGTGACGATCCGGTACACCCCCTCCGCACGCAGCTCCGCCACCGTCGTCGCCGCCGAGCGGACGGCCGAGCGGATGTCCTCGGACTGCCAGGAGGCGTACGTCCGCGCCTCGTGCAGCAGGTGCTCGCCGTACTCCCCCCATGTACGGTCCGGGTCCTCGGACACATGCAGCAGCGGGGTGCGCTCCGCGGGCATCATGCAGAAGCCCTCCGTGCCGTGGACCGCGCGCCGCTCGTGGTAGTAAGCCTCCAGCTCCGGCAGATGCGCGCTCGGGAACAGCGGCAGCCCCAGCCGGGCGGCCCGCCGCGCCGCCGCCCGTGAGCTGCCACCGACCAGCAGCACCGGGTGCGGGCGGGTGGACGGGCGCGGGGTGACGCGTACCGTACGGCCCCGGTACGGGAACGGCTCCCCGGTCCACGCCGCCAGCAGCGTCTCCAGCAGCTCGTCCTGGAGCCTGCCGCGCCGCCCCCACGCGACCCCGGCCCGCTCGTACTCCTCGGGGCGGTAGCCGATCCCGGCGACCGTCACCAGCCGGCCCGCGCTCAACAGGTCCAGCACCGCGATGTCCTCCGCGAGACGCAGCGGGTCGTGCAGCGGGCCGATGATCGCCGAGACGGTCACCGCGATCCGGCGGGTGGCGCCGAAGACCGCCCCGGCGAAGGTGAACGGGGAGGGCAGCCAGGAGTTCGCCACCCCGTGGTGCTCCTCGGTCTGCACCGTGTCGACGCCGTGCTCGTCCGCGTACGCCGCCATCTCCAGGGCGGCGCGATAGCGGGCCGAGAGCGATACGGGTGCGGCTGCTGGATCGACGAGATTGAACCGGACCACTGTGAAGGCCATCGGAGGCGTCCCTTCGCCGAGGCGGGGCAGGCAGGGCAGGCGGGGCAGGCAAGGCAGGCGGGGCAGGCAGGGCAGGCGGGGCAGGCAAGGCTGGCGGGCAGTCTGACGGGCGGCGGGCACCGTAGCTGACGTAGCGTCAGAATGACAGAGGCCGGTGTTCGCATTACCGCCAAAAGGTGCATATGGCCCCGATGGATCGCCGGGGGGCAGGCAGGGCCGCGCCCGCGGCACGGCCGTGGCCGATACTGGACGGGTTATGGAACTCGTCGAAATCGTCATCCTCGCTGTAGTCATCGCCCTGGTCGCTGTCGGCCTGGTCGGCGGGCTCGTGGTCGGCAGCCGCAAGAAGAAGAAGCTGCCGCCCCCGCCGCCGAGCGCGCCGACCATCACTCCTCCCGCCGAACCGCAGGTCGGCGAGGAGGCCGAGACGCCGCGCGACGAAGCGCGGCGCACCATCGACGAAGTCGGCCTCCCGGACGCCACCGCGCCCGCGGAGGAGGCCCCGGTCGCCGAGGCCCCCGCGCCGCCCGCGCTGGAGGTCCCCGAGCCCACCGCCGGCCGGCTCGTCCGCCTGCGGGCCCGGCTCGCCCGCTCGCAGAACTCGCTGGGCAAGGGGCTCCTCACCCTGCTCTCCCGCGACAACCTCGACGAGGACACCTGGGAGGAGATCGAGGACACCCTCCTCACCGCCGACGTCGGCGTCGCCCCCACCCAGGAACTGGTCGAGCGGCTCCGTGAGCGCGTCCGGGTGCTCGGCACCCGCACCCCGGAGGACCTGCGCACCCTGCTCCGCGAAGAGCTGATCACGCTGCTCGGCCCGGACTTCGACCGCGAGGTCAGGACCGAGGGCGGTGCCGAGACCCCCGGCGTCGTCATGGTCGTCGGCGTCAACGGCACCGGCAAGACCACCACCACCGGCAAGCTGGCCCGGGTGCTCGTCGCTGACGGCCGCAGCGTGGTGCTCGGCGCGGCCGACACCTTCCGCGCCGCCGCCGCCGACCAGCTCCAGACCTGGGGCGAGCGGGTCGGAGCGCGCACGGTCCGCGGGCCCGAGGGCGGTGACCCGGCGTCGATCGCCTACGACGCGGTCAAGGAAGGCATCGCCGAGGGCGCGGACGTCGTCCTCATCGACACCGCCGGCCGGCTGCACACCAAGACCGGCCTCATGGACGAGCTGGGCAAGGTCAAGCGCGTCGTGGAGAAGCACGGCCCGCTGGATGAGATCCTGCTCGTCCTGGACGCCACCACCGGACAGAACGGCCTCGTCCAGGCGCGGGTGTTCGCGGAGGTCGTGGACATCACCGGCATCGTCCTCACCAAGCTCGACGGCACCGCCAAGGGCGGCATCGTCATCGCGGTCCAGCGCGAGCTGGGCGTACCGGTGAAGCTGATCGGCCTCGGTGAAGGGGCGGACGACCTCGCCCCGTTCGAGCCGGGCGCCTTCGTCGACGCCCTGATCGGCGACTGACCCACCGCACATCCGGTACGGCGGACGGGCGGCGGCTCCTGTGTGGAGCCTGCCGCCCGTCCGCCGCTCGTCGTGCCCGCCGCGAGCGCTACGAGCGGTGACAGACGTACGCCAGTGTCCCCAGCAGCAGCCGCGCCTGCGGGGGAGCGGCCGCCGTGTCCAGCAGCGGGGGCCGCAGCCAGCGGACCGGGCCGAGGCCGCCGAGGTCGGAGGGCGGGGCGGTGATGTGGCTCCCCGGGCCGAGGGCGCGCAGATCGAGGCCCGCGTCGTCCCAGCCCATCCGGTAGAGCAGCTCGGGCAGCTCGGCGGCTGCCCCGGGGGCGACGAGGAACTGCGCCCGCCCGGTAGGCGTCACCGCGACCGGCCCCGACGGCAGCCCCATCCGTTCCATCCGTACCAGGGCGCGTCGCCCGGCCCCCTCCGCGACCTCCAGGACGTCGAAGGCGCGGCCCACGGGCAGCAGCATCGCCGCTCCCGGCGTCTCGGCCCAGGCGTCCGACGCGCGCTCCAGGCCGGCGCCCGCGGGAACCTCCCGGGCGAAGCCCAGCGGGTGGGCTCCCGGGGCGGGGCAGGCCGGCTCGCCGCACGAGCAGGAGCCGGCCCCGGCCCGTGCTCCGGGCGTCACCGCCCAGCCCCACAGCCCCGTGTACTCGGCCACCGCCGTGCCCTCGGTGGCGCGATGGCGTCGCCGAACACCGGAACGCATCTCCCGGATGCCGCCGATCGTGAAGCCCATGCCCCCTCCAACGGGTCCGGCTCGCCGGTGGTTACGACCCGCGTCGCTCGGGTAACCCTCCGTCGCTGAAACTCGATCGAGTGGCGTGCGCGGTAGTGCGAAAGGGAGTGCGCCACGGAGTGCGCGCCCCCGAGTGCATCCATCCGCTTGCCCTCGGTCCTGGTTGCTCAAGTCAAGCGCGGCCAGCGGCAGTCGGGTTCATTCGAAGGGGTGGCGAATGGTGGCGTTTCCTCAATCCCCCTCGCGGGAGGGGTGATCGTAGGATTACCGTCGGTACATGAACCCTGGGAGTATGTGCACCCACGGGTATGCCGCGGGCAACCCGATTCTCTGTTCGGTGCTGTCGGTTCTTCTGTTCGGGGATGTCGGTGATGCCGATGGCGATGCGCTTCACCTCTCGTACGGGCAGCACCGACGCACGGCATTCTGATAATGGTTCGCGCGATGAGGTTTCGGCGGGATGGGGGCGTTCCAGTGAGTGGCAGCGGCGCAGGCGACACGAATGCCGGGAAGCGCCCCAACGGGCAGTTGGGGTCGTGGTTCGTGCGCAGTGGCTGGTCCAAGGGCGAGCTGGCACGTCAGGTGAACCGGCGGGCGCGGCAGATGGGCGCCCTCCACATCAGCACCGACACCTCCCGGGTGCGGCGCTGGCTCGACGGGGAGCAGCCGCGCGAGCCGATCCCGCGCATCCTCTCCGAGCTGTTCTCGGAGCGTTTCGGCACCGTCGTCGCCATCGAACAGCTCGGGCTGCGCACCGCCCACCAGTCACCCTCGGTGGCCGGGGTCGACCTGCCCTGGGCCGGGCCCCAGACCGTCGCCCTGCTCAGCGAGTTCTCCCGCAGCGACCTGATGCTGGCCCGGCGCGGCTTCCTCGGCAGCTCCCTGGCGCTGGCCGCGGGGCCCGCCCTCATCGAACCGATGCAGCGCTGGCTGGTGCCCGTGCCCGCCCAGAGCCCCGGCGAGCCGGAGCCCCCGGCCGACGCCCACCGCCCGTCACGGCTCTCCCGGCCCGAGCTGGACCTGCTGGAGTCCACCACCGCGATGTTCCGGCAGTGGGACGCCCAGTGCGGCGGCGGACTGCGCCGCAAGGCCGTCGTCGGGCAGCTGCACGAGGTCACCGACCTGCTCCAGGAGCCCCAGCCGGGTCCCACCGCCCAGCGCCTCTTCCGCTGCGCCGCCGAACTGGCCGAGCTGGCAGGCTGGATGAGCTACGACGTCGGCCTCCAGCCCACCGCCCAGAAGTACTTCGTGCTCGCCCTGCACGCCGCCAAGGAAGCCGGGGACAAGCCGCTCGGCAGCTACATCCTGTCCAGCATGAGCCGCCAGATGATCCACCTGGGCCGCCCCGACGACGCCCTGGAACTGATCCACCTCGCGCAGTACGGCAGCCGCGACTGCGCCACCTCCCGTACGCAGGCGATGCTGTATGCGATGGAGGCCCGCGCCTACGCCAACATGGGCCAGCCCAGCAAGTGCAAGCGTGCCGTCCGGATGGCCGAGGACACCTTCCTGGACGCGGGTCTCGACGGCGAGCCGGAGCCCGACTGGATCCGCTTCTTCTCCGAGGCGGAGCTGAACGGGGAGAACGCCCACTCCTACCGTGACCTGGCCTACGTCGCCGGCCGCAGCCCCACGTACGCCTCGCTCGCCCAGCCCGTCATGGACAGGGCCGTCGAGCTGTTCGGCGAGGACGACGAGCACCAGCGCTCCTACGCGCTCAACCTCATCGGCATGGCCACCGTCCATCTCCTCCAGCGGGAGCCCGAGCAGTCCACCGTGCTCGCCGCCCGAGCCCTGAAGATCGCCAAGAAGGTCCGCTCCGAGCGGGTGAACACCCGCCTGCGCAAGACCGTCGACACCGCTGCCAGGGACTTCGGCGACGTCGCCGACGTCGCCCGGCTCACCGAGCTGCTCCACGAACAGCTGCCGGAGACCGCCGAAGCGGTCTGACCGGCACCCCTCGGCCCCGGCCGCGGCGCCCCTTCCGTACAGCCCGACCCGGCTCCCCCGTTGCCTGGTCACCCGGAGGGCCGCCGTGGCCGGTTTCGTGTTCCGAGGCCCCCGGGCGTTTCAACCGCACCGTATGCGGCGTCCGCCGCGGGGCGGGCAGGGCACCGGACGCGCCACCCCGGATTCATTCGGCCGTAACACGCGATCCCTCTTCGTCACGCCCGCGAAACATCGTGCGGCATCCCCGGAAACGGCCCTCCGTCAACCTCGTGGCTCATAACCGGCCCACACCCGACCCATCAGCCGGCCCGCACCTTCCCAGTGGTCCCGCAGCACTCCCCCGCACGCCGCGGCCGCCCCGACGACGAGGAGACGCCGATGCCCCCAGGCATCACGACGCTTGCCGCAGACGCCCCCGAGCTGTCTGCCGCCAACACCGGGTTCATGCTCATCTGCTCGGCCCTGGTGATGCTCATGACCCCCGGCCTGGCCTTCTTCTACGGAGGCATGGTCCGCGTCAAGAGCACCCTCAACATGCTGATGATGAGCTTCATCAGCCTCGGGATCGTCACGATCCTGTGGGTGCTCTACGGATTCAGCCTCGCCTTCGGCGCCGACGTCGGCTCGGTCATCGGCTGGAGCTCCGACTACGTCGGCCTCAGCGACATCGGCGTCACCGAACTCTGGGACGGCTACACCATCCCGGTCTACGTCTTCGCCGTCTTCCAGCTGATGTTCGCCGTCCTTACCCCCGCCCTGATCAGCGGCGCCCTCGCCGACCGGGTGAAGTTCACGGCCTGGGCGGTGTTCATCGTCCTGTGGGTCACCGTCGTCTACTTCCCCGTCGCCCACTGGGTCTGGGGCGCCGGCGGCTGGCTCTTCGAGATGGGTGTCATCGACTTCGCCGGCGGCACGGCCGTCCACATCAACGCCGGTGCCGCCGCCCTCGGCGTCATCCTCGTCATCGGCAAGCGCGTCGGCTTCAAAAAGGACCCGATGCGGCCGCACAGCCTGCCGCTCGTCATGCTCGGCGCGGCCCTCCTGTGGTTCGGCTGGTTCGGCTTCAACGCCGGATCCTGGCTCGGCAACGACGACGGCGTCGGCGCGGTCATGTTCCTGAACACCCAGGTCGCCACCGCCGCGGCCGTCCTCGGCTGGCTCGTCTACGAGAAGCTGCGCCACGGCGCCTGCACCACCCTGGGCGCCGCCTCCGGCGCGGTCGCCGGACTCGTCGCCATCACCCCGGCGGGCGGCTCCGTCAGCCCGCTCGGCGCGATCGCGATCGGCGTCATCGCCGGTGTCCTGTGCGCCATGGCGGTCGGCCTGAAGTACAGGTTCGGCTACGACGACTCCCTGGACGTCGTCGGCGTCCACCTCGTCGGCGGCATCATCGGCTCCCTCCTGGTCGGCTTCTTCGCCACCGGCGGTGTGCAGTCCGACGCCAAGGGCCTCTTCTACGGCGGCGGCCTCGAACAGCTCGGCAAGCAGGCCATCGGCGTCGTCGCCGTCCTCGCGTACTCTCTGGTCGTCTCCGCCCTCATCGCCCTCCTGCTCGACAAGACGATCGGGATGCGGGTCTCCGAGGACGACGAGATCTCCGGCATCGACCAGGTCGAGCACGCCGAGACGGCGTACGACTTCAGCGGCGCCGGCGGCGGCACGGTCTCCCGCACCACCGCCCCCGCGACGGACCCGACGGCAGCACCGAAGGCAAAGAAGGTGGACGCATGAAGCTCATCACCGCGGTCGTGAAGCCCCACCGGCTGGACGAGATCAAGGAGGCGCTCCAGGCCTTCGGCGTCCAGGGGCTCACCGTCACGGAAGCCAGCGGTTACGGGCGGCAGCGCGGCCACACCGAGGTCTACCGGGGCGCCGAGTACACCGTCGACCTGGTCCCCAAGATCCGCATCGAGGTCCTCGTCGAGGACGAGGACTCCGAACAGCTCATCGAGGTCGTCGTCAAGGCCGCCCGTACCGGCAAGATCGGTGACGGGAAGGTCTGGAGCGTCCCGGTCGAGACCGCCGTCCGCGTCCGGACCGGCGAGCGCGGCCCGGACGCCCTCTGACGAAAGGCCCTACGGCCCCGCGAACGGAAGGCAACCGGGTGACGAGTACCGAAGTGACCACCGGAACCGAAGGCCCGGGGCCCAGCGGCTACGCGGCGGCCCGGCTGCGCCTCCTCCAGCAGGAGGCGCGGCCCGGGCCGCCGCGCCGTGCGGCCCTCGCCCGCCTCACCGACGACTGGCTCACCGGCCTGTTCACCGCCGCCGCTCCACGCGCCGGGGTACGGGGCGCTGCCCTCGTCGCCGTCGGCGGCTACGGCCGCGGCGAGCTCTCCCCGCGCAGCGACCTCGACCTGCTCCTCCTGCACGACGGCAGCGCCGACGCGGCGGCCCTCGCCGCCCTCGCCGACGCCCTCTGGTACCCGGTCTGGGACCTGGGCCTGGCCCTCGACCACTCCGTACGCACCCCCGGCGAGGCCAGGAAGACCGCGGGCGAGGACCTCAAGGTCCAGCTCGGCCTGCTCGACGCCCGCCCCGTCGCCGGCGACCTCGGCCTCGTCGCCTCCCTGCGCACCGCGATCCTCGCCGACTGGCGCAACCAGGCCCCGGGGCGCCTCCCCGCCCTCCACGAGCTCTGCCAGGAGCGCGCCGAGCGGATGGGCGAGCTCCAGTTCCTCCTGGAACCCGACCTCAAGGAGGCCCGCGGCGGCCTCCGCGACGCCACCGCCCTGCGCGCGGTGGCCGCCTCCTGGGTCGCCGACGCCCCCCGCGAAGGCCTTGACCAGGCCCGCCGCACCCTCCTGGACGCCCGTGACGCGCTCCACCTCACCACCGGGCGCGCCGCCGACCGCCTCGCCCTCCAGGAACAGGACCAGGTCGCCCAGGCCCTCGGCCTCCTCGACGCCGACACCCTGCTCCGCAAGGTCTACGAGGCCGCCCGCACCATCTCGTACGCCACCGACGTCACCTGGCGCGAGGTCAACCGGGTCCTGCGCGCCCGCTCCGTCCGCCCGAGGCTCCGCGCCCTGCTCAGCGGCGGGCTCGGCTCCAAGGCCGCCCCCGAGCGCACCCCGCTCGCCGACGGCGTGGTGGACGCGGACGGCGAAGTGGTCCTCGCCCGCGCCGCCCGCCCCGAACGCGACCCGGTCCTGACCCTGCGCGCCGCCGCGGCCGCCGCCGAGGCCGGGCTCCCGCTCTCCCGCCACCTCGTACGCCACCTGGCGGCCACCGCCCAGCCGCTGCCGGTCCCCTGGCCCCCCGAGGCCCGCGAGGAACTCGTCACCCTGCTCGGCGCGGGAGAGGCCACCGTCGGCGTCTGGGAGGCGCTCGAAGCGGAAGGGATCATCACCCGGCTGCTGCCCGACTGGGAACGCGTCCACTGCCGCCCCCAGCGCAACGCCGTCCACACCTGGACCGTCGACCGGCACCTCGTGGAGACCGCCGTCCGCGCCTCCTTCCTCACCCGCCGCGTCCACCGCCCCGACCTCCTCCTGGTCGCGGCCCTCCTGCACGACATCGGCAAGGGCTGGCCCGGCGACCACTCCGTGGCCGGCGAGGTCATTGCCCGGGACATGGCCACCCGCATCGGCTTCGACACCCACGACGTGGGCGTCATCGCCACCCTCGTACGCCACCATCTGCTGCTCGTCGAGACCGCCACCCGACGTGACCTCGACGACCCCGCCACCGTGCGGTCGGTCGCCGAAGCCGTCTCCAGCACCTCCACGCTGGAACTGCTGCACGCCCTCACCGAGGCCGACGCGCTCGCCACGGGGCCCGCCGCCTGGAGCTCCTGGCGGGCCTCCCTCGTCACCGCCCTCGTCGAACGCGTCGCCGCCGCCCTCACCGGGGAGTCCCCCGACGAGCCCCAGGAGGCCGCGCCCAGCGCCGAGCACGAACGCCTCGCCGTCGAGGCCCTGCGCACCGGCGAACCCGTCCTCGCCCTGCACACCCGGCCCGAGGAGCCCGTCGGGGACGGCGAAGTGGAACCCGTAGGCGTCGAACTCCTCATCGCCCTGCCCGACCGCCCCGGCGTCCTGCCCGCCGCCGCCGGCGTCCTCGCCCTGCACCGCCTCACCGTGCGCGCCGCCGACCTGCGCGCGGTGGAGCTCCCCAACGAGCTGGGGGAGCGGGCGGACCTGCTGCTGCTCAGCTGGCGGGTCGCCGCCGAGTACGGGTCCCTCCCGCAGGCCGCCCGCCTCCGCGCCGACCTCGTACGCGCCCTCGACGGCTCCCTGGACATCCGCGCCCGCCTCGCCGAACGCGAGGCCGCCTACCCGCGCCGGCGCGGCGTGAAGGCCCCGCCGCCCCGGGTGACCGTGGCCGCCGCCGGCTCCCGCCGCGCCACCGTCATCGAGGTCCGCGCCCAGGACGCCCCCGGCCTGCTCCACCGGATCGGCACCGCCCTGGAAGGCAGCGCGGTACGCGTGCGCAGCGCCCATGTCTCCACGCTCGGCGCCAACGCCGTGGACGCCTTCTACGTCACCGGGACCGACGACGAACCACTGTCCCCGGCCCGGGCCGCCGAGGTCGCCCGGGGAGTGGAGAAGGCACTGGGCTGAGCCGGCCGCAGGAGCACGACCGGCACGCTCCGCCCTGCTGACGGCGCGCCGAGGCGGCCCTACCGTGAGCCCATGGGGGACTTACGCGATGAGGACGGATACCTTTCCAACGAGATCTCCGGAGGAAATTTCCACAGCCCGGTGAACCAGATCCGGGATGTCCACGGGAACGTCAGCTTCAACTGGGGCCAGCCCGCCAGAAGCCCCGAGGAGATCGCCTTCCGCGAGCAGTACATGGCGGAGATGCGAAGACAGTGGGCCGATCAGAGGGCCCAAAGAGCCGGCGACAGGGCCGCGAAGGGCTGCGGGTGCGTCGGAACGCTGGTCGTGATCATCGGCATAGCCGTGTTCTACGGCGTCTCGGACGATGCGATCAGTACCGTCTTCCTCTCGCTCCTGGCCATACCTTTCATCGGCGGCCTGCTCAAGGCGTTCAAGTAACACCCCGCCGACCGGTGCCCACCGAGCCCGCCCCGCACCGTCCGGGACGGGCTCCGCGCGGCCCCGCCCGGCTCCGTATCCGGCCGAGGGCTTGGCGTTCCCCGGGGGACGGATACCCTGGAGGGCGACTGACCTGCCCCGCCCCCGACCCTGAGGACCGACGAGCGCCGTGTTCGATACTCTCTCCGACCGCCTTAGCGCGACTTTCAAGAACCTCAGGGGCAAGGGCCGCTTGTCCGAGGCGGACATCGACGCCACGGCACGCGAGATCCGTATCGCCCTGCTGGAAGCCGACGTCGCCCTGCCCGTGGTCCGGGCCTTCATCGCCAACGTGAAGGAGCGGGCGCGCGGCGTCGAGGTCTCCCAGGCGCTGAACCCCGCCCAGCAGGTCGTCAAGATCGTCAACGAGGAGCTCGTCTCCATCCTCGGCGGCGAGACCCGGCGGCTGCGGTTCGCCAAGACCGCGCCCACCGTGATTATGCTCGCCGGTCTCCAGGGCGCCGGTAAGACGACGCTGGCCGGAAAGCTCGGCCTCTGGCTCAAGGGCCAGGGCCACAGCCCGCTGCTCGTCGCCTGCGACCTCCAGCGCCCCAACGCCGTCAACCAGCTGAGCGTCGTCGCCGAGCGCGCCGGCGTCGCGGTGTACGCCCCCGAGCCGGGCAACGGCGTCGGCGACCCGGTCCAGGTCGCCAAGGACTCCATCGAGTTCGCCAAGGCCAAGGTCCACGACATCGTCATCGTCGACACCGCCGGCCGCCTCGGCATCGACCAGGAACTGATGCGGCAGGCCGCGGACATCCGCGACGCCGTCAGCCCCGACGAGATCCTCTTCGTCGTCGACGCGATGATCGGTCAGGACGCGGTCAACACCGCCGAGGCCTTCCGCGACGGCGTCGGCTTCGACGGCGTGGTGCTCTCCAAGCTCGACGGCGACGCCCGCGGTGGCGCGGCCCTGTCGATCGCGCACGTCACGGGCAAGCAGGTCATGTTCGCGTCGAACGGCGAGAAGCTGGAGGACTTCGACGCGTTCCACCCCGACCGGATGGCCTCCCGCATCCTCGACATGGGTGACCTGCTCACCTTGATCGAGCAGGCGGAGAAGACGTTCAGCCAGGAAGAGGCCGCCAAAATGGCCTCGAAGCTCCAGTCGAGCAAGGGTGGCAAGGACTTCACCCTCGACGACTTCCTGGCCCAGATGGAGCAGGTCCGCAAGATGGGCTCCATCTCCAAGCTGCTCGGGATGCTGCCCGGCATGGGGCAGATCAAGGACCAGATCAACAACATCGACGAGCGCGACATCGACCGCACCGCCGCGATCATCAAGTCGATGACCCCGAAGGAGCGCGCCGAGCCGACCCTCATCAACGGTTCGCGCCGCGCCCGTATCGCCAAGGGTTCCGGCGTCGAGGTCTCCGCGGTCAAGAGCCTGGTGGAGCGCTTCTTCGAGGCCCGCAAGATGATGTCGAAGATGGCCCAGGGCGGCGGCATGCCCGGGATGCCGGGCATGCCCGGCATGGGCGGCGGCCCCGGCCGTCAGAAGAAGCAGGTCAAGCAGGCCAAGGGCAAGCGCAAGAGCGGCAACCCCATGAAGCGCAAGGCCGAGGAGGCCGCCGCCGCCGAGCGCCGCGAGCAGGCGGCCCAGGGCGGCGCGTTCGGTCTGCCCGCCCTGGAGGACAAGAACTTCGAGCTGCCGGACGAGTTCAAGAAGTTCATGTAACGCGAGCAGAAGCACCACGCGTAAGGGGCGCCCTTTCTCAAGGGCGCCCCTTACGCGTGTCGTACTCCCCGTCGGCTCAGGTCACGCAGACCAGATAGCGGAAGACGTTCGGCATCCACACCGTGCCGTCCTGCCGCCGGTGCGGATGCAGGGCCTCCGCGACCTCCTTCTCCACCTGGGAGCGGTCCGTGGCCCGTACGGCGGCGTCGAAGAGCCCGGTGGACAGCAGGCCGCGCACCGCGCTGTTCACGTCCGCGTAGCCGAACGGGCAGGACACCCGTCCCGAACCGTCCGGTTTCAGCCCGGCCCGCGCCGCCACGTCCTCCAGATCGTCCCGGAGCGTGGGCCGCCACCTGTCCGGGTCGGTACGCGGCGGACGCGCGGCCTCCGCCAGCCGCGCGGCCACCCGCAGCACCGCGGCCGTCGCGCAGCGCTCCGGCGGCCCCCATCCGGTCAGCACCACCGAGGCGCCCCGGACCGCCAGCGGCACGGCCGACCGCAGCGCCGGCACCAGCCCCTCGGCGTCCCCGGCCGCACAGCCGATCGGCTCGAAGACCGTGATGAGGTCGTACGGGGCGCCGTCCGCGCCGACGGGCGCGGGCAGCCCGTCCTCCAGCAGCCTGGCCCGGCGGCGGGCAGGATGCGGCGAGTGCGCGGGCGCGTCGTCCCAGCCAGCCTCGGGCAGCAGCCGTGCCCGGGCCAGCGCCAGGCGCTCGCGGTCGGAGTCCACACCCGTGACGTGCGCCCCCCGGGCGGCCGCGACAAGCATCGCGAGGCCCGAGCCACAGCCGAGGGACAACATCCGGGTGGCGGCCCCGACTTCCATCCGGTCGTACACCGCCTCGTACAGCGGCGCGAGCATGCGTTCCTGGATCTCGGCCCAGTCGCGTGCGCGGGTACCGGCGTCCGCCGGTGCGGATCCATCCGCGGCCGGCTGGTGCCGGACGAGCGTTGGTGTCATGGAAAGTGCCCCAATCCGCCAAGAGGTCGGTCGTGCCCGAGTGGACGTCCCCCGTGTGCGTGTGTTCCGCACCCCCGTAGCCAGAGAACTGCGCATCCGCCGTTCCGTCCAGGGGGGTGCGGAGCAGTGCTTGCGTGCCCCGTTCGTGCGCCCCGTGCCACATCTGCTCTCCGACCAGTCTTACCCGACACCCCGCGCCGGGCACGTCGAGCGCGGCGGCGGGTAGTCTCTCGGGCGGATTCGTCAGGAGCGCGAGCCGCCCGCGCACTCCGCCTCCGGAGCCCCGGGGGCGTACGCCACGCTGTGCACCACCTTGGTGTGAGCTGCGCGTCTTCTCCGCAGTTCTGCGCACCCGCCCTCGTCCGGACGCATCAAGGGCAACTGACTGGTACGTGCAAATTATTTGGGATGCCCCGGAATAGGAACACCGGGGCCCTCGGGCTCGTTGTCACGACGTGAGCACGACACCACCTGTACTTGCCGCAGAGCTGGCACAGGCGTGGGCCGACATTCAGCGGTACCACCCCGAGCTGCCCGATCTTGCCGCGCCCGAGTCCCTGATCGGAGAGTCCTCGTCCGCCTGTGGCGCCGAGCTCTCCTTCGAGCGACTGCTCCATGAGGCAGTCCACGGCATCGCCGCCGCGAGAGGAGTCCGAGACACCTCCCGCGCCGGCCGCTACCACAACCGACGCTTCCTCGCGATCGCCGAGGAGCTGGGCCTCGATCATGCCGAGGAACCCCACCCCAGCAGCGGATTCTCGCTGGTCACCCTGGTTCCGGAAGCCAAGCGCCGGTACCGTCCGACCACCGAACGGCTGCAGCGCGCCCTCAAGGCGCACACCGTCGCCACCGCCGCCGACACCAAGCGCTCCTTCCGCGGACCTGCCGCCCGGCACGGTTCCTCCGGGGGCGGTGTGCGGGTCAAGGCCGTCTGCGACTGCGGACGCAACGTCCGCGTCGTCCCGTCGGTCCTGGCGCAGGCGCCGATCGTCTGCGGCGGCTGCGGCAAGCCGTTCCGGATTCCGGAAGCGGCGGTCGCGGTGGGGTGAGCCGATGTGGTGTGGCACAATGGCTAGCTGTACTCGACAGTCGCACAGGACCCCTCTCTCCTCCGGCTGACGCGTCCATCGGGCACTCCGAGTACCGCAACCCCACGTGGCATCTAGTTGTGCCCAACCACGTCATAGACCAGGAGACACCACTTCCGTGGCAGTCAAGATCAAGCTGAAGCGTCTGGGCAAGATCCGTTCGCCTCACTACCGCATCGTCGTCGCCGACTCCCGTACCCGCCGTGATGGCCGGGCCATCGAGGAGATCGGCCTGTACCACCCGGTGCAGAACCCCTCGCGCATCGAGGTCAACGCAGAGCGCGCGCAGTACTGGCTGTCCGTCGGCGCCCAGCCGACCGAGCCGGTCCTCGCGATCCTGAAGCTCACCGGTGACTGGCAGGCCCACAAGGGCCTCCCGGCCCCCGCGCCGCTGCTGCAGCCGGAGCCCAAGGCTGACAAGCGCGCGCTGTTCGAGGCGCTGTCCTCGGACGGCGACGAGGCCAAGGGTGAGGCCATCACCCCCAAGGCCAAGAAGTCCGACAAGAAGGCGGACGAGGCGGCTGAGGCCCCCGCGTCCACCGAGTCGACCGAGGCCTGAGCATGCTCGAGGAGGCTCTCGAGCACCTCGTGAAGGGCATCGTCGACAACCCCGACGACGTACAGGTTGCCGAGCGCACCCTGCGTCGCGGGCGCGTGCTGGAGGTCCGGGTTCACCCCGACGACCTCGGCAAGGTGATCGGCCGTAACGGCCGCACCGCCCGCGCCCTGCGCACGGTCGTGGGTGCCATCGGCGGCCGTGGGATCCGCGTCGACCTCGTCGATGTGGACCAGGTTCGCTGATAAGCGAGTTGAACACCGGCCAGGGCCGGGGAGGGCCTTCGGGCCGTCCCCGGCCTTTGTCGTCGGCCACCCGGACGTTTCCGGCAGGTCGTCGACGTCCCCACCCACCAATCGGAGAACAGCGTGCAGTTGGTAGTCGCGCGGATCGGCCGCGCCCACGGCATCAAGGGCGAGGTCACCGTCGAGGTACGAACGGACGAGCCGGAGCTGCGGCTCGGACCCGGCGCCGTCCTGGCCACCGAACCGGCGGCGACCGGTCCGCTGACGATCGAGACGGGCCGGGTCCACAGCGGCAGGCTCCTGCTGCGCTTCGAGGGTGTGCACGACCGCACCGGCGCCGAGGCGCTGCGCAACACCCTGCTGATCGCCGAGGTGGACCCGGAGGAACTCCCCGAGGACGAGGACGAGTTCTACGACCACCAGCTGATCGACCTCGACGTGGTGCTCGCCGACGGCACCGGGATCGGCCGGATCACCGAGATCTCCCACCTGCCCTCGCAGGACCTGTTCATCGTGGAGCGCCCCGACGGCAGCGAGGTGATGATCCCCTTCGTGGAGGAGATCGTCACCGAGATCGACCTGGAGGAGCAGCGCGCGGTGATCACCCCGCCGCCCGGCCTGATCGACGAGAGCGAGGCCGTGGTCGCCTCCTCGCGCGACGAAGAGGAAGAGGCCGCCGGGGGCGCGGACGAGGCGCCGAAGGGCGACGCCTGATGCGGCTCGACGTCGTCACGATCTTCCCGGAGTACCTGGAACCGCTGAATGTCTCTCTCGTCGGCAAGGCCCGCGCCCGCGGCGTGCTGGACGTCCACGTCCACGACCTGCGGGAGTGGACGTACGACCGGCA
The DNA here is from genome assembly GCF_044329855.1 of Streptomyces sp. NPDC017520. Classification (NCBI taxonomy): domain Bacteria; kingdom Bacillati; phylum Actinomycetota; class Actinomycetes; order Kitasatosporales; family Streptomycetaceae; genus Streptomyces; species Streptomyces sp. NPDC017520. Next base: position 805,410 of record NZ_JBIRKB010000001.1, read on the forward strand.
CAACACGGTCGACGACACCCCCTACGGCGGCGGCCCCGGCATGGTCATGAAGACCGAACCGTGGGGCGAGGCGCTCGACGAGGCCCTGGCCGACGGCTACGAGGCCGGGGCGCACTCCCCGGTGCTCGTCGTGCCCACGCCCAGCGGCCGGCCGTTCACCCAGGAACTGGCCGTCGAACTCTCCGCCGAGCCCTGGCTCGTCTTCACCCCGGCCCGGTACGAGGGCATCGACCGCCGGGTGATCGACGAGTACGCCGACCGGCTGCGGGTCGTCGAGGTCTCCATCGGGGACTACGTGCTGGCCGGCGGGGAAGCGGCCGTCCTGGTGATCACGGAGGCCGTGGCCCGCCTGCTGCCGGGCGTGCTCGGCAACGCCGAGTCCCACCGGGACGACTCCTTCGCCCCGGGCGCGATGGCCAACCTCCTGGAGGGCCCGGTCTTCACCAAGCCGCCCGAGTGGCGCGGCCGCTCCATCCCGGACGTCCTGCTCAGCGGCCACCACGGCAAGATCGCCCGCTGGCGGCGGGACCAGGCCTTCGCCCGTACGGCACTCAACCGGCCCGACCTGATCGAGCGGTGCGAGGCGAGCGCCTTCGACAAGAAGGACCGCGAGATCCTCTCCATCCTCGGCTTCGCACCGGAGCCCGGCGGCCGATTTTGGCGCAGGCCCACCGCCGTGGAAGAATAGGCCGCTGCTGTACGTCCGGTGTGCGCCCCTGCCACAGGGGGAAAGACGCCCGCCCGACGCGCTCAGCACTCCGAACTCTTCAACGACATTCCGTCGATGACCTGTGGCATCGGCGAAGAAAGCAGAAACCATGGCTTCCCTGCTCGATGGCGTCAACGCCGCCACCCTCCGTTCGGACCTCCCGGCGTTCCGCCCCGGTGACACCGTCAACGTCCACGTGCGCGTGATCGAGGGCAACCGCTCCCGTATCCAGCAGTTCAAGGGCATCGTCATCCGCCGCCAGGGTTCGGGCGTCAGCGAGACCTTCACGGTCCGCAAGGTCTCCTTCAGCGTCGGCGTCGAGCGCACCTTCCCGGTGCACAGCCCGATCTTCGAGAAGATCGAGCTCGTCACCCGCGGTGACGTCCGTCGCGCCAAGCTGTACTTCCTCCGTGAGCTGCGCGGCAAGGCCGCGAAGATCAAGGAGAAGCGCGACCGCTGAGCCGCCGCCGGGTCATCCCCCTGGGGGTGACCCGTCCACAGCATGGCCGGATAAACTTCGGCCGCGATGGACACGCAAGCACAGCACTCGGAGCGCGACCTCTCCCCGGAACCCGACGCGGGTTCCGGGGAGAGGTCGCGCTTTTCGCGTACGCGGGACCGTGTCGTCTCCGTGCTGTCCTGGCGGCGGGTGCTCACCGGGGTGGTCCTGGCCACTGTCGCTCTCCTGCTGTTCAGCTCCTACGTGATCCAGCCGTTCCTGATCCCCAGCCGCTCGATGGAGCCCACGCTGAAGGTCGGTGACCGGGTTCTCGTCAACAAGCTGGCCTACCGTTTCGGCGCCGAGCCCGAGCGCGGCGACGTGGTGGTCTTCGACGGCACCGGTTCGTTCGTCCGGGAGGACCTCGACGCGGACCCGCTGACCGGGCTGGTGCGCGGGGCGGCCTCCTCCCTGGGGCTCACGGAGCCCGCCGACACCGACTTCGTGAAGCGGGTGGTGGGTGTGGGCGGTGACCGCGTCGTCTGCTGCGACGCGCGGGGAAGGCTCGCGGTCAACGCCGTGGTGGTGGACGAACCGTACCTGCACCCCGGTGACACCGCCTCCCGGGTGCCCTTCGACATCGTGGTCCCCGCCGGCACCCTGTGGATGATGGGCGACCACCGCAGCCGCTCCAGCGACTCCCGGGACCATCTCGGATCGCCCGGCGGCGGGATGGTCCCCGTCGAGCGGGTGACCGGCCGGGTGGACTGGCTGGGCTGGCCGCCTGCCCGGACGGGTCCGCTGGAGGGGACCGGCGCCTTCGGCGGCGTACGGGCTCCCGGCGCGGCGCATGGGTAACCGCGGGCGCCCGCGCGGCGCATCCGATCCCGACGCGGCCGTGCCGGCCGGAACCGGGCCCACCGGGCCGCGCTCCCTTCCCACCCGGGCGGAGCGCCGCCGGCTGGCCAAGAAGGTCCGGCGCAGGCGGCGTGGGTCCGCGGTGCGGGAGATACCCGTCCTCGTCGTCGTGGCGCTGCTGATCGCGCTCGTCCTGAAGACGTTCCTGGTACAGGCGTTCGTCATCCCGTCCGGGTCGATGGAACAGACCATCAGGATCGGCGACCGGGTGCTCGTGGACAAGCTGACCCCGTGGTTCGGATCGAAGCCGCAGCGCGGCGACGTCGTGGTGTTCAAGGATCCCGGCGGCTGGCTCCGGCAGGAGAACCCCGCGGAGAAGAAGGACCCGCCGATCGGCGTCAAGCAGGTCACCGAGCTGCTGACCTTCATCGGGCTGCTGCCGTCCGACGACGAGCAGGACCTGATCAAGCGGGTCATCGCGGTCGGCGGTGACACCGTGAAGTGCTGCGGCGAGGACGGCCGGGTCACCGTCAACGGCGTACCGCTGGCCGAGACGTACCTGCACCCCGACGACCGGCCCTCGACCATCTCGTTCGAGGTGAAGGTTCCGCAGGGCCGACTGTTCGTGATGGGGGACCACCGGTCCGACTCGGCCGACTCCCGCTTCCACCTCGACGAACCCGACCGGGGCACGGTCTCCGAGGAGGAGGTCGTGGGGCGGGCCGTCGTGATCGCCTGGCCGTTCGGCCACTGGAGCACCCTGGAACAGCGCGACGCCTTTGGTGCGGTCCCGGACGCGCGCGCATCGGAGGCGGCGGCTCCGGCCCCGTCGAATAGTGTGGCACCTCCGGATCCCTATGGAATGGTCCGGCTCCCGACCCCTGCGGAACTCCCGCTCGTTATGGGAGTGGTGGGCCTGCACCGGATCGGGCGCGGGCAGTGGCACGTATTGAGGAGTGGATGTGGGGGATTTGGCGGTCGGCGCACGATCCGGACACGACGAACCCGAGGACCGGCCGGAGCGCGACGAGTCTCCCGCGGGCGGGGCGGCGGTCCCGCCGGAGGGTGAGGGCGATCCCCCGGGCGGCGACGGCGGCAGGCCGGCCAGGAGGCAACGTTCCTTCTGGCTGGAGCTTCCGCTGCTCGTCGGTATCGCGCTGGTTCTGGCGCTGCTGATCAAGACGTTTCTGGTCCAGGCGTTCTCGATCCCCTCGGACTCCATGCAGAACACTCTGCAGCGGGGTGACCGGGTGCTGGTCGACAAGCTGACCCCGTGGTTCGGCTCGGAGCCGGAGCGCGGTGAGGTGGTGGTCTTCCACGACCCGGGCGGCTGGCTGGAGGACACCGTGACCCCGGAGCCCAACGCGGTGCAGAAGTTCCTGAGCTTCATCGGCCTGATGCCGTCCTCCGAGGAGAAGGACCTGATCAAGCGGGTCGTCGCGGTCGGCGGTGACACCGTGGAGTGCAAGGAGAACGGTCCGGTCACGGTCAACGGGAAGAGCCTGGACGAGAAGTCGTTCATCTTCCCGGGGAACACCCCGTGCAACGACAAGCCCTTCGGCCCGATCAAGGTGCCGGACGGCCGGATCTTCGTCATGGGAGACCACCGGCAGAACTCCCTGGACTCGCGCTACCACCAGGAGCTTCCGGGGCAGGGCACGGTCTCCACCGACGAGGTCGTCGGCCGCGCCGTCGTCATCGCCTGGCCGCTGGGCCGCTGGTCGACCCTTCCGGTCCCGGACACCTTCGACCAGCCCGGTCTGAACGCGGCCGCCGCGATGGCGCCGGCGGCACTGGGCGTAGCCGGAGCGGTGCCCCTCGTGCTGTGGCGCCGCCGGAGGCTGACCGCCGGGCGTACCGCCGGGTAGGGTGCCCACTCGGATCAGCGATTGTCGATCTCCGACGGGGGAGCGCTGGGATGAGCGGTACAGGACGCAAGGAAGACGGCCGCGGCCGGCTCGGCGCCATGGTGTCGGGCTTGGCCGTGGCCGTCGGCTGTGTGCTCTTCCTCGGCGGTTTCGTCTGGGCGGCGGTGGTCTACCAGCCGTACACGGTCCCGACGGACTCGATGTCCCCCACGGTGCAGCCCGGTGACCGGGTGCTCGCCGAGCGGATAGACGGCGCCGACGTCCGGCGCGGTGACGTGGTGGTCTTCACCGACGAGGCCTGGGGCGCCACACCGATGGTGAAGCGCGTCGTCGGAACCGGCGGGGACAAGGTGGCCTGCTGCGACCGGGACGGGCGGCTCACCGTCAACGGAACCCCCGTCGACGAGCCCTACCTCGACCGGGGCCCGGCGGCCCCGGGCACGAAGGCGCCGGCCTCGCCCCAGGACTTCTCCGCCACCGTGCCCCAGGGCCAGATATTTCTGCTCGGCGACGAACGGGCCACTTCCCTGGACTCCCGGGTCCACCTCCAGGACGGCGGCGAGGGCTCCGTGCCGCTGAGCGCGGTGCGGGCCCGGGTGGACGCGGTGGCCTGGCCGATGGACGGCATGATCGACCGGCCCGCCTCGTTCGCCGCGCTGCCCGGCGGGGTGTCCGACGCCGGGCCGCTGCGGTTCCAGCTGGGCGCGATCGTGGTGGGAGCCCTGCTGATCCTCGTCGGCGCGGTGTACGGGCCCGTGGCGGCGCGCGTCGCCCGCCGGAGGACGCCCGCCGGAGCGGCCCGATGACCTCCGGGGCCCGCAGAGTTGCCCGGGTGGTCCTCCTGGACCCCGACGACCGCGTCCTGCTGCTGCACGGCCATGAGCCGGACGACCCGGCCGACGCCTGGTGGTTCACCCCGGGCGGGGGCCTGGAGGGCGACGAGACCCGGGAGGCGGCGGCCCGCCGCGAGCTGGCGGAGGAGACCGGGATCACGGACATCGAGCTGGGCCCACTGCTCTGGACCCGGATCTGTTCCTTCCCGTTCGACGGGCGGCGCTGGGACCAGGACGAGTGGTACTACCTGGCCCGTACGACGCAGACCGCGACGGCCCCGCAGGGCCTCACCGACCTGGAACTGCGCAGCGTCGCCGGTCTGAGGTGGTGGACTTCCGCCGAACTGCTCGCGACGCGTGAGACGGTGTACCCGACCAGACTCGCCGAGCTGCTGCGCACGCTCCTCGACGAGGGTCCCCCGTGCGATCCGCTGGTTCTGACCCCCGAAATCGTCTAATCGTCCAGGGGGGCCGGAGGCTGACGCACAATGGGGGCACGCACGGCTGAAGGGGAAACATGCCATGAGCGCCGAGGACCTCGAGAAGTACGAGACCGAGATGGAGCTGAAGCTCTACCGGGAGTACCGCGATGTCGTCGGTCTGTTCAAATATGTGATCGAGACCGAACGGCGCTTCTACCTCACCAACGACTACGAGATGCAGGTGCACTCCGTCCAGGGTGAGGTTTTCTTCGAGGTGTCCATGGCGGACGCCTGGGTCTGGGACATGTACCGGCCCGCGAGGTTCGTCAAGCAGGTCCGCGTGCTGACCTTCAAGGACGTCAACATCGAAGAGCTCAACAAGAGCGATCTGGAACTTCCGGGAGGCTGACCCCGCGCTGCCCGGTGCCGGGCCCCCGATACGCGCGTCGCGGACACGACCCGGTCACCCTTGTGGGTGGCCGGGTTTTCCACATCCGCGGAGTTGTCCACCAAGATCCACATCTTCGGGCGGGCCGGGCCAGAGTCGGTGCCGGAGGTGGTGCCGATATGAACGCACGGGGGGCACTCGGGCGGTACGGCGAGGATCTGGCGGCGCGGCTGCTGGCCGAAGCCGGAATGGCAGTGGTCGAGCGCAACTGGCGCTGTCGCGCCGGAGAGATCGACATCGTGGCCTGGGACGGCGACGCCCTGGTCTTCTGCGAGGTGAAGACGCGCAGGTCACAAGGGTTCGAACACCCCATGGCGGCGGTCGGTCCGGTCAAGGCGGACCGGCTGCGACGGCTCGCCGAGATCTGGCTCGACCGGCACGGCGGGCCACCGCCCGGCGGGGTCCGCATCGATCTGATCGGGGTGATCGTGCCTCGGCGCGGAGCCCCGGTCGCGGAGCACGCCCGGGGGGTGTCCTGATGGGCTTCGCACGAGCGTGTTCCGTGGCACTGGTCGGCGTCGAGGGCGTGGTGGTGGAGGTCCAGGCGGACCTGGAGCCGGGCGTAGCGGCCTTCACCCTGGTCGGACTGCCGGACAAGAGCCTGGTCGAGAGCCGGGACCGGGTGCGGGCCGCCGTGGTCAATTCCGGTGCCGAGTGGCCGCAGAAGAAGCTCACGGTCGGCCTCTCCCCGGCCTCCGTGCCGAAGAGCGGTTCGGGCTTCGATCTCGCCGTCGCGTGTGCGGTCCTCGGCGCGGCGGAGCGGATCGACCCCGCCGCGATCGCCGACGTGGTGATGATCGGCGAGCTGGGTCTGGACGGCCGGGTCCGTCCGGTACGGGGCGTGCTGCCCGCCGTCCTCGCGGCGGCCGAAGCGGGGTACGAGCAGGTCGTCGTCCCCGAGCAGACGGCCGGGGAGGCGGCCCTGGTGCCGGGGGTCTCGGTCCTGGGCGTCCGGAGCCTGCGCCAGCTCATCGCCGTCCTGTGCGACGAACCGGTGCCCGAGGAGCCGGTCGACGGCCAGGGACGCCCCGACGCCATGCTGGCCGGGCTCTTGATCCCGGGCACGGGCCTCGGTACGGGGCTCGTCCCGGCCGTCGGCAGGGGCGACGGGCACCGGCACGACCTGGCGGACGTCGCGGGGCAGCCGCGCCCGCGCCAGGCCCTGGAGGTGGCCGCGGCCGGGGGCCACCATCTGCTGTTCTCGGGCCCGCCGGGCGCCGGCAAGACCATGCTGGCCGAGCGGCTGTCGTCGGTCCTGCCGCCGCTGACCCGGCAGGAATCCCTCGAAGTGACGGCGGTCCACTCCGTGGCGGGCATCCTTCCCCCGGGTGAACCGCTCGTCTCCCGGGCGCCCTTCTGCGCCCCGCACCACTCGGCGACCATGCAGTCCCTGGTCGGCGGGGGCAACGGGATGCCGAGGCCCGGGGCGGTGTCCCTGGCCCACCGCGGGGTGCTCTTCCTGGACGAGGCCCCCGAGTTCTCGGGCAAGGCCCTCGACGCGCTGCGGCAGCCGCTGGAGTCGGGGCACGTGGTGGTCGCGCGGTCCGCGGGGGTGGTGCGGCTGCCGGCCCGTTTCCTGATGGTGCTGGCCGCCAATCCGTGTCCCTGCGGCCGGCACTCGCTCACCGGTGCGGGCTGCGAGTGCCCGCCCTCGGTCGTCCGCCGCTACCAGGCGCGGCTGTCCGGGCCCCTCCTCGACCGGGTGGACCTGCGGGTCGAGGTGGAGCCGGTCGACCGCGCGGACCTCCTGGGGCAGGGTGGCCGGGGCGAGTCGACGGCCGTCGTCGCCGCACGGGTGCGGGACGCCAGGGCGCGGGCGGCCGAGCGGCTGGCCGGCACCCCGTGGACCACGAACAGCGAGGTGCCGGGCCATGAGTTGCGGACCCGGCTGCTCGCGGCCCCGGGAGCGCTGGCGGCCGCGGAGCGGGATCTGGAGCGCGGGATCCTCACGGCCCGGGGACTGGACCGGGTGCTGAGGGTGGCCTGGACCGTGGCGGACCTACGGGGAGCCGACCGCCCGGACGCCTCCGACGTAGCGGTCGCCCTGGAGCTGCGTACGGGTATCCAGCGCGGGGTGCCGCTGGGGGTGGGGGAGCGGTGACCGGGCCGACGGGTAAGGGGGTGCCGGGGCCGGGGTGCCCGCCGGGGCCCGGCCGGGAGTCGGCCCGGGACGGTGATCCGGGCGCGAGCCGGGGGCGCGGGCCGGGCCGGGAGTCCGGGGTGGAGCCGGGCCGGGAGGGCGGCGCGGAGTCCGGCGGCCGGGTGCACGGGCCGGAGCCGCTCCGGGACGGTGGCCGGGATCACGGGCGGCACAGGGACGCGGAGCGGCTGGCCAGGGCCGCGCTGACCCGGGTGCTGGAGCCGGGGGACGAGCGCGCGGGGCGCTGGCTCCGGCGGACCGGCCCCATCGAGCTGATGCGGAGGCTCACCGCCGAGGACGGCTCCGCCGAGAGGCTGCCCGGGATGACCGCCGCACGGCTCGAGGGCTACCGGCTGCGGGCCGCCGGAGCCGAGCCGGGGCGGGACCTGGCCGCGGTCGCCGCGGTGGGCGGGCGCTTCGTCTGCCCGGGGGACCGGGAATGGCCGAGCCAACTGGACGACCTGGGCGACGCGCGGCCGGTCGGGCTCTGGGTGCGGGGGCGGCCCGATCTGCGGCTGTGGTCCCTGCGCTCGGTCGCGGTGGTCGGCGCGCGGGCCTGCACCCCGTACGGGGCGCACATGGCGGCGGCCCTCGGCTCCGGGCTCGCCGAGCGTGGCTGGGTGGTGGTGTCGGGCGCGGCGTTCGGGGTGGACGGGGCCGCCCACCGCGGCGCGCTGGCCGCGGGCGGAGCGACGACGGCGGTGCTGGCCTGCGGGGTCGACGTCGCCTACCCGCGCGGGCACGCCGAGTTGCTCGGGCGGCTGGCACAACAGGGCCTCATCGTCGCCGAGTTGCCGCCGACCTCCCACCCCACCCGCAGCCGCTTCATCCTGCGCAACCGTGTCATCGCCGCGCTGACCCGGGGGACGGTCGTGGTGGAGGCCGAGTACCGCAGCGGTTCGCTGGTCACCGCCCGCCAGGCGCAACGGCTCGGCCGCTTCGCGATGGGGGTCCCCGGCCCCGCCACCAGCGGACTGTCGGCAGGGGTCCACGAGTTGTTGCGCGGTGAGGGCGTGCTCGTCACCGACGCGGACGAAGTCGTCGAGCTGGTCGGGGACATCGGCGACCTCCCACCGGTCCGCCGAGGCCCGGTGCTGCCCAGGGACCACCTGGACGCGGTCGCCGCGCGGGTCCTCGACGCACTCCCTTACCACGGTGTCGCCCACCCCCGTGACCTCGCCCGCACGGCGGGGACGTCCGCCGACGAAACGCTCGGCCGACTGTACGAGCTGCACTCACTGGGGTTCGTCGAACGTGAAGGCGACGGCTGGCGATTGACGCCTCCGTCGGCACGCAACGACGACGCGCGGCGAGGCGGTACTTGACCTGGAGCATTCGGGTGAAAAGGTAAGGCCGATGACCTCGCACGATCGATCGGTGACCTGTTCAGGGCCCGTGCCCGCGGCGGCGGCCCCGGCCTCCGGCGGGCATGGACGGCGTGAACGGCGGAACGCAATCAGGCGGCAGGGATCTCCCGGCCTGCGCGGACTGCGACGTCACAGTCACGCTACGCTCACAAGGATTCCGCCCCAGACAAAAGTCCCCCAGCACTTCACGGCAGAACGGCTCAAGGCACCACATGCCCCAGCACACCTCCGGGTCTGACCGCGCGGCAGTACCACCGGTTGCGCGTGGCACTGTGCGCCCTCCCGCCCCCTCCTCCCTCGACGAGTTGTGGCGCTCGTACAAATCCACGGGCGACGAGCGACTGCGGGAGCAGCTGATCCTGCACTACTCGCCGCTCGTGAAGTACGTCGCGGGCCGGGTGAGCGTGGGGTTGCCCTCCAACGTCGAGCAGGCCGACTTCGTCTCCTCCGGGGTCTTCGGACTGATCGACGCCATCGAGAAGTTCGACATCGAACGGGCCATCAAGTTCGAGACGTACGCGATCACCAGGATCCGCGGCGCGATGATCGACGAACTCCGGGCCCTGGACTGGATCCCGCGGTCCGTCCGCCAGAAGGCGCGGAACGTGGAGCGCGCGTACGCCACGTTGGAGGCGCAGTTCCGGCGTACGCCGTCGGAGGCCGAGGTCGCCTCGGAGATGGGCATCGCCCTGGAGGAACTGCACGCTGTTTTCAGCCAGTTGTCGCTGGCCAACGTGGTCGCCCTGGAGGAGCTGCTGCACGTCGGCGGCGAGGGCGGCGACCGGCTGAGCCTGATGGACACCCTGGAGGACACCGCCGCCGACAATCCGGTGGAGGTCGCCGAGGACCGCGAGCTGAGAAGACTGCTCGCGCGGGCCATCAACACTCTCCCCGACCGCGAGAAGACCGTGGTGACCCTCTACTACTACGAGGGGCTCACCCTCGCGGAGATCGGCAACGTCCTCGGGGTGACCGAGAGCAGGGTCAGTCAGATCCACACCAAGTCCGTGCTCCAGCTCCGGGCGAAGCTGGCCGACGCGGGCCGCTGACGCCCCCTTCCGGGCGCTCTCCGGCCATCCGATCGGCGGCCGTGCCCTTCCCCCGCACCCCCGCCGCCGTAGAGTGGACGTGTGCCCAGGATTAGAGCGGCCTCGGTGGCCGAGCACCGGACCATGCAGCGCGGCGCCCTCCTGGACGCCGCGCGCTCCCTGCTGTCCGAGGGCGGGACGGAGGCGCTGACCTTCCCCGCGCTCGCCGAGCGCACGGGCCTCGCGCGCTCCTCCGTGTACGAGTACTTCCGCTCCCGTGCCGCCGTCGTCGAGGAGCTGTGCGCCGTCGACTTCCCCGTCTGGGCGGCCGAGGTCGAGAACGCCATGCAGGGCGCCGAGACGCCCGAGGCGAAGATCGAGGCGTATGTGCGCCGGCAGCTCGACCTCGTCGGGGACCGTCGCCACCGCGCGGTCGTCGCGATCTCGGCGAGCGAGCTGGACGCGGGCGCCCGGGAGAAGATCAGGGCCGCGCACGGCGGACTGATCGCCATGATCGTCGAAGCGCTGGGCGACCTCGGCCACACACAGCCGCGACTGGCCGCCATGCTCATGCAGGGTTCGGTCGACGCCGCCGTGCGCCGTATCGAACTGGGTGTCGCGGAGGAGCCGGGGGTCATCGCGGACACCGTCGTCGCGATGGTCCTGCGCGGCGTGAGCGGCTGACCCTGACGGCGTCCGGCTCCGGCACCCCGAACACCGGCAGCAGCCGCGAGGGGCCCTTCCGCAGCAGTGAGGGCGGCAGCAGCGAGAGCGGGTCCAGATAGGCGTCCCCGCGCCGCAGCCCCCAGTGCAGACAGCCCTCGTCGCAGTGGAACGGCCCTTCCTCCAGCACCCCGACCGGCTGCCCGGCCCGGGCGCTCGCGCCCTCCTCGACCAGCGCCCGCACCGGCTCGTACGTGGTGCGCAGCGGCGGCGAACCGCTGCCGGCCACCTCGACGGCGACCACCCCGCGCCCCGCCACCCGGCCCGCGAACGACACCCGGCCGTCGGCGGCCGCCAGCACCCGGGCGCCCGGCCCCGCCGCGAGGTCCACGCCGCGATGGCCGGGCCCGTACGGACCGGCGGGCGGCTCCCACCCCCGTGACACCGTGGGCCTCCCCGCCAGCGGCCAGCTCCGGGCGTCGCTGCCGGTGCCATCCCCCGTGCCATCCCCCGTGCCGCCGTCCGTGCCGCCGTCCGTGCCGCCGTCCGTGCCGCCGTCCGTGCCGGCGCCCGCACGGACGGCCGCGTCGGTGTCCGCTCCCGGCGAGGACGCCAGGGCTCCGGCCGGGACGACGGACCCACCCGGGGCCGAGGGGCGGGCCGGGAGCGGCACGCACAGCGGGAGCACGAGGCCCGCCAAGAGCACCAGGAGCGGCAGGAACGGGGCGCGGCGGGCGAGGGAGCGGCGTGGGCCGGGCTGAAGACGCATGACGCCACGATGGCCCGGAGGCCCGGATTCCGGGGATCAGGGGTTGTTCCTGTGGACTACTCGCCGGTTGTGGATATCGCGGCCACCCGGCCGTGGACTCACCGTCGCCCGGTTGTGGACGTCGCCGTCACCAGGCACCCGACCGGTCCCGTACACTTCTTACGGCGATCCGGGTCACCGGGTCGACTTCGCACGCCCCGCCACCTCCCTCTTCTCGGAGGTGGCCGCGCTCCTCGGTCCCTCGTGGCACGGCGCGTCGGGGCGTCAGGCGCGAGCGCAAACCTGCGGTCGCGATAACCGAGCACCTCAAGGAGTACGGCCATGGCCGTCGTCACGATGCGGGAGCTGCTGGAAAGCGGCGTCCACTTCGGTCACCAGACCCGTCGCTGGAACCCGAAGATGAAGCGCTTCATCTTCACCGAGCGCAACGGCATCTACATCATCGACCTGCTCCAGTCGCTGTCGTACATCGACCGCGCCTACGAGTTCGTCAAGGAGACCGTCGCCCACGGCGGCTCCATCATGTTCGTGGGTACGAAGAAGCAGGCCCAGGAGGCCATCGCCGAGCAGGCGACGCGCGTCGGCATGCCGTACGTCAACCAGCGTTGGCTCGGTGGCATGCTCACCAACTTCTCCACCGTCTACAAGCGCCTTCAGCGTCTGAAGGAGCTTGAGGTCATCGACTTCGAGGACGTGGCCGCCTCCGGCCTCACCAAGAAGGAGCTCCTGGTCCTCTCGCGCGAGAAGGCCAAGCTGGAGAAGACCCTCGGTGGTATCCGCGAGATGCAGAAGGTGCCCAGCGCCGTCTGGATCGTCGACACCAAGAAGGAGCACATCGCCGTCGGTGAGGCGCGCAAGCTCCACATCCCGGTCGTCGCGATCCTCGACACCAACTGCGACCCCGACGAGGTCGACTACAAGATTCCGGGCAACGACGACGCGATCCGCTCCGTCACCCTGCTCACCCGCGTGATCGCCGACGCCGTCGCCGAGGGCCTCATCGCCCGCTCCGGTGCCGCCACCGGTGACTCGAAGCCGGGCGAGAAGGCCGCCGGCGAGCCCCTCGCCGAGTGGGAGCGCGACCTGCTCGAGGGCGACAAGAAGGACGAGACCGCGGCTGCCGCCGAGGTCCAGTCCTCCGTCGAGACCGAGAAGGACGCCGCAGCCGACGCCGAGACGCCGGCCGAGGCCGTCGCCGAGGCCGAGGCCGCTGTCGAGGCTCCGGCCGCCGCCGAGGCCCCGGCCGCCGACGCGGACGCCGAGCAGGCCTGACACCCGTCACGGCTACTGACGGCGGGGGCTGACGCCACAAGCGTCGCCCCCGCCGTTCACCCGTAGATCTTTCAGACTTCGAGAGAGACATACAGACTCATGGCGAACTACACCGCCGCTGACGTCAAGAAGCTCCGCGAGCTCACCGGCGCCGGCATGATGGACTGCAAGAAGGCGCTCGACGAGGCCGACGGCAACGTCGACAAGGCCGTCGAGGCGCTCCGTATCAAGGGCCAGAAGGGCGTCGCCAAGCGCGAGGGCCGCTCTGCCGAGAACGGTGCCGTCGTCTCCCTCATTTCCGAGGACCAGACGTCCGGCGTCCTCCTCGAGCTGAAGTGCGAGACGGACTTCGTCGCCAAGGGCGAGAAGTTCCAGGCCGTCGCCAACACCCTCGCCGCTCACGTCGCCGCGACCTCCCCGGCCGACATCGAGGCGCTCCTCGCCTCCGAGATCGAGGCCGGCAAGACCGTCCAGGCGTACGTCGACGAGGCCAACGCCAACCTCGGCGAGAAGATCGTCCTGGACCGCTTCGCGCAGTTCACCGGCGCCTACGTCGGTGTGTACATGCACCGCACCATGCCCGACCTGCCCCCGCAGATCGGTGTTCTGGTCGAGCTGGACAAGGCCGACGCAGAGCTGGCCAAGGGCATCGCGCAGCACATCGCCGCCTTCGCCCCGAAGTACCTGTCCCGCGAGGACGTCCCGGCCGAGGTCGTCGAGGCCGAGCGTCGCGTCGCCGAGGAGACCACGCGCGCCGAGGGCAAGCCCGAGGCCGCGCTCCCGAAGATCGTCGAGGGTCGGGTCAACGGCTTCTTCAAGGAGGCCACCCTCCTGGGCCAGCCGTACGCGCTGGACGCCAAGAAGTCGGTCCAGAAGGTCCTGGACGAGGCCGGTGTCACCCTGAAGCGCTTCTCGCGCATCAAGGTCGGCATCTGACTCCGTCCGGGCGAACAGCGCCGGACCCGATAGGGTCTGGTGCAGTCGACGGCCGCACCCACGCCGGACGACCGCAGATCTGACGAGGAGGCCATTGCCGCTGTAGGGACACCAGACCCACCGGCAATGGCCTTCTTCGTATGTGCACGAGGAGAATTTCCATGGACAAGGGCGCGGACGCCATTCAGGCCGACGACCAGCGCGACGACAAGGGTTCCGGACGCTTCATGCTGAAGCTCTCCGGTGAGGCATTCGCCGGCGGCGGCGGTCTGGGCGTCGACCCCGACGTCGTGCACACCATCGCCCGCGAGATCGCCGCCGTCGTACGCGACGGCGCCCAGATCGCGGTGGTCATCGGAGGAGGCAACTTCTTCCGCGGCGCCGAGCTCCAGCAGCGCGGCATGGACCGCGCGCGGTCCGACTACATGGGCATGCTCGGCACCGTCATGAACTGCCTGGCGCTCCAGGACTTCCTGGAGAAGGAGGGCATCGACTCGCGCGTCCAGACCGCCATCACCATGGGCCAGGTCGCCGAGCCGTACATCCCGCTCCGCGCCGTACGGCACCTGGAGAAGGGGCGCGTGGTGATCTTCGGCGCCGGTATGGGCATGCCGTACTTCTCCACCGACACCACCGCCGCCCAGCGTGCCCTGGAGATCGACGCCGAGGCGCTGCTCATGGGGAAGAACGGCGTGGACGGGGTCTACGACTCCGACCCGAGGGCCAACCCCGACGCGGTGAAGTTCGACGCACTGGAGTACGGCGAGGTGATCACCCGCAATCTGAAGATCGCCGACGCCACCGCCATCACGCTCTGCCGCGACAACCAGCTCCCGATCCTCGTCTTCGAGCTGACCACCGAGGGCAATATCGCTCGCGCGGTCAAGGGTGAGAAGATCGGCACGCTCGTGAGCGACGAGAGCACCCGGGCCTGACGGCCCCCCAGGATGGACAACGGCCTGCCGGTCGGACACCGTGCAGGTGAGGACGCGACGCAGGACCCGCAGGGCCAGGCGATGACGACGCCTGGCCCACCCAAGACACGCAGGAGCACGTGGTGATCGAAGAAATCCTCCTCGAGGCCGAGGAGAAGATGGAGAAGGCCGTTGTCGTCGCGAAAGAGGACTTCGCCGCGATCCGTACCGGCCGTGCGCACCCGGCGATGTTCAACAAGATCGTCGCCGACTACTACGGCGCGCTGACCCCGATCAACCAGCTGGCCTCGTTCTCGGTTCCCGAGGCGCGGATGGCCGTCGTGACGCCGTTCGACAAGACCGCGCTGCGCAACATCGAGCAGGCGATCCGTGACTCCGACCTCGGCGTCAACCCGAGCAACGACGGCAATATCATCCGGGTGACGTTCCCCGAGCTCACCCAGGACCGCCGCAAGGAGTACATCAAGGTCGCCAAGACCAAGGCCGAGGACTCCAAGATCTCGATTCGCTCCATCCGCCGCAAGGCCAAGGAGACCCTCGACAAGCTCGTCAAGGACAAGGAGTCCGGCGAGGACGAGGTGCGCCGCGCCGAGAAGGAGCTTGACGACACCACCGCGAAGTACGTCGCGCAGGTGGACGAGCTGCTCAAGCACAAGGAAGCCGAGCTGCTCGAAGTCTGATGAACGACTCTTCCTGGGGCGCCCCGCAAGGAGCCGGTTACTGGGGCACGCCTGAGATGAGGGCTGCCCCGGCGGGTCCGGCCCACGATGTGCATGGCGCCCAGCAGACTCGGCCCATGCCCAACGTGCCGGACGTTCCCGACGCAGGTAGAGACGCACAGAGCCGCGAGGACCGGGACAGGGAAGCCGCTCACGTCAGCGGCCCCCTGTTCCGTGACGAGAAGCCGCAGGAGCCCATGTCCACCCCGCTGCCGCCCCCGCCGCAGAAGAAGCGCGCGGGGCGTGATCTGCGTGCCGCCATAGGGGTGGCCGTGGGTCTCGGCGCCGTCATCGGCGTCTCGCTGTTCATCGTGAAGGCCGCCTTCGTCGGCGTGATAGTGGCCGCGGTCGTCGTCGGCCTCTGGGAGCTGACCTCCCGCCTCCAGGAACGCAAGGACATCAAGGCGCCCCTGGTGCCGTTGGCCGTCGGCGGAGCCGCGATGGTCGTCGCGGGTTACGCGCGAGGTCCCGAGGGCGCCTGGATCGCGATGGCCCTGACCGCTCTCGCGGTGCTGGTCTGGCGGATGACCGAGCCGCCCGACGGGTATCTCAAGGACGTCACGGCCGGGGTCTTCGCGGCGTTCTACGTACCCTTCCTGGCCACCTTCGTCGCCCTGATGCTGGCGGCGGACGACGGTTCGTGGCGGGTCCTGACCTTCCTGATCCTCACCGTGGTCAGCGACACGGGGGCGTACGCGGTCGGCTGGCGCTTCGGCACGCACAAGCTCGCCCCGCGCATCAGCCCCGGGAAGACCCGGGAGGGCCTGTTCGGAGCGGTCGCCTTCGCGATGGTCGCCGGCGCGCTGTGCATGGAGTTCCTGATCGACGACGGCGCCTGGTGGCAGGGACTGCTGCTCGGCCTCGCGGTCGCGGCCAGCGCCACCCTCGGCGACCTGGGCGAGTCCATGATCAAGCGGGACCTCGGGATCAAGGACATGGGCACCCTGCTCCCCGGCCACGGCGGCATCATGGACCGGCTGGACTCGCTCCTGCCGACCGCGCCGGTCGTCTGGCTGCTGCTGGTGCTGTTCGTCGGCTCCGGCTGACCGCCTCGGCACCACGGCACCCGTCTCACCTGCACGTTTCACGAGTGAGGGTCCGTCGTCCACAGGGCGGCGGGCCCTCGCCCGTCTGTCTGCGACACTGGATGAACCATGCCTAAGCCCGGAGAACTCACTTTCGTCGCGCCCCGCGGATCCAAGAAGCCGCCGCGGCACATCGCCGACCTCACGCCCGCAGAGCGCAAGGAAGCGGTCGCCGCGACCGGTGAGAAGCCGTTCCGCGCCCAGCAGCTCTCGCAGCACTACTTCGCGCGGTACGCGCACGACCCGGCCGAGTGGACGAACATCCCGGCCGGATCGCGGGAGAAGCTCG
This sequence comes from Streptomyces sp. NPDC017520, assembly GCF_044329855.1. Taxonomy (NCBI): domain Bacteria; kingdom Bacillati; phylum Actinomycetota; class Actinomycetes; order Kitasatosporales; family Streptomycetaceae; genus Streptomyces; species Streptomyces sp. NPDC017520. The sequence continues at coordinate 822,190 of NZ_JBIRKB010000001.1, forward strand.
CCGAGGCGCTGTTCCCCGACCTGATGTCCGTGATGCGGCACATCAGCTGCGACGACGACACCACGCGCAAGACCCTGTGGAAGCTGCACGACGGGACGCTCGTCGAGTCCGTCCTGATGCGCTACCCCGACCGCGTCACGATGTGCATCTCCTCGCAGGCCGGCTGCGGTATGAACTGCCCCTTCTGCGCCACCGGGCAGGCCGGCCTCGACCGCAATCTGTCGACCGCCGAGATCGTGCACCAGATCGTCGACGGCATGCGCGCCCTGCGCGACGGCGAGGTGCCCGGCGGGCCCGCGCGGCTGTCCAACATCGTCTTCATGGGCATGGGCGAGCCGCTCGCCAACTACAACCGCGTGGTCGGCGCGATCCGTCGCCTCACCGACCCGGAGCCGGACGGTCTCGGCCTCTCGCAGCGCGGGATCACCGTCTCCACCGTGGGCCTCGTCCCGGCCATGCTGCGCTTCGCCGACGAGGGCTTCAAGTGCCGGCTCGCCGTCTCGCTGCACGCCCCGGACGACGAGCTGCGCGACACGCTTGTCCCCGTCAACACCCGGTGGAACGTCCGCGAGGTGCTGGACGCCGCCTGGGAGTACGCGGAGAAGTCCGGCCGGCGGATCTCCATCGAGTACGCCCTGATCCGGGACATCAACGACCAGGCATGGCGGGGCGACCGGCTCGGCCGGCTGCTCAAGGGCAAGCGGGTGCACGTCAACCTGATCCCGCTGAACCCCACGCCCGGCTCGAAGTGGACCGCCTCGCGGCCCGAGGACGAGAAGGCGTTCGTCGAGGCCATCGCGGCCCACGGCGTGCCCGTCACCGTCCGGGACACCCGCGGTCAGGAGATCGACGGGGCCTGCGGGCAGCTGGCGGCCTCCGAGCGCTAGCCTCGCCCGGACACCGGACGGGCGGCCGAAATCCGCCGGTGTAGCCTGGGCCCGAAATCAACTTCATATTCCGACAGGGGAGCGCCACAGCGCTGAGAGTGCGGCACCAAGGACAGGTTGGCCGCAGACCCTCTGAACCTCGCCCGGGTCATTCCGGGTAGGAAGTTCGGACCTTACTCAAGCTGTTGCGCCCTGCCCGCTTCCGGTTCGCCGGACAGCGGGCGGGGCCGCGTCTCTTCCTGGTCACCTCCAGGAGGAATCACATGAACACCACCACGAAGTACGCGGCGACCGCGCTCGCCGCCGCTCTCGGCGTCACGCTGCTCGCGGGCTGCGGCGACGACGGTTCCGCCGGCTCCGGGGAGTCCAAGGGCCCGGCCTCCAAGACCGTCACCCTGGTCAGCCACGACTCCTTCAACGTCTCGGACAAGGTGCTGAAGGCGTTCACGAAGGAGACCGGCTACAAGGTCGAGATCCTCAAGAGCGGCGACGCCGGGGCCGCGCTCAACCAGGAGATCCTCACCAAGGGCTCCCCGCGCGGCGACGTCTTCTTCGGCGTCGACAACACCCTGCTCTCCCGCGCCCTCGACAACGGCCTGTTCACCGCGTACGAGGCCAAGGGCCTGGACACGGTCGCGGCGGACACGCAGACGGACGAGAAGAGGCGGGTCACGCCCGTCGACACCGGCGACATCTGCGTCAACTACGACAAGAAGTACTTCGCCGACAAGAAGCTCGCCCCGCCGAAGACCTTCGAGGACCTGCTGAAGCCCGCGTACAAGAACCTCCTCGTCACCGAGAACGCCGCGAGCTCCTCGCCCGGCCTCGGCTTCCTCCTCGGGACCATCGCCGCCCAGGGCGAGGACGGCTACGAGGCGTACTGGAAGAAGCTGAAGGCCAACGGCGTCAAGGTCGTCGACGGCTGGGAGCAGGCTTACAACGAGGAGTTCTCCGGCTCCGCGGGCGGCAAGAAGACAGGCGCCGACCGGCCGCTCGTCGTCAGTTACGCCTCCAGCCCGCCCGTCGAGGTGCTCTACGCCGACCCGCAGCCCAAGGAGGCCCCCACCGGGGTCGCCACCGGCACCTGCTTCCGGCAGACCGAGTACGCCGGACTGCTGACCGGGGCGAAGAACGAGGCGGGCGGCAAGGCACTGCTGGACTTCATGATCAGCAAGACGTTCCAGGAGGACATGCCGCTGAACATGTTCGTGAACCCGGTCGTGAAGGACGCGACCCTTCCCGAGCTGTTCACGAAGTTCGGCGAGGAGATCGACACGCCTCCCACCGTCGCGCCCGAGAAGATCAGCGCCAACCGTGAGCAGTGGATCCAGTCGTGGCAGTCGCTGGTCCTGAAGTAGAGCCCGGGGCGAAGACCGCCGAGGCCGCCCGGGCCCGACGCGGGCCCGGGCGGCGCGGGGCCGCGCTGCGGCTCGGCCTGATGGCCGTGCCCGTCGCGTTCTTCGCGGTGTTCTTCGCCTATCCCGTGACCGCGATCGTCGGCCGCGGGCTCAAGGCCGGAGGCGACTGGCAGTTCGGGCGGATCGGCGAGGTGCTGGCCCGCCCGGACATCCTCGACGTCCTCTGGTTCACCACCTGGCAGGCCCTCGCCTCGACCGCGCTCACCCTGCTGATCGCCCTGCCCGGGGCGTATGTCTTCGCCCGGTTCGACTTCCCCGGCAAGCAGCTGCTGCGGGCGGTCGTCACGGTGCCGTTCGTGCTGCCCACCGTCGTCGTCGGCACCGCGTTCCTGGCGCTGCTGGGGCGGGGCGGGCTCCTCGACGAACTGTGGGGCGTCCGGCTGGACACCACCGTGTGGGCGATCCTCCTGGCCCACGTCTTCTTCAACTACGCCGTGGTCGTGCGGACGGTCGGCGGGCTCTGGTCCCAGCTGGACCCCCGGCAGGAGGAGGCCGCCCGGGTACTCGGCGCCGGACGGTTCGCCGCCTTCCGCCGGGTGACGCTGCCCGCGCTCGCCCCGGCCGTCGCCGCCGCCGCGCTGATGGTCTTCCTCTTCACCTTCACCTCCTTCGGCGTCGTACAGATCCTCGGCGGACCCGCCTACGCCACCCTGGAGGTGGAGATCTACCGGCAGACCGCGCAACTGCTGGACCTGCCGACGGCCGCCGTGCTGACCCTGGTGCAGTTCGCCGCGGTCGGTGCGGTCCTCGCCGTGCACGCCGTGACCGTACGCCGCCGGGAGCGGGCGCTGAAGCTCGTCGACCCGGCCCAGACCTCCCGCCGGCCGCGCGGCGCCGGGCAGTGGGCGCTGCTCGGCGGTGTCCTGCTCACCGCGCTGCTGCTGATCCTGCTGCCGCTCGGGGTGCTGGTGGAGCGCTCGTTCGACGGAGCGGACGGGACCGACGGATACGGCTTCGGCTACTACCGGGCCCTCCAGTCGGCCGGGTCCGGCGGCTCCTCCACCTTCCTGGTCCCGCCGCTGGAGGCCGTCGGCAACTCCCTGCGGTACGCGCTCGTCGCGACGCTCATCGCTCTCGTCGTCGGAGGCCTCGCGGCGGCGGCCCTGACCCGGCGGGCCGGGCCGCTGGTCCGCGGCTTCGACGCGCTGCTCATGCTGCCGCTCGGGGTGTCCGCCGTCACCGTCGGCTTCGGCTTCCTGATCACCCTGGACGAGCCGCCGCTCGACCTGCGGACCTCCTGGATCCTGGTCCCGCTGGCGCAGGCGCTGGTCGGCGTCCCCTTCGTCGTACGGACCATGCTGCCCGTGCTGCGCGCGGTCGACGACCGGCTGCGGGAGGCCGCCGCCGTGCTGGGGGCCTCCCCGCTGCGGGCCTGGCGGGAGGTCGATCTGCCGCTGGTGCGGCGGGCGGTGCTGGTCGCGGCGGGCTTCGCCTTCGCCGTCTCCCTCGGGGAGTTCGGCGCGACGGTCTTCATCGCGCGGCCGGACAACCCGACCCTGCCGGTCGCCGTGGCCCGGCTGCTGGGCCGGTCGGGGGAGCTCAACTACGGGCAGGCGATGGCCCTCAGCACGATCCTGATGCTGGTGTGCGCGGTGTCGCTGCTGCTTCTCGAACGTATCCGCACCGACCGATCCGGGGAGTTCTGAACGACATGCTGAGCTTGCGGGAAGCCACCGTGCGGTTCGGGAAGCGGACGGCGCTGGACGCGGTCGACCTGGAGGTCGCCGACCACCGGATCGTCTGCCTGCTCGGTCCCAGCGGCAGTGGGAAGTCCACCCTGCTCCGGGCCGTCGCCGGGCTCCAGCCCATGGACGGCGGCCGGGTCCTGCTGGCCGGACAGGACCAGAGCGGCGTCCCGGTGCACCGGCGCGGCCTCGGCCTGATGTTCCAGGACCACCAGCTCTTCCCGCACCGGGACGTCGGCGCCAACGTCGCCTTCGGGCTCCGGATGCACGGCGTCGGGCGGGCCGAGACCGGGCACCGGGTCCGCGAGCTGCTGGAGCTGGTCGGTCTGCCCGGCGCCGAACGCCGCGCGGTCGCCGCGCTGTCCGGAGGTGAGCAGCAGCGCGTCGCGCTGGCCCGCGCGCTCGCCCCGCGCCCGAAGCTCCTGATGCTGGACGAGCCGCTCGGCCAGCTCGACCGCAGCCTCCGCGAACGGCTGGTCGTCGAACTGCGCGCCCTTTTCCAGGAGTTGGGCACCACCGTGCTGGCCGTCACACACGACCAGGGCGAGGCGTTCGCGCTCGCCGACCGGGTCGTCGTGATGCGGGACGGCCGGATCGCGCAGGAAGGCGGCCCGCTGGACGTCTGGCAGCGCCCCGCCTCCGCGTTCGTCGCCCGGTTCCTCGGCTTCGACAACGTCACCCCGGCGACCGTGACCGGCCCGGCCGCCGCCACCGCCTGGGGCAAGGTCCCGGTGCCCGAGGGCTCCTCGCAGGGCGAGGTGGATCTGCTGGTCCGGCCCGCCGGCGTCCTGATCGGCGCGCCCGAGGACGGCCTGCGCTGCACGGTCGGTGTCCGCACCTTCCGGGGGAACCACGTGACCGTACGCCTGACACCCGAGAACGCGCCGGTGCTGGAGGCCGAGTGCGCCCTGCGGGACACCCCGGACGAGGGTGCGGTCGTGGGCGTCCGCTTCGACGCGGCGGAGACGGTGGTGCTGGCGGCGGAGTGAGGGGACGAGCGGTCGCCGCCACCCCGCTTCCGCCGCCCGCCATGGTCGCCGGGACCCGCCGGCCGCTAAGGCTGCCGGGTCCCCGCCACCACCAGCCCCAGTTCGTACGCCAGGATCACCGCCTGCGCCCGGTCCCGCAGCCCCATCTTCGCGAACAGCCGGTTGATGTGGGTCTTCACCGTGTGGTCGGTGATGGTCAGCCGGTCGGCGATGGCCGCGTTGGACAGGCCCCGCGCGATCAGGACGAGCACCTCCGCCTCGCGCGCGGTCAGTCCGTCGACCGAGCGCGGCGGGGGAGCGCTGACCCGCTGCCGGGTGAACTCCGCGATGAGCCGCCCGGTGATCTCGGGTGCCAGCAGGGCGTGGCCGTCTGCCACCACCCGTACCGCGTGCAGCAGTTCGGGGAAGGTCGCGTCCTTGAGCAGGAATCCGCTGGCTCCGGCGGTGAGGGCGTCGTACACGTACTCGTCCAGGCCGAACGTCGTCAGCATCAGTGCCCTCGTCGCCCCGCCCGACGTCGCGACGATGCCGCGCGCCGCGTCGATGCCGCTGAGCTTGGGCATCCGGATGTCCAACAGCGCCACGTCGGGCCGTAGTTCGGCCGCCCTGAGCACGGCCTGCTCGCCGTCCTCCGCCTCCCCGACCACGTCGATGTCGTCCTGGGTGTTCAGCAGGCCGGCGAACGCCGTCCGCACGACTGCCTGGTCGTCGGCCACCAGTACCCGGATCACCACGGCAGCTCCGCCTCCACGAGAAAGCCGCCGGCCGGGCCCCGGCCGGCGGTGAGTCCCCCGCCGAGCAGGGCGGCCCGTTCGGCCATGCCCACCAGCCCGTGCCCCTGCCGTCCGGAGCTGCCGGAGGGAGCGGGGCCTGGCCCGTCGTCCGTCGCGCGGACCGTCAACAGGCCCGGACTGTAGTGGATTTCCACGACGGTGTGCGCACCCGGGGCATGCCGTCGGGCGTTCGTCAGCGCCTCCTGGACGATCCGGTACGCCGACAGCTCCCAGGACGCGGGCAGTGGGGCCCGCTCGCCGGTGACCCGCAGTTCGGCGGCGCCGCCCACCGCCCGATGCTGTTCGAGGAGGTCGTCGAGACCGGCCAGCGAGGGCTGCGGGGCGGTGAGCGGGGTGGCCGTCTCGGCCCCGTCGCCCGTCCGCAGTACCCCGAGCAGCCGTCGCAGCTCCGCCATCGAGGACCGCGCCGTGCCCGCGATCTCCTGGAAGGCGTCCCGTGCCGGGGGCGAGAGGTCCGGGGTCGTGTACGTGGCGCTTTCGGCCCGCACCGCGATCACCGACACCGAGTGCGCGATCATGTCGTGCAACTCCCGTGCGATCGCAGCCCGTTCCGCCTCGGCCGCCTGCCGCCGCTCCATCGCCAGCAGCCGGGACTGCGCGGCGGCCCGGGTGTGCCGGGTCTCCTCGCGGGCCCGCACCGCGTCGCCCGTGCTCACCGCGCCCAGGACCATCACGGTCAGCACCAGAGTCTCGGCGTACAGCCCCAGGCTGAACCGGTCGGTGCCCTGGAGCGCGGGCAGCCCGGGGGAGCCGTCCCGGGCCCACCGGTCGATGTGCACGAGATTGACGGCCAGCGCGGCCAGGGAACCGGCCAGCACGAGCACCGCCGGATGCTGAACCCGGTGCCGCCCGAGCGTGTAGCAGCCGATCAGGGAGCCGGCGATGGTCGCGTACGCCATGTTGCCGTCGGTGGCGAAGCTGAGGAGGGCCGCGCCCACGGTCAGGAACCCCACGGCGGGCCGCGTCGCCCGCAGGGCCAGCGAGGCCGTGCAGACCAGCACCCCGAAGGCCGTGATCGCCGAACCCGGCACGACGGCCAGCTCCACCACCGCGAAGAGCGTCAGCGCGGCCCCGGTGAGCCAGGCGTACGCGGGCTCCGCTGTCCAGTGCCGGAACCGTCGCCGGATGCCCCGGTCCGCCGGCAGGGCGGCGCCGGCGGCGCCAACGGTGGCGGTGGCGTCGGCCGTGGCGGGGGCCGGGCGGTCCGGCGGGACGGTGCGCGTCATACCGAGATTCTTCGTCACCCGGCGGGCCGGCGCATCGGAGCGGGGGTGGAATTCGCGGCGCCGTCTCATGCCACGGGTTGACCTCAAGGACCGGACGGTGGTGTGACGTTCCGTGAACGGTCCGTTCCTAGCCTCGGACGCATGGCCACATTCGCGCTCCGCACCCCTTCCGACCTGTACCGGGACCGTCCCGCGCGGCCCGGCGACGCGGCCTGGTGGGCGTTCTGCGCAACCACCGCCCTGGCGCTCGGGACCTTCTCCTCGCTCGGCCCGCACCGGGTCTGGGGAGCCGCCGCGGCACTCGGCTACACGGCCGCCGCGGTGCTCGCGGCCCGCGGGCGGAGCCCCCGTACGGCGGGGACCGTCGCGGTCACCGGCGCGGTGCTGCTGCCCTTGCTGGTCCTTCTCGCCGTGGATCGGGCGCAGTTGGAGGTCGACGTCGTCGCCCGCTCGGCGGGGCTCCTGCTCTCCGAGGGCACGCCCTATCCCGAACGGCCCACCGTGCCCGAGGACTTCAACCCGTACCTCCCGGGCATGGCGGCCTTCGGGATCCCGGAGGCGTTGGCCGGGCCCGGGCCGCTCACCGACCCCCGGCTGTGGATGGGCGCCGCCTTCCTCGGCGCTTTCACCCTCGCCCTCCCGGCGGGGGCCCGCCGCGAACCGTCCCGGTGGATCGCCGCCTGCCCCCTGGTGGCACTGCCGCTCGCGGTCGGCGGCGTCGATCTGCCGGTGGCCGGGCTGATGTGCCTGGGGCTGGCCGGAGCGGGACAGGGGCGGCCCGGCCGGGCCGGGCTGGCGCTCGGTCTGGCCGCAGCACTCAAGTGGACCGCGTGGCCGGCGGTGCCGGTGGCCCTCGCCCTGCTCGCCACGGCCTCCGGCAACGGCCGGCGGGGGAGCGGCGCGGGCTTCGGAGACGACGGTCGCCGGGGGAGTGGCACCGCGCTCGGAGACGAGGGCCGCCGGGGGAGTCGCGCCGCCCTCGGAGACGACGGCCGGCAAGGGGGTCGCGCCGCTCTGCGCTGCGGGCTCGCCGCCCTGCTCACCGCCGCCGCGTTCGTCCTGCCCGCCGCGCTGCGTGCCCCGGGAGCCTTCCGGACCCATGTCGTCGACTTCCCCCTCGGGCTGACCGGAGCGGTCTCGTCCGCCGCCAGCCCGCTCCCCGGCCATCTGCTCGCCACCCAGCTCCCCGGCGGCCGGATCCTGACGCTCCTGCTGCTCGGGGTGAGCGCCCTGCTCCTCGCCGTCTCCCTGCTCGTCCGGCCCCCGGCGACGGCGTCGGCCGCCGCCGTGCGGCTCGCCATCGGACTGCTCCTGGCCATCGCCTTCATGCCCGCGACCCGGTTCGGCTATCTGGTGCACCCGCTGGTCCTCGCGGCCTGGGCCCTCGCCCGGCAACCACCCGCCCACCCCCGCCGCGTACGTGAACGGGTGCGCGAACTCGTGGGTGACCCCGTACGCCAACTCGTACGCCGACGGAAGCAGGCCTCCCGATGACGCGCCGGCGCACCCTCGTGGTGACCAACGACTTTCCGCCGCGCCAGGGCGGCATCGAGACCTTCGTCCATGCCATGACCAGCCGGTTCCCCACGGACTCCGTCGTCGTCTACACCTCCGCCGAACCCGGGGCGGCCGCCCATGACGCCGCCCTGCCCCACCCCGTGGTCCGCGACCCGGCCCGCACCCTGCTCCCGGTCCCGCGCGTCGCCGCCCGCGCGGTGGACATCGCCCGCCACCACGGCTGCGACAGCGTCTGGTTCGGGGCCGCCGCACCGCTCGGGCTCCTGGCGGACCGGCTGCGCCGGGAGAGCGGGGTGCGGCGGGCCGTCGCCACGACGCACGGGCACGAGGTGTGGTGGGCCCGCACGCCCGGGGCCCGGGCCCTGCTCCGGCGGATCGGCGACCGCACCGACACGGTGACCTACCTGGGCGAGGCGACCCGCGCGCCCATCGCCGCCGCACTCGGCCCGGCCGCCGCCCGCCGCATGGTGCGCCTGGCGCCCGGGGTGGACGCGGAGGCGTTCCGCGTACGGGATGAGGCCGCGCGCGAAGCCGTACGGGAGTGGCCGCGCGATGCCGTGCGGGACGAGGCGTGCGAAGCCGTACGAAAGTGGCCGCGCGATGCCGTACGGGTCGAGGAGCCCGATGCCGTACGGAAGTGGCCGCGCGATGCCGTGCGGGACGAGGCGCGGGACGGCGTACGGTCCGGGGCGCGGGACGGCGTACGGGCTCCGGCGGGTGGCGTCCGCGAGCGGTACGGCCTGGGCGGGGGGCCCGTGATCCTCTGCGCGGCGCGGCTCGTCCCGCGCAAGGGCCAGGACACCCTGATCCGCGCCCTGCCCGCCGTGCGGCGCGCGGTGCCCGACGCCGTGCTCCTGCTGACCGGCGACGGACCCTACGCCCGGGCCCTGCGCCGGCTCGCCGCGGACACCGGGGTCGCGGACGCGGTGGTCCTCGCGGGCGGGCAGCCGCACGCGGCGATGCCGGAGCACTACGCGGCGTGCGACGTCTTCGCGATGCCGTGCCGCACCCGCAGGCGGGGCCTGGAGGTGGAGGGGCTGGGCATCGTCTTCCTGGAGGCCGCCGCCTCCGGGCTGCCGGTCCTCGTCGGCGACTCGGGCGGCGCACCGGACACCGTGCGGGACGGGGAGACGGGGCACGTGGTCGACGGGCGCGACGTCGCCGCCGTCGCGGACCGGCTCGTCGCGTTGCTGCGGGACCGGGCGGGCTCCCGGGCGATGGGGGAGAAGGGCCGGGCGTGGGTCCGCGAGGCGTGGGGGTGGGAGCAGGCGTACGAGACCCTCGCGGGGCTGCTGGCCCCCTGACCGGCGTGGCAGGGCGGCGGTGGGCCGGGCAAGCTGGAGGCGGACAATCCCGCGCCCGGCGCTCCGGCCGCGCGGGACGGCCGGATCGGACAAGGACCGTGATCATGACCGGTGGCACCCGCGAGGGCATCGACCTCACCCGTGTCCTGCACGCCCCTCAGCAGCGCGTCTTCGCCGCCTGGACCTCACCGGAGGACTTCGCCGCCTGGTACGGGGGAGAGGCGGACGTCCCCCTGGACCGGGTGGCGATGGACGTACGGCCGGGCGGGGCGTGGAGCCTGGTCATCGTGATGCCGGGCGTGGAAATGCCCTTCCACGGGATCTACCGCGAGGTGAGCGAGCCCGACGGGCTCGTCCTCACGCTCAAGGACGCCTCCGCGCCGGAGGACGCCGAGGGCGAGATCGTCACCGTCACCTTCAGCGACCTCGGCGACGGGACCACCGAGCTGGCCTTCCAGCAGCGCGGCGGCAACCTCACCCCCGAGCAGTACGCGGCGGCGGAGGACGGCTGGGAGGCCTTCTTCGACGCCCTGGCCGCCCGCCTCGCCACCCATCCCTGAGCCGGCCGGTGCTCCCGTCCCCGGACCTCCGGGAGGGAGCCGCCGGCGGTTCACTTCGTCAGCGGAAGCGCCGCCAACTGCGCGATCACCCACGTCAGCGGGGCGAACAGGGCCAGCAGCGCGCCCGCCCGCAGCGCCGTCGCCCGGCGCAGCACGGCGGCCGGGGCGCCCATCCTGAGCAGCGCATCGACCGTGTGGGCGCGGGCGTGCTTGGCCTCCAGCGCCGAGGTCAGCAGCGTCGCCGTCGTACAGCCGAGGACCAGTACCGCGCCGAGCGCGGTGAGCGGGCCGTACGGGCGCTCGTCGCCTCCGTACAGCGCCGAAGCGGCGATCGCCGCGGACAGCACCGCGCAGACGACCCCGAGCGGGCGGCCGATCCGGCGCGCCTCGTCCATCAGGACCCGCCCCGCCAGCAGCCGTACGGCACCGGGGCGCATGGCCTGCAGCGCGCGCCCGCACAGATAGGTCAGGCTCGGTCCCGCCATCGCCAGGCCGACAGCGGTGAGCGTCCACCCGATCAGTACGGCCACCGGGGTGGAGTCGTACCGTCCGGGCAGCGGGAACGCGCTCCCCGCGGCACCCCGTGACGCGATCGCCTCGACCGCGAGTCCGGCAGCCGTCAGCGCCACCCCCCAGGGGAGTCCGGCCGGAGCGGGTGCGGGCTCCGGCAGCTCCTCGGAGCCGAAGGTGTCCCGGGCCGGGTCGGGCCGCGTCCGCAGCGCCAGCGCGCTCGCCGTCGACGCGGTCACCGGTACGAGCGCCAGCAGCATCAGCGCGGCGGCCAGCGGCAGCGGGCTGCCCGCGCCGAGGAACTCCGCGGCGCCCCCGTCGAACGGCATCCCGGTGAGGTCGCCGCGCAGATGGAGGAAGAAGAGCAGGGCCACCATGGAGCCGAGCGTGGTGGAGACGGCGGTGGAGACCGCGGCCAGCGCGGACAGCCGGACCGGGCCGAGGCCCACGGAGGAGAGGCCCGGCCGGGGCCGGGTGCTCGGGTCGGTCCGGGCCACCGCCACGGCGAACTGCACCGTGGCGGCCAGCGGGACGAAGCACCACAGCAGCCGCAGCACCGAACCGGCGGACGCCGGGTGCGCGGCGGCGTACCCGAGGGCGCACAGGAGGAGGAACCCGACGCCGGCCGAGGCGGCGGCCACCAGCAGCCGCCGGACCAGGACGAGGGGATGGGACCCGCGGGCTAGACGGAGAGCGAGCACGCCGCGCGGCCCTCCGCTTCCGGTTTCGCGGGCACGGTACCGGTGGCGACGCAGCGGCCGTCCAGCAGCGGGACGGTCCGGTCGGCGAGCGCGGCGACCTCGGCGTCGTGTGTCGCCAGCACGACGGTGATGCCGTGCGAGCGGACCGCCGTGGTCAGGGTGCGCAGCACCTGCGTGCGGTCCGCGCGGTGCAGGGTCGCGGTGGGCTCGTCGGCGAAGATCACGGTCGGTGCGCCGCAGAGGGCACGGGCCACCGAGACCCGCTGGCGCTGCGCCTGGAGGAGCGCGTGCGGCCGCTTCTTGGCGTAGGCGGCGATGTCCAGGCGCTCCAGCCACTCCCCGGCCGCCTTCCTGGCGGCCCGGTGCGAGACGCCGCGCAGCAGCAGGGGCAGCGCGGTGTTCTCCCAGACGGTCAGCTCCGGGACCAGCTCCGGGTCGGAGGTGATCCAGCCGAAGCGCTCGCGGCGCAGCTGTTCGCGGACCCGGGGGGCCATGGTGTGGACGGGGACGCTGTTGAACCAGACCTCCCCCTCCTGGGGCACGAGCCGGCCCGAGAGGCAGTGCAGCAGCGTGGTCTTCCCGCTGCCGCGCGGGCCGGTCACGGCGAGGATCTCGGCGTCCCGGACACCGAGGGAGACACCGCCGAGACCGGGCGATCCGTTGTGGGAGTGGTGCAGGGAACGCGCCCAGATCACGTCGTTGTCCGGCGGGGCCACCATGGCGTACACCTCGGTTCAGGTCAGATTTCCCGTTCCCCCGTACGGGGGAACGAAGACGCGGCCGATCGGTCACTCGGCACCGTAGATAGTCGGACCGGTGTGGGCGCACAGCACGCGGCCCGGATACGCCCCTTGTCACTCGAAGGGGCGTATCCGGGCCGGAGAACCGTATGAAATGACCGTCGGTGGACGATCAGCCGGGGGACCTGGTGTCGGTCAGAGCTTCGTCCAGGCCTCCGTGAGCACGGCCCGCAGAATGCCCTCGATCTCGTCGAACGTCGACTGGTCGGAGATCAGCGGCGGGGCGAGCTGGATGACCGGGTCGCCGCGGTCGTCGGCCCGGCAGTACAGGCCGTTGTCGTACAGCGCCTTGGAGAGGAAGCCGTACAGGACGCGCTCGGTCTCCTCGTCGGTGAACGTCTCCTTGGTGGCCTTGTCCTTCACCAGCTCGATGCCGTAGAAGAACCCGTTGCCGCGGACGTCGCCGACGATCGGCAGGTCGTGCAGCTTCTGGAGGGTCGTCAGGAAGGCGTTCTCGTTGTCGAGGACGTGCTGGGTGAGGTTCTCGCGCTCGAAGATGTCGAGGTTGGCGATGCCCACCGCGGCGGAGACCGGGTGGCCGCCGAAGGTGTAGCCGTGCAGGAAGGTGTTGCCGCCCTCGTAGAACGGCTCCGCGATCCGGTCCGAGACGATGCAGGCGCCGATCGGGGAGTAGCCCGAGGTCATGCCCTTCGCGCAGGTGATCATGTCCGGCACGTAGCCGAACTTGTCGCACGCGAAGATGGTGCCGAGCCGGCCGAAGGCGCAGATGACCTCGTCGGAGACGAGCAGCACGTCGTACTTGTCGCAGATCTCGCGGACCCGCTGGAAGTAGCCGGGCGGCGGCGGGAAGCAGCCGCCGGCGTTCTGCACGGGCTCCAGGAAGACGGCCGCGACGGTCTCGGGGCCCTCGAAGAGGATCTCCTGCTCGATCTGGTCGGCGGCCCAGCGGCCGAAGGCCACCGGGTCGTCGCCGAAGAGCGGGGCGCGGTAGATGTTGGTGTTCGGCACCTTGTGCGCGCCGGGGACCAGCGGCTCGAAGGGGGCCTTCAGGGCCGGGAGGCCGGTGATGGACAGCGCGCCCTGCGGGGTGCCGTGATAGGCGACGGCACGCGAGATGACCTTGTACTTGGTCGGCTGGCCCTTGAGCTTGAAGTACTGCTTGGCCAGCTTCCAGGCGGTCTCGACGGCCTCGCCGCCACCGGTGGTGAAGAAGACCTTGTTGAGGTCGCCCGGGGCGTAGTCGGCGAGACGCTCGGCCAGTTCGACGGCCTTCGGGTGGGCGTAGGACCACACCGGGAAGAAGGCGAGCTCCTGGGCCTGCTTGTACGCCGTCTCGGCGAGCTCGTGACGACCGTGACCGGCGTTGACCACGAACAGGCCGGAGAGACCGTCCAGGTAGCGCTTGCCCTTGTCGTCGAAGATGTACGTTCCCTCGCCACGCACGATGGTGGGAACGGGCGCGTTCTCGTAGTCCGACATGCGGGTGAAGTGCATCCACAGGTGGTCGTACGCGGTTCGGCTGAGGTCCTTGCTCACGGCTATCGGGTTCCCCACATATAGGTCTGCTTCTTGAGCTTGAGGTAGACGAAGCTCTCGGTGGAGCGCACTCCGGGAAGGGTCCGGATGCGTTTGTTGATCATCTCCAACAGGTGGTCGTCGTCCTCGCAGACGATCTCCACCATCAGGTCGAAGGAGCCCGCGGTCATCACCACGTACTCGCACTCGGCCATGGCCGACAGGGCCTCGGCCACCGGGTCGAGGTCGCCCTCGACGTTGATGCCGACCATCGCCTGGCGCCGGAATCCCACGGTGAGCGGGTCCGTGACGGCGACGATCTGCATCACGCCCTGGTCGAGCAGCTTCTGGACGCGCTGGCGCACAGCCGCTTCGGAGAGGCCTACGGCCTTGCCGATCGCGGCGTACGGACGCCGTCCGTCCTCCTGGAGCTGCTGGATGATTGCGAGGGAGACGGCATCGACCGCTGGCGGTGATCCGTTCCCGGTCCTGGAGTCTGCGCTGCGACTGGCCACGCCCCCACCATGCACCGCTCCTCGTCTGTCTCGCAACCCCGAATCGATGAAATTCGTTGTCTGGGTGCCTGGATCTGACTGAATCCGAAGTTAGGGGCGGGTGGGTATGTCGAAAGCGTCACCGGAACGATTAGGGTGGACGTCTCACCCATCGGACAGCCGACAGGAGGGGTGGTTGTGACCACCGAGGTGCGCCGTCTGCGCAACTACATCAACGGAGAGTTCCGGGACGCCGCGGACGGGCGGACCATCGATGTGGTCAGCCCGGTGACGGAAGAGGTCTACGCGACCTCACCGCTCTCCGGTCAGGCCGACGTCGATGCCGCCATGGAGGCCGCCGCGGCGGCCTTCCCCGCTTGGCGCGACACCACGCCCGCCGAGCGCCAGAAGGCCCTGCTGAAGATCGCGGACGCGTTCGAGGAGCGGGCCGAGGACCTGATCGCCGCCGAGTCGGAGAACACCGGCAAGCCGCTCGGTCTCACCCGCAGTGAAGAGATCCCGCCGATGGTGGACCAGATCCGCTTCTTCGCAGGGGCCGCACGACTCCTCGAAGGCCGCTCGGCCGGCGAGTACATGGAGGGTCTGACCTCCATCGTCCGCCGCGAGCCGGTCGGGGTCTGCGCCCAGGTCGCGCCGTGGAACTACCCGATGATGATGGCCGTCTGGAAGTTCGCCCCGGCGCTCGCCGCGGGCAACACGGTCGTCATCAAGCCGTCCGACACCACCCCGGCGTCGACCGTGCTGATGGCCGAGATCATCGGGCAGATCCTGCCCAAGGGCGTCTTCAACGTCCTGTGCGGCGACCGGGACACCGGCCGTGCCATGGTCGAGCACCCGACCCCGGCGATGGCGTCCATCACCGGTTCGGTACGGGCGGGCATGCAGGTCGCCGAGTCCGCGGCCAAGGACGTCAAGCGGGTCCACCTGGAGCTCGGCGGCAAGGCGCCCGTCGTGGTCTTCGACGACGCCGACATCGTCAAGACCGTCGCGGGCGTCTCCGAGGCGGGCTTCTTCAACGCGGGCCAGGACTGTACGGCCGCCACCCGCGTCCTGGTCCACGAGTCGATCCACGACGAGTTCGTCACCGCGCTCGCCAAGGCCGCCGCCGACACGAAGACCGGGCAGCCGGACGACGAGGACGTGGCGTACGGCCCGCTCAACAACGCCAACCAGCTCAAGCAGGTGAGCGGCTTCATCGAGCGGCTCCCCGCCCACGCCAAGGTCGAGGCGGGCGGCCACCGGGTCGGCGACAAGGGCTACTTCTACGCCCCGACCGTCGTCTCCGGCCTGAAGCAGGACGACGAGATCATCCAGAACGAGGTCTTCGGACCCGTCATCACCGTCCAGTCCTTCACCGACGAGGACCAGGCCGTCACGTACGCCAACGGCGTCGAGTACGCGCTCGCCTCCTCGGTGTGGACGACGAACCACTCCCGCGCCATGCGCATGTCCAAGAACCTCGACTTCGGCTGCGTGTGGATCAACACCCACATCCCGCTGGTCGCCGAGATGCCGCACGGCGGATTCAAGAAGTCCGGCTACGGCAAGGACCTCTCCGCGTACGGCTTCGAGGACTACACCCGTATCAAGCACGTCATGACGTCCATCGAGGACTGACGGCTTCGCTGTGACCGTGCACGGCCCCGGGCTTCGGTCCGGGGCCGTGCACGTGCCACCTCTGTACAAGGTGTGCGGGGCGGGCCCGCCCCGCTGGACGCTTGGTCCATTGTCCGGGTGACCGGCGACCGGCATTCTGCGCGGGTGCGAGCGATCAGGAAGAACCCCATGTCCCGCCGTTCCCTGCTGCGCGCCCTCGGGGCGGGAGCGGCCGGCGCCACCCTGGCCGGCTGCGGGGTGCCCGCGGCCTTCGTCGAACCCGGCGACCGGGCCGGCCGCGACCGCTCCGCCACCGACCACACCCTGCACTTCGCCAACTGGCCGCTCTACATCGACACCGACGACGACGACGAGTCGAAGCGGCCCACTCTGGACGCCTTCTCGCAGCGGACCGGGATCTCCGTCACGTACACCGAGGAGATCAACGACAACGACGAGTTCTTCGGGAAGATCAGCCCCGCGCTGATGAACCACCAGGAGACCGGCCGGGACCTGATCGTCATCAGCGACTGGATGGCCGCCCGCTTCGTCCGGCTCGGCTGGGTCCAGGAGATGGACCGCGCGGGGCAGCCCAACGTCGGCAAGTACCTCGACCCGCTGCTGCGTGAGCCCGCCTTCGACGAGGGGCGGCGCCACAGCGTCCCCTGGCAGTCCGGGATCACCGGCATCGCCTACAACCGCAAGAAGCTCGGCCGCGAGCTCCGGTCCACCGGCGACCTGTGGGCGGACGACCTCCGGGGCCGGGTCACCCTGCTCTCCGGGCTCGACGAGTCGTTCGCGCTGCTCATGCAGGGCAACGGCGTCGACATCACCCGCTGGACGGCCGACGACTTCCACGAGATCTGCGAACAGACACAGAAGCGGGTCCGCTCGAAGCACATCCGCCGCTTCACCGGCAACGACTACATCAAGGACCTCGCCACCGGCGACGTGCTCGCCTGCCAGGCGTACTCCGGCGACGTCATCCAGCTCCAGGCCGACAACCCCGACATCGAGTTCGTCGTCCCCGAGGAGGGCGCCGAACTGTGGGCGGAGTCCTTGATGATCCCCAACCTCGCCCGCCACAAGCGCAACGCCGAGCGGCTGATCGACCACTACTACGCCCCCGAGGTCGCCGCCGAACTCGCTGCCTGGGTCAACTACGTCTGCCCGGTTCCCGCCGCCCGGGACGTCCTGGCCTCCTCGAAGGACGAGGAGACGGCCGCACTCGCCGAGGACCCGCTGATCTTCCCCGACGGCGCGATGCGCGAGCGGCTCGCCATCGCCCGCGACATCACCTCCGAGGAACGGATGGACTTCGCCAAGAAGTGGAATTCCATCGTCGGCTTGTGAAGCCCACCCGGTCCCCGTCATCCCGCTGCTGATCGTCCGCCGCATGATCATGCGTCTCAAGGCACTGGAGCAGGCGGCCACCGCGACCCCGGCGGCCGTCCCGGCGAGCGCCTGACGGCCTCGGTCGTGCGCGGGCGGGCGTTCGCGGGGCCGCGACCGGCTCACGCGGCCGGGCTTACGCGGCCGACTCACCCGGCCGGCTCACGCGGCCGGCGGCGGTCCGAAGGCGGCCACCACGATGCCCATCGCTGTGGCGTTCATGTCCTTCCCCTTCGCGTCCGTCGCGCCGACGCTGTAGACCAGCGTGCGGGAGAGATCGCGGGTGGCCGCCACCGCCGTGTTGTACCCCCAGCGGCCGCCCGTCTTGCCCCACACCTGGCGGCCCCCCAGGGTGAGCACCGAGAGGCCGGCGCTGAACCGCGCAGGCTTCCCGGAGCCGTAGGTGCGCACCGAGGCGTCGGGCAGCGTGAACATCTCCTCCAGCAGCGGCCCGCGCACCACCCGCCCGCCGAACAGGGCGGTGGTGAAGCGCTCCAGATCGGCGGTGGTCGAGATGATGTCCCCGGCCGCCCACCCGTCGGTCGGCCCCCACACCGTGACATCCCGCAGCTCGTCGTCCCCCTCCGGCGTCGCGAACACCTGGTAGCCCCGGTTGTGCGGGCCGCGGATCGTGGGGTCCGCGCCGGGGAAGTACGTGGACCGCATGCCGAGCGGGCGCAGGATCCGATCCGACACCTCGCGCGCGTACGCGTGCCCGGTGACGCGCTCGATCAGCAACCCCAGCACCGTGTAGTTGATGTTCAGGTAGTGCTGGTTGGCGCCCGGCGCGAACTCCCGCTCCTTCGCCGTCGCGGAGGCCACCATGGAGCGCGGGGTGTGGACGTCGAAGCGGTGCGCGTACCACTCGTCCAGATTCGTGCCCGGCAGGTCCGCGGCGGGAATGCCGCTGGTGTGGTCGAGCAACTGGCGTACGGTCACCTCACCGTACGCGGCCGGGATCAGGTCCGGCAGATAGTGCCGGGCGGTGCGTTCCAGGGACAGCTTCCGCTCGCCCGCCAGTTGCAGCACCGTGGCCGCCGTGAACACCTTGGTCACTGATCCGGCGCGGAAGCGGCCCGCCGGATCCGCAGGCCGGCCCGAGGGCAGATCGTGCACACCGGCGCTGCCGCGCCACGCCCCGCCGGTACCGCCGACCCGGACGAGCGCGGCGACGGCGTCCTGGCGTGGCAGGCCGTCGATCGCGGTGCGCAGGGCTCGGCCGTCCGGGGCGTCCTGGGCCCGGGGCGCCCCGGAGGCCGGCGGGCGGGAGCCCGGAGTGGCGTCGGCGGAGGCGCTCGCGGACACGGGCCCGGCCGCCCCGCAGGCGATGGTGAGGACCAGGGCGGTGGCCAGGAGCGTGCGGGCGGATCTGTTCACCGGAAGCCTCCGAGGGAGAGAACGTCGTCAACTGCTCGTGGACTCCATCCTGTTGACCCGGCGCCCGCAGCGGATCGCCCGCCCGGGCGGTCCTCGGCGGGGGGCTCGCTCCCCCGGCCGGGGGAGGGAGCGCCGGTGGCTCACCCGGCCGAGGGAGCCACGAGCCCGGTCTCGTAGGCGCAGATGACGGCCTGGATGCGGTCGCGCAGCCCCAGCTTGGACAGCACGTTGCTCACATGCGTCTTCACCGTGTGCTCGCTCACCACGAGCGCCGCCGCGATCTCCGCGTTGGACAGGCCCCGCGCCAGGTGCAGCAGGGTCTCCCGCTCCCGTACGGTCAGGACTTCCAGCAGGCCGGCCGACGGCGCGGGCCGGCCCGCCGGGCGGGAGGTGTACTCGGCGATCAGCCGCCGTGCCACCGAGGGGGCGACCAGCGACTCCCCGGCCGGCCACCACCCGCACCGCGTGCACCAGATCATCCCGGCGCACGTCCTTCAGCAGAAAGCCGCTCGCGCCCGCGTGCAACGCCTCGTACACGTACTCGTCCGCGTCGAACGTGGTCAGCATGACCGTCCGGCAGCCCCCTTCGGCGGCGATCTCCCGGCACGCCGCGATGCCGTCCAGCACCGGCATCCGGATGTCCAGCAGCGCCACGTCCGCCCGCAGCCGCCGCACCGCCGCCACGGCCTGTGCTCCGTCCCCCGCCTCCGCCACCACCTCGATGTCGGGCTGGGCGTCCAGGATCATCGCGAAACCGCTGCGCACCAGCTCCTGGTCGTCCGCGACCACCACCCGGACCGTCACCTCCGCACCCCTTCCGCCCCGGGCGCGAGCGGCAGCCCGACGACCAGCTCGAAGCCCCGGCCGCCGGGGCCGCCACCGGCCCGCACCGTGCCGCCGTGCGCGGCGGCCCGCTCCCCGAGCCCGATCAGCCCGAGCCCCTGGGTGGCCCCGGGCCCCTGCCCGTCGTCCCGCACCGCGATCGTCAACTCATCTTCCGCATAGCTCAGTTCCACGTCCACGCGGTCGGCCCGCGCATGCTTGACGACGTTCGTCAGGGCCTCCTGCACGATCCGGTACACGGTCGCCCCGGTGTCCTGCGGCAACGCGCGTACCGTCCCGGTCGTCGTCACGACGACCTCCGGGCCGCCGCCGCGCACCCGCGCCAGCAGAGCCGGCAGCTCCGCGAGCCCCGGCTGCGGCGAACGGGGCGCGGGAGCCTGGCCGGGGCCGTCCTCGCGCAGCACCCCGAGCATCCGGCGCAGCTGCACCATCGCGTCCCGGCCCGTCTCGGAGATCGCGTCGAACGCCGCCTCCGCCCGCTCGGGGGCGGTCCGGACCGCCACCGGGCCGGCCTCCGCCTGCACGATCATCAGACTCACCGCGTGCGACAGGATGTCGTGCATCTCCCGGGCGATCCGGGCCCGTTCGCGCGCCGCGGCCCGCTCCGCCTCGATCCGCCGGCCCAGCTCCGCCTGCCGGGCCCGGTCCTCCACCGCCGCCACATAGGCCTTGCGGGTGTGGCTGAGCCGCCCGAAGGCGTAAGCGGCACCGAACACGAACAGCGAGAACAGCAACTCCCGCGCCTCGCCCGAGTTCCAGGCCACCGACGGGAACACCGCCCCGCCGACCAGCACCGCGACCGCCAGCCGTTTGCGCGGCGGGGACAGTTCGGCGACCGTGTAGAACGTCACCAGCCCGGCGTACGGCAACGGCTGGCCCGGACCGTCGAGGGCCAGCGTGTACAGCGCGCCGCCCCCGAGCGCCGCCAGGAGCGTGGTGACCGGCGCGAGGCGCCGGGCGACCAGCGGCAGCACGGTCAGGGTCGTCAGACCGTACGCGCCCCACGTCGCCTCCGGCAGGTCCGGTGCGCGCGGCACGACGAACGGCATGGTCACCGCGGCCTGCACCGCGAGCGTGATCCACAGATCGACGGCCCGCGGCCCGCGCAGCCGCGCCGGCAGCGCGCGCAGCCGTGCCGACAGGCCGCGCAGCCGTGCCGACAGGCCCGGGGCACGCATCAGGGCTTCCGGGCCACCACCCCGAACTGCGCGACCTCCGGCTCCCGCGGGTTCGTACGCCAGCGGGAGCAGGAGACGATTCCCGGCTCCAGGAGCTCCAGCCCGTCCAGGAAACCGGCGAACTCCTCCCTGCTGCGGGCGGTGATGGGCGGGGTGGCGTTCTCGTTCCAGAAGCGCATCGCCGCCTCGTTGCCCTCGCCGCCCAGCTCCAGCGTCGGGTGGGTCAGCACCAGATGGCTGCCCGACGGCACGGCCGCCATCAGCGTCCGCACGATGGACCGCGCCTCGTCCACGTCCAGCACGAAGTTCAGGATGCCGAGCATCATCACCGCGACCGGCCGACCCAGGTCCAGGGTGGGCTCGGCGGCCCGCAGGATCTGCTCGGGGCGGTGCGCGTCCGCGTCGACGTACTCGGTCGCGCCCTCCAGCGAACTGGTCAGCAGGGCACGGGCGTGGGCCAGCACGATCGGATCGTTGTCCACGTACACGATGCGGGCGTGCGGCGCGGTGTGCTGGGCGATCTCGTGGGTGTTGTTCACGGTCGGCAGCCCGGTGCCGATGTCGAGGAACTGGTCGATGCCCACGTCGCCGGCCAGATGGCGCACCACACGGCCGAGGAACGCCCGGTCGGCGCGCGCCACTTCACCGATGCTCGGGTACATCCCCGTCACCCGGTCGCCCACCGCCCGGTCCACCGGGTAGTTGTCCTTGCCGCCCAGCCAGTAGTTCCACACACGGGCGTTGTGCGCGACGTCGGAACGTATCCGGGCGGTGGCCGCCTGCGGTCGGGGGTCCATCACAGCTGCTCCTCGATGACCAAGGGCCCGGCGCCCCGGAGCGGCGGCGGGCGGTGCGGGGCTCCCATCATGCCGGACCGATCAAGAACCGCCGCGACCGGGCGAGTTGGCCAGCAGCCGGTGAAGCGTGTCGATCCGGTTGGTGGTGATCGAGTCGACGCCCCGCTCGATCAGCCGGCGCATCGTGCGCTTCGTGTCGGCCGTCCACGCGGAGACGAGCAGCCCGTCCCGGTGCGCCCGGTCCGTCAGCTCCCGGCTCACCAGGCCGAAGCGGTAGTTCAGCCAGCGCGGCCTCACCGCGGCCAGCAGCTCCGGACGCGGCGGGGCCAGCGTGGTCCAGGTCAGGGCGATCTCGGCGGACGGATCGGCGGCGCGCACCCGCAGCATCGCGTCCGCGCTCGCGCAGTAGTACGCCCGCTCGCCCGCCCCGCACTCCCGGACCGTACCCACGATCTTCTTCACCGAGGCGTCCGTGGAGCCGGGCAGGTCCACCATCACCCGGTGCGCCCCGACGGCGAGCAGCGCCTCGCGGAGCGTGGGCACCCCGCCGCCCGTCAGCTCCTTCAGCTCCGCGTGGTCCAGCCGGTCCAGCCGCCGGTGGTGGCCCCACAGCCGCTCCAGCGTCGCGTCGTGCAGCAGGACGGGCACCCCGTCGCGGGTCACCCGCACATCGATCTCGACCGCGTCCGCCCCCCGTTCGAGGGCGGAGCGGATCGAGGGCAGGGTGTTCTCGCGCGCGAGATACGGATCGCCGCGATGTCCTACGGCGGTGACGCTGGTGACGGTGTTGGCCATGGGGCCATTGTCGACGACCGGGTCAGCGGCCGGGAGCCCGGAGCCAGTTCGTCGTGTACGCGTCGATCTCCTCGGCCAGCTTCCGCCGGCCCGCCGGGTCGAGGAAGGAGGCCTCCACGGCGTTCTTCGCCAGCTCCGCGATGCCGCGCTCGTCGAGCTCCAGCAGCCGGGCGGCCACCGCGTACTCGTTGTTGAGGTCGGTGCCGAACATCGGCGGGTCGTCGCTGTTGACGGTCACCAGCACGCCCGCCGCCACCATTTCCCGGATCG
The DNA here is from genome assembly GCF_044329855.1 of Streptomyces sp. NPDC017520. Classification (NCBI taxonomy): domain Bacteria; kingdom Bacillati; phylum Actinomycetota; class Actinomycetes; order Kitasatosporales; family Streptomycetaceae; genus Streptomyces; species Streptomyces sp. NPDC017520. Next base: position 844,821 of record NZ_JBIRKB010000001.1, read on the forward strand.
GGTGCAGCTCGATGTCCGTGACCGCGCGGGTGGCGATGTTCGACGTCGGGCAGACCTCCAGCGCGATGCGGTGCTCGGCGAGGTGCTCCAGCAGCCTGGGGTCCTGGACGGAGGTGGTTCCGTGGCCGATGCGCTCGGCGCGCAGTGCGGTCAGGGCGTCCCAGATGGTCTGCGGCCCCGTGGTCTCCCCGGCGTGCGGCACCGAGTGCAGGCCCGCGGCGATGGCCCGGTCGAAGTACGGCTTGAACTGGGGGCGCTCCACCCCGATCTCCGGCCCGCCGAGACCGAAGGAGACGAGCCCTTCGGGCCGGTGCTCCAGCGCGAGCCGGACGGTCTCCTCGGCGGACTGGAGCCCGGCCTCGCCAGGAATGTCGAAGCACCAGCGCAGGACGACGCCCAGCTCGGCCTCGGCCGCCCGGCGGGCGTCCTCAATGGCCTCCATGAACGCGACCTCGGGGATGCCCCGGCGGGTCGAGCTGTACGGGGTCACGGTCAGCTCCGCGTACCGGATGTTCTGCCGGGCCATGTCCCGCGCCACCTCGAAGGTGAGCAGCCGGACGTCCTCGGGGGTGCGGATCAGGTCCACCACCGAGAGGTAGACCTCGACGAAGTGCGCGAAGTCCGTGAAGGTGAAGTAGTCGACCAGCGCCTCCGGGTCCGTGGGGACCTTGGTGTCCGGGTGTCGGGCGGCCAGCTCCGCGACGATCCGGGGCGACGCCGACCCGACGTGGTGGACATGAAGCTCGGCCTTGGGCAGCCCGGCGATGAAGGGGTGCGGATCGGTCATCGGAAATCTCCCGTTCGGCGTGACGTCGGCCGGGCGTCCCGGCCCCACCGATCATCGCAGGCGGGGTCCGGGGCGTTGAGGCCTGGCCGTAGCATGACGGAATCACGATGGGGGAGGCCCATGTCAGACAACACAGAGCAGCCCGGGGGCGGGGCCGCGCCGCGCGATCCGTGGGCACCGCCGGACAGCAGGGTGGAGCTGGGCAAGCCGGGTGCGCACACGCCGCCGCCCGCCCCGGTCCACGCCCAGCCGACCGTGACGTCGATGCCGGGCGCCGGACCGGCCGCGGGGGACGGCACCGGGCCGATACCCCGGGCCGGCGGCTTCGGACCCGCGCCCGCGGACGTACCGCCGCCGCCGATCGGCCCGAACGGCCCCGGCCACGCGGCCCCGCCGCCGCCCGCCGCGCACTACGGCTACCCGGCCCCGCCCCCGCAGCCGTACGGCGGCTACCCGGGCTACGGCGCCTACGGAGCGGGCCCGGCCGGCTGGGCCCCCGCGCCCAACAACGGACTGGGCACGGCCGCGATGGTGATCGGCATCATCTCGGTCGTCGGCTTCTGCATGTACGGCGTCAACATCATCCTCGGCATCCTGGCGCTGATCTTCGGCATCATCGGCCTCGGCCGTGCCAAGCGTGGCGAGGCCACCAACCGGGGCATGGCGCTCGCCGGGGTCATCCTCGGCTCCGTCGGCATCGTCGTGGGCGCCGCGATCCTCGGCCTGATCATCTGGGCCGCGACGAGCGCCGACAGCGACGGCGACAGCGACTACGACGGCACCTACGACGACCCGTTCGCCACGTCGCTGGTCGTCGAGGACCGCCGGTAGAGCGGACAGCCCAGGGACGTCGTGTCGATCCCGGCCGGGCAGGGAAGCACTCCCGGCCCGGCCGGACGTCGTAGCGACGGCCCGTACGAGAGGCGTCGTGCGCGGGGCCCGTACGCAAAGGCTCGGCCCCGCGCCGCGCCGCAGAGGGCTCAGCCCGCCCGCAGCCTCTCCCGCGCCTCCATCAGTGCGAAGCCCAGCAGATTCAGCCCCCGCCACTGCTGCGGCCGCTCCACCCGCTCGTCGTCCGCCGCGAACCCGATGCCCCAGATCCGGTCCAGCGGGGACGCCTCCACCAGCACCCGGTTCCCGGTGCCCAGGAGGAAGCCGCCCAACTCCGGGTCCTGCCCGAACTTGTGCGTGCTGCCCTCCACGACCAGGGCGAACCGCTCCCGTATCCACACGTCCTCGTCGAAGCCGCGCACCAGGCGTCCCGCCTTCTTCGCCGCCGCCGGGCTCTTCGCCGACACGGCCGCCCGCTCCGCCTCCGGATCGCCGAAGAGCCGCGCCTTGCCGGCCATCATCCAGTGCTCGGCGCTCGCGTACGTCACCCCGTCCACCGTGAACGGCGACGGCCACCACTGACTGAGACAACTGCTCCCCAGCCGCCCGTCAGGGCGCGGGCGGTGTCCCCAGAACGGCAGGTACTTCACCCGCCTGCCCCGCGCCACGTCCGCCAGAAGTTCATCGATCGGCCCCATGGCATGTGAGTGTGGCATCCGCCACTGACACTCCGTACGGGGATTTCCGCACCGACCCGACACATGGTCGACAGATTCCGTCGCGTAACCAAAAGGAAACAACGGAATCACTTGTTGGGCTCGGACCCCTCTGTCAGGATCGGCACTCAATTCACGAAGAAGCTACGCCGACCCCGCCCAGCGGGCACCGCGGCGGAGGAGAGCGTCATGAGCAACGGCTTCCAGGTTCAGGACCGCTTCGCGGAAGGTGCGCAGTACATCGGCGGCAAGCTGCTCCCCGGTACGTCCGGCAACCACCACGAGGTGGTGAACCCCGCGACCGGCGAGACCGTGCTCCGCTACGAGCTGGCGGGCGCCGACGACGTGGACGCGGCCGTCGCCGCCGCCCGCGCCGCCTTCCCCGGCTGGTCCGGCGCCACCCCGGGCGAACGCTCCGAGGCGATGCACCGCTTCGCCGCCGTCCTCGCCGAGCAGGCGGACGACTTCGCGTACGCCGAGTCCCTCCAGTGCGGCAAGCCGATCAAGCTCTCCACCGAGTTCGACGTCCCCGGCACCGTCGACAACGCCGCCTTCTTCGCGGGGGCGGCACGCCACCTGGAGGGCAAGGCCGCCGCCGAGTACGACGGCGACCACACCTCCTACGTACGCCGCGAGGCGATCGGCGTCGTCGGTTCCATCGCTCCCTGGAACTACCCCCTCCAGATGGCCGCCTGGAAGGTCCTTCCGGCCGTCGCCGCGGGCAACACCATCGTTCTGAAGCCCGCCGAGCTGACCCCGCTCACCTCGCTGATGTTCGCCCGGGCCGCCACCGAGGCGGGCATCCCCGACGGCGTCATCAACATCGTCACCGGCGCGGGCAGGGACGCCGGTGAACACCTCGTCGGCCACCCCGACGTCGTGATGACCTCCTTCACCGGCTCCACCGCCGTCGGCAAGCGGGTCGCGGAGATCGCCACCGCCACCGTCAAGCGCCTCCACCTGGAGCTCGGCGGCAAGGCCCCCTTCGTGGTCTTCGACGACGCCGACCTGGAGGCCGCCGTCCACGGCGCGGTCGCCGGCTCCCTCATCAACACCGGCCAGGACTGCACCGCCGCCACCCGCGCCTACGTGCAGCGCCCCCTCTACGACGCCTTCGTCCGGGACGTCGCCGCGCTCATGGAGACCGTCCGGCTCGGCGACCCCTTTGACGCCGCCACCGACCTCGGCCCCCTGATCAGCCACGCCCAGCGCGACCGCGTCGCCGCCTTCGTCGAGCGGGCCCGCGGCTACGCCCGGGTCGTCACCGGCGGCGAGGCCCCCGGCGGCGACCTCGCCGACGGCGCGTACTACCGGCCCACCCTCGTCGCGGACGCCGCCCAGGACAGCGAGATCGTCCAGTCGGAGATCTTCGGCCCGGTCCTCGTGGTGCTGCCCTTCGACACCGACGACGAGGGCATCGCCCTCGCCAACGACACCCCGTACGGACTGGCCGCCTCCGCCTGGACCCGCGACCTGTACCGCGCGAACCGCGCCACCCGCGAGATCCAGGCGGGCTGTGTGTGGGTGAACGACCACATCCCGATCCTCTCCGAGATGCCGCACGGCGGATACAAGGCCAGCGGTTTCGGCAAGGACATGTCGGCGTACTCCTTCGAGGAGTACACGCAGGTCAAGCACGTCATGTACGACAACACCGCGGTCGCCCGCAAGGACTGGCACCGCACGATCTTCGGGGACCGATAACAGCTGCCGCACGACCAGGGCCCACGGGCCCGAGCGGCCTCCCACCCGAAAGGGCAACGCGTATGGAGAGTTACGAGCCCGAGCACCTCTCGTCCGCCCAACTGGCGGCCATGAGGCGTTCCCTGACCAGCGGCAGGGGCGCCCTCACCCGCCGCTCCCTGCTGCGCGCCTCCGGCATGGGCGCGATCGCACTGGGCGGCATGGCCACCCTCGGCGCGTGCGGCATCCCGCCCGCCAAGCGCGCCGACGCCGGTGTGGCCTCCGACGACCACTCGGCCAAGGAGAAGGAAGTCACCTTCTCCAACTGGACCGAGTACATGGACGTCAGCGAGGACGAGAAGGGCCGCCCCACCCTGGAGGCCTTCACCAGACGCACCGGGATCAGGGTCAAGTACACCGAGGACATCAACGACAACGTCGAGTTCTTCGGGAAGATCAAACCCCAGCTCGCGGCCGGCCAGAACACCGGGCGCGACCTCATATGCGTCACCGACTGGCTCGCCGCCCGCATCATCCGGCTCGGCTGGGCGCAGAAGCTCGACCCCTCGAACCTCCCGCACGCCTTCGCCAACGTCTCCGCCCAGTTCCGCACCCCCGACTGGGACCCGGGACGCGCCTACTCCTACCCCTGGACCGGCATCCCGACCGTCATCGCGTACAACGTGAAGGCGACCGGCGGCCGCAAGGTCGACTCCGTCACCCAGCTGCTCGACGACCCGAAGCTCAAGGGCCGCGTCTCCTTCCTCTCCGAGATGCGCGACACCGTCGGCATGACCCTCCTCGACCAGGGCAAGGACCCGGGGAAGTTCACCGACGCCGACTTCGACGGCGCGATCGGCCGCCTCCAGAAGGCCGTCGACAAGAAGCAGATCCGCCGCTTCACCGGCAACGACTACACCGCCGACCTCAGCAAGGGCGACATCGCCGCCTGCGTCGGCTGGGCCGGGGACGTCATCCAGCTCCAGGCCGACAACCCGGACATCAAGTTCACGATTCCGGCCGCCGGATACATCACCTCCAGCGACAACCTCCTGGTCCCCGCGCAGGCCCGGCACAAGACCAACGCCGAGAAGCTCATCGACTACTACTACGAACCGCCGGTCGCCGCCCAGCTCGCCGCGTACATCAACTACGTCTGCCCGGTCGACGGCGTACGCGACGAACTCGCCAAGATCGACGAGTCGATGGCCTCCAACACGCTGATCCTTCCCGACCAGGAGATGGCGGCGAAGTCCCGCTCCTTCCGCTCCCTGACCACGAAGGAAGAGACGGCGTACGAGGAGAAGTTCGCCAAGCTCATCGGCGCCTGACCACCGGACCCGCCGCCGGCCGCGTCGTTCGCGACGACCCGCCCGGCCCGGCCCCTCCCAGGTCTCCCGTCACCCCTTTCCCCGAACTCCCCCCGAACACACTGGGACTGCGACCCATGACACAGCAGCAGACCGCGGGCGGCGATGTCCGCCTCGCCGGGATCAGCAAGACCTACGGTTCCTTCACCGCCGTGCAGCCGCTCGACCTGACCGTGCCCCGGGGCTCCTTCTTCGCCCTGCTCGGCGCGTCCGGCTGCGGCAAGACCACCACCCTGCGGATGATCGCGGGCCTGGAGGAGGCCACCACCGGCACGGTCTTCCTCGGGGAGAAGGACATCACCGACCTGCCCCCGTACAAGCGGCCCGTCAACACCGTCTTCCAGAGCTACGCGCTCTTCCCGCACCTGGACATCACCGAGAACGTCGCCTTCGGGCTGCGCCGTCGCGGCATCAAGTCGGTGAAGAAGCAGGTCGACGACATGCTGGAGCTGGTCCAGCTCGGCGATTTCGCCCGCCGCAAACCGCACCAGCTCTCCGGCGGCCAGCAGCAGCGCGTCGCCGTCGCCCGCGCGCTCATCAACCACCCGCAGGTCCTGCTGCTCGACGAACCGCTCGGCGCCCTCGACCTCAAGCTCCGGCGTCAGATGCAGCTGGAGCTCAAGCGGATCCAGACCGAGGTCGGCATCACCTTCGTGCACGTCACCCACGACCAGGAGGAGGCCATGACCATGGCCGACACCGTCGCGGTGATGAACGGGGGCCGGGTCGAGCAACTCGGCGCGCCCGCCGACCTCTACGAGAACCCACGCACCACCTTCGTCGCCAACTTCCTCGGCACGTCCAACCTCATCGAGGGCGAGGTCGTCTCCACCGGCGGCGATCTGGTGGTGGCCGCGGGAGGCGGCAAGCTCACCCTGCCCCGCGAGCGATGTTCCGCCCCCGCGACGAGCGGCGGCCGGCTCCTCGTCGGGATCCGGCCCGAGAAGATATCCCTGGCCCACGTGGACGACGCGGACTCCATAGCCGCCGGCCGCAACCGCGTCACCGGCCGCGTCGTCGGCTCCAGCTTCATCGGCGTCTCCACCCAGTACGTGGTCGAGAGCCCGGCGGGCAAGGCGCTCCAGGTGTACGAGCAGAACGTCGACAGGCGCACGGGACTCCTGCCCGGCGCCGAGGTGATCCTGCACTGGAACCCGGCCCACACCTTCGGACTCGACGCCGACCAGGACATCGACGCCGGCGTGGAGAGCGTGGAGGACGCGGCGTGAGCCTCACCGAGGCGCCACCCGCGCCCCCTTCGCAGCCCGAGGAGCCCAGGGAGCTCAAGCTCCGCAAGCCCTCCACCCGCAAACGCCTCGTCCCCTACTGGCTGCTGCTCCCCGGCATCCTCTGGCTGGTCGTCTTCTTCGCCCTGCCGCTCGTCTACCAGGCCTCCACCTCCGTACAGACCGGCTCGCTGGAGCAGGGCTTCGAGGTCACCTGGCACTTCCAGACGTACGTGGACGCGCTGCGCGAGTACTACCCGCAGTTCATCCGGTCCCTCCTGTACGCGGGCACCGCCACGATCCTGTGCCTGCTGCTGGGCTACCCGCTCGCCTACCTCATCGCCTTCAAGGCGGGCCGCTGGCGCAACCTGGTGCTCGTCCTGGTCATCGCCCCGTTCTTCACCAGCTTCCTCATCCGCACGCTGGCCTGGAAGACGATCCTCGCCGACGGCGGCGCGGTCGTGGACGTGCTGAACACCCTGCACGTCCTGGACGTCACCAGCTGGCTCGGCTGGACCGAGTCCAACCGGGTCCTCGCCACCCCGATGGCCGTCGTCTGCGGCCTGACGTACAACTTCCTGCCGTTCATGATCCTGCCCCTCTACACCTCGCTGGAGCGGATCGACGGCCGGCTCCACGAGGCGGCGGGCGACCTCTACGCCACCCCCGCCACCACCTTCCGCAAGGTGACGTTCCCGCTCTCCATGCCCGGCGTCGTCTCCGGCACCCTGCTGACGTTCATCCCGGCCAGCGGCGACTACGTCAACGCCGAGCTGCTGGGCTCCACGGACACCAAGATGGTCGGCAGCGTCATCCAGAGCCAGTTCCTGCGGGTCCTGGACTATCCGACGGCCGCCGCGCTCTCGTTCATCCTCATGGCGATCGTCCTGCTCGCGGTCACCTTCTACATCCGCCGCTCCGGTACGGAGGACCTGGTCTGATGCCCGTACTGCGCTGGATACGCCGGAACCTGGTCGTCATCGCTGGTCTGCTGACCCTCGCGTACATGATCGTTCCGAACATCGTCGTGATGGTGTTCTCGTTCAACAACCCCAACGGGCGCTTCAACTACGCCTGGCAGCGGTTCTCGCTGGACGCCTGGAAGGACCCCTGCGGCGTCGCCGACCTGTGCGGCTCGCTCTCCCTCTCGCTCCAGATCGCCTTCTGGGCGACGCTGGGGGCCACCGCGCTCGGCACGGCGGTCGCGTTCGCGCTCGTCCGCTACCGCTTCCGGGCGCGCGGCGCGATCAGCTCGCTGATCTTCCTGCCGATGGCGATGCCCGAGGTCGTCATGGCCGCGTCCCTGCTCACCCTGTTTCTGAACATGGGCGCCCAGCTCGGCTTCTGGACCGTGCTCATCGCCCACATCATGTTCTGCCTCAGCTTCGTCGTCACGGCCGTCAAGGCGCGCGTCATGTCGATGGACCCGAGACTGGAGGAAGCCGCCCGCGACCTGTACGCGGGCCCCGTGCAGACCTTCGTGCGGGTGACCCTGCCCATCGCGGCCCCGGGGATCGCGGCGGGAGCGCTGCTCGCCTTCGCGCTCTCGTTCGACGATTTCATCATCACGAATTTCAACGCGGGCTCCACCGTGACGTTCCCGATGTTCGTCTGGGGATCGGCACAGCGCGGCACGCCCGTGCAGATCAACGTCATCGGCACCGCCATGTTCATCATGGCGATATCGGTGGTTCTCGTCGGTCAGGTCATAGCCGCCCGACGGAAGAACAACGCTCGACCCTGAAAGTCCCGAAGGAGTTGGAAACCATGGCCCCAGCTGCCATGCGTACTGCCGCACGATCACTCTCCGGCGCCAAGCCGGTCTCCTACTGGCTGGACGACCCGGCGAAGCCCGGTCCGCTGCCCGCCCTCACCGGCGACGAGCACACCGACCTGCTGGTCGTCGGTGGCGGCTACAGCGGTCTGTGGACCGCGCTCATCGCCAAGGAGCGCGACCCGGACCGGGACGTCGTCCTCATCGAGGGGCACGAGGTGGGCTGGGCCGCCTCGGGCCGCAACGGCGGCTTCTGCGCCGCCTCCCTCACCCACGGCCTGGCCAACGGCGTGGAGCGCTGGCCGGACGAGATCGCGAAGCTGGAGGAGCTGGGGGAGCGCAACCTCGACGCCATCGAGGCTGCGGTGGCCCGCTACGGCATCGACTGCGAGTTCGAGCGCACCGGCGAGATCGACGTCGCCACCGAACCCCACCAGCTTCAGGAGCTGCGGGAATGGCACGAGGAGATCGTGGGGCTCGGCATCACGGGCGTGGATTTCCTGGACGGTGAGGCCGTCCGCGCGGAGGTCGACTCGCCCACCTTCCTCGGCGGGCTCTGGGACCGGCGCGGCGTCGCGATGCTGCACCCGGCGAAGCTCGCCTGGGGTCTGAAGCGGGCCTGCCTGGAGCTGGGCGTACGGATCCACGAGCACACCCGTGGCCTGGACCTGGTCCGCTCAGGATCAGGAATGGCGGTCCGCACCCCGTACGGACGGGTCTTCGCGCGCCGCGTCGCCCTCGGCACCAACATCTTCCCGTCGCTCGTCAAACGGATCCGCCCGTACACCGTGCCCGTCTACGACTACGCGCTGATGACCGAACCGCTCACCCCGGAGCAGCTCGACTCCATTGGCTGGAAGGGACGCCAGGGGCTGGGCGACAGCGCCAATCAGTTCCACTACTTCCGGCTTTCCGCGGACAACCGGATCCTGTGGGGCGGATACGACGCGATCTACCCGTACGGAGGCCGGCTCAGCGCCGATCTCGACCAGCGGCCGGAGACGTTCCTGAAACTCGCGGAGCAGTTCTTCACCTGTTTCCCGCAGCTTTCCGGACTGAATTTCTCGCACGCCTGGGGCGGTGCGATCGACACCTGTTCCCGCTTTACGGCGTTCTTCGGAACGGCCCATCAGGGTCGGGTCGCGTACGCCGCCGGATACACCGGTCTCGGAGTCGGATCGACCCGCTTCGGGGCCGAGGTGATGCTCGATCTGCTCTCCGGCGAGGAGACGGCACGGACCCGCCTGGAAATGGTCCGCTCCAAGCCGATGCCGTTCCCGCCGGAGCCCTTCGCCTGGGCCGGGATCGAGATCACCAAGCGGTCCCTGGCCCGTGCCGACAGCAACGGCGGGCACCGCAACCTGTGGCTGAGGACCATGGACAAACTGGGCCTCGGCTTCGACAGCTGAGCCGCTTCCGGCCCAGGTCAGGTGCTGTGACCCAGCTCACTACCGATCAGTAGCACCAACCCGCGTCATAGTCGGCACCGAACCCTCTCTCGCATGTGTACGCACCGGCGGAACCCCGCCGGTGCTCACGTCGACGGGAGACTGGTCATGACTGGTTCGGAAACGAAAGCCGCGGTCGAGTGGCTCACATCGGTGGCACCGGACCCGGCCGCCTGCCGGTGGGAGTGGGAGCGCAGTCCGCGGGGGATCGCGCTCCTTCCGGCAGGCAGGCGCTGGGACGTACTGATCCTCCCGGGCGAACTGGGCTACCCGACGCTCGACGTCCTCACCCGCCTCGTCGACCGTCCGGGCCCCGTTCTCGCCGACTTCGGGGAGTCGCGCATGGGCTTCTTCGTCCCGCCGGGCACCGTCTCCCGCTGGATCGGCACCGGGATCAGGGGCTGCGGCCAGGGCACCTGGATCGTCGTCCCGTACCCGGGGCGGGTCACCGGGGGAGTGCGCTGGCTGGTCCCGCCGGACGGTTCGGGGACCCTCACGGACGCCGGACTCCTCGAACGCGCGATGCACGAGGCGGCGGGCGCGGCCGCCCGGGACGCCCGCGGGGAGCGTCCGGAGGGCCGAGCCGGCCGCCAGAGGTCTTGACAACCTGATTGGTCTGGACCATGTTGTGCGCACGCCAACCCGAATTTCCCCCTGCGCGGAGGCTGTTGTGGAACGCACCGGACCAACTGTCAGATTCTCCGGACTTCTGGCCGTCTCCTCGGCCATCCTGCTCGCCGCCGGCGCTCTGGTCGCCACGGCCCCGGCGGCAGGCGCCGCCGATGTGGACCTGGCACGCAACGGCGGCTTCGAGGCGGGCCTGGACGGCTGGAACTGCGCGGCCTCCAGCGGCGCGGCCGTCTCCACGCCCACCCGCAGCGGCACCTCCGCGCTCAAGGCGACCCCGGCCGGCAACGACCACGCCAAGTGCTCGCAGAGCATCACGGTCAAGCCCAACTCCTCGTACACGCTGAGCGCCTGGGTGCAGGGCAGTTACGTCTACCTCGGCGCGTCCGGCACCGGCACCACCGACGTCTCCACCTGGACCCAGTCCCCCGGTGCGTGGAAGCAGCTCACCACCACCTTCAGGACCGGGCCCTCCACCACCTCCGTGAGCGTCTACACCCACGGCTGGTACGGCACCCCGGCCTACCACGCCGACGACCTCACCCTCGTCGGCCCCGGCGGCGACCCCGTCGTGATCCCGGCCGTCCCCGCCGGCCTGAGCACCACGGCGATCACCTCCTCCTCCGTCGCGCTCTCCTGGAACGCCGTCTCCGGCGCGAGCGGCTACCACGTCTACCGCGGCGGTACGAAGGTCGCCACGGCCACCGGCCCCTCCGCCACCGTGACGGGCCTGACCCCCTCCACCGCGTACAGCTTCCAGGTCACCGCCGCCAACGCGGCCGGCGAGTCCGCGAAGTCGGCCGCCGTCATCGCGACCACCACGGCGGGCGGCGGAGGCGGCGACACCAAGCTCCCGCCCCACGCCCTCGTCGGCTACCTGCACTCCAGCTTCGCCAACGGCTCCGGCTACACCCGGATGGCGGACGTGCCCGACTCCTGGGACGTCATCAACCTCGCCTTCGGCGAGCCCACCTCCGTCACCTCCGGCGACATCCGCTTCGCGCTCTGCCCGGTCGCCGAGTGCCCGAACGTCGAGTCCGAGGCGGAGTTCAAGGCCGCGATCAAGGCCAAGCAGGCCGCGGGCAAGAAGGTGCTGATCTCGATCGGCGGCCAGAACGGACAGGTGCAGCTCGCCTCCACCGCGGCCCGGGACGCCTTCGTCACCTCCGTCTCGAAGATCATCGACACCTACGGCCTGGACGGCCTGGACATCGACTTCGAGGGCCACTCCCTCTCCCTCAACACCGGCGACACCGACTTCCGCAGCCCCACCTCACCGGTGATCGTCAACCTGATCTCCGCGGTGAAGTCGCTCAAGGCGAAGTACGGCCCGGACTTCGTCCTCACCATGGCGCCCGAGACCTTCTTCGTGCAGCTCGGCTACCAGTTCTACGGCTCCGGGCCCTGGGGCGGCCAGGACCCGCGCGCCGGCGCCTACCTGCCGGTCATCCACGCACTGCGCGACGACCTGACCCTGCTGCACGTCCAGGACTACAACTCGGGTCCGATCATGGGCCTGGACAACCAGTACCACTCGATGGGCGGCGCGGACTTCCACATCGCGATGACCGACATGCTGCTCGCGGGCTTCCCGGTGGCGGGCAACACCAGCCGGGTCTTCCCCGGCCTGCGCCCCGACCAGGTCGCCATCGGCCTCCCGGCCTCCACCCAGGCGGGCAACGGCCACACCTCGCCGGCCGAGGTCAACAAGGCGCTCAACTGCCTGACCAAGAAGACCGACTGCGGTTCCTACCGGACCCACGGGACCTGGTCCGACCTGCGCGGCCTGATGACCTGGTCCATCAACTGGGACCGCTTCAACAACTGGGAGTTCTCGAAGAACTTCGACGCCTACTTCGGCAACTGACCCACCACAGGGGCGCGAGCACGCAAGGCCCCAGGCACCAACTGGCCAGCACGTCCAGCGGCCAGTGGTAGCCGTGCAGCACCAGACCGATGCCCGTCGCCGTGGTCAACAGGATCGCGGCGACGGGCATCATCCACGCCCGCGGCCAGGAAGCCTCCCGGAGCCACGACGGACGGGGGAGGGCCAGCAGCACCAGGGCCGACGCCCCGTACGCCACGGCGGCCGTCGCCGTATGACCGGACGGGTAGTAGTTGACCGCCTCGGTCAGCGGCCCCTGCCGGGCGGTCGCCACCTTCAGCGGGATCACCAGCGCGGGCACCGCCGCCATGGTGAGGGCCGCGTACACGGCGAGCCGCCGGGCGCCGCGCCACAGCGCGTACCCGACCGCGCAGATCAGGACCGGAAGCGCCACCGGCATCCCGCCGAGGTCGGAGAGCACCTGCGTCAGCGGAGCCGGGCCGTGACCGAACAGCTCCCCGCCCACGCGCTCGTCGAGCCGCAGCAGCGGACCCTCGACGGCGACCTGCCAGGTGATCAGCGCGAAGACCACGGCGAGCAGGCCCAGGACGCCGGAAACGAGAGGGGCCGGCCACCCGGGAACAGGGGGGGTTGTTCCGGGATGGCCGGCGAGATCGGTTCGCCGCGCGCCCCGGGGGGTGTGGGGCGGGCGGCCGTCCGATCGGTGAGGAGTCCCGGAGCCGGAGGCTCCGGTGTGCGCGAACACACGCCCGGGACGGCGCTGGGGAAGCCCCGGCCCGGCATCGGCCGAGGTTTCCCGCGACCGAGGTGTTCCTCTCATCTGCAGAAACCGTACGGCAGTGGAGCGGCGGCCGACAGTCGGCACCACCACCCGCCATCGCCCCCGCACACGTTCTTCACAGGCCCTCACCCGGATGGCGGACGGAAGCGGTGAAAGGCCGCCCCCGCCCGTCCCGGGTTCGAAGGACTCAGAGCGTGCCGAATGCCTGCTCGATCACGTCGAGGCCCTCGTCCAGCAGGTCCTCGCCGATCACCAGCGGCGGCAGGAAGCGCAGGACGTTGCCGTACGTACCGCAGGTCAGCACCAGGACGCCCTCGGCGTGACAGGCCTTCGCGAGCGCGCCGGCCGCCGCCGGGTCCGGGTCCTTCGTGCCGGACTTCACGAGCTCGATCGCGATCATCGCGCCGCGGCCCCGGATGTCGCCGATGATGTCGCCGTTCGGCAGCTTGGCCCGCATCTCGGCGAGGCGGCCCTTCATGACCTCCTCGATCCGCTTGGCCTTCCCGTTCAGGTCCAGCTCGCGCATCGTCTCGATGGCGCCGAGCGCACCGGCGCAGGCCACCGGGTTACCGCCGTACGTACCGCCCAGGCCACCCGCGTGCGCGGCGTCCATGATCTCGGCGCGGCCCGTCACGGCGGACAGCGGCAGACCGCCGGCGATGCCCTTGGCGGTGGTGATCAGGTCCGGGACGATGCCCTCGTCCTCGCAGGCGAACCACTGGCCGGTACGGCAGAAGCCGGACTGGATCTCGTCCGCGACGAACACGATGCCGTTGTCCTTCGCGAACCGCGCGATCGCCGGGAGGAAGCCCTTGGCCGGCTCGATGAAGCCACCCTCGCCGAGCACCGGCTCGATGATGATCGCGGCGACGTTCTCCGCGCCGATCTGCTTGGTGATCTCGTCGATGGCCTGCGCGGACGCCTCGGCGCCGGCGTTCTCGGCACCGGTCGGCCAGCGGTAGCCGTAGGCGACCGGGACGCGGTAGACCTCGGGCGCGAACGGGCCGAAGCCCTGCTTGTACGGCATGTTCTTCGCCGTCATGCCCATGGTGAGGTTGGTGCGGCCGTGGTAGCCGTGGTCGAAGACGACGACGGCGGTGCGCTTGGTGTGGGCGCGGGCGATCTTCACGGCGTTCTCGACGGCCTCGGCGCCCGAGTTGAACAGCGCGGACTTCTTCGCGTGGTCGCCCGGCGTCAGCTCGGCGAGCTGCTCGCAGACCTCGACGTACCCCTCGTACGGCGTGACCATGAAGCAGGTGTGGGTGAACTCCGCGAGCTGCGCGGAGGCCCGCCGCACCACGGCCTCGGCGGAGGCGCCCACGGAGGTCACGGCGATCCCGGACCCGAAGTCGATCAGACGGTTGCCGTCCACGTCCTCGATGATCCCGCCGCCCGCACGGGCGGTGAACACCGGCAGGGTGGAGCCCACACCTGCGGCGACGGCGGCGAGGCGGCGGGCCTGCAGCTCCACCGACTTCGGGCCGGGGATGGCAGTGACGACGCGGCGCTCCTGCGGAATTGCGGTCATGAGGGGCTCCTGGGGGTGTTTCGGACGCTCTTCTCCTCGCAGGCTAGGGGCGGGGGAGGAGTGCGGGCATGCTCCGATCGGGAGTGGTGGAGGTGTGTCCTTGTCCTCGGCGGACAGATGGCGGGCGGGTGGTGGGACGAGGCGGTCCGGGAACCGGGAATGACCATGAGGTGCTGATTCCGGGTACTAGATTGAGCGACTGCACCGAGATACCGCCTTGGCACGTCAGGGGAGCAGTGGCAATGGGCACCGAGGGCACGTACGACTCGCAGCGTGAGCAGGGCGGGCAGGGTGCGGGCGATCCCGGCGCGCGGTGGCTCGGCGGCTCCTACGGGAGCGAGCCCGGCGCCACCAGGGTGCCCCGGCCCACGCCGCCCCCGCCTCCCCTGCCCCCGCTTCCGCCCCGGTCGCCCGCCGCGGCCCTCGATGTGCGGCAGTGGCTCCGGGCGCATCGCGCGGACGCCGAGCCCGGCCTCTGGCGGTATGGGTACCGGCCCAGGCAGGCAGGAGACTCGGCCGAGGTGCCCACCCGCGCTCTGGTCGTGGGTGCGCTCATCTCGATCGCCTGTGGGATCTTCGCGTGGGCGGTCTGGCGCACCGACTACATCGCGGTGCAGCGGCTCCCTCTGAAACTGTTCACCCCCTCCGAATGGTGGCGCGGTGAACCCGGGCAGTCGGCGCGGACTGCCAGCGCGGTGTACAACAGTCTCTTCGCTGCCTTGCTGATCTACTTCTGCGGGCGGCTCGGCAATTGGCCGGCGCTGTACCGGAGGCTGGTCGTGGACCGGCCCCAACCTGCCAGGGCGCTTGCTGCCGCGCTCGCGGGTTTCCTGGTGGTGTGGATCGTCCTGGGCACGAGCCTGCTTCCGTTCTTCTACGCCGTCCTTCACGCGCTGGTGCCGGTGTCCGTGTTCCGAGGCGATCCGGAGACGGCTGCCGTCATGGGGGTGGCCGTCTACGTTCTGATCGGGGCGGCTCTGCTGTGGCCGTTCGCCCGGACCGGCGGATGGCTGGAGTTCTTCCGGAAACCCGGCCCCGTCGTCGCCCCTCCGGAAGCCGAGCCCGAGACGGGGGCGGACCCCGCGGTGTGGCCGCAGCTGAGGGCTGCGGGACAGCCCGGGGCCGCCGACCGGCTTGCCGCCGAGGTCGCCGCCCGGCGCATGAACGATGTCGACTGCGCCAGGATCGGCCATGCGTGGTCGCGGGTGGAGGCCGGAGCTCTTCCGCCCGGCGTCTTCGTCGACGGAGTGGTGAAGCGCGGGGCGGCGGCCTCTCTGCATCCCTCGGGCGACCGCGATCTCCCGGTCCGCGTCGCCACCCACGATCTGCTGACCGCGCAGGTGAGGATGGGCGCCTACGCGGAACATCCGCGCAATCCCTCCGCCCGGAGGGGTGCGGGAGCGGCTCTCGACCCTTCGGTCCTCGGTACTTCGCTTCTGGCAGTCGGTCCCCACGGCTTCGATCGGACGCGACGCCTGGTGAGGCCGGTGGTGGAGTCGCTCTCCCTCCAGGCACTGGCCGGGCGGGCAGCCGTGGTCGTCGTCTCCGCCGAAGGCGTCGAGCTGGGTCCTGAGGCTTCCTACGACGTCGTGGTGAAGATCGGTGACGCGGACTCGGTGTACGACCTCGACCTCTACGGCGGGATCACCGACCCGGACGAGGCCGCGATGCTCCTGTCGGAGGCCTTCACCGGCGATATGCCGGATGTGGACAGTCGGCGGGCCGCTGTCACCCTGGGCCAGCTGATCGGTCCGTTCAACGCAGCCCGCGGCCGCTTCCCTTCGCTGCCGGAACTGCGGGAACTGCTCGACGGCGGTCGTCAGGTGTTGGACCTGCTCCGCGATGACCTCCGGCCGGAGGAACACCGTTCCTATCTGCGGGAGGTCGACGCACGCGAGCGCCAGCTGGGTACGTCCGCAGACCTCAGCGGAGTGCTCGCGGACCGGATCGCCTTTCTCGACAGGCCCGCGTTCAGTACCTTCTTCGACACCCGGGGCCGGTCCAGGCCCTTCTCCCTGCGCGCCCTGGAACATCCGGTGCGCGTCCGGATCGTGCTGCCGGAGCGAAGTCACCCCGAGGCCTCGCGCATCCTCACCCGTCTGGTCTTCGCCCAGTTCGTCTCCAGCGTCGGTGCGCGTCGGGACGCCTCGCTCTTCGCCGCGCTCGTACTGGACGATGCCGCGAGCGCGATGACCACCGACTCCGTCCGGGCGGTGCAGCGTCTGCGGCAGCTGAACGCCGGGGCGGTCCTGGCCGTACGATCCCTCGACGACGTGGGGCCGCATCTGCACGCGGCGCTGCTCGGCGCGGTTGGCTGCCTGATGACGTTCCCCGGCATCACCACCTGGGAAGGCGCCCGCTTCGCCGAAGCCTGGGGCAAGGAATGGGTCGAGACCCGCGAAGTCGCCCAGCACACCGTCTTCGCCGACCAGCCGTTCACCCGCGCCCTGCACGCCCTGCGCAAACTCGTCACCGGCAAGGCCGTGACCACGGACGCGGTGACCGTACGGCAGGTCGAGCGGGAGCGCTGGTCGGCCTCGGAGCTGGCGTACGCGGTGCCGGCCGGGCACGCCGTCCTCTCGCTCACCACCGTTCAGGGCGAACACGCGCCCCCCCTCCTCGTCCACCTCGACGGCTGAGGTGCCTGCCGGGGCTCCGAGGCACCTACCGGGAAGTAGGCCGAAGGGCGGCTGAGAGCGGTGACCGGCACTCTGCCGCCCTGGCAGAATCGGAGACAGCCGTTCATACGCGACGGCGAAATTAGGTGGCACCGATCCGGCCGGCGATCCGGCCGTCCGCACGGTGGCGCCGCGACCTCGTCCCCGACCTTGAGGGTTCCCGGCCCATGCCCCCCACGCTCGCCTCGCTCCTCCAGCACTCGGCGCTCAAGCTCACCGTGCGCGCGGGCGCGGACCGGCTCGGCACCCCCGTGCGCTGGGCCCACGCCAGCGAGCTGGCCGACCCCGTCCCGTACATGGACGGCGGCGAACTCCTCCTCGTGACCGCCACCAATCTCGACGCCGACGACCCCGAGTCCATGCGGCGTTACGTGCGGCGGCTGGCCGGGGCCGGGGTCGCCGGGGTGGGGTTCGCGGTCGGGGTGAACTACGACGACATCCCGGCCGCCCTCGTGGAGGCCGCCGAGGAGGCGGGGCTGCCGCTCCTCGAAGTTCCCCGCCGCACCCCGTTCCTCGCCATCAGCAAGGCCGTCTCCGCGGCCATCGCCGCCGACCAGTACCGTGCGGTCACCGCCGGCTTCGAGGCCCAGCGCGAGCTGACGAAGGCCGCACTCGCCGGGGACGGGCCCGCCGACCTCCTCGCCCGGCTCGCCGCCCACATCGACGGCTGGGCCGCGCTGTACGACACCTCCGGAGCGGTCCTGGCCGCCGCCCCCGACTGGGCCGCCCGCCGCGCCGCCCGTCTCACCCCCGACGTCGAACGCCTCCGGGACCGCCCCGCCCCCGCCAGCATCGTCGTCGGCGACAGCGAGGACCGGGTCGAGCTCCAGTCGCTGGGCTCCGGCCGTCGGGCCCGCGGCGCGCTGGCCGTCGGTACGGGAGCGGCGCTCGGGACCGCCGAGCGCTACGCCGTGCACTCCGCCGTCGCCCTGCTCACCCTGACCACCGCCCGCTCCCGCTCCCTCCAGGGCGCCGAGCAGCGCCTGGGCGCCGCCGTCCTGCGCATGCTCCTCGCCGGACAGCCCGACCACGCGCGGGCGGTCGCCGGCGACCTCTACGGCGGGCTGCTCGACGCCCCGTTCCGGCTGCTCATCGCCGAGACCGCCGCCCCCGCCGGTTCCGAGCTGCTCACCGAGACGATGGAGGCCGCCGCCGCCCGCTCCGGCGAGGCGCTGCTCCTGGTCCCCGAGGGCGAGCGCGTCGTCGTCCTCGCCGCGGACGGCGGCTCCGCCGTCGCCGCCTGCGCCGCCTACGCCGAGGCCCAGGACGACCGCGCCCCGCGCGAGGGCGGCGCCGAGGACAGCGCCGTCGTGGTCGGCCTCTCCGCCCCCTCGGGCCCGATCGCCGTCTCCGCCGCGTACAAGCAGGCCGAACAGGCCCTCTCCGTCGCCCGCAGGCGCGGCAGGGCGCTGGTCGAGCACGAGGAGCTGGCCGCCGGCTCGGTACTCCCGCTGCTCGCCGACGACGCGGTACGGGCCTTCGCCGACGGCATGCTCCGCGCGCTGTACGAGCACGACGCCAAGGGCCGCGGCGACCTCGTGGCCTCCCTGCGCGCCTGGCTCTCCCGCCACGGCCAGTGGGACGCCGCCGCCGCCGACCTGGGCGTGCACCGGCACACCCTGCGCTACCGGATGCGCCGCGTGGAGGAGATCCTGGGGCGCTCGCTGGACGACCCGGACGTCCGCATGGAGCTGTGGCTCGCCCTCAAGACGACCGAGGCGGCGACGCCAGCCGAGGAGTAGCCCCGGCCCACCCGCACCCCCGGGGCCCGCGCCCACCCGCATCCCCCGGGCTCGCGCCCACCCGCACCCCCGGGCCACCCGTAACCCCCGGGCCGGGGCCCACTCTCAACCCCCGGCCCACCCGCACCCCCGGGGCCCGCGCACACCCGCATTCTCGCGCCCACTCTCAAGCCCCGGCCCACCCACGCCCCCGGGCCCGGGCCCACCCGTAAGCCCCTGGCCAAATCGGAGCAGCGGACGCCCAGCCCACTCCACCCCGGACAAACACGATCGAGGCCTCCCCGCCCTACCGTGGGACGCACGGACGGGAGCCTCCCGGGCGCCCATGACCTTCGTCATGACTTCGGTCACGACTTCGGTCACCACCTCCTCACGCACCACCTCCTCACGCACCACCTCCTCACGCACGACCTCCTCACGACCTCCGAAGGGCCGGAACCTCCATGACTTCGCCCCACGCCTTCTGGGTGGCCGGCCGCCAGGCCACCGGTGCCGACAGCTTCGACGTCACCAACCCGTACGACGGACGCCTCGTCGGCACCGTCAGCGTGCCGACCGACGCCCAGGTCGAGGAGGCCGTCGCCGCCGCCCACGCGGTGCGCGACGAGTTCGCCGCCACCCCGGCGCACGTCCGGGCCGCGGCCCTCGACCACGTCGTACGGCGGCTGACGGAGCGCACCGAGGAGATCGCCCAGCTGATCTCGGCGGAGAACGGCAAGCCGATCAAGTGGGCCCGCGGCGAGGTCGGCCGGGCCGTGTCCGTGTTCCGGTTCGCCGCCGAGGAGGCCCGCCGCTTCAACGGCGGCGAGGCCCAGCGGCTCGACACCGACCTCGGCGGCACCGGCCGCCTCGGGCTGACCCGGCGCTTCCCGCGCGGCGCCGTCCTCGGCATCGCGCCCTTCAACTTCCCGCTGAACCTCAGCGCCCACAAGGTCGCCCCGGCCATCGCCGTCGGCGCCCCGATCATCCTCAAGCCGGCCCCCGCCACCCCGATCTCCTCCCTCGTCCTGGGCGAGCTGCTCGCCGAGACCGACCTCCCGGCCGGCTCCTGGTCCGTCCTGACGGTCCCCAACGACAAGATGCCCGCACTCGTCCAGGACGAGCGGCTCCCGGTCATCTCCTTCACCGGCTCCGGCCCGGTCGGCTACGCGATCATGGAGTCGGCGCCCCGCAAGCACTGCACCCTGGAACTCGGCGGCAACGGCGCGGCCGTCGTCCTCGGCGACTACGCCTCCGAGGCGGACCTCGACTGGGCCGCCACCCGGATCGCCACCTTCTCCAACTACCAGGGCGGCCAGTCCTGCATCTCCGTGCAGCGCGTCATCGCCGACGCCGCCGTCTACGACCGGCTCGTCCCCAAGATCGTCGCCGCCGTCGAGGCCCTGGTCACCGGTGACCCGGCCGACGCCGCCACCGACGTCGGCCCCCTCGTCAGCGAGGACGCGGCCAAGCGCGTCGAGTCCTGGGTCGACGAGGCCGTCCAGGGCGGCGCCCAGCTGCTCACCGGCGGCAAGCGCGACGGGGCCACCTACGCCCCGACCGTCGTCGCCGGCCTTCCCGACGGTGTGAAGCTCTCCTGCGAAGAGGTCTTCGGCCCGGTCATGTCCCTCCAGAAGGTGGACGGCGAGGCCGAGGCGTTCGCCGCCGTCAACTCCTCCGCCTACGGCCTCCAGGCGGGCGTCTTCACCCACGACCTCCAGACCGCCTTCCGCGCCCACCGTGCCCTGGAGGTCGGCGGCGTGATCATCGGCGACGTCCCCTCGTACCGCGCCGACCAGATGCCGTACGGCGGCGCCAAGCAGTCCGGCGTCGGCCGCGAGGGTGTCCGCTACGCCATGGACGACTACACCTACGAGCGCGTCCTGGTCCTCACCGGCCTCGCGCTGTAACACCCCGGACGACCCCCGCCCGCGCCCCCGCCTGGACAGCGGGTGCGGGCGGGGGCGCGAAACGGACGGTCCGAGCCCACTGTGCGGGGGTTCGGGCCGTCCGCGTATCCGCGCGCGGGCACTCGTGCGGGTGCCGAACCACGGGTACTCGGGTTACATACGGACCAGTAAGCAGCGACTAGCAGTCCGTGCGTCCAGGTCCAGGGGTCCATCCGTCCGATGGCGCGCGGCGAGGTGAGGTCCCTCATGTCCGCACCACACAACACCCCTCAGGCCCCCGGGGCGCCCAAGGTCACCGAACGCGAGGCGCGTCGGGTCGCCGAGGCCGCCCGGGAGCAGGACTGGCGCAAGCCCAGCTTCGCCAAGGAGCTGTTCCTGGGGCGCTTCCGCCTGGATCTGATCCATCCGCACCCCCTGCCGCCGCCCGACGACATCCGGCGCGGCGAGGAGTTCCTGGCGCGGCTGCGCACGTTCTGCGAGACGCACGTCGACAGCGCGCGGATCGAGCGCGAGGCGAAGATCCCCGATGAGGTGATCGCCGGGCTCAAGGAGCTGGGCGCGCTCGGGATGAAGATCGAGACCAAGTACGGCGGGCTCGGCCTCACCCAGGTGTACTACAACAAGGCGCTCGCCCTGGCCGGCTCGGTCAGCCCCGCGATTGGCGCGCTGCTCTCCGCGCACCAGTCGATCGGCGTACCGCAGCCCCTGAAGATCTTCGGCACCCAGGAGCAGAAGGACGTCTACCTGCCCCGGCTGGCCACCACCGACATCTCCGCCTTCCTACTGACCGAGCCGGACGTCGGCTCCGACCCGGCCCGCCTCGCCACCTCCGCGGTGCCCGACGGGCCGGACTACGTCCTCGACGGTGTGAAGCTCTGGACCACCAACGGCGTCGTCGCCGACCTCCTGGTCGTCATGGCCCGGGTCCCCGTCTCCGAGGGCCATCCCGGCGGCATCACCGCGTTCGTCGTCGAGGCCGACGCCCCCGGCGTCACCGTCGAGCACCGCAACGCCTTCATGGGCCTGCGCGGCATCGAGAACGGCGTCACCCGCTTCCACCGGGTCCGGGTGCCCGGCGCCTGCCGGATCGGGCCGGAGGGCGCCGGGCTGAAGATCGCCCTGACCACGCTCAACACCGGCCGTCTCTCGCTGCCCGCGATGTGCGTGGGCGTCGGCAAGTGGTCGCTGAAGATCGCCCGCGAATGGTCCGCCGTACGCGAGCAGTGGGGTCGGCCCGTCGCCAGGCACGAGGCGGTCGGCTCCAAGATCTCGTTCATCGCGGCAACCACCTTCGCACTGGAGGCCATCGTCGACCTCTCCTCGCAGATGGCCGACGAGGACCGCAACGACATCCGCATCGAGGCCGCCCTCGCCAAGCTGTACGGCTCCGAGATGGGCTGGCTGATCGCCGACGAACTGGTCCAGATCCGCGGCGGCCGGGGCTTCGAGACCGCCGAGTCGCTGGCCGCCCGCGGCGAACGCGCCGTGCCCGCCGAGCAGATGCTCCGGGACATGCGGATCAACCGGATCTTCGAGGGCTCCACCGAGATCATGCACCTGCTGATCGCCCGCGAGGCCGTCGACGCCCACCTCAAGGTCGCGGGCGACATCATCGACCCCGAAAAGCCGCTCTCCGCCAAGGCCAAGGCGGGCGCGAACGCCGCCGGGTTCTATGCCCGCTGGCTGCCCAAGCTCGTCGCCGGGCCGGGACAACTGCCGCGTAGGTACGCCGAGTTCCACCCGACCGGGCACCGCGACCTCTCCGGTCACCTCCGGTACGTCGAACGGTCCTCGCGCAAGCTGGCCCGGTCCACCTTCTACGCCATGTCCCGCTGGCAGGGGCGGATGGAGACCAAGCAGGGCTTCCTCGGCCGGATCGTCGACATCGGGGCGGAACTCTTCGCGATGAGCGCCGCCTGCGTCCGCGCCGAGCACCTGCGCGGGACGGGAGAGCACGGCCGCGAGGCCTACCAGCTCGCGGACGCCTTCTGCCGGCAGGCCCGCATCCGGGTCGAGGAACTGTTCACCCGCCTGTGGTCCAACACCGACGACCTCGACCGGCGCGTCGTCGACGGCGTCCTGGCGGGGACGTACACCTGGCTGGAGGAGGGTGTCGTCGACCCCAGCGGCGAGGGCCCCTGGATCGCGGACGCCACCCCGGGTCCCTCCGTCCAGGAGAACCAGCACCGCCCGGTGCGCTGAGCCCCGGGGCCGACCGGGGTGCGTCCCCCGTCCACGCACGGGACGCACGCACCCCGTACGCCCCGTCCACGCACCGGACGCACCTCGTACGCCCCGTCCGCGGCCGGGCAGGATGAGGGGCGTGACCGTCATCGAGATCCCCGGCTCCAAGTCCGTCACCGCCCGCGCCCTCTTCCTGGCCGCCGCGGCGGACGGCACCACCACCCTGCTGCGACCGCTGCGCTCGGACGACACCGAGGGCTTCGCCGAGGGCCTGACGAGCCTCGGCTACAGGGTCGACCGGGAGGCCGACCGCTGGCACGTCGAGGGCCGCCCCGCCGGGCCCGCCGCCCCCGACGCCGACGTCTTCTGCCGCGACGGCGCGACCACCGCCCGCTTCCTGCCCACCCTCGTCGCGGCCGCCGCCTCCGGCACGTACCGCTTCGACGCCTCCGCCCAGATGCGCCGCCGCCCGCTCGCCCCGCTCACCCGCGCCCTCACCGCCCTCGGCGTCGACCTGCGCCACGAGGCGGCCGAGGGGCACCACCCGCTGACCGTCCGGGCCGCCGGGATCGAGGGCGGCGAGATCGCCCTGGACGCGGGGGAGTCGTCCCAGTACCTCACCGCACTGCTGATGCTCGGACCGCTCACCGCGAAGGGGCTGCGGATCGAGGTCACCGAGCTGGTCTCCGCGCCGTACGTCGAGATCACCCTCGCGATGATGCGCGACTTCGGCGTGGAGGTACTGCGGGAGGGGAACACCTTCACCGTCCCTCCCGGCGGCTACCGGGCCACCGCCTACGCCGTCGAGCCCGACGCCTCCACCGCGAGCTACTTCTTCGCCGCCGCCGCCCTCACCGGCCGCGAGGTCACCGTCCCCGGCCTCGGCACCGGCGCGCTCCAGGGCGACCTGCGTTTCGTCGACGTCCTGCGGGACATGGGCGCCGAGGTGGAGGTGGGACCGGCCGCGACCACCGTGCGCTCCGAGGGCCGGCTCCGCGGGATCACCGTCAACATGCGCGACATCTCCGACACCATGCCGACCCTCGCCGCCATCGCCCCCCACGCGGACGGGCCCGTGCGGATCGAGGACGTCGCCAACACCCGGGTCAAGGAGTGCGACCGGCTGGAGGCGTGCGCCGAGAACCTGCGCGCCATGGGCATCACCGTCCACACCGGGCCCGACTGGATCGAGATCCACCCCGGGACACCGAAGCCGACCGGGATCGCCACCCACGGCGACCACCGCATCGTGATGTCCTTCGCGGTCGCCGGACTGCGCACCCCAGGACTGACGTACGACGACCCCGGCTGCGTACGCAAGACGTTCCCGCGCTTCCACGAGGTGTTCCAGGACTTCGCGGACGGCCTGGTGGCGCGCTGACGGGAGGGGGCGGCGCGGCCCACACGGGACGCGCTGTCCCCGCACACAGCCGGAGCGGCAACAATGGGGGCATGAGCGACAGCCCCGCCCCCCTCGCCGATCCGCATCTCGTCTTCGACGCCGCGGACGGCCGCCGGGATCTCGTGATCCTCGGCTCCACCGGGTCCATCGGCACCCAGGCCATCGACCTGGTCCTGCGCAACCCCGACCGCTTCCGGGTCACGGCGCTCTCGGCCGCCGGCGGCCGGGTCGCCCTGCTGGCCGAGCAGGCCCGCCGGCTGCGGGTCGGCAAGGTCGCCGTCGCCGTCGAGGACACGGTCCCCGCCCTGCGCACGGCGCTGCGGGAGACCTACGGGCCCGGCGAGCCGCTCCCCGAGATCCTGGCCGGACCCGACGCGGCCGCCACCCTCGCCGCGAGCGCCTGCCACACCGTGCTCAACGGCATCACCGGCTCGATCGGGCTCGCCCCCACCCTGGCCGCGCTGAAGGCGGGCCGCACGCTCGCCCTCGCCAACAAGGAGTCGCTGATCGTCGGCGGCCCGCTGGTGAAGGCGCTCGCCGCCCCCGGCCAGATCATCCCGGTCGACTCCGAGCACGCCGCGCTCTTCCAGGCGCTGGCCGCCGGCACCCGCGCCGACGTCCGCAAGCTCGTCGTCACCGCCTCCGGCGGCCCCTTCCGGGGCCGTACGCGCGAGGAGCTGGCCGACGTCACCCGGGAGCAGGCGCTCGCCCACCCGACCTGGGCGATGGGACCGGTCATCACGGTCAACTCCGCGACCCTGGTCAACAAGGGCCTGGAGGTCATCGAGGCGCACCTCCTCTACGACATTCCGTTCGACCGGATCGAGGTCGTGGTCCACCCGCAGTCCTACGTGCACTCCATGGTCGAGTTCAGCGACGGCTCCACACTCGCCCAGGCCACCCCGCCGGACATGGGCGGCCCCATCGCCATCGGCCTCGGCTGGCCCCAGCGCGTCCCGGACGCCGCCCCGGCCTTCGACTGGACGAAGGCGTCCAGCTGGGAGTTCTTCCCGCTGGACACCGAGGCCTTCCCGTCGGTCGGCCTCGCCCGGCACGTGGGCGGGCTCGGCGGCACGGCGCCGGCCGTCTTCAACGCCGCGAACGAGGAATGCGTGGACGCTTTCCTCGCCGGACAGCTGCCCTTCAACGGAATCATGGATACGGTCACCGCTGTGGTGTCCGAACACGGCACCCCCGCCCCGGGAACCTCGCTCAGCGTCGCGGACGTCCTCGAAGCGGAAACGTGGGCCCGCGCACGGGCCCGGGAACTCTCGGCGAAAGCGACAGCGGAGGCGCGCGCATGAGTCTGACCTCGGTCCTGCTGACGGTCCTGGGGATCGCCGTCTTCGTCGTGGGCCTGCTCTTCTCCATCGCCTGGCACGAGCTGGGCCACCTCTCCACGGCCAAGATGTTCGGCATCCGGGTCCCGCAGTACATGGTCGGCTTCGGCCCGACGATCTGGTCGAAGAAGAAGGGCGACACGGAGTACGGCATCAAGGCCATCCCGGCCGGCGGCTACATCCGGATGATCGGGATGTTCCCGCCGGGACCCGACGGCCGGCTGGAAGCCCGCTCCACCTCGCCCTGGCGCGGCATGATCGAGGACGCCCGCTCCGCCGCCTACGAGGAGCTGGAGCCGGGCGACGAGAAGCGGCTCTTCTACACGCGCAAGCCGTGGAAGCGCGTCATCGTGATGTTCGCCGGCCCCTTCATGAACCTGATCCTCGCGGTCGCCATCTTCATGGGCGTCGCGATGACCTTCGGCTTCCAGACCCAGACCACCGAGGTCGCCGGCGTCCAGCAGTGCGTGATCTCGCAGAGCGACGAGCGCGAGACCTGCAAGGACGGCGACCCGGTCTCGCCCGCCAAGGCCGCCGGTCTGAAGGAGGGCGACAGGATCGTCGCCTTCGACGGGAAGAAGGTCGACGACTGGGCGACGCTCTCGGACCGCATCCGCGAGACCATCGGCCCCGCCACCCTCGTCGTCGAGCGCGACGGCAGGGAAGTGACCCTCGACGCCGTCCTGCGCGAGAACGCCGTCGCGAAGAAGGACGGCAACGGCCAGGTCGTCCCGGACCAGTTCATCAAGGCGGGCTATCTGGGCTTCGCCGCCCGGACCGAGATCGTGCCGCTCTCCTTCGCCGACTCCACCGTCCGCATGGGCGACATGATCGAGAACGGCGTCGACTCGATCATCGCGCTGCCGTCCAAGATCCCGGCCCTCTGGGACGCCGCCTTCAGCGACGGCCAACGGGCCGACGACTCGCCGGTCGGCGTGGTGGGCGCGGCCCGGATCGGCGGCGAGGTGATGAACCTCGACATCCCGGCGCAGAACCAGGTCGCGATGATGCTGTTCCTGCTCGCGGGCTTCAACCTCTCGCTGTTCCTGTTCAACATGCTGCCGCTGCTCCCGCTGGACGGCGGGCACATCGCGGGCGCGCTCTGGGAGTCCCTGCGGCGCAATCTCGCCAAGGTCTTCCGGCGCCCCGACCCCGGCCCGTTCGACGTGGCCCGGCTGATGCCGGTCGCCTACGTCGTCGCCGGACTCTTCATCTGCTTCACACTGCTGGTCCTGGTCGCCGACATCGTGAACCCCGTCAAGATCTCCTGACGGCCGCGCGGCACCCCGGGTGTCGGCCGGGCACACACCCCGTGTCCGGCCGCTCACCAATGGGTGGACTTGTCGACACCGTGCGTCCGTCCCGCCTCCGGTGCCGTAACCTCGAAGGCTGGAGCCCGCCGATCTCGGGACCTTGATCCACACCTTGGGGATGCACAGCGCATGACTGCGATTTCTCTCGGAATGCCGGCCGTTCCGACCAAGCTCGCCGACCGAAGGGTCAGCCGACAGATCCAGGTCGGCACGGTCGCGGTCGGCGGCGACGCGCCCGTCTCCGTGCAGTCGATGACGACGACACGCACGTCGGACATCGGGGCCACGCTCCAGCAGATCGCCGAGCTGACGGCGTCCGGCTGCCAGATCGTCCGCGTCGCGTGCCCGACGCAGGACGACGCCGACGCGCTCGCCACGATCGCCCGGAAGTCGCAGATCCCGGTGATCGCCGACATCCACTTCCAGCCGAAGTACGTCTTCGCCGCGATCGACGCCGGCTGCGCCGCGGTCCGGGTGAACCCGGGCAACATCAAGCAGTTCGACGACAAGGTCAAGGAGATCGCGAAGGCGGCCGCCGAGACCCGCACCCCGATCCGGATCGGCGTCAACGCCGGCTCCCTGGACGCGCGGCTCCTGAAGAAGTACGGCAAGGCCACCCCCGAGGCCCTCGTCGAGTCGGCCCTGTGGGAGGCGTCCCTCTTCGAGGAGCACGGCTTCGGCGACATCAAGATCTCGGTCAAGCACAACGACCCGGTCGTGATGGTCAACGCCTACCGCCAGCTCGCCGCCCAGAGCGACTACCCGCTGCACCTCGGCGTCACCGAGGCCGGACCGGCGTTCCAGGGCACCATCAAGTCGGCCGTCGCGTTCGGCGCGCTGCTCTCCGAGGGCATCGGCGACACCATCCGCGTCTCCCTCTCGGCCCCGCCGGCCGAGGAGGTCAAGGTCGGCCTCCAGATCCTGGAGGCGCTCAACCTCAAGCAGCGCCGCCTGGAGATCGTCTCCTGCCCGTCCTGCGGCCGCGCCCAGGTCGACGTCTACAAGCTCGCCGACCAGGTCAGCGCCGGCCTGGAGGGCATGGAGGTCCCGCTGCGCGTCGCCGTCATGGGCTGTGTCGTCAACGGCCCCGGCGAGGCCCGCGAGGCCGACCTCGGCGTCGCCTCCGGCAACGGCAAGGGCCAGATCTTCGTGAAGGGAGAGGTCATCAAGACCGTCCCCGAGTCGAAGATCGTCGAGACCCTCATCGAAGAGGCCATGAAGATCGCCGAGCAGATGGAGAAGGACGGCATCCCGTCCGGCGAGCCCGAGGTCTCCATCAGCTGAACCGCCCCCTCCCAGCTCATCGCCGCCCCGTCGGGCCCCGCACCCGGTGGGGCGGCGGCGTGTCCGGGGCCGGCTCCGCCCGCGCCACCGCCCAGTCCGGAGACCGGCTCCCGCCCTGCCCGGAGACCGTCTTCCGGACTCGAGCGGCGTTCGACAGGCTCGTCGGTTAAAGTGCGGAAATCAGCAGACCGCATGGTGAGGCCCCCTCGTGTTGACGCAGACCACCACCCGGGTCCTCGAACCCAGCGACCTCCGAGCAGCGCTCGCCGTCCTGGAGAGCGAGCCCGTGGTCAACGCCTTCGTGACGTCCCGCGTGCACGTCGCGGGGCTCGACCCCTGGCGCCTCGGCGGCGAGATGTGGGGCTGGTACGCCGACGGCATGCTCCGCTCCCTGTGCTACTCCGGCGCCAACCTCGTCCCCATCTGCGCCGGGCCCGAGGCCGTCCGCGCCTTCGCCGACCGGGCCCGCAGGGCCGGCCGCCGCTGCTCCTCCATCGTCGGCCCCGCCGAACCCACCACCCAGCTCTGGCGGCTCCTCGAACCCAGCTGGGGCCCCGCCCGCGAGGTCCGCGCCAACCAGCCCCTCATGGTCACCGAGAGCCTCTCCGCCGACGTCACCCCCGACCCGCTCGTCCGCCGCATCCGCAAGGACGAGACCGAGGCCCTGATGCCGGCCTGCGTGGCGATGTTCACCGAGGAGGTCGGCATCTCCCCCCTCGCCGGCGACGGCGGACTCCTCTACCAGGCCCGCGTCGCCGAACTCATCGGCGCCGGCCGCTCCTTCGCCCGCATCGACGACGGCAAGGTCGTCTTCAAGGCGGAGATCGGCGCGGCCACCCCGCAGGCCTGCCAGATCCAGGGCGTCTGGGTCGCCCCCGAACACCGGGGCAAGGGCCTTTCCGAAACGGGCATGGCCGCCGTCCTGCGCTACGCACTCGCCGACGTCGCCCCCGTCGTCAGCCTGTACGTCAACGACTACAACACCCCCGCCCGCAAGGCCTACCGCCGTGTCGGCTTCCGCGAGACCGGCGCGTTCATGAGCGTCCTGTTCTGAGCGGTCCCGCGCGCCCGCCCCGGGAACGCGCGGTTCTGACCGCCCGCCCCGGCCAGTAGGGTTCCCGCATGGCAGCAGCAGTCCCCGGAGAAGGCCCCGCAGCACCCGGCGCCGAGATCGGCCCCGTCGACCTGGCCGCCCGCGTCGACGAAGCCCTGCGCGTCCAGGCGGTCGCCTTCGGACTGAGCCAGGACGAGATCGACGTACGCCGGCACATCGTCCTCAGACACCTGGAACACCCCCACGCCCGCGCACTCGGCGCCACCACCCCCGACGGACGGCTCGTCGGCTTCGTCTACGGGCTGCCCAACGACCGCGCCCAGTGGTGGTCCACCGTCGTCGAGCCCTACCTGCGGGCCACCGGCTCCGACGGCTGGCTCGACGACTCCTTCGTCATCACCGAACTCCACGTCCACCCGGACCACCAGCGGCGCGGTATCGGCCGCACTCTGATCACCGCCATCACCGACGCCGTGGGCCACCCCCGGTCGATCCTCTCGGCGATCGACAAGGACAGCCCGGCCCGCACCCTGTACCGCTCGCTGGGCTACCGCGATCTGGCCCGACAGGTCGTCTTCCCGAGCGCCCCGCAGCCCTACGCGGTCATGGGCGCGCCCCTGCCGCTGCTGCGCGCGAGGCCCGGGGCCTGAATGGATTTCCGCCAGCCCGCACCGCCCGGCTAACCTCGGGCTCACCACCCTTGCGAGCAGGAGTTCATCATGGCCCAGGTCCAGCGCATGTCCCGATTGATGGTCAAGACACTGCGCGACGACCCGGCGGACGCCGAGACGCTCAGCCACAAGCTGCTGGTCCGCGCCGGGTACGTCCGCCGCAACGCGGCCGGCATCTGGTCCTGGCTGCCGCTCGGCAAGAAGGTCCTGGACAACATCTCCGGCGTGGTCCGCGAGGAGATGGACGCCATCGGCGCGCAGGAGGTCCTGCTGCCCGCCCTGCTGCCCAAGGAGCCCTACGAGGCGTCGGGCCGCTGGGAGGAGTACGGCGACCTGCTCTTCCGCCTCAAGGACCGCAAGGGCGGCGACTACCTCCTCGGCCCCACCCACGAGGAGATCTTCACCCAGACCGTCAAGGACCAGTGCACGTCCTACAAGGACCTGCCGGTGATGCTGTACCAGATCCAGACGAAGTACCGCGACGAGGCCCGCCCCCGCTCCGGCGTGCTCCGCGGCCGCGAGTTCCAGATGAAGGACTCGTACAGCTTCGACACCACCGACGAGGGCCTCGCGCACTCCTACGCCCTGCACCGGGCCGCGTACATCAAGATCTTCGAGCGCCTCGGCCTGGACCACCGCATCGTCTCCGCCGTCTCCGGCGCGATGGGCGGCTCCGCCTCCGAGGAGTTCCTCGCCCCCGCCGCCGCCGGTGAGGACACCTTCGCCGACTGCCCGAACTGCGACTACGCCGCCAACACCGAGGCCGTGACCTTCGCGCTCGCCCCGGTCGACGGCTCGGCGCACGGCCCGGTCGAGGAGCTGGACACCCCCGACACCCCGACCATCGAGACGCTCGCCGCGCACCTGGGCGTCCCCGCCTCCGCCACCCTGAAGAACCTGCTGGTCAAGGTGGACGGCGAGATCGTGGCCGTCGGTGTTCCCGGCCACCGCGAGGTCGACCTCGGCAAGCTCGGCGAGCACCTGGCCCCCGCCGTCGTCGAGCTGGTCACCGCCGAGGACTTCGTCGGCCGCGACGACCTCGTACGCGGATACGTCGGCCCCCAGGGCCTGGAGAAGGTCCGCTACCTCGCCGACCCCCGTGTCGCCCCCGGCACCTCCTGGGTCACCGGCGCCAACCGGGACGGCAAGCACGCGAGGAACGTCGTCGCCGGCCGCGACTTCGAGGTCGACCAGTACCTCGACGTCGTCGTGGTCGAGGAGGGCGACCCCTGCCCGAAGTGCGGCACCGGCCTCACCCTGGACCGCGCCATCGAGATCGGTCATATCTTCCAGCTCGGCCGCAAGTACGCCGACACCTTCCAGCTCGACGTCCTCGGCCAGCAGGGCAAGCCCGTCCGGGTCACCATGGGCTCGTACGGCATCGGCGTCTCCCGCGCCGTCGCCGCCCTCGCCGAGCAGACCGCCGACGACAAGGGCCTGTGCTGGCCCCGCGAGATCGCCCCGGCCGACGTCCACGTCGTCGCCGCGGGCAAGGCCCTCCAGACGGAGCTGGCCCTCGACGTCTCGGAGAAGCTCAACGCGGCGGGCCTGCGGGTCCTGGTCGACGACCGCCCCGGCGTCTCGCCCGGCGTGAAGTTCACCGACTCCGAGCTGCTCGGTGTGCCCAAGATCCTCGTCGCGGGCCGCCGCTCCGCCGACGGCGTCCTGGAGCTGAAGGACCGCCGCACCGGCGAGCGCGAGGAGCTGACCGTCGACGAGGCGATCGCCCGCCTGACGGCCGACCTGGCCTGATCAGTGGCTGAGAAGGCCCCCGCGCGGAATCGCGCGGGGGCCTTCTCCGTACGTCGCGCGGCTACAGCCAGCCCGCGAACTCCAGGTTGACCTCGCCCATCTGCCGCCGCCCCTCGGCCAGCGCGCGGGTGCCCGACTCGACCGCCCGGAACAGCGTCCAGCCGTGCAGCCGCGCCTGCTCCACCTCCAACGACTCCGCCAGCCTCTTGACCCGTCGCCGGGCCGTCACCGGGCCACCGGGCGAGGCGATCAGATCCTCCACCCGGTCCCGCACCAGCCGCGCCAGGTCATAGGCGCGCTCGCCCACCAACGGCTCCGGGCCCACCGTCAGCCACGGCGCCCGCTCCCCGGAGAACACCTTGCTCTGCCGGAAGTTGCCGTGCAGCAGCAGGAGTTCGGGTGATCCCGCGACCAGCTCCGCCCGCGCCGCGAGCGCCGCGTCCACCAGCGGCGCCAGCTCCGGATCGGCCTCGGCGGCCGTCCGCATCCCGGCGCTCTGCCGATCGGTCCGCCCGGCCACGCTCTCGAAGGCGTGTCCCGTCGGCGGCTCCACCCACAGCCGCCGCAGCGTGCCCGCCGCCTCCAGCAGGGCCTTGGCCTCCGGCAGCGAGCGCAGCGACACCTCGTGGTGCAGCCGCTCCATCAGCAGCGCACCGGACGCGTCGAGCTCCGGCGCGTCCAGCGGCTTCACCGCGCCCCACCCGTTCCAGTGCTCCAGCGCCGCCCGCTCCAGCCCGGGACCGGCGACCGGCGGGGCGATCTTCAGCGCTGCCGGGGTCCCGTCGGCCCGCCGCACCAGAACCACCAGGGAGCTGCGCCCACCCGGGGCGGCCACCCGCTCCACGGTGAGGCCGCCCCCGGCGGTGAGCGCCTGCTCGGTCAGCGCGGGAAGCGCGTCCAGCCAGTCGGCCGCGGCGGCGTCCCCGTACATCTCACCGAGCGCGCGCACCAGGCGGTGCGGCGGTTCGAAACCCATACGTCGTGTGTTCCCTTTCCGGTTCTTCGTATCAGCGCGCCTTCTCCGAATCAGCGCGCGCCGTCCGCGCCGGCGGCCTCCACCGGGCCTGTCGCGGCCGGATCCGCACCGGCGGCCCGCTCGGCGAGCCCCGGAAAGGCTACGTTGCCGCCCCGCCAGCGGGCCGACCGCACCGCGGCCTCCCGCAGCGCGCCCGCGGCCTCCTCGCGGCGAGCGCCCTCGGTGGCCCGGACGAGATCGGCGTAGGCGCCCGCGATCCGGTCCTCCAGCACCGCGGCCAGCCGTACCGCCGACGGGGAGTCCGCCACGGCGAACGGCAGTGCGTACGCGGCGTCCGAGGCCGCCGGACGCCCGCCCAGGCCCCGCACGGTGCGCGCCAGGGCGTCCCGGCGGGCCCGGTGGCCGTCGTACGCCGCGCGGGCCGCGTCGCCCCGCTTCCCGTCGAGACGGCCGCCCAGCAGCCCGTATCCGTACACCGCGGCGTGCTCGGCGGCCAGGGCCGCCTGGACGGCGGTCAGCTCGGGGGAGTCGGCGTCCTCCTCGGACGGCCGGACGGAACGGGTTTCGGATCGGGTGGTCATGCGGCTGCCTCCTCGGCCAGTTCGGTCAGCAGATACGCGTGCGCCGCCGCGGCCGCCGCCACCGAGGCCAGCAGCCGGGCCAGCTCCGGCTCGACGTCCAGCAGGGCCTGGGCGTACGCGTCGGCCCGGCGGCGCTCGTCGGCGGCCAGCTCCTTCACCGCCGCCTCCGGGTCGGCGGACACCGGGCCGGGCGCTGCGGCAGGAGGCTTCTCGTCGCCGCCCTTCGCGCGCGGCGGCGCCAGCGCTTTGCCGTGCTCCCGCACGGCGGCCCGCAGGGGCGCCAGGCCCGCGGCCGTCGCCGGATGCGCCTCGGCCACCAGGTCGTACCGGGCGAGCAGGAGGGCGCCGTCGCGCACCGCCTTCTCGCGCACGGTCCTCCCGGCCTTGGCGGCGGCGGCCCGCGCGCCGGAGTGCGCGGGCTTCCCGCCGTCCGCCGCCTCGTCGCCGCTCCCGCAGCCGGTCAGCACCGCACCCAGGGCGAGGGCTCCCGTAGCGGTGAGCGCCCCCCTGCGCGTCGTCCCCGTGCGCCGCACGTTTCTCCTTCGGGCCTGGACCGGTCCTGACAGGATCTGTCCTGATGTGATCACCGCAGGCGAGCGTACCCGCGGCCGAGCGGCGGGCGGACGGCAACACCCCTGACGACCGGATACCCTTTGACCTGACGCACGACGATCCCCACAACAGCACACGCGGCCGAGGAGTCACCCGGATGAGCACCACCCAGAGCGAGAGGCTGCGCGGGTTGCTGGAACCGCTCGTCAGCGCGCAGCAGCTGGACCTCGAGGAGATCGAGGTGTCCCGGGCCGGCCGCCGAGGAGTGCTGCGGATCATCGTGGACTCCGAAGAGGGCGTGGAGCTGGACGCCTGTGCGGAGCTGAGCCGCGCGATCTCCGAGAAGCTGGACGAGACCGACGCGATGGGTGAGGGCGAGTACGTCCTCGAAGTCAGCTCCCCCGGCGCGGACCGCCCGCTGACCGAGCACCGCCACTACGTACGCGCCATCGGCCGGCTGGCCAGGTTCCACCTGGCCGGCGACGGCTCCGGTGAGCTGGTCGCCCGCATCCTCGCCGTCGACGAGGACGGGCTCGACCTCGAAGTGCCCGGCGTCAAGGGCCGCAAGCCCACCGCCCGCCGCCTCGCCTTCGACGAGATCGCCAAGGCGCGCGTGGAGATCGAATTCAACCGCAAGGACAAGAAGGAAGAGGAGGCGTAGCCGTGGACATCGATGTGAAGCTTCTGAAGGGCTTGGCGCAGGACAAGGAGATCCCCTTCGACGTGCTCGTCGGGGCGATCGAGTCAGCCCTCCTCATCGCGTACCACCGCACCGACGGCAGCTACCGCCGGGCCCGCGTGGAGCTCGACGCGAACGGCCACGTCACGGTGTGGGCCAAGGAGGACCCGGCCGACCTCGAAGAGGGCCAGGAGCCCAAGGAGTTCGACGACACCCCGTCCGGCTTCGGCCGGATCGCCGCGACCACCGCCAAGCAGGTCATCCTCCAGCGGCTGCGCGACGCCGAGGACGACCGCACCTTCGGGGAGTACGCGGGCCACGAGGGCGATGTCGTCACGGGCGTCGTCCAGCAGGGCAAGGACCCCAAGAACGTCCTGGTCGACATCGGCAAGATGGAGGCCATGCTGCCGGTCCAGGAGCAGGTACCGGGCGAGGAGTACGTGCACGGCCTGCGCCTTCGTACGTATGTCGTACGGGTCGCCAAGGGCGTCCGCGGTCCGTCGGTGACACTCTCGCGCACCCACCCGAACCTGGTGAAGAAGCTCTTCGCGCTGGAGGTCCCGGAGATCGCGGACGGCTCGGTGGTCATCGAGGCCATCGCCCGCGAGGCCGGCCACCGCACCAAGATCGCCGTGCGCTCCACCCGGGCCGGCCTGAACCCCAAGGGCGCCTGCATCGGTCCGATGGGCAGCCGTGTGCGTAATGTCATGGCCGAGCTGCACGGCGAGAAGATCGACATCGTGGACTGGTCCGACGACCCGGCCGAGATGGTCGCCAACGCCCTGTCGCCCGCCCGGGTGAGCAAGGTCGAGGTCGTCGACCTCGGCGCCCGCTCCGCCCGCGTCACCGTGCCGGACTACCAGCTGTCGCTGGCGATCGGCAAGGAGGGCCAGAACGCCCGCCTCGCCGCCCGCCTGACCGGCTGGCGCATCGACATCCGTCCGGACACCGAGACGGACGAGGAGCGCGAGACCGCCGACCGCGAGCGGGCCGAGCGGGCCCGGGAGCGCTCGGAAAGGCGTTGACCCGGAGGGGCTCCAGGGAATAGATCTGAGCGGTACGCCGCTGAGATCACGACAACATCCGTTCGATTTTTGCCCCAAAGCGGCGAGGTCGGTACGGGGAGGTAGACTTAAACGTGTCTGGCCGGACGCAAGCCCGCGCTTGCCCCGAGCGAACCTGTGTGGGATGCCGGGAGCGAGCGGCCAAGAGCGAGCTGCTGCGCATCGTGGTGGACGAGGGCGCCTGCGCCCCCGATCCACGCGGTACGCTGCCCGGCCGGGGTGCTTATGTGCACCCCGTCTCCGTCTGCCTCGACCTGGCGGTCCGCCGCCGGGCGTTCTCCCGGGCCTTCAAGGCCAAGGGGCCGTTCGACACCGCGGCACTGACGCGGTTCGTCGAGCGGGTTGCACCGTAAGAAAAGTGAACGGCACGGGTCCCCGTGCGGTCAGGTACCTCGCGAGTTGGAAGTAGGTCGAGATTGCGATGAGCAGCACTCGATGAGTACGCGATGAGTACGCCCATGAAGTAGCGACGGTCCGGCGGTAACCCGGACCTAAAAGGAGCGAAGTGGCTAAGGTCCGGGTATACGAACTCGCCAAGGAGTTCGGCGTCGAGAGCAAGGTCGTCATGGCCAAGCTCCAAGAACTCGGTGAATTCGTCCGTTCGGCGTCCTCGACGATCGAGGCGCCGGTTGTACGTAAGTTGACCGACGCACTGCAGGGGCCCGGCGGCAACGCCGGCAAGTCCGCTGCCAAGCCCGGTGCGCCCCGCAAGGCGGCGCCCGTGAAGCCCGCAGCGCCCTCCCCGGCAGCTGCGGCACGTCCCGGGGCCCCGAAGCCCGGCGCACCGGCTCCCAAGCCGGCCGCCGAGGCCGAGACCCCCAGCAGCACTCCGGCGGCGCCCTCCGCGCCGTCGGCGGGCCCCCGTCCGGGCCCGAAGCCCGCGCCGAAGGCGGCCCCGGTGACCCCGGTCCCGGCCGCCGAGTTCTCGGCTCCGGCTCCGGCCCAGCCGGCTGCCCCGCAGCAGCCCCAGGCCCCGCGTCCCGCGGGTGCCACCCCCGGCCCCCGTCCCGCACCCGCCCGTCCGGCTCCGGCCGGCGGTCAGCGTGACGGCGGTCAGCGCGACGGCGGCCGTGACGGTGGCCAGCGCGACGGCGGCCGTGGTGGCGAGCGTGGCGGCGACCGCCCCGCACGTCCCGCGGGCCAGGGCGCCCCGCGCCCCGGCGGCGCCCGTCCGGCCGGTCCCCGTCCGGGCAACAACCCCTTCACCTCCGGCGGTTCCACCGGCATGGCGCGCCCCGGCGCGCCCCGTCCGGGTGGCGCACCGCGCCCCGGTGGCGGCTCGGAGCGCCCCGGCGCCCCGCGTCCCCAGGGCAGTGGCCCCGGCGGCGCCCCGCGTCCCCAGGGCGGTCAGGGTCAGGGCGGTGCCCGTCCCACTCCGGGCGGCATGCCCCGCCCGCAGGCTCCGCGTCCCGGCGGCGGCCCCGCCGGTAACCGCCCGAACCCGGGCATGATGCCGCAGCGTCCCGCAGCGGGCCCGCGTCCCGGCGGCGGCCCCGGCGGTGGCCGTGGTCCCGGCGGCGGTGGCGGTCGTCCCGGCGGTGCCGGTGGCGGCGGCGGTCGTCCCGGTGGCGGCGGCGGCTTCGCCGGTCGTCCCGGTGGCGGCGGTGGCGGCTTCGCCGGCCGTCCGGCCGGTCCTGGTGGCGGCGGCGGTGCCGGTCGTCCCGGTGGCGGCGGCGGCTTCGGTGGTCGTCCCGGCTTCGGTGGCCGTCCCGGCGGCCCCGGTGCCCGCGGTGGCACACAGGGTGCGTTCGGCCGTCCCGGCGGTCCGGCGCGTCGTGGCCGCAAGTCGAAGCGGCAGAGGCGCCAGGAGTACGAGGCCATGCAGGCCCCGTCGGTCGGCGGCGTCATGCTGCCTCGCGGCAACGGACAGCCCGTCCGGCTGTCGCGCGGCGCCTCGCTCACCGACTTCGCGGAGAAGATCAACGCCAACCCGGCGTCGCTCGTCGCCGTGATGATGAACCTCGGCGAGATGGTCACCGCCACGCAGTCCGTTTCCGACGAGACGCTCCGGCTTCTCGCCGAGGAGATGAACTACGTCCTGGAGATCGTCAGCCCCGAGGAGGAGGACCGCGAGCTGCTCGAGTCCTTCGACATCGAGTTCGGCGAGGACGAGGGCGGCGAAGAGGCTCTGGTCTCGCGTCCGCCGGTCGTGACCGTCATGGGTCACGTCGACCACGGTAAGACCCGACTGCTGGACGCGATCCGCAAGACGAACGTCGTCGCGGGCGAGGCCGGCGGCATCACGCAGCACATCGGTGCGTACCAGGTCTCCTCCGAGGTCAACGGCGAGGACCGCAAGATCACCTTCATCGACACCCCGGGTCACGAGGCGTTCACCGCCATGCGTGCCCGTGGTGCGAAGTCGACCGACATCGCGATCCTCGTGGTGGCGGCCAACGACGGTGTGATGCCCCAGACGATCGAGGCGCTGAACCACGCCAAGGCGGCCGAGGTGCCGATCGTGGTCGCGGTCAACAAGATCGACGTCGAGGGCGCCGACCCGACCAAGGTGCGCGGTCAGCTCACCGAGTTCGGTCTGGTGGCCGAGGAGTACGGCGGCGACACCATGTTCGTCGACATCTCCGCCAAGCAGGGCCTCAACATCGAGGCGCTCCTGGAGGCCGTCGTCCTCACCGCCGACGCCTCGCTCGACCTGCGGGCCAACCCGGAGCAGGACGCGCAGGGTATTGCGATCGAGTCCCACCTCGACCGCGGTCGCGGTGCCGTCTCGACCGTCCTGGTCCAGCGCGGAACGCTGCGCATCGGTGACACGGTGGTCGTGGGCGACGCCTACGGCCGAGTCCGCGCCATGCTCGACGACAGCGGTCAGAACGTCCAGGAAGCGGGTCCCTCGACCCCCGTCCTGGTGCTCGGTCTCACCAACGTCCCGGGCGCCGGCGACAACCTCCTGGTGGTCGACGAGGACCGTACGGCCCGTCAGATCGCCGAGAAGCGTGCCGCCCGTGAGCGCAACGCCAACTTCGCCCGCAAGGGCGTCCGGTTCTCCCTGGAGAACCTGGACGAGGCGCTCAAGGCCGGTCTGGTCCAGGAGCTCAACCTCATCATCAAGGGCGACGCGTCCGGTTCGGTGGAGGCTCTCGAGTCCTCGCTGCTCCAGCTCGACGTCGGCGAAGAGGTCGACATCCGGATCCTGCACCGCGGTGTGGGTGCGGTCACCGAGTCGGACATCAACCTGGCGACCGGCTCCGACGCCATCGTGATCGGCTTCAACGTGCGCGCCGCAGGGCGTGCCGAGCAGATGGCCGAGCGCGAAGGCGTGGACGTCCGGTACTACTCGGTCATCTACCAGGCGATCGAAGAGATCGAAGCGGCCCTCAAGGGTCTGCTCAAGCCGGAGTACGAAGAGGTCGAGCTCGGCACGGCGGAGATCCGCGAGATCTTCCGCTCGTCCAAGCTGGGCAACATCGCCGGTGTGCTGGTCCGCTCCGGCGAGGTCAAGCGCAACACCAAGGCGCGCCTGCTGCGCGATGGCAAGGTCATCGCGGAGAGCCTCAACATCTCCGGTCTGCGCCGCTTCAAGGACGACGTCACCGAGATCCGCGAAGGCTTCGAGGGCGGTATCAACCTCGGAAACTTCAACGACATCAAGATCGACGACGTCATCGCGACGTACGAGATGCGCGAGAAGCCGCGAGGCTGATCAACTCTCGGGTCCACGAGGATCCGCGGGGAATGCGGAAGGGTTCCGTGAGTCACTCACGGAACCCCTCCACCTCGGGTCCGAAGGATCCGGAAGTATGCGGAAGGGCCGCGTGGGTCGACTCACGCGGCTCCTCCACCAAGGTCGGGGCCGGTCGACGGGTCGTATTTCCGTCGATCGGCTCCGGCCGTTCCGGTACGGTTCTGATGTCCCCGGCAAGCTCTGGCGGGGCACGAACCCGAACCGGCGGGACATCCGGACACACATGTATGTGGGGACCCTGTCCTTCGATCTGCTCCTCGGCGACGTACGGTCGTTGAAGGAGAAGCGTTCCGTCGTCCGCCCGATCGTGGCCGAGCTCCAGCGCAAGTACGCGGTGAGCGCGGCCGAGACCGGCGGACAGAATCTCCACCGCAGGGCCGAGATCGGCCTTGCCGTGGTCTCCGGTGACACCGGACACCTCACGGACGTGCTGGACCGCTGCGAACGGCTGGTCGCGGGACGCCCCGAGGTGGAGCTGCTGTCGGTGAGACGGCGGCTGCACAGTGACGAAGACTGACAGTCGAGCGAAATCAGAAGGAAGAGTGACGGACCGGTGACCGACAACGCGCGGGCCCGCAAGCTGGCCGATCGCATCCAGGTCGTGGTCGCGGAGACCCTGGACCGGCGAATCAAGGATCCGCGGCTGGGATTCGTGACGATCACGGACGCCCGGGTCACCGGCGACCTGCGGGAGGCCACGGTCTTCTACACGGTCTACGGCGACGACGAGGAGCGCGCGGCCTCCGCCGCGGCGCTGGAGAGCGCCAAGGGCGTCCTGCGCACCGAGGTCGGCCGGCAGACCGGGGTCCGGTTCACGCCGAGCCTGGCCTTCGTCCCGGACGCCCTCCCGGACAACGCCCGCACCATCGAGGACCTCCTCGACAAGGCGCGGGCCAAGGACGCGGAGGTGCGCCAGGTCTCCACGGGCGCGCAGTACGCCGGCGACGCCGACCCGTACCGCAAGCCCGAGGACGAGGACGACGAGACCGGGACCGCCGGGACCGAAGGACCCTCCGAGAAGAACGAGGGCCCGGCCTCCGCATGACCGAGCAGACCACCACGCCGGACGGCCTTGTCATCGTCGACAAGCCGTCCGGCTTCACTTCGCACGACGTCGTCGCCAAGATGCGCGGCATCGCCCGCACTCGGCGGGTCGGCCATGCGGGCACGCTGGACCCGATGGCGACCGGAGTCCTGGTGCTCGGGGTCCAGCGGGCCACCAAGCTGCTGGGCCACCTCGCCCTGACCGAGAAGGAGTACCTCGGCACGATCCGGCTCGGCCAGGACACCGTCACCGACGACGCCGAGGGCGAGATCACCTCGTCCACCGACGCCTCCGGCGTGAGCCGCGAGTCGATCGACGCCGGGGTGGCCGCACTCACCGGCCGGATCATGCAGGTCCCGTCCAAGGTCAGCGCCATCAAGATCGACGGCAAGCGGTCCTACGCACGGGTGCGCGGCGGCGAGGAGTTCGAGATCCCGGCCCGTCCGGTGACCGTCTCCTCCTTCCGCGTCTACGACGTCCGTGAGGCCGTCGCCGCGGACGGCACCCCCGTACTCGACCTGGTCGTCTCCGTCGTCTGCTCCTCGGGGACCTACATCCGCGCCATCGCCCGCGACCTCGGCGCCGGACTCGGCGTCGGCGGCCACCTGACCGCGCTGCGCCGCACCCGGGTCGGTCCGTACGGACTGGACGCGGCCCGGACGCTCGACCAGCACCAGGAGGAGCTGACCGTGATGCCGGTCGCCGAGGCGGCCGCCTCCGCGTTCTCCCGCTGGGACGTGGACGAGAAGCGCGCCAAGCTCCTCCTCAACGGCGTACGGCTGGACATGCCCGCCCATCCGCCGGGGCCGGTCGCGGTCTTCGGGCCCGACGGCGCGTTCCTCGTGCTCGTCGAGGAGGAGAAGGGCAAGGCCAAGAGCCTCGCCGTCTTCGCCTGAGCCACACCCAAGGGCTGTCGCGCCCCGAATCCGGGCCGCGGCCCGCGCTTCGGCGGATCATGCGTGGAGCGGGCACCCTCCCCCCAACCCGGTGCCCGCTCCACGTTCCCCTCCCCGGCACCATTCCTGCTCCCGGGGGGACACGGTTATTCACCCCATTGGACGGGCGCTCGGAGTGAATACCGGGGGCGTGGGGGGCGCTTTCCCCGTCCGCGCGCTTCGGGAGATCACCGGCGGCCTAACGTCGCACCATGGGCAGTGGGGACCGGTCGAAGCTGGTAAGAATCTGTGATCAGGCCGGCCGGCCGCGAGGGACGGGATTCGTCGCGGACGACCGCGGCACGGTCGTCACCGCCCATCAGGCCGTGACCTCCCCGGGCCCGCTCCTCCTCCACGGCACCGACGGCCGCACCTGCACCGTCGCCCCCGACGACATCACCGCCCTGCCCGCCCTGGGCCTCGCCCTCCTGCGCACCGGCGGCCCCGACGCCCTCGACGCGGAACCCCTGCCCATCGCCGGACGCGACCGCGCCGAGCCCGGTGACTATGTGGACATCGCCGCCCACGGGCGGCGCGAGGCCCGGGTGCTCGGCACCACCCCCGCCACCTACACCGCATCCGACGGCGGCGGCCACCCGGTCCCCGCCGCCCTGGAGCTCGCGCTGGGCACCGACGGCCGCGACGCCCTGCGCTCCGGGGGCGCGGCCATCGGCGGGCCCGTCACCGACCCGGCCACCGGCGCCGTCGTCGGCATCCTCTGCACCGCCCTCACCGCCCCGCACGAGGCGGCCGGCCTGGCCCTCCCGATCACCCGGGGCGCGGACGGCACGCTGGACGCCCTGCTGCTCCGCAACGCCACCGCCGCCCCCGTCTACGGCCCCGATCTCAACCTCGCCGGGGCCCTCCAGCTCACCGCCACCTCCGTCGGCTCGGCGGACGGCCCGCGAGCCCGCACCGCCCCCGTCGAGCGCGCCGACGTCCACGCCGCCTTCGCCGCCTTCGCCGCCGGTACGGGGCTGGTCCTCGGCCTCGTCGGAGCGCCCGGCACCGGCCGCACCACCGAACTGGCCGCACTCGCCGACCGCCGCGCCGAGGGCGGCGCGCCCGCGCCCACGCTCTGGCTGCGCGGCGCGGACCTGCTGGCCGAGGACACCTCGATCGCGGCCGCCGCGAGCCGGGCCCTCACCCGCGCCGCCCGGATCGTCACCGCGGCGGGCGCCCGCGGCGACATGAGCACGGCCACCCCGGAGCGCGTCGCCCGGCTCGCCGCCGACGCGGGGCAGCCGCTCCTGGTGGTCCTCGACGGCCCCGAGGAGATGGAGCCGCTGCTGGCCCACCGGCTCGCCGGCTGGACGGCGAACACCGCCGCCTGGCTGCGCGAGCAGGGCGTCCGGCTCGTCGTGGCCTGCCGCCCCGAGCACTGGGAGACCGCCGGCGGCCTCTACCCACCGGACGCCCTGCACCGCCCGGACCGCCCCGCCCGCAGGCTGCCGCCCGCCCTGCGCCTGGGCGACCTCACTCCCGAGCAGGCCGGGCGGGCCAAGGAGGCCTACGGCATCCCGCCCGCCGCCCTCGCCCCCGGCCACGACCGGCACCCGCTCACCCTGCGACTCCTCGCCGAGGTCCGCGCCGCGCTGCCGCCCGGGGTGCCGGGCCGGCCCGACACCGAGGACGTCTTCGGCGCCCACCTCGACCTGCTGTGCGTGCGCGTCGCCGTCCGGATCGCGGCCGCCGCCGACGAACAGCCCCGCGGCGCCGCCGTGCGCCGGCTCGCCGCCGGGGTCGCGGGCCAGGTCCACGAGGCGGCCCGCCGCTGTCTGGGCCCTGGCCAGGGTGAGCTGGACCGGACGGCGTTCGAGGAGATCTTCCCCTGGCGCACCGGCTGGGCCTCCGCCGTCCTCACCGAGGGCCTCCTCGTCCCCGCCGGTGCGGGCTACCGCTTCGCCCACGAGGAGCTCGGCGACTGGGTGCAGGGCGCCCACCTCGACCTGGACGCGGCCCTGCGCTCCCTGGTCCACCGCTGGCACCGGGGGAGCGGCGGCCCGGACCGGGTGCCGCACCCCCGCACCGCCGGCGAACCCCGCAGCCTGCCCGTGCCCCGGCACCGCATCGGGCCGGTGATCCAGGCGATGGTGCTCCTCGGCCGCCGCCAGGGCACCGCCGCGCTCGCGCACCGGATGGCCGACCTGATCGAGGCGCTGGACCGGCTGTGGACCGACACGGGCCCGCGCGACGAGGACGCCGCCTGGTGGGCGGCCC
This sequence comes from Streptomyces sp. NPDC017520, assembly GCF_044329855.1. Lineage (NCBI taxonomy): Bacteria > Bacillati > Actinomycetota > Actinomycetes > Kitasatosporales > Streptomycetaceae > Streptomyces > Streptomyces sp. NPDC017520. Next base: position 888,502 of record NZ_JBIRKB010000001.1, read on the forward strand.
ACCTGTTGAACGGCAGCCTGCTGCGGGTGCCCGACGCCCGCCCCTATCTCGGTGTCCTGCGGGTCCTCGCCGGACGCATCACCCGCCGCTCCGCCGCCCCCGAAGGACCCGGGGACCTCGGGGCGTACGGCGAGTTCGGGCCCTGGTTCTGGCGGCGGCTGCGGCTGCCCGAGGAAGACCGGATCGATCTGCTCCGCCGCCTCGTGCCCGCCGACGGACTGCCCCGCACCGACGGCGACGAACGCTATCTGGACGCGGTCGCCCGCCGCCTCGACCTGGACGCCCCGGCCGTGCAGCCGCTGCTGTGCCGCTGGTTCACCGACGAACGCCCACTGCTCGTGGGCCCCGACGCCCCGGACGTCCCGCTGCGCCCCACGGTCGCCGCCGCCGCGCAGGCCCTGCTGTACGCCCGCCGCGGCCTCGCCCCCGACGAACTGACCGACGCGCTGATCGCCACCCCGCACCAGCGCGCGGGGGAGCTGCTGCTGGCCCTCGCCGAGGACGAGCCCACCGTGCTCTGCCGGGCCGTGGAGCGCTGGGCCCGCGACGAGGACCGCCCGGCCCGCCGCTCCGCCGCCGCCCGCTACGGCGGACTCCTCCAGCAGCGGGTCACCGCCGAGGGCGACCGGGCCCTGCTGCGCTCCGCCGCCGAGGCACTGCTGGGACGCCCCCAGGACGCCGCCCTGCACGCCGCCGCCCTCACCCTCCTCGTCCGCGACCCGGTGACCAGGAGAACGCATCTCCCCGGGGCGCTGCGCGCCTTCGCCGCCGGAGACCCCGGGCTGCCCGTCGAACTGCTCGCCGAGGTGTTCCCGGCCCACCAGGAGCCGGTCCTCGCCGCTCTCCGCGCCCGCCTCGCCCGCCCCGGGGACGGCGGGGGAGCGGTGCTGCGGGCGCTGGCCGGACTCGACACGCCCGCGCTCGCGCTGCACGTCGCCGGACTCGTACGGGAGTACATCGACGCCCACCCCGAGGACGGCACGCACGCCGCCGAGTACATCGACCTCCGCCTGGAGCACACTCCGGCCGCCCGGGCCCTCCTCCTGCCCCTGGTGACCGGGCTGCTGCGGGACCGCCCCGCACCGCCGCCGGTCCGGGCCGCGCTCGCCCGGGTGCTCGCCGGGGCCGGAAGCGCCGCGTCCCGGCCGCTGCGGGCGGAGCTGCTGGAGGTCCTGCTGGAGTTCGAGCAGGTCACCGGCCGGGACCCGGACGTGCTGGAGGCCCTGCTCCGGGCCGCCGCCGAGGGCTCGGAGCGCCGCCCGGAGATCCGTACACGCGCGCTGGTCCACCGCACCGGGATGCTGCTGGTCCGTACCCCCGAGGGCGCCGCCCGCTTCGACCGGGTGCTGGTCGAGCTCGCCCGCGACGTGCCCGGATTCGCCGCACTCGTCACCCGCTGGCTGGCCGACGCCCCGCAGGAGTGGGCCGCGGTCGTGGGGCCGAGCGCCCGGCGCACGGTCGAGGCGTTGGAGACGTCACGCCCGCCGATGCCGATGCCGATGCATGCCGCGGGACGTGCGCATGGCAGTCTTAGACCTGCGTAATCGACATACACACGTACACAGGTTCGGGCGAGGAGCGGTCACAGTGCAGCGCTGGCGTGGCTTGGAGGACATCCCCCAGGACTGGGGGCGCAGCGTCGTCACCATCGGCTCCTACGACGGCGTGCACCGCGGACACCAGCTGATCATCGGCCGGGCCGTCGAGCGCGCCCGTGAGCTGGGCGTCCCGTCCGTCGTCGTCACCTTCGACCCGCACCCCAGTGAGGTCGTCCGTCCCGGCAGCCACCCGCCGCTGCTCGCCCCGCACCACCGTCGCGCCGAGCTGATGGCCGAGCTGGGCGTGGACGCCCTGCTGATCCTGCCGTTCACCGCCGAGTTCTCCAAGCTGTCGCCCGCCGACTTCATCGCGAAGGTCCTCGTCGACCGGCTGCACGCCAAGGCCGTCATCGAGGGCCCCAACTTCCGCTTCGGCCACAAGGCCGCGGGGAACGTCGCGCTCCTGACCGAGCTGGGCGCCACCTACGACTACACCGTCGAGGTCATCGACCTGTACGTCACGGGCGAGGCGGGCGGCGGACAGCCGTTCTCGTCCACGCTCACCCGGCGGCTGGTCGCCGAGGGCGACGTCGCCGGGGCCGCCGAGATCCTCGGCCGCCCGCACCGGGTCGAGGGCATCGTGGTGCGCGGCGCGCAGCGCGGCCGGGAGCTGGGCTTCCCGACGGCCAACGTCGAGACGCTCCCGCACACGGCGATCCCCGCCGACGGCGTCTACGCCGGCTGGCTGGAGGTGGACGGGGAGTCGATGCCCGCCGCGATCTCGGTCGGCACGAACCCGCAGTTCGACGGCACGGAGCGGACCGTCGAGGCGTACGCCATCGGCCGCGTCGACCTGGACCTGTACGGGCTGCACGTGGCCGTCGACTTCCTCGCCTACGTCCGGGGCATGCTGAAGTTCGACTCGATCGACGACCTCCTGGTCGCCATGGCCGCCGATGTGAAGCGCGCCGGCGAGCTGACCGCCGCGTACGACAGCACTCACTGACGTTGGGGCCTGTCGTCCCGTCCCCGTCTGCCGGACGACGACGGCACCCACTGACGACAGGCCCCACCCCCACCGCGCGATCCGCCCGCGGACGACGGATGCTGACAGGGTGCGCGACATCCTTCCCGACCTCCGTGCCCGGTGCGTCGACGGCATCCCCTTCGCCCTGGCGACCGTCGTCGCCGTGCACGGCAGCGCGCCCCGCGGCCCCGGCGCCGTCATGGCCGTCGACGCCGCGGGGACGGTGCTCGGCAGCGTCTCCGGGGGCTGTGTCGAGGGCGATGTGTACGAGGTCGCCCGCGAGGTCCTCGCCGGGGCCGGGACGCGCGTGGTGTCGTACGGGATCAGCGACGACGAGGCGTTCGGTGTCGGCCTGACCTGCGGCGGCACGATCGAGGTCCTGGTGCGCGCCTACGCGACCGCCGCCGAACGCGAGGATCTCGCGGCCGTGCTGGACCTGATCGCCGACGATCTGCCGGTGGCCGAGGCCACGGTCCTGTCCGGCGCGGCGGAGACCGGGGCCCGCCTGGTCGTCCGGCCCGCCGACACCCCTGGCAGCGCCGGCACTCTCGGTTCCGAAGGGCTGGACGCCGCCGTCGCCGACGACGCCCGGGGGCTGCTGGCCCAGGGACGCACCGCGATCCAGTGGTACGGGGCACACGGCCGGCGCCGGACGCGGGAGGTCGCCGTCTTCGTCCGGACGTACGCCCCGCCGCCCCGCATGCTCGTCTTCGGCGCGATCGACCACGCGGCGGCCACCGCCCGCATCGGCTCGTTCCTCGGCTACCGGGTCACCGTCTGCGACGCGCGCCCCGCCTTCGCCACCCGGGAACGCTTCCCCACGGCGGACGAGGTCGTCCGCGCCTGGCCGCACACCTACCTGGAGTCCACGGAGGTCGACGCCCGCACCGCGATCTGCGTGCTCACCCACGACCCCAGGTTCGACGTGCCCCTGCTCGTCGCCGCCCTGCGCACGCCCGCCGCGTACATCGGGGTGATGGGCAGCCGCCGCACCCACCACGACCGGCTGGCCCGCCTGCGCGCGGCCGGGGTGGACGAGACACACCTCGCGCGCCTCGCCTCACCCGTGGGCCTCGACCTCGGAGCCCGTACGCCGGAGGAGACGGCGGTCTCGATCGCCGCCGAGATCATCCAGCACCGCTGGGGCGGAACGGGCCGCCCGCTCGGTGAACTGACGGGGGCGATCCACCACGGCGGACCGGACGCCCGGGAGTAGTCAGGGCACCGACGCATCGTCTCGCTCGGTGCCCTTCTCCGCCTGCGGTGGCAGGACGCCCTCGCCCTCGCCCTCGCACGGACGGTCCATCGCGCGCCATTCCGGCCGCAGCCCCGTCAGATTCGTGGTGAGGAAGTACGCGGCCCCGCAGACGAGGAGCACCGGAGTCAGTCCGACCGCGGACACCGCCGCCCCGGCGAGCAGCCCACCGAGCGGGATTCCGGACCAGGACAGTGAGTCACCGAGCGCGTTGACCCGGCCCAGCATCCGGCGCGGCACCCGTTCGACGAGGACGGCTCCCAGCACGGGGTTGATGAACCCGGCGCCGAACCCGCTGACGGCGAAGACGGCCAGCACCGCGCCCAAGGGGGCGTCGGCGGCAAGGACCAGGAACCTCGGCGCCCCGGCCAGCAGGAATCCGCCGAGGACCACCAGCCTGCGGCGGAGACGGTGCGCGGCCATCGCGGCGATGAGACTCCCGCCCACCGCGGCGGCCCCCATCACACTGCCGATCAGGCCGATCGCCGCCGGGCCGTTTCCGGATTCCTCCGCCCAGACGGGCACCAGCAGGGTGGTCATCGCCGCGTCCAGCAGGTTGGTGATCCCGACCATGACGATCACGGCGAGCAGCAGAGGCTCGTGCCGGAGGAAGGTGAAACCCTCGCCGAACCGACGCCAGTAGCCAGCCTCCTGTCCGTCGGCCGGTGCTGAGGGGTCCACGACCGGATGCCCCATACCGCGAGGCAGCGCGACGGCGACGATCACCGAACCGAGGGCGAAGCAACCCGCGTTGACGGCCAGGCCCGTCATGGGGCCGAGCAGTGCCACCAGGGCGCCGCCCGCCGCCGGACCGATCGTGGAGGCGAGCCGTTCGATCACGCCGGACAGGCCGACGGCTCGCACCAGGGGCGTACCGCAGCGCTCGGCGGCCTCCGGGACCATGACTTCCTTGGCCAGGTCGCCCGGGCCGCGTGCCGCGCCGATCACCGCGACCAGGCCCAGCAGGGCGGGGAAGGGCAGCAGGTCCAGGCTGTGGAGCAGCGCGATCGCCGCGGCGGCGGCCGCGCTCGCCAGGTCCGTGGTCCAGGAGACGGCCCGCGGCCCGATCCGATCCACCAGCGGGCCGGTGAACGCCTTGACCATCACGTAGGGCGCCATCTCGCAGAAGGCGACCAGCCCGGTCATGGTGGCGCTGCCCGTGGTGACGAGCACGAACCAGGGCAGGGCCACCAGCGAGATCCGCGTGCCGGTCACGGACACGGCGATGGCCGCCAGCACCCCGGCAAGCGGCCGTAAGGACCGCTTCGCGGGTGCTCCGCCGACGCCGCCGGGAGCGTCCGCGGTCACCGCGTCTCCGTGCCCGGCGCGGGGGCGTCCGGCTCGGGCAGGATGTGGGTGATGACCCCGACCCGCTCGGCGCCCTCGGGGGCGCTTGCCGCCGTCTCCGGGGTGTCCCGCCGGTAGCGCGTGATGACCCCCGCCAACTCTTCGTACAGGGCGGTGGTTTCCTCGGGCGTGAGCCGTAGGGCCCAGTCGCTCATGTCGAAGGCGTTCCGCCAGGCGCGGTCCATGGTCTGCAGCCCGTTCAGGGTCTGCTGGGTGCGCAGGGTGTGGAGTGCGGCGACAGACTGCTGGTAGGCGAGTGCGGCCTCGGGCTCCTGCTCGGTCAGCTCCGGATCGTTGAACCAGATCGTCCGGTGCACCGGACGCCACCAGCGCTCGCGTGCGTTGCCGCGCTCCGTGTCCTCCTCGACGAAGCCGGCCGCGCCGAGCTGACGCAGATGGTAGCTGGCCGTCCCGGAGTTCACCCCCAGCCGCTCCGCGAGGCGGGTGGCTGTGGACGGGCCGTGCTTCCCCAGCAGCCCGACCAGCTGCACGCGTACCGGATGCGCCAGAGCACGCAGCCCCTTGGCATCCAGGACGACCGATCCCTCTCCGGCGGCCGGCCGGTCCGGTGTGTCATCTGTTGTCATACGGCACAGCCTAGACCGCAAAGAGTTCTTCGCAAATATTTGTTCGCGAAGAACTCTTTGCGGTCTGGTCCCGGGGCTTTCCGGTCCATCGATGAGTTCCGGGCTGTGCGGGGGTCATTGCCGCAGGACCGCCGACAGGCAGCGTTCGCACCCGAAGGAGACACCGTGGGCAAGCCCGTCCACTCCATGATCACCTCGCTCGACGGCTACGCGGAGGCGGGGGACGGAGGCCTCGGCACCGGGGCCGAGGATCCGGAGGTGCACACCTTCGCCGGTGGACTGATCTGCGCCCGCTACCGGATCGGCTGAACAGCACCTGCCTCAGGCGGGCGCCCCGGCGGGCCCGCCCCGGTCCTCCCCGCCGCACGCCGCAGCCCAGTGGCACGCCACCTGCGTGCCTCCGCCGCCGCTCAGCACCGGCAGATCCACCGTGCGGCACTCCTGGGCCACCCCCGCCCGCTCCGCCTCGCCCGAGGCCAGGACCTGGCAGCGGACGTGGAACCGGCAGCCGCCGGGCACCTTCGAGGGGTCCGGCGGCTCCCCGGCCAGCACGACCGGTTCGCCCTCCGCCTCCGGGAGCACGGACAACAGGGCCCGCGTGTACGGGTGCCGGGGGGCCGTCAGCAGCTGCTCGACCGGGCCCGTCTCGACGATCCGGCCCAGATACATCACCGCCACCCGGTCCGCGATGTTCCAGGCGAGCCCCAGGTCGTGGGTGACCACCAGCGCCGAGAGCCCCAGCTCGTCCCGCAGGCGCAGCAACAGCGCCAGGATCTCGCCCCGTACCGACGCGTCCAGCGAGGCCACCGGCTCGTCGGCCACGATCAGCTCCGGCTCCAGCACCAGGGCCCCGGCGATCACGACGCGTTGGCGCTGACCGCCCGACAGCTCGTGCGGGAAGCGCAGGAAGAACCGCTCCGGCGGTCGCAGCCCGGCCCGGGAGAGGGCTTCCGAGACGGCCGCCCGCTCGTCGCCCGCGTACCCGTGGATGCGCAGTCCCTCGGCCACCGCGTCGTACACCGTGTGCCGGGGGTTGAGCGAGCCGCTCGGGTCCTGGAGGACCAGCTGCACGCGCTTGCGGTACGCCTTCAGCGCCCGGCCCGTGTAGTCGAGCGGTGCGCCGCCGAAGGTGACCCGGCCCGAGGTGGGCGGGACCAGGCCGAGCAGGGACCGGGCCAGCGTCGTCTTGCCGCAGCCGGACTCGCCCACCAGCGCGACGATCTCGCCGGGCCGGATGTCGAGGTCGACGCCGTCGACGGCGCGGGCGGTGGCGGCCCCGCGCCGGCCGGGAAAGGCGACCTTCAGCGTCTCGGCGCTGAGCAGGGGAGCGGTGGAGACGGGGGGCTTGGCACCGGTCGCAGGGGTGGTGCTCATGTCGTGCTCCTCGCGTCGTCGGCGGCGGGCGCGTCCACCAGGACGCAGGCGGCCCGGCGCTCGGCCCCGGCCTCCCGCAGCTCCTGGTCCTCGGTGGCGCAGGAGTCGAGCGCCACCGGGCACCGCGGATGGAAGGTGCAGCCGCCGGGCAGCGCCGAGGGGTCCGGCGGGTCCCCCGGCAGACCGCGCGGGGCGTGCCGGGAGGAGAGGTCCCCGATCCTGGGGAACGCGGCGGAGAGCGCCTTGCCGTAAGGGTGGCGGGCGTCCGTGTACACCTGCCGGGCGGGGCCCTCCTCGACGACCCGGCCCGCGTACATCACCGAGAGCCGGTCACAGGTGTCGGCGAGCACCGCGAGGTCGTGGCTGATCATGATCAGCCCGACGCCCTGGTCCGCGACGAGCGCCTCGATCAGCCGCAGGATCTGCGCCTGGATCATCATGTCGAGGGCGGTGGTCGGCTCGTCCGCGACGATCAGCCGAGGATCGCAGGCCAGCGCCATGGCGATCATCACGCGCTGCCGCTGCCCGCCCGACAGCTCGTGCGGATAGGCCTGGGCCCGGGCGGCGGGCAGCCCCACCTGCTCCAGCAGCTCACCGGCCCGTTCGCGGGCGGCGGCGGGGGTGGCCCTGCTGTGCAGCAGGATCGGTTCGGCGATCTGGTCCCCGACCCGGTGCACGGCGTTCAGCGAGTGCATCGCGCCCTGGAAGACGATCGACGCGCCCGCCCAGCGGACCGCCCGCAGCCGCCCCCACTTCATGGTCAGGACGTCCTCGCCGTCGAGCAGGATCTCGCCGGTGAGCGTGGCCGTCGCGGGCAGCAGCCGCAGCAGCGCGAGGGCCAGCGTCGACTTGCCGCAGCCGGACTCCCCGGCGATGCCGAGCTTCTGCCCGGCCTCGACCCGTAGATCGACCCCCCGTACGGCGGGGACGGCGTCGGCCCCGCCCCCGTAGGTGACCGTCAGGTTCCGCACCTCCAGGAGCGGCGGATCGCCGACCGGTTCCGTCGGGCCGGGGGTGTCGGCCGGGTCCGGGTTCGGCGTGGTGGTCGTGGTCGTGGCGGTCAACGGGACACCCCCAGCTTGGGGTTGAGCACGGACTCGATGGCGCGGCCGCACAGCGTGAAGGCGAGGGCGACCACGGCGATGGCGAGTCCGGGCGGAGCGAGGTACCACCAGTTGCCGGAGCTGACCGCGCCGGCCTCGCGGGCGTCCTGGAGCAGGCCGCCCCAGGAGACGATCGTGGGATCGCTGAGCCCGAGGAAGGCGAGGGTCGCCTCGGTGAGGATGGCGGTGGAGATCACGAGCGTGGTCTGGGCCAGCACGAGCGGCATCACATTGGGCAGGACGTGACGGGACATGATGTGGCGGTGTCCGCCGCCGAGCGCCCGGGAGCGTTCGATGTACGGGCGGGACTCGACGGACAGCGTCTGGGCGCGGACCAGGCGTGCGGTCGTCGGCCAGGTCGTCACGCCGATCGCCAGGATCGTCGTCCACACCGACCGGGACAGGACCGTGGCCAGGGCGATGGCCAGCACCAGGGTCGGCATCACCAGGAACCAGTCGGTGACCCGCATGATGACGGTGGCGTACCAGCCCTTGAAGTGGCCCGCGGTGATCCCGATGAGGGTGCCGATCGCCACGGACAGGAAGGCGGCGAGCAGCCCGACCGTCAGCGAGACCCGGGTGCCCCAGAGCATCAGGGCCAGCAGGCTGCGGCCGAACTGGTCGGTACCGAGCGGGAACTCACCGCTAGGGGCCTCCATCGGGCCGCCGGGGGCGTTGGTCACGCTCTGCGAGTCGGCTCCCACCAGCAGCGGGGCGGTCAGCGCGAGCAGGGCGATCACCGCCAGCACGGCGAGCCCGACGAGACCGGCGCGGTGCGTGCGGTACTGCCGCCAGAAGCGGAGCACCGCCTGCCGCCGCCGGGCCCGGGTGAGGGCGCGCGGGCTCTGCGCCGGGACCGCCTTCTCCGGCTGCCCCGAGGGCTTCCGGGCGTCCGGGTCCAGCGGCCCGGGCTTCTCCATCGACGTCGTCATCGGCCCACCCGGGGATCGAGCAGCGGATAGATCACATCGGCCAGCGTGTTCATCAGGATCACCGCGGCGGCGAACACGAAGAACAGCGCCTGCACCAACGGCAGGTCGGGCACGCTCAGCGCCTGGTAGAAGAGGCCGCCGAGCCCCGGCCAGGAGAACACCGTCTCCACCAGGATCGCCCCGGCGACCGTCGTGCCGAGGTTCACGAAGAGCAGCGTCACGGTCGGCAGCATCGCGTTCGGCACGGCGTGCTTGCGGCGTACGAGGTCGTCGCGCAGCCCCTTGGCGCGGGCGGTCGTCAGATAGTCGCTGCCCATCTCGTCCAGCAGCGAGGAGCGCATCACCAGCAGCGTGCGCGCGTACTCCACGGCGACCAGCGTGACGACGGGCAGCACCATGTGGTGGGCGATGTCCAGCACCCGGTCGAAGCCCTCGGTGTCGCCGGACTCCATACCGCCGGTCGGGAAGAGCCCGGGGATCGGGCCGACGCCCACCGACAGGGTGATGATGAGGAGGAGGCCGAGCCAGAACGAGGGCACCGAGTACAGCGTCAGCGCGAACGCGGTGTTGGCGCGGTCCCCGGCACTGCCGTTGCGCCACGCGGAGCGGGCGCCCAGCCAGATGCCGAGCAGCGTGTAGATCACGAAGGCGGTGCCGGTCAGCAGCAGGGTGGCGGGCAGCGCCTCGGCGATCTTGTCGACGACCGGGGCGCGGAACTGGTACGACGTACCGAAGTCGCCGGTCAGCGCCTTGCCGCAGTACTGGGTGAACTGCTGCCACAGCGGCAGGTCGAGGCCGAACTCGCGGCGCATCGCCGCGATCTGCTCGGTCGACACCTGACGGCCCCCGGTCATCTGCTTGACCGGGTCGCCGGGGATCAGCCGGAAGAGGAAGAAGCTGGTGACGAGGACGGCGAAGAGGGAGACGGCCGCCCCGGCGAGCTTGCCCGCCGCGTAGCGGGCGTAGGCGGCGGTGGAGCGGGAGCGCGGGGAGCGGGCCGGCGGCCCGGCCGGAGCCGGGCCGCCGGATTCGGTGCTCTCCACGCCCGCCGCGCCCTTCAGCAGGGCGGGAGTGCTTTCTGAGCTCATGGACTATTCACGGTCTTCCGCGGTGGAGCGGCGACGCATGGCGAACAGGAGTCCGCCACCGGCGAGGACGACGACGGCGATCCCGACCCCGATGAGCACCCCGGTGGAGGAGCCACCGGAGTCGGAGGAACCGGACGAGGAGGCCCCGGCGGCCGGGACCGCCGACCACCAGCTCCAGTAGCCGTCCTGGCCGTAGATGTTGCCCGCGGCCGACGGCATGGTGGTGATGGACTCGATGTGGTCGGTGCGGTAGGCCTCGACGGCATTCGGGTACGCCATGACGTTCATGTACCCGGTGTCGTACAGCCGCGACTCCAGTTGCTTGACCAGATCCGCCCGCTTGGCGGGGTCGTACTCGGCCAGTTGCTTCTTGTACAGCTCGTCGTACTGCTTGTCGCAGATGAAGTTGTCGGTCGAGGCCGTCTCCTTCGCCTTCGTCGGCAGCGCGTCGCAGGTGTGGATCGACAGGACGAAGTCGGGGTCGGGGTTGACGGACCAGCCGTCGAAGGCGAGGTCGTACTCACCGGCGTACCAGGGGTCGGAAACGTTGTCGAGGCAGTCGACCTTCAGCCCGATGCCCTGCTCGCCCCACCACTCCTGGAGGTACTTGCCGATCGCCTTGTCGTTGGGGTCGGTGGCGTGGCACAGGATGCGGAAGTCGAGCGGCCTGCCGTCCTTGCCGACGCGCTTGCCCGCGCCGTTCTTCTTGTACCCGGCCTCGTCCAGCAGGGCCGCGGCCTTCGCCGGGTCGTAGGCCAGCTTCTGGTCGGCCGACGGCTTCCAGAAGTAGTCGCCGAAGCGCGGGGGGATGTAGCCCTCGCCCTCGACGGCGTGGCCCTGGAAGACCTTGTCGATGATGGTCTTGCGGTCGACCGCCATGAACAACGCGTGCCGCACCTTCTGGTCCAGCAGCGCCGGGTGCCCGTCGCCGAACTTCTGGCCGTCCTTGGTGCGGGCGCCCGGGTTGACGGCGAGCGCGAAGAAGCGGCGGCCCGGGGCGTCGTTCACCTTGATGTCCGGGGCGCTCTCCAGCGAGGCGGACTGGGCGGGGGTCAGGCTGGGGCTGCCCGCGACGAAGGACACCTCGCCCTTGCGCAGGGCGGCCACGGCCGCGTCCTGGTCCTTGTAGTAGCGGAAGACCAGTTCGTCGAACTTGGGGGATCCGCGCCAGAAGTCCTTGTTGGCCTTCAGCTTCACATAGCTGTCGACCTTGTAGTCCGTCAGGATGAACGGACCGTTCCCCACGATGGGGAAGTCCTTGTCGTTGTTGAACTTCGAGAAGTCACCGACCTTCTCCCAGACGTGCTTCGGGACGATCGGCACATCGAGCGCGGCCATCGTGGCCTGCGGCTCCTTCAACGTGATGACCAGCTTGTCCTTGCTGGGCGCGGTCACCTTCTCGAAGTTGCCGACGAAACTGCCGTTGGAGGTCGCGGCGCCCTCGTCGGTCATCATCGTGTTGAACGTCCAGGCGGCGTCCTCGGCCGTGGCCTGCCGTCCGTCGGACCACTTCGAGTCCGAGCGGATCGTGTACGTCCACGTCAGCTTGTCCGCGGAGGGCTCCCACGCGGTGGCGAGGCCCGGGATCGCCTTGTTGTCCTTGGGGTCGTAGTTGGTGAGGTAGTCGTACATCAGCCGGTGGACGCTCGTGCTGAGCAGCCGCTGCGCCAGGAACGGGCTGAGTGAGTCGACGCTCTGCGCGACGGCGACCGTGAGCGTCGTCCTCCCGTCGTCCGCGCGCGCCTCGGTGGGGGCGGGTGCGAGCAGGTTTCCGGGTACGACGGATCCGGCGGTGAGTGCCAGGGCGGCCACGCCGGAGGCCAGCAGGAGGCGCAGGCGTCGGCGTGGCCGGGTGGAGTGGTGGGGAACTCTAGTGACCATGGACGGGGACCTCGCGTCATCACTCGCTGAAGAAGGCGGGTAGATCTCTGGTTCGCCAGTTGGTGAAGCGAAGGTTTATCAGCGGTGGTCGAGGCTCGTCAACGGTCAGTCAAACAGCGTGTGGGCTGCGGGAATAGCGGAAGGACCCGCACCGCGCGAGCGGTACGGGCCCTTCCCTGGCTCCCATTGGTCTAAACCACTTCGGCCCTACTGCCGAGGCGCCGCCGGGGGCTGCGGAGGCGACTGCTGCCAGTCGGCGGGAGGCACCGGACCCGGCAACTCGGGCTGGCCTGCCGGGTTGCCGTGCTCACCCTGCTGCTCCGGCTGCGCCTGCTGCGGCGCACCGGCGCCGGGCGCACCCGGCCCGGCCTGCGGGGGAGGCGCCTGGAGCCACCCGTTCTGCGGTCCCGCCGGCGCCCCCTGCGGGGCATAGGGGCCACCCGGCTGACCGGCCGCCTGATATCCCCCGTACGGCGGCTGTCCACCGTAGGGCTGCTGCTGGGCGTACGGCTGCTGGTGCCCCGGCTGAGCCTGTCCGGCCTGCTGTCCCTGCTGTTCCGACTGGGGGTGCCCGGGGTGCTGCTGCTGCGGCTGCGGCTGCGGGTAGGGCTGGCCGGGGCCGGGCTGCTGCGGTGCGTACGGCTGCTGTCCGGGGACCTGCTGGCCAGGGAGCTGGTGACCGGGGACCTGCTGTCCGGGGACCTGCTGGCCAGGGAGCTGCTGGCCAGGGAGCTGGTGACCGGGAACGTGCTGACCGGCAGCGCCCGGCTGTCCCTGCATCGGCTGTCCCGGTGCCGGGTAGCCCTGCTGGCCGGGCATCGGCGGGGCGAACTGCGGCGGCGGGTTCTGGCCGTCCCCCGTCCACAGCCCCTGCTGCTGCTGGGCCCGCGCGAAGTCCTCGGCCACCAGCGCCGAGAGGTGGAAGTACGCCTCACGGGTCTTGGGCCGCATCATGTCGAGGTCGACCTCGGCGCCCGCCGCGAGGTGCTCGTCGAACGGTACGACGACGACTCCGCGGCAGCGCGTCTCGAAGTGCTGGACGATGTCGTCCACCTTGATCATCTTGCCGGTCTCGCGGACGCCGGAGATGACGGTCAGCGAACGCTGCACCAGATCGGCGTAGCCGTGGGCCGAGAGCCAGTCCAGCGTCGTCGACGCGCTGGACGCGCCGTCGACCGAGGGCGTCGAGATGATGATCAGCTGGTCGGCGAGGTCGAGCACCCCGCGCATCGCGCTGTAGAGCAGCCCGGTGCCCGAGTCGGTGAGGATGATCGGGTACTGCTTGCCGAGCACCTCGATCGCGCGCCGGTAGTCCTCGTCGTTGAAGGTCGTGGAGACCGCCGGGTCCACGTCGTTGGCGATGATCTCCAGACCGGAGGGCGCCTGCGAGGTGAACCGCCGGATGTCCATGTACGAGTTGAGGTACGGGATCGCCTGGACCAGGTCGCGGATGGTGGCGCCGGTCTCGCGGCGGACCCGTCGGCCCAGCGTGCCGGCGTCCGGGTTGGCGTCGATGGCGAGGATCTTGTCCTGCCGCTCGGTGGCCAGCGTCGAACCCAGCGCCGTCGTCGTGGTGGTCTTGCCGACACCGCCCTTGAGGCTGATGACGGCGATCCGGTAGCAGGACAGCACCGGGGTGCGGATCAGTTCCAGCTTGCGCAGCCGCTCGGCCTCCTCCTTCTTGCCGCCCAGCTTGAACCGGGAGGCGGCGGAGGGGTTACGGCTGCTCTTGGCCTTCTGCTTGCCCCGCACCAGCCGGTCGGAGGAGAGCTCGACGGCCGCCGTGTACCCGAGCGGGGCGCCGGGCACCGACCGCTCGCGCTGGTCGTGTGCGACCGGGGTGGGCCAGGCTCCGCCCGCACGCGGGTCGACAGGCGGTTGTTGCTGCTGAGGCGGCTGGGGCTGGGCGGCCCGGTGCTGCTGTCCGTACGCCTCCGGCTGCTGCGGGGCGGGGAGGTTGGGGGCGCCCTGGGCCGGGAAGGGTGCGTGCGGCTGCGGCTGCGGCGCGTTGGGCGCTTGACCCGGCTGACCCGGCTGACCCGGGTGGCCGGGCTGACCCTGGTGACCCGGCTGACCCGGCTGACCCGGGTGGCCGGGCTGTGGGAAGCCGTAGCCGCCCTGCGGCGGGAAGCCGTACCCGCCCGCGCCCTGGGGGGCCTGCGGGTGCGCCTGAGGCGGCAGCGGTGCTCCGGGGCCGTGCTGACCGTGCTGACCGGGGAACGGCTGTTGCTGGTGCGGCTGCTGGGGTGCCTGAGGTGCTTGCGGCGGCTGTCCTGTCTGCGGGAAGCCGTAGCCGCCGGGCGCCTCGTTCGCCGGGGCGGAACCGGGCCACTGCGCCGCGGGCTGTGGCGCGGAGGGCGCCGGAGCGGCCGGCTGAAAGGCGGGCGGCAGCGGCGGCAGCGCGCCACCCTGGGCGGGTGGCGACCACGGCACCGGTGCGGCGGCGGCCTGCGGGGCGTCGGCGACGGGAGGCGGAACGTCCCGGGGCGCGGCGTCCTGGGGAACCGCGTAATGCGCGCCCGCGCCGGCGTTCGTCACGGCGTCGGGGGCGGGTACGCCATCGGGACCCGGGGTCTCGTCGGCGCTCGCTCCGGCCGTGCCGCCGTCCTCGGAATCCGTGGAGCCCGCGTCCGTACGGGGGGCGGCCTCGGAGTCCGTGTCGGCGAGCGAGGGAGGGGCGGAGGCGGCCGACTCGGAGGACGTGGAGGATGTGCTGGACGGGGAAACGTCCTCGGGGTCCGAACCGGAGGGGAGAGCGTCGGGCTTTCCGCCGTCCGTCGCCGATCCGGCACCGGACAGGCCGTCCGCGGCAGCAGCGGAACCCGTCCCTTCGGCGGATCCGGCCACGGCTTCCGCCTCGCGCTCCGCGATCTCCCGCTTGAGCGCGGCGGGCGAGAACCGCATCGTCGAGCCGCTCTCCACATCGCCGCCGCCGAACGGACCGGCATCGCCGCCGGCAGCCGCAGGAGCAGTGGTCGGAGCAGCAGCCGGAGCGTCCTGCGCCTGCGTGTGCGGAGCGGGAGCGTCCGGAGCCCGGGTGTGCGGAGCCTGCGGGTGCGGAGCGGGAGCGTACGGCGTCTCCGGCACGGCGGGGGAGACCGGAGCCTCCGGAGCCGCGGGGACGGCCGGCTCGGCGGGCGCCGGAGGGGCGGGCGCCCAGTTGGGGTCGAAGCCGCCAGGCGTCGCCGACAGGTCGGGCGAGGACAGGGGCGCCCCGACCGGCGGGGGAGGCGGCGCCAGGTGTGAGCCCGCTCCTCCCGACGAGTCCCCCGCCGCGTTCTGCGTGTACCAGGCGGGAGGGGTGTAGTCGATGGTGAACTCACCCGTCATCTCGGCGGGATCCGCGTCGGACGACTCGTCGACGGGCATGTCCCATCCGCCGCGGATCTCGTCCCGATCGCCGTTCACTTTGCCTCCTGGTGTGGTCGAGCACCCTTGTGCCGTGGTGGGTGGGGGCGACCGTTCCCGATGTGCCGGTACGCCCGGCTCTCCCCCTTGCGACGCGCATCACCTGCTCGCAGGTTTCTTCTGCCGCGCCCCACCCACCCTAATCGCCAACCGGTGAACTCAGGCAGGGCGTGGGGCACGGCAAACCCCGCCCCACGGGCCAGGCGCCACACCCCGGTGAACGACGTGCGAAGGAAAGGGGGCGACGAGACGGTCAATCCGTGCCGTACACGGACAGGACGGAACGGGAAAGCGCACTCCGGCGGCCGCCCTTCGCGGCGCTCCGCGCCTCTGCGCCTCCGCGAGACCGGCCCCGCGTGATGCCGGCCCCGCGTGATGCCGGCCCCGCGTGGCGGACCTGTGCGAGAGGACCTGTACGAGAGGAGCTGTACCAGGGGGGCCTAGGTGAGGTCGAACTCACCGTCGCGAGCACCCAGGACGAACGCCGTCCACTCCGCCTCCGTGTACCGCAGGACGGTGTCCGGGTCCAGCGAGGAGCGCATGGCGACGGCGCCGCCGGGCAGATGCGCGATCTCGACCCGCTCCTCCGCCTCCTCGGTGCCGGGCGCGCTGAGCCACGTCACATCCGAGATGTCGAGAGCGTAGAGCTCGTCCTTTTCCTGCTGGGTGCCCATGACGGCGTCCCTTCGATCGAACGGATTCGGTGCGGGGTCCATGTTCCCCGGAGGGAGAGGTGTTCGTGGGCAGAACGGTGCAGGAATCAGTCCATCCGGCGAGCTGAGCCCAGCAGTCCGGTCTCGGCGTCCGTCGCGTTCGTCATCACCCAATGGTGTTCGCGCCCCGCCACCCAGAGGGTGACACCGTCCGCCAGGGTGGGCAGCGCCTCGTACTCGGCGCGCGCCAGCCCCAGGATCCGGCCGATCTGCTCGGCCTCGCCGGGCGAGACCCGCTGGATGCCCACCAGCGCTGACGACCGCATCAACCGCGGTGCGACAGGGCTCAGATAAGGCAGCAGCGTCAGCACGGACTGCCACGGCGAGGACACCACCCGGCCGCGCGGCGGTCGCATGCCGCAGTCCCGCACGACGACCACGGGGCTGCCCACGGTCGCTCCCGTCGGCGGAACACGGCCCACGTCGTACAGGGAGACACACTCCAGCCCGGCGCCCGCCGCCTGGGCGAGTGTGGTCCAGGCCTGGACGCGACCGGTCTCGACCGCCACCCGGGCACCGGTGCCCGCCGCCCGCAGCGCCAGGACCTGTGCCGTCCACAGCCCGCCGATCAGCGTGACGTCGTACGGCACCGGGCGGTGGAAGCCGATCAGTTGCGGCTTGTTGTTCGCGTCGTTGCCGATGATCACGCCGTCGTCGCCGACCGGCAGGGACAACGCCCCCAAGTGGTCCGCGGCCACGGTGTGACCCGCATGACGGGGGCCGCGCAGCCCGCGCCGGGGCTCGGTCCGGTTGCTCACTGTGCGCCTCCCAGCGGGAGCGTGGCCAGGACGCCCGGCAACTGCTCGCGGTCCAGTCGTGCCAGCCCCACCTTGGCGTGCCGGGCTGCCTGCTCCAACGTCCTTCTCACACCAATCAGTTCGGTGTCCGAACCGCCGGTGACCCGCACATGCCCGGCCACGCTCGTCGAGCCCTGGCGCACCCCGCGGCGCACCGTCAGGCTGAACGTCGTCGCGTAGGCCGGCACCGAGGTCAGCAGCGCGACCAACTGCGGAAGCGGCGTCGCGCCCCGGCCCAACTCGGGCCAGCGGTCCACCGCGTACGTGGTGTGCCAGCGGTCGTCGCACCGCCAGACCCGGGACGTCTCCATGGTGCGCCGCTGCAGAGCGGTGTCCGGCCGGCCCGCCCGCCCCGACAGGATGGGATTGGCGCACGCGGAGGTCGCCACGGCGGAGTTCAACTCGTCCTGGTCGAGCACAACGGCCTGGAAACCGGCGCCCGTCACCCGGCTCGCCACATGGTCCGCGACCCGCACCAGGCAGCGCTGCGCCCCCTCCAGCCCGCCGCCGCGCGCCTCGATGGCCTCACGGCACAGCTCGGGATCCAGCTTCACCGCCACCCACGTCATCCGCAGCGCGGGCGCGCCGGTCTGGTCCTGCAACGGCGCGTAACTGAGCCTGGCCACCGACTGCTGCGGCAGATGAGGGGCCGGCGCGCACCGCACCTGCTGCACCAACTGCGCCGACTCCAGCACGATGTCGTCGACCTCAAGGGCGTCGCCCAGCAGCGACAGCGGGAGCGACCGGGCGCCGAACGCCGGCCTCAGCGACTCGCCGCTCGCCTCCACCCGCACCACGGCCGTCAGGAACGTGCCGTCGCCGAGCATGCCGACCGTCCGGTGAGCCCGGTCCACATACACCTGCGGGCCGAAGCCGGGCACGTTCTCGGCGACCGGCGCCAGCATCGGCTCCGCGTCCGAGGGCGGCGTGGCCGCGGACCGGCGCCGGGCACGGAGCCCGAGGGCGCTCGACACCCAGTCCTGGAGCGCGCGGCCCCGCCGGCGTACCACCGCGAGAGCGACCAGCAGACAGAGCGCCACCAGCGACGGGATCAGCCAGGCGCCACCGAGCACCGCGCCCACGGCGGCGATCACGAGGCCCACCTCGACGATCACCAGCTGCCGCAGCACGGGACGCACCCGGTCGGTCCGCGAGATCGAACGCAGCGTCGTCGCGGCAGGGGCGTTGGGACCGGGGGTGCCGGAGGGCTGGACGGGAGGCGTCGCGGGCGACTCGTTGCTACGTTGCCTCCGGGAAGTCCCGGAGGCTCGACGGCCGGCCCGCCCGGTACGCTCGCGCGTAGCTGCACCCATCGCCGCGTTGCCCCCTCGTGTCCGTATTCACCGCTTTTTACACGGGTGTTGATCGGGTCGTCACCCTACCTGAGCACAGGGAGCGGAACCCCGGCAGGCATAGTAGGGGCGCGGTACGGCAGCGGGGGCCGACGGTGCGTGTGGGACCCTGTTCGATCACTGGGGAGAAGGGTCAGCGGACACATGGCATCACGGCGGGATGAGCTCAACGCCTATACCTTTGCGAAGCGGAGGTTGATCGCACAATTCCTGCAACCCAACCCCACCGGTTCCGAGGAAGGCGCCCCCAAACCGCTGCGTGCGGTACTTCCCGGGGCCATCGTCGCCGTCGTGGTTCTCGCCGTCTTCGGCGCCTGGGGCATGTTCAAGCCGGTGGCCCCCCAGAAGTGGGACGTCGCCAAGGAACACGTCATCATCGCCAGCGAATCCACCACCCGGTACGTGGTGCTGAAGACCGACGGCAAGAAGCAGTTGCACCCCGTCCTCAACATGGCCTCCGCCAAGCTCCTGCTCGCCCCGGACAAGGGCACCGTCGTCAACGTCAACGAGTCGGTCCTGGACAGCGGCAAGATTCCGCACGGTGCGACACTCGGCATCCCGTACGCCCCCGACCGGCTGCCCGACGCCAAGGAAGCGGGGGCGGCCAAGCGCTGGGCGGTCTGCGAACGGCCCGGCGAGGGAGGCAGGGCCATCCAGAAGGCGACCTTCATCTTCGCCGAGCGCGAGGAGAAGAAGACTGGGGGCAAGAACGCCCTGCGGGGCGGTCAGCTGATGTACGTCGAGGGGCCGGGACCGGATCGGACCCGCTACATCGTGGACGCCGCAGGCAAGGCCTACCCCGTCCAGAAGGACGAACTACTCCTGCGCACCCTGGTCGATCAGGGCTCCGAACCCCAGCGGGTCTCGGCGGCATGGCTGGCCACGCTCCACATCGGGGCCCCGATCACCTTCCCGACCGTGGACGGCACCCCTGGGGCCCCCGCGGGTGCCCCCGGCACGCTCGACGACCGGACGAACCGGGTCGGCATGGTCCTGACCGCCCCAGCGGGAACCGGGACCCAGAGTTACGTCGTCCTGCCGGGCAGGGTCGCGCCCGTATCGGACTTCACCGCCAAGCTCCTGCTCAGCAGCCGGCAACTGGTGGACCTCAAGCAGGCGGGCAACGCCGAGCCGGTCAGCGCCGGCGAATTCGAACCGGGCGCCCCCTTCAACCAGAAGAGGGACTGGCCGGTCAGCAAGCCCGAGCCCGTCAACTCCCCTGAAGTCAGGAAGGGCAGCCGGAACACCGTGTGCAACGTACTGCGCGGCGTCGACGCGGACAGCGGCGCCACCACGCTGAGCACCTGGGTGGGTACGAGCTTCCCCGCGACGCTCCCCACCGGCTCCAGCAGCGCCTACGTCACGCCGGGATCGGGCGAGTTCTTCCGCCAGTTCAAGGGCTCCTCGACCAGCGCCGGCTTCCTGTTCCTGGTCACCGACACCGGCCTGCGCTACGCGATGCAGTCCAACAGCGACAGCGGCCAGGGCGATTCCGGCATCGGCCGATCCGGTTCGAAGAAGGAGCGGGAGTCCCAGCAGGAGGAGGCCCAGCAGGCGCAGAACCGGCTGGGCTACAAGGGCGTCGACCCCAACCCCGTACCGGCGGTCTGGTCCGCCCTCCTGCCGACCGGCCCCCGGCTCTCCACCGGCGCGGCCAGCCAGCCGCAGGGTTCGTGAGCGGGGCACGGACATGGCGATCCACGACCACGACCACCACGGCCCGGTCCGCCGCCTGCTCATCACCACGGCGGCGGCGGCCGTCCTCGTCGTCACCCTGCCTGCGCTCCCGGCGGCCGCGGACGACTCGACCCAGTGCACGTTCCCCTCGAAGAACTACCCGGGCCGGCCCTGGGCGCTGCAGCGCGTCCTGTTGGACGAGGTGTGGAAGCAGTCCACCGGCAAGGGCGTACGCGTAGCGGTCATCGACACCGGAGTCGACGTCAGGAACAAACAGCTCAAGCCCGCCGTGGACACGGAGGCGGGCCGCAACTTCCTGCCGAAGAACCTCAAGAACGACGACGGAACGAAGATCGAACGCGGCAAGGAGAACGGCACCACGGACACCGTGGGCCACGGCACCAAGGTCGCCGGCATCATCGCCGCGCGCGAGATGAAGGGCACGGGCTTCAGCGGCCTGGCCCCCGACGCGACGATCATCCCGATCCAGCAGAACGACGCCGAGGGCCACGGCACGACCGACAGCCTCGCCCGAGCGATCCGGTACGCCGTCAACGACGCGGACGCGGACGTCATCAACATCTCCCAGGACACCGCCGACGCCGTGAAGCCGTCCGCGGAACTGCGGCAGGCCGTGGACAACGCCCTCGCCCGGGACGTCGTGGTCGTCGCCTCGGCCGGCAACGACGGGCTCGGCGGCAACGTCAAGGAGACCTACCCGGCGTCCTTCAAGGGCGTCCTCGCCGTCGCCTCCTCGGACCGGAACAACGAAAGGGCGGCCTTCTCCCAGTCCGGCGACTTCGTCGGCATCGCCGCCCCCGGAGTGGACATGGTCTCCACGGTCCCCGGAGGCGGACACTGCGCCGACAACGGAACCAGCTTCTCCGCCCCGTACGTCGCGGGAGTCGCCGCCCTGATCAAGGCGAAGCACCCCGACTGGACGCAGGAGCAGATCGTCGCGCAGATGCAGCAGACGGCGGAACGCTCGGTCGCGGGCCACGACATCCTGGTCGGCTGGGGCGTGGTCGACCCGGTTCGCGCCCTCACGGAGGACGACAAGCCCATCGACCGCCCGGTCGCGAGCGAAGGGATGAGCAAGGGCAAAGCCCCCACCCCCGCCGAACTCCACCTGGGCGAAACGGCCGACGAGCGGAACGCGCGCCTGGCGACGTACGTCATGGTCGGCGGCGGCGTCCTGGTGGCGGCCATCGCGGGTACGGCGGTGGCGGTACGGGACAAGCGGAGACGCGCGGGGCGCCTGGCGGGCGAGGCATATCGACGGGAACGGTGAAGAACAGTGAAGAGTCGGCCATGAGACAAGTCACGTGACTCTCAAGTCGATTGGCGCTGTCGTACGCAGTGACTAGAGTTGTCGGGATGAGATCGGATCGGACCGTGTCAGTGCGATAGCAACGCGGGACGATCCGAGCAAACGGGGATGCGGAACGGGGAGGACGGCATTGTGACCGATCCAGGTGGCGGTGGCGGTACGGGTGACCTCAGGCGCGGAGTGGGTGCGCTGGAGAAGTTCAAGAGTCGTGTAGACGCCCTGCTGGCGGACTTCGAGGGCTCGGCGGCCAGCAAGACGAAGGTCGCCGACCAGAAGGTCTCGCGGGCCTCACTGAGCGGCCCGAACGCACGCTTCGCCGAGGCGGACGGCCTCTACACCCAGTACCACCGGGTCCACTCCTCCCTCGTCTCGCTCTCCAAGTCCCTCGGCGACCAGATTGAGTACCTGAGCCTGGGCGTGCACGCGGCGGCAGTCGGCTTCGACAACGTCGAGGACGACATCAGGCGGCGGTTCTACGAGATCCAGAGCCGGATGGACGAGGAACGCGAGAAGCACGCGAAGTCCGAGCAGGCGAAGCCTGAACAGACCAACAACGACCAGCAGTCGGACTCCGGGTGGGCAGCGGAATGAGCGACGAGAAGCAGCCGAACCTGACTCCGGCCGAGCAGCACAAGCAGGACGAGGGACGGGTCCAGACCCAGATCGTCGTCACGGACATGACCGAGACGGCCGGCCGGGTCATGGAATCCTTCGGCTTCGGCAACCCTCGCACCGGGGGCCGTACCTCTTTCGAGGGACACGAGCTCAACGCCCTCATCGACCTGGTGGAGAACTCCAACCCGGAACACCTGGAGAGCGCCGGCGAGGCCCTCTGGAAGGCCAGGGACGCCATCCGGCGCGCGGCGAAGGAGCTGAAGGACCACCTCAAGGGGGTTGACTGGCAGGGCGAGTCCGGCACGGCCTTCCGAGCCTTCGGCACGGGCCTGGTCGCCCACGCCGAGAAGCTGGGCGACTTCGCGGACGCGGCCGGCACCCAGATCACGGTCGCGGGTACCGGCCTGGCGTCGGTGAAGAGCGCCATGCCGCCGCGCGACAGCCGGCTGATCCGGAAGATGCCGGACGACATCGAGTCCCCGGCCCGGATCGAGGCCAACCCGGAGTACGAGGCCGCCGTCAAGGTGGAGAAGAACCGCCAGGAGGCGATCAACCAGGTCAACCGGCTGGCGTCGTACTACTCGGTCTCCGAGGAGGTGCTGGCGGGGCAGGAGCCGCCGCGGTTCGGGAAGAACCTTGATATCGAAATGCCGAGGCCGTACAAGGACCCCATCGAAGGGCCCTCGTCCCGGCCTCCCAGCGTTGGCTCCGAGGCTCTCGGTAGAAGTGCAGGTTCAGACTCTTCAGGCCGCTCCGTAGCGGGGGGCTCTGCTTCAGTAGCCGCGGCCAACTGGTCACAGGCTGAGGCCCTCGGCTCAGTGCCCTTGGCAGACAGGGGAACGGCTACGGAAATCAACAGCGTCGCGCCTCCCAAGGCGCCACCGACGGTCGCCAGCCCGCCACCGCTACCGTCTCCCACGCCGGCGACGGGCCCGTCCGTGATGCCGCCGACGGCAGTGCCGCCCCCCCTCATGACCACCAGGCAGGGAAACCCGTCGCGTATGGCAAGGCCTTTGACGCAACGGACGGTGAACCAGACCGGCCTGGGTGTGGGCAAGGCTCAGCCCACAGGGGGCGGTCCCGTAGCCAAGGGACCTGGCGGGCCCCCGGTCGGTCGCCCCACTGCCATGGGGGGTGGTGGGGGATCGTCCACCGGCCGTCCGCCGGTCGGCCCGCAGTCGCCGATTACCGGCCGTTCCACTGCGACGGGCGGACGACCGGCTACCGGCCAGGGCGGTGCGTCCACAGTCGGCGCACCTGGCGCGGGAGGCAGGAATGGCATTGTCGGTGGAACCCCTCAGAACGCGCCTCAGGGCAGAGCCGCTGCCGGAGCTTCCGGCCAGCGAGGAGTGATCGGAGGGCGCGGAGCAGCAGCTGCCACTTCCCGCCCTGGCGGCCGACCCGGTCAGGCTTCGGGCGCGAACGGAGTCGTGGGCGCTCCCCGTAAGGCTGCCGCCGCTGGCTCGAACGCCAAGGGCTTCACATCTGGCGGAGCAGGCCTCGTACGTGGTCCTGCCGGTCGGCAGAATTCCGGCCGGGAGGACGATGACAACGGTTCGACCCGTCCCGACTACCTGACGGAAGACGAAGAGACGTGGAATGCCGGACGGCGCGGATCCGTGCCGCCGGTCGTCGAGTAGAAGCCCCAGGGAAGGTTCGGAAGCCGGGATGACAGCAGGAATGAGCCGAGCTCAGAGGCGCGTGCGTGTGCTCGGCGCGCTGGCTGTGGCCGCTTCGTGGAGTGTGGTGTTCGTCGGTGCGGCGCAACCTGCCGCCGCCGACACACAGTCGAAGCAGTGGTACCTCAGCGCGATGCAGGCTGAGGACATGTGGAAGGTCACGACCGGGGAAGGCGTCAAAGTCGCTGTTATCGACACGGGTGTGAACCCGTCCACGCCATCGCTGCAGGGACAAGTACTCAAGGGCGTCGACGTAACCGGAGCACCGGGCGACGAAACCGACGACTACCACGGTCATGGCACAACGATGGCCGAGCTGATCGCCGGGACAGGCGAGGGAGGCGGCTTGAAGGGTCTTGCCCCGGGAGCCAAGATCATCCCTGTACGCATGAGCGATGGCGACTTCATGAAGAAGAACTCCACCATCTTCAGTGATACTGCGAAAGCTATTCGAGCCGCGGCCGAAACTGATGCGCAGATCATCAGTATGTCTTTCGGCAGTGACCGCTACCTGGATTCGAATCGTGAAGCGGTCAAATATGCCGAAAGTAAAGGAAAATTGTTCCTTGCCTCCGTCGGAAACGAGGGGAATAAGTCGAACACGCGAGTATATCCGGCCTCGTACCCCGAGGTAGTGGGTGTGGCCTCGGCGGATCGCAAGGGGAAGGTCTCCTACTATTCGCAGCACTCGGGTTCTGTAGACGTTGCTTCCCCGGGAAGCGACGTTCCCGGGTGGTGCGACAACTCCTTCAAGAGCTACTGCGACGGCGACGGCGGCACCAGCGCCGCCACCGCCATCGCCTCCGCCTCCGCCGCCCTCGTCTGGTCCCTCCACCCTGACTGGACCGCCAACCAGGTGCTCAACGTCCTCTTCGACACGGCCAGTCGTGACTGGAAGAAGGGCGAGACCAGCAACTACCTCGGTCACGGCCTGATCCGCCCTTCGATGAACGTCCTCAAGGGCAAGGGCGACCCCGGCGACCCGGACATCAGCCCGCTCACCAAGGAGAGGACGACCGGCCCCGCCGACGCGTCCAAGAAGCCCGCCGACTCCGCCTCGCCGCAGCCCGCCAAGAACGGCGCGGAGGGCGACAAGCCCGTAGCGGCGGAAGAGACCAAGTCCTCGGGGGACGAAAGCCAGTTGGGCCTGATCCTCGGAGTGGCCGCAGCTGTGGTCGTGCTCGGGGGAGTGGCCTACGCCGTGGTCCGCAGGCGTAGGGCCGCTTGACCGCACGTTCCGCATGTACCGGCCGGCGATCCATGCCGGCCTTGCAGAACCAACCGAAAGGGAAAGAGAACCATGGCAGATCAGAAGGTCTCAGATGCCGCGCTCCTGAAACTGGAGGGTGACCTCAGCATCAAGTTCGACTCGGTGAAGGGGCAGCTCCGGCAGCTCCAGGCGACGATCGACAACCTCGAAGGCAAGTGGAAGGGCATCGGCGCCAACCACTTCAACCAGAAGCAGACCGAGATCAACAACCGCATGGTCAGCCTGGCCAAGCAGCTCGTCCGCTTCCAGGAGTCCATCAAGGCCGCCCGCACCATCTCGGGCGACAACGAGGACGAGATCCGCCAGGCCCTCGCGGGTGTGGACGTCGTCGACGGCCACAACACCAGCGCCAAGGAACAGTCGTCCAGCCTGAACAGCTTCTGACCCTTATCCCGTAACTCGAAAGCAGCGGAGGACCGCATGGCAAACAACGACGGTACGACGGTCGTCACTTACGCGAGCCTGGATCTCGCGGCCGGTGAGATCCGGAAGCAGGCCAAGCAGCTCGACATGGACCTCAAGGAGATCCAGTCCATGATCGCCAAGGTGTCGGAAGTGTGGGAGGGCGAGGCGAAGCGCGCCTACACCGCCGCCCAGGACAGGTGGAGGACGGACGCCGACGCCATCCGCGGCAACCTCGATGACATCGCCAGGAAGGTCAGCGAGGCGTCGCCCATCTACCGCAGCGGTGACAAGCGGGCGGCAGCGAACTTCTAACGGAGTTCGACCCAGCACCAAAAGCACCAAAAGCACCACAAGCACAGCGCAGAACTGCGCAGCACAGCACATCAGGGTGGACACGCGCGGGAGGTGTCCACCCTGAGCTGTGTCCGGAGGGCCGGCCGGCCCAAGCGCGTCGGAGCGGGGGGCGGGGGGGGGGGCCCCCCCCCCCCCGGGGGGCCCCCCCCCCCCCCCCCCCCCCCCCGCGGGGGCCCCCGCCCCCCCCCCCCCCCCCCCCGGCCCCCCCCCCGGCCCCCCCCCCCCCGGGGGGCCCGG
>NZ_JBIRKB010000002.1:0-409264 GCF_044329855.1 Streptomyces sp. NPDC017520
GGTGCACACATCACGAGAGCGGAACAACCGGTCGGAATAAGACCCGTTGTTCTCAGCGTCCTCGCTGTGTAATTGCCTGTCGGTCACCGAAGTGAGCCGGCAGGACTTTCAAAGGAACCACCAACCTGCCGAAGCAGGCCGGGGTATCAACATATCTGGCGTTGACTTTTGGCACGCTGTTGAGTTCTCAAGGAACGGACGCTTCCTTCGGTCCCGTTTCACCGGGGCCCTCCGGGCGCTTCCCTTCGTTTTCTTCTTTGTCTTGCTGTCCTGCGTTTCCGACTCTATCAGACTCTTTCGTGTCCGATTCCCGGTCGAAGCGGGTCTCGCATCTCTCACCTTCCAGGTTCTTCGCTTTCGCGTTTTCCCTTTCCGGCGAGTCCGACTTTACCAGACTCTTTTTCGTTCCGTTTCCGGTCCGAATTCGATTTCTGATGGCCTGCGGAGCGGCCTTGCCTTTCGGCGTGTTCACTACGTTAGCCGATTCTCTTGGCAACTCATAATCGAGTCGATAGGGCGAATACGGGCATGCCGAATTCGCACCCGCCAGGGTGAGTCGTAGGTAGTGGTTTGGTCGCTTCGAGTGGCTCGGCCCGGTCCGATGGACTGTGCCGAGAGCTGTACCCGTGTCAAGCGGCTCGGACTACATTAGGCGTCTGCCGAGGGTGCGTCAAGTTGCCTTGGTGCTCGGCCGGCGGCGCGGTGCGTGGGCGCGGTACGGGCTCACCGTGGGGTCTCCCTCGATCCAGAAGCGCCACGGCTGGTGGGCGCCGTCGCCGCCCACCCCTGTGCGGGGGCCGCTGCGTACGAGGGCACGCGGCGGCGGGGTGCCGTGCAGTACGGACAGGACCGGGGCGGGGCCGCCGAAGAGATCGCTGCCGTCCAGGGCGCGGTCGACATCAAGGGCGGTGGCGAGCCGGGCCGGGCCTTTGGCCAGTTCCTTGTCATTACGGGCCGAGGGGCATCGGTCGCGGGCCAGAGCGGCGCCGACGTTGATCTCGCCCGCCCGGAGCAGAACCCCGCTCGCACGGCCTTCCGGGCCGCAGACCAGGTTGAGGCAGTGCCACATCCCGTACGTGAAGTAGACGTATGCGTGACCGGGCAGACCGAACATCACACTGTTGCGCGCGGTGCGGCCCCGGAAGGCGTGCGATCCGGGGTCGACCTCGCCCGCGTACGCCTCCACCTCGGTCAGCCGCAGCTCGATCGTGCCCGCCGGGCTGCGGCGGACGAGCGTGCGGCCCAGGAGGTCGGGGGCCACTTCCAGTACGGAGCGGTCGAAGAACTGTCGTGTCAGTGGGGCTCGGTCCGGGGTCTTGGTCATGGCGACCGAGGGTACTGGGATCGCGCGGAAGGGAACCGGCTACCGTCGTGGCGCGTATGTAGGGGTCAGAACCTAGAAGGAGTGACTATGGGCTTCAAGCGGCTGCTCGCGAGCATGGGTGCCGGCGGTGCCTCGGTGGAGACCGAGCTCACCGAGGCGAACGTCGTCCCCGGTGGGGTCGTCCAGGGCGAGGTGCGTATCCAGGGCGGTTCGGTAGCCCAGCAGATCGAGGGGCTCTCCGTCGGCCTCCAGGCGCGGGTCGAGGTCGAGGGCGGGGATCAGGAGACCAAGCAGGACATCGAGTTCACCAAGCAGAGCCTCGGGGGCGCCTTCGAGGTGCAGGCGGGCGCGGTGCACGTGGTGCCGTTCGGCCTGGAGATCCCGTGGGAGACGCCGATCACCATGTTCGGCGGCCAGCAGCTGCGCGGGATGAACATCGGGGTGACCACCGAGCTGGAGATCGCCCGCGCGCTGGACTCCGGTGACCTGGACCCGATCAACGTTCACCCGCTGCCTGCGCAGGAGGTCATCCTGGACGCCTTCCGGCAGCTGGGCTTCGGCTTCCGCAGCGCGGACATGGAGCGCGGTCACATCCGCGGTACGCGTCAGCGGCTGCCGTTCTACCAGGAGATCGAGTTCGTCCCGCCGACGCAGTACCGCGGCCTGAACCAGGTGGAGCTGACGTTCGTCGCCGACGACCGCGAGATGGACGTCATTCTGGAGATGGACAAGAAGCCGGGGCTGTTCAGCGAGGGCAGCGACTCCTACCGCGCGTTCAAGGTGGGACTGCACGACTACCAGCAGACCGACTGGGCCGCGTACCTCAACCAGTGGCTC
This sequence comes from Streptomyces sp. NPDC017520, assembly GCF_044329855.1. NCBI lineage: Bacteria > Bacillati > Actinomycetota > Actinomycetes > Kitasatosporales > Streptomycetaceae > Streptomyces > Streptomyces sp. NPDC017520. The sequence continues at coordinate 2,162 of NZ_JBIRKB010000002.1, forward strand.
GCCCAGGTCGGCGGACAGCGCAACTGGCTCTAGAGCGCGCCACCGCCCCCTAAGGTCGGGTGGGAAGGCAGACGAACCGATCAGGAGAGGTGCGAGACGTGACCGAGCCGAAGAGGGCCCCGCTGCCGCACGACTTCCATCCGGAGGTTCCGGCGTTCACCGTGGTGAGCGACGACCTGGCGCCGGGGGCCGTGCTGGGCGATGCCCAGGTGCTTGCGGGTGGGAACACTTCGCCGCAGCTGCGGTGGGAGGGTTTCCCCGAGGGGACCAGGAGTTTCGCCGTGACGTGCTTCGACCCGGATGCCCCGACGGGCAGCGGTTTCTGGCACTGGGTGCTCTTCGACGTCCCGGCCTCGGTGACGGAGCTTCCGGCCGGTGCGGGCAGCGGAACGTTCGAGGGGCTGCCCGAAGGGGCCGTCCAGGCCCGTAACGACTACGGCTCCAAGGATTTCGGGGGCGCCGCGCCGCCGCCCGGGGAGAACCACCGCTATGTGTTCACCGTGTACGCGGTGGACACCGAGAAGCTCGGCATCGACAGCGACGCGTCTCCCGCGGTGGCCGGATTCAATCTTCGGTTCCACACACTGGGGCGTGCTCAGCTGATCGGTGAGTACGAGGCTCCCACCGGCGATTAGTTCGTCTGCTGTTTGCCCTGCTCTGGTCTTGGAGAGATCAGAGCAGGGCATTTTTTATTGCGTTGTCCATCGCGGCCTGCCCAGCCAGAGTTGATCCGGGCCTGCCAGGGGGCGGGCGGCACACGGGAGGTGGGCAGGATGCGGGACACGCTGGTTCTCAACGCGAGCTTCGAGCCGCTGTCGACAGTGACGCTCAACCGTGCGGTGGTCCTGATCCTGACGGACAAGGCCGTCGTCGAGCAGTCGCATCCCGAGCTCCGTATGCGTGGTGCCGCCGTGGACATTCCGGTGCCCCGGGTGATCCGGCTCTGCCGGTACGTACGGGTGCCGTTCCGAAGACAGGCGCCGTGGTCCAGGAGGGGTGTGCTGATACGGGACCAGCACCGGTGCGCGTACTGCGGGCGGCGGGCGTCCACCGTCGACCATGTGGTGCCGCGTGCCCAGGGCGGGCAGGACACCTGGCTGAACACGGTGGCCTCCTGTGCCGAGGACAACCACCGCAAGGCCGCCCGGACGCCGGACCAGGCGGGGATGCCCCTGCTGAAGCAGCCGTTCGTCCCCTCCCCCGCCGAGGCGATGCTGCTGGCGATGGGGGCCGGCGACCGTTCGGCGCTGCCGGAGTGGCTGGAGCGGGCAGCGGTGGCGTAGGGCGCCGGAGTGATCGTCCGACGCGGCCGCGGGGAGCCGTGACGTAGTCGGCGTACGTCGGGTGGTGTATCCGTGGGCCCGTCCCTGGGAGGGGGCGGGCCCGCGTACGTCAGCGGAGCAGCAGTTGGACGATGGCCATCGTGCCGACGGCGACGATGAGGGCGCGCAGGACGGTGGGGCTCAGGCGGCGGCCGATCTTGGCACCTATCTGGCCGCCGATGGCCGAGCCGACCGCGATGAGGACGACGGCCGTCCAGTCGAAGTGGGCCATGAAGAGGAAGAACAGCGCGGCGATGGTGTTGACCACGGCCGCCAGGACGTTCTTGACGGCGTTGAGGCGCTGCATGGTGTCGTCGAGCAGCATGCCCATCAACGACAGGTAGATGATCCCCTGGGCGGCGGTGAAGTAGCCGCCGTAGACGCTGGCGAGCATCAGGCCGGTGAACAGGAGGGGGCCGCCGTCGGTGCGGGGCGTGGCGCCGGTGTGTTCGCGGCGGCGCTGGACGGCTTTGCTGATGCGTGGTTGCAGGATCACCAGGACGAGGGCCAGGGCGACCAGGACCGGGACGATCGTCTCGAAGGCCGTGGAGGGCAGGGCGAGGAGCAGGGTCGCCCCGCAGAGGCCGCCGATCGCCGCGCCGACGCTCAGCTTGAGGATGCGTCGGCGCTGTCCGGCGAGTTCCTTGCGGTAGCCGATGGCCCCGCTGATGGAGCCGGGGATGAGGCCCAGCGCGTTGGACACGGTCGCGGTGACCGGCGGGAGGCCGGTGGCGAGCAGGACGGGGAAGGTGATCAGCGTGCCCGAGCCGACGATCGTGTTGATCGTGCCCGCTCCGACGCCGGCCGCGAAGACGGCGAGTATTTCCCAGATGGACAAGGCCATCTCCTTCGGTGGTCAGTGACGCCTCCCCGCCATGAAGGTCGAGGGGCCTCACTGATCATGCACGAAGGGGCTTTCGGGTCAGGAGACCGGGGGTTCCTCGCGTCGTTCCACCGCCGGGGCGGGGATGGAGCCGTGGCCGTTGCCGCCGTTGCCGCCGTTCCCGTTACCGCCGTTCCCGTTGCCGCCATTGCCGCCGGTGTTGAAGCCGGGCATGCCGCCGCCGAGGTTCCCGAAGGCTCCGCTGAGTCCCTTGAGGGCGTCGCCGATCTCGCTGGGCACGATCCAGAGCTTGTTGGCGTCGCCCTCGGCGATCTTCGGGAGCATCTGGAGGTACTGGTACGAGAGGAGCTTCTGGTCCGGGTCTCCGGCGTGGATGGCCTCGAAGACCGTGCGGACGGCCTGCGCTTCGCCTTCGGCGCGCAGGGCTGCCGCCTTGGCCTCGCCTTCGGCCCGCAGGATCGCGGACTGCTTCTCGCCCTCGGCGGTGAGGATCTGGGACTGCCTGATGCCCTCGGCGGTGAGGATCGCGGCACGCTTGTCGCGGTCGGCGCGCATCTGCTTCTCCATCGAGTCCTGGATGGAGGTCGGCGGTTCGATGGCCTTGAGCTCGACGCGGTTGACGCGGATGCCCCACTTGCCGGTCGCTTCGTCGAGGACTCCGCGCAGGGCGGCGTTGATCTCCTCACGGGAGGTGAGGGTCCGCTCCAGGTCCATGCCGCCGATGATGTTGCGGAGGGTGGTGACGGTGAGCTGCTCGATCGCCTGGATGTAGCTGGCGACTTCGTAGGTCGCGGCGCGGGCGTCGGTGACCTGGTAGTAGATGACGGTGTCGATGTTGACGACCAGGTTGTCCTGGGTGATCACCGGCTGCGGCGGGAAGGGCACCACCTGTTCACGGAGATCGATCCGGTTGCGGATCGAGTCGATGAACGGGACGACGATGTTCAAGCCCGCGTTCAGGGTGCGGGTGTAGCGGCCGAACCGCTCCACGATGGCGGCGCTGGCCTGTGGGATGACCTGAATCGTCTTGATCAGGGCGATGAAGACGAGCACCACCAGAATGATCAGAACGATGATGATCGAGTTCATGGTGTCTCTCGTGCCCTTCGGTTGGCCGGTGGATCGCGGTGATCGGGGTCGGTGCTCATGGGGGCCCGTGATCCGTGCGTTGCGGGCCGGTCCGGGTCGCATGGTGATCGACATGATCGACTTCGAGTCTGGCAGATCTGGGCCCGCCACGTGCATGGTTCGGTCACATGACGACGGCCGTCGCTCCGTCGATGTCCACGACGTCGACCTGGCTGCCGGGGTCGAAGACCTGGTCGGAGTCGAGCGTGCGGGCCGACCAGACCTCACCGGCGAGCTTGATGCGGCCTCCGGAGGCCGATACCCGCTCCAGCACGACCGCCTGACGTCCCTTCAGCGCGTCGATGCCGCTGGCGTGCCCTGCCTGTCCGGCCCGGTGTCTGGCGGCGATCGGGCGCACGACGGCGATCAGCGCGACCGAGACCAGGACGAAAACCAGAACCTGGGCGACGATCCCGCCGCCGAGGGCGGCGACGGCCGATGCGGCCACCGCCCCGACGGCGAACATTCCGAATTCGGGCATCGCGGTCAGCACGAGGGGGATGCCCAGTCCCACCGCGCCGATCAGCCACCACACCCATGCGTCGATGTCCACATGGTCATCGTAGGACTGTCGGTGCGTCACCGACAGGGCGCACGGGTGGCCAACTGCGGTGCACGGCACGCCGATCGTGGCGCGGGGGCCTGTCGGCACCCGGCGCGAGGGCTGTGCGCGGCGGAGCCGGGGTCAGGAGAGCGGGAGGCCGTGGGCGGTGTAGCGGTCGCCGGTGTGCTCGACGATGAGCGGCAGTCCGAAGCAGAGGGAGAGGTTGCGGGAGCTGAGCTCCGTCTCCATGGGGCCGGCGGCGAGGATCTTGCCCTGGCGGATCATCAGGACGTGGGTGAACCCGGGCGCGATCTCCTCGACATGGTGGGTGACCATGATCATGGAGGGGGCGAGCGGGTCGCGGGCGAGGCGGCCGAGGCGGCGTACGAGGTCCTCGCGCCCGCCGAGGTCGAGCCCGGCGGCGGGCTCGTCCAGGAGCAGCAGTTCGGGGTCGGTCATCATGGCGCGGGCGATCAGGGTGCGCTTGCGCTCTCCTTCGGAGAGCGTGCCGAACCTGCGGTCCAGATACTCGGTCATGCCGAGGCGGTCGAGGAAGGCGCGGGCGCGCTCCTCGTCGACGGCTTCGTAGTTCTCGTGCCAGGTGGCGGTCATGCCGTACGCGGCGGTGAGGACCGTCTGCAGCACCGTCTGGCGCTTGGGCAGCTTGTCGGCCATCGCCACGCCCGCCATGCCGATCCGGGGGCGGAGCTCGAAGACGTCGGTGCCGACGCCGCCGAGCCGCTCGCCGAGGACGGTGGCCGTGCCGGTGCTCGGGAAGAGGTAGCTGGAGGCGAGGTTGAGGAGGGTCGTCTTGCCGGCGCCGTTGGGGCCCAGGATGACCCAGCGCTCCCCCTCCTTGACCGACCAGGAGACGTCGTCCACCAGAGCGCGTCCGTCGCGGACCACGGATACGTCCACCAGCTCCAGTACATCGCTCATGGCGCGTTGTCTCCCCATGCAGTCTCGTCGATCGTCGCGTGCCGGTGGGCACGGCTCCCAGGGAAAACCTACGCCACCGCGCGAGTGCTCCAGGCGTGAGGGCCGTTTCCAGGCGTTGCCTAGGCTGTCCGCATGCTTGTCGAACCACGTTCAGGGTTGTTGGCCGCTTGGGGAAACGCGCTTCTGGCGGGACTCGTCTCGCCGGACGAGGCGGCCCTCGCGATTGTCGGGGAGGACGCGGTGCACCGCGTCGATGGACTGCCGGGTGAGGCGGGGCCGGTCGGGCTCACGCTGGCGCTCGGCCGGCTGAGGGGGTTGGGGGCGACCGGGTTCCGGGTGGCGCTGCCGGTGCCGGGGCATCCGCTGGGGCTGAGCGGTCCGCCCGATTTCAACGCGCGGGCGCTGGAGGCGGAGGAGGCGGTGGTCGCGTACGGGGTGGCGTACGGGCTGGTGCCGGAGGTCACCGAGGCGGGGCCGGCCGGGGATCTGCACGTCGAGGTGGTGTGGCGGGTGCTGCCGGTACGGGAGGCGCCGCCCGCGGACGTGCCGTCGCTGGGCGAGGCGGAGCGGGAGCTGGCGGAGGCCTTGCGGGATGCGACGGCGGTGCTGTCGCGGCTGGACGTGGCCGGTTCGGGGCCGGTGGCGGAGGCCGCGGTGGACGCGTACCGGGCTCGGGCGGAGCGGGGGCGCGTTGTGCTGGCGCCCGGGTATCCGCCGCGGGCGGTGCGGGTGCTGGAGATGGCGCAGCGGGTGGGGCTGCTGGTCTCGGTGGCGTACGAGAACGGGCACGGCGGTGCGGTGAGCGCGTCGGAGATCGCGGCGCGGGGGGAGGCGTTGCGGCCGGTGGAGCGGGTGGCTCGGCGGGCTCAGGTGGCGGCGTACAACGCGTATGTGGAGGACGGGGAGGTTCGGCGGTAGGCCCGCGGGCCTTCTGTCCTCAAGCGCCGGACGGGCTGGGGTGCGTATGGGTGCGGCCGGCCCGGCGGCCACGGCCCCGGGGTAGGGCTCGGGCCCCCCGGGGCGAGGGTTCCGTCCTCAAGCGCCGGACGGGCTGGGTGCGTGCCGGACGGGCTGGGTGCGTACCGGACGGGCTGGGTGCGTACCGGACCGGCTGGGTGCGTGCCGGACGGGCTTGGTGCGGGCCGGACGGGCCCTTGGGGGTGGGTCAGTGGTTGAGGCCGAAGTTGCGACGGCCGGGTTGAGCAGGCCCACCGCGTTGACCGTGTTGCCGACCACGTTCACCGGGACGGCGACGGGAACCTGTGCGAGGTTGCCGCCGGCGACGCCCGGGGAGTGGGTGGCCACGCCGTGGGCGTCGGCGCCGCTGTGGCCGGTGGCGGAGGCGGCGCCGGCGGCGACGACGTCAGCCCGCCGCTCCGTTGCGTACCGCCCACAGCGCCGCCTGGGTCCGGTCGGCCACGTCGAGCTTCATCAAAATGTTCGACACATGCGTCTTGACCGTCTTCTCCGAGAGGACGAACGCACGGGCGATCTCGCGGTTCGAACGCCCGTCAGCGATGAGGCCGAGGACTTCGCGTTCCCGGTCCGTGAGCGTGCTCCCCCGGCCCGTGCCGGTGCCCGCGTCGTCCTGGGCGAGCAGCGCTCCCGCGACCTCCGGCTGGAGCAGGACGTGACCGGCGTGGACCGAGCGGATCGCCCCGGCCAGGGCGTCCGGGTCGACGTCCTTGTAGACGTAACCGGAGGCTCCGGCGCGCAGGGCGGGGACCACCGTGCGCTGCTCGGTGAAGCTGGTGACGATGAGCACCTTCGCGGGGTTGTCGAGCTCCCGGAGGCGGCGCAGGGCCTCGATGCCGTCCGTGCCGGGCATCTTGATGTCCATCAGCACGATGTCGGGGCGGAGCTCCTCGGTCCGGGCCACGCCCTCCGCACCGTCGGACGCCTCGCCGACGACCTCTATGTCCTCCTGGATCTCCAGGAACGTACGCAGTCCGCGGCGGACCACCTGATGGTCGTCGACCAGCAGCACCCTGATGATCTTGTCAGCCACCGGGGACCTCCATCTCGATCGTGGCGCCCTTGCCGGGCTCCGAGGCAACGGTGAGTCGGCCGCCGACGCTGTTCGCCCGGTGGCGCATGGAGACGAGGCCCAGGTGGCGGCCCGCCCGCCGCACTGCGGTGGGGTCAAAGCCCGCCCCGTCGTCGGTGACACGGAGGACGGTGTCGGTGCCGCGCCGGACCAGGGTGACGCTCACGCGCTCCGCACCGGAGTGGCGCAGGGCGTTGTGGAGGGCCTCCTGCGCGACTCGGAGCAGCGCTTCCTCCTGGGCGGCGGGCAGCGCGCGCACTCCGCGGCTCTCGAAGGCGACCGCGGCGGCGTGCGCCCGGTCCAGGACCTGGATCTGGGTGCGGAGGGTGGCGATGAGCCCGTCCTCGTCGAGGGCGGCGGGCCGCAGTTCCACGACGGCGGCCCGCAGCTCGTCGACCGCCTCGGCGGCGAGGGCGGCGACCTGCTGGAGCTCGCCCTTGGCACGGACCGGGTCGCGGTCGACGAGGGCGGTGGCGGCCTGGGCGGTGAGGCGGAGCGAGAACAGCTTCTGGCTGACCGCGTCGTGCAGTTCGTGGGCCAGCCGGGAGCGTTCCTCGGCGATGGTCAGTTCACGGCTGCGCTCGTAGAGGCGGGCGTTGGTGAGCGCGATGGCCGCGTGCTGGGCGAACATCTGGAGCAGTTCCTCGTCCTCGGCGGTGAAGCCGCAGCCGCCCGCGGGCTTGGGGCACAGCTTGTTGGCGAGGAACAGCGCTCCGATGATCTCGTCGCCGTCCGTGATGGGCAGGCCGAGGAAGTCGGACATGTCGGGGTGGGCGTCGGGCCAACCCTCGAAGCGGGGGTCCTTGCGGACGTCGGCGAGGCGCTCGGGCTTCGCCTGGTGGAGCATCGCGGCGAGGATTCCGTGCTGGCGGGGCAGCGGACCGATGGCCTTCCACTGTTCGTCGCTGACGCCGTCGACGACGAACTGGGCGAAGCCGCCGTGGTCGTCCGGGACGCCGAGGGCGGCGTACTGGGCGTCGAGCAGTTCACGGGCGGAGGCGACGATCGTCTTGAGGACGTCGCCCACTTCGAGGTGCCGGCTCATGGCGAGGAGCGCGGCACTCACCGCGGCGAGGCCCGACGGTGGGCGATGACTCATGGGATCACCGTACCGGCGGGGGCCGCGCGGTCGTATCGGGCCGGGGTCGGTGGTGGAGGTGCGATGCGCCTAGGTCCGGGCCGCGGGCCCCTCCGCCGAAGGTCGTAGGACTGCCCGGGGCCTGCGTCCGCCTCATCCTGCCGGACGAGGAACGTGACGCTCCGAATTGCTCCAGCAACGAGTGGTGAGACCGTTACGTCGCCGATGTGAGCCCAGGCATAGGGCCTACGTCACTTACGAACGTACCTAGTGGGCACATAAGGGCGATTTGGGCGGGCACACAGGGGGGTCAATTCGGACGAACGGGGTCCTCTTCCACTACTCACCTTCGTACGTCACACCTTTGCCACGCGATTTTGCTGCCGCTAAGAATTGCTCTCGTCCCCGACGGAGGTACGCATCACCACCTCCGGTCTCGTCCTCCGTGAGGACACCCTGCGCATTCGAAGAGGTAGCCCTACATGTCTGCGACTCGCATACCCAGCCGTGTCCGTCGTCTGAACAAGGTCCAGAAGATCTCCGTGGCCGGTGTGTCGGCCCTTGGCGTCGCCGCCCTGACCTTCTCGCTCGTCCCGTCGAACGCCGAGGCCGAGATCGCCCCGCAGGCAGCGGCCGCCGCCGCGCCCGTGGCCTTCACCAACGCCGCGGGCTCCGCCCAGGCCAGGACCGTGCAGAACAGCATGCTCGAGCAGCACTCCACCGCCGAGCAGCTGGTGAAGGCCGCCGACGCCGCCAAGGCGAAGGCCGCCGCCGAGACCAAGGCCGCCGCCGCGAAGGCGAAGGCCGCGTCCGAGGCGAAGGCCAAGGCCGCCGCGGACGCCAAGGCGAAGGCGAAGGCCGCCGCCGAAGCGAAGGACAAGGCCGCCAAGGCCAAGGCGGACGCGAAGAAGCGCGGCACCGAGGCCGCGAACCGCTCCACCCCGCGCAAGCCCGTCTACGCGAACAACCTGGACGGCTGGATCCGCGAGGCCATGTCGATCATGAAGAAGGAAGGCATCCCCGGCTCCTACGAGGGGATCCACCGCAACATCATCCGGGAGTCCAGCGGTAACCGCTGGGCCATCAACAACTGGGACATCAACGCCCGGAACGGCATCCCGTCCAAGGGCCTGCTCCAGGTGATCCAGCCGACCTTCGACCGCTACCACGTGGCGGGCACCAAGAAGGACCTGTACGACCCGGTCGCCAACATCGTCGCCGCCTGCAACTACGCGGCCGACCGCTACGGCTCCATGGACAACGTCGACAGCGCGTACTGAGTCCGGCCGTACACACGCCGGAGGCCGGCACCCCTCGGGGTGCCGGCCTCCGGCGTCGTTCCGTCCCGGCGGGACTCTACTTGCGCATGACCTCGGGCTCGTGGCGCCGCAGCAGGCGCGCGACCGCGATGCCGCAGATCACGCCGAGCGCGAGCAGCACGGCGATGTTGATGCCCCACTGGCCCGCGGTGTGCTCCCACAGCGGGTCGAGGTCGGTGGGGTTCTTCGGGTCCCACGGCGGCATCAGGTGCGCCAGGTCCAGCGTGGTGCCGGCCGCGGCCATCGCCCAGCGGGACGGCATCAGCCAGGCGAACTGTTCCAGACCCGGCGACCCGTACACCTGGAAGAGCACGCCGGTGAAGACGACCTGGATGATCGCGAACATGACCAGCAGCGGCATCGTCTTCTCGGCGGTCTTCACCAGCGAGGAGATGACCAGGCCGAACATCATCGAGGTGAAGCCCAGCGCGATGATCGAGAGGCAGATCTCGACGGCCGGCGGCATGATCAGGCCCTCCGCGGGCAGATCGCGGGTGGCGAAGCCGATGCCGCAGATGATCACGCCCTGGAACGCGGTGATCACGCCGAGGACGATCACCTTGGACATCAGGTACGCGGAGCGGGACAGGCCCGTGGCCCGCTCCCGTTCGTAGATGACCCGTTCCTTGATCAGCTCTCGTACGGAGTTGGCGGCGCCGGAGAAGCACATGCCGACCGCGAGGATCAGCATGATCGTTCCGGCCTTGCCGTTGAACCGGGACGGCGGGTCGGGCTCGGCGAGACCGAACTCCGCCGGGATGACCACGCTGACCACGCCCAGCACGGCGGGCAGGATCAGCATCAGGCCCATGAAGCCCTTGTCGGACGCGATGACGGAGGAGTATCTCCGGATCAGCGTCCACAGCTGCGCCATCCAGCCCTGCGGCTTCGGCGGGCGCATCTGCTGCGGCGGCGGCATGTTGACCGGCTGGGCCGCGACCGCGTCGATGTCGGCGGCGTACATCTGGTAGTGCTGCGACCCGCGCCAGCGGCCCGCCCAGTCGTAGTCGCGGTAGTTCTCGAAGGCGGAGAAGACGTCGGCCCAGCTGGTGTAGCCGAAGAAGTTCAGCGCTTCCTCCGGCGGACCGAAGTAGGCGACGGAACCGCCGGGGGCCATGACGAGGAGCTTGTCGCAGATCGCCAGCTCGGCGACCGAGTGCGTGACCACGAGTACCGTGCGACCGTCGTCGGCGAGGCCGCGCAGCAGCTGCATGACATCGCGGTCCATGCCCGGGTCGAGGCCGGAGGTCGGCTCGTCCAGGAAGATCAGCGAGGGCTTGGTGAGCAGCTCCAGGGCGACCGAGACGCGCTTGCGCTGGCCGCCGGAGAGCGACGTGATCTTCTTGTCCTTGTGGATGTCGAGCTTGAGCTCGGCGAGGACCTCGGTGATCCGGGACTGGCGCTCGGCCTCGGTGGTGTCCGCGGGGAAGCGGAGCTTGGCCGCGTACTTGAGGGCCTTGGTGACGGTCAGTTCCTTGTGCAGGATGTCGTCCTGCGGGACCAGACCGATGCGCTGGCGCAGCTCGGCGAACTGCTTGTAGAGGTTTCGGTTGTCGTAGAGGACGTCACCCTGGTTGGCGGGCCGGTAGCCGGTGAGCGCCTTGAGCAGGGTGGACTTTCCGGAACCGGACGGACCGATGACCGCGATCAGCGACTTCTCGGGGACGCCGAAGGAGACGTCCTTGAGGATCTGCTTCCCGCCGTCGACCGTCACCGTCAGGTGGCGGGCGGAGAAGGAGACCTCACCGGTGTCGACGAACTCTTCCAGCCGGTCCCCGACCAGCCGGAACGTCGAGTGGCCGACGCCGACGATGTCGTTCGCGCCGATGAGCGCGGAGCCGGACTTGTGGAGCGGCAGACCGTTGACGTACGTGCCGTTGTGCGAACCGAGGTCGCGGATCTCGAAGCGGCCGTCGGGCGTCGCGTGGAACTCGGCGTGGTGGCGGGAGACCTGGAGGTCGGAGACGACCAGGTCGTTCTCCAGCGCACGACCGATGCGCATGACCCGGCCGAGGGCCAGCTGGTGGAACGTGGTCGGGCTGCGGTCACCGTAGACCGGCGGCGCCCCCGCGGCGCCGCCCTGTCCCGGTCCGGCCGGATGCCCGGGGCTCTGCTGGTGCGGCACCTTCTGGTGCGAGGGGTGCGAGGGCTGCTGCGGCGGGACCTGCTGCTGCGGCGCCTGCGGCTGCTGCTGCCAGGCCTGGTGCGGGGCAGGGGCCTGATGCTGGGCAGGAGCCTGATGCGCCGGCGGCTGCTGTCCTTGCCAGCCCGCGCCGCCCCCCTGGGGCTGGTGGTGGGGCTGAGGCACGGGTGCCTGCTGAGCACCGGCCGCGTGCCCGCCGGCGACACCGGCGCCCGCGGCGGGGCTGAGGCTCACCCGGGGCCCGTCGGTGGCGTTGCCCAGATGCAGCACCGAGCCGGGGCCGATCTCCACCTGCTGGATCCGCTGACCCTGCACATAGGTGCCGTTGGTGCTGCCGTGGTCCTCGATGAACCAACTACGGCCGTTCCAGCTGATCGTGGCATGCCGCCACGACACCCTGGCATCGTCGATCGCCAGGTCGCCCTGAGGATCACGTCCAAGGGTGTACGACCTGGACGGATCGAGCGTCCAGGTGTTGCCATTCAATTCCAGTACGAGTTCCGGCACTCCGCGCCCCACTAGTTGTCCCCCGTGATACCCCCGTCGCAGGGAGTCTAGGGATGCTGAACATCGTGGGGAACTATTCCAGGACCAGTCCCCCATCCGAAAGTCGGGCGGGTGAAGAGCGCGCGGAGACCTGTGCGAACACCCGGGTACCGGGGAGCGAAACAGCTATGGAACGGATGAAGTACGGATGAAGGTCCAGTTACCTCCCAGAGAAGGTTCATCGACCGTATAACGGCGAAAACAAGACAGGTGGCCTGTCCGAGCGCAAGACCCGTACCGGCCAGATCCGCAACGTCCCACGTCCCCGGGCCGAGGCCGCGGGACCGTCGCTCGGCGCAGCGGACAACGCCGGGGCGAATTCCGTCCGGCACTCGGGACGGGCGGCCGGAGGAGCCGGTGGGACCGATACGGTGGGAGCACCATGAGCGCATCTCAGCCACCTCAGCCCCTCTCGTCCTCTGAGCCCCCTGGGCCCCGCCGGGTCGACGGCCCCGGAGGCGGGATCCCTCCGGGCGGCGACGCACCCACGCTTCTCGTCAAGATCTTCGGCAAGGACCGCCCCGGCATCACCGCCGGGCTCTTCGACACCCTCGCCGCGTACGCCGTCGACGTCGTGGACATCGAACAGGTCGTGACCCGGGGCCGCATCGTGCTGTGCGCTCTGGTCACCTCGCCCACCGCGGGCGGGACCACCGAGGGCGATCTACGGGCGACCGTGCACAGCTGGGCCGACTCCCTGACGCTGCAGGCCGAGATCATCTCCGGTATCGGCGACAACCGCCCCCGCGGTGACGGCCGTTCCCATGTGACGGTGCTGGGACACCCCCTGACCGCGGAGTCGACCGCCGCCATAGCGGCCACCATCACCTCGACCGGCGGGAACATCGACCGTATCTTCCGGCTGGCGAAGTATCCGGTCACCGCCGTCGAGTTCGCGGTGTCGGGGACCGGGACCGCGAAGCTGCGGACCGCGCTGGCGACCGAGGCCGCGGAGATCGGTGTGGACGTCGCGGTGGTCTCGGCCGGGCTGAGCCGCCGGGCTCAGCGGCTGGTGGTCATGGACGTCGACTCCACGCTGATCCAGGACGAGGTGATCGAGCTCTTCGCGGCGCACGCGGGCTGCGAGGAGCAGGTCGCCCGGGTGACCGAGCAGGCGATGCGCGGCGAGCTGGACTTCGAGCAGTCCCTGCACGCCCGGGTCGCGCTGCTGGCCGGTCTGGACGCGTCGGTGGTGGACAAGGTCCGCGCCGAGGTGCGTCTCACCCCCGGCGCCCGCACCCTGATCCGTACGCTGAAGCGGCTCGGCTACCAGGTCGGCGTCGTCTCCGGCGGCTTCACCCAGGTCACGGACGACCTGAAGGAACGGCTCGGCCTCGACTTCGCCTCGGCCAACACCCTGGAGGTGGTGGACGGCAAGTTCACCGGACGGGTCGTCGGCGAGGTGGTGGACCGGGCGGGCAAGGCCCGGCTGCTGCGGAGCTTCGCCGAGCAGGCGGGGGTGCCGCTGGCCCAGACGGTGGCGATCGGGGACGGGGCGAACGATCTCGACATGCTGAACACCGCCGGGCTCGGCGTCGCCTTCAACGCCAAGCCGATGGTCCGCGAGGCGGCGCACACCGCGGTGAACGTGCCGTTCCTGGACACCGTGCTCTACCTGCTCGGCATCACCCGTGAAGAGGTCGAGGCGGCGGACGGTCTCGTCGACTGACGGCCCCGGCCCGCCGCCCCGGCCGCCGGTTTCGGAGTCGTACGCGGTCGCCTCGGTCGTACGCGGTCGCCTCGGTCGTACGCGGCAGGGCCCCGACGGATAGGCGCCTGGGCCCTGCGCGTTCCTGGGGCGAGCGGTACCGGGCGGCCGGTCGTCCGGCGGCCGGTAGGGCGCTCAGTCGTTCGGCGTCCAGTACTCGGTGAGCTTGCCGGCCCCGTGCTCCACGCTCTTCCAGGAGCCGGGGAACTCGACCACGGCATAGGCGGCGGTGGGGAAGCCGTCCCGGGTCATCCGGGCCAGGGTGTCGCCCTCGGCCGAGCCCGAGAGGGCGTCGGCTGCCCCGTGCATCCCGGGGTTGTGGCCGATGACCAGGAGGCTGCGCACCTCGTCCGGGGTCTCGTTGAAGAGGGCGATCAGTTCGCCGAGGGAGGCCTCGTACAGCCTCTCCTCGTAGACGGTCCGGGGTCGCTGGGAGAATTCATGGACCGCCAGCTTCCAGGTCTCCCGCGTCCTGGCGGCAGTGGAGCAGAGGGCCAGATCGAAATCGATGCCGGAATCGGCGAGCTTGCGGCCGGCCACGGGTGCGTCTTTGCGGCCGCGCTCGGCCAGCGGACGCTCATGATCGGAAGCCTGTGACCATTCCGCCTTGGCATGCCGGAGAAGGACGATCCTGCGAGGTGTCTCGACGCTCATACACCTCAGCTTCGCATGAAACGCGGCCTCCGGCGCAGGGTGTTGACGTGCTCGTCCGGGGAGTTGGCGCGCTGGTCCGGGGCTGATTCGCCTCAACGGGACAGCAGCTGGAGGGTCCGCTCGATCAGCTGTCCGAGCGCGGGATCTGAGGTGGTGGCGGCCTGGGCCTGTCCGGGGCTGAGGATCATCAGCAGCAGAGCGGCGAACGCGAGGGCGGGCAGGGCGACGGCCCACCAGGGCAGCCGGATCTCGACACCGTCCGCGGCCGGTCGGTGGGACCTGGTGTGCGTAGGTGTCGGCATGTCCGCCTCCGTCAAGTCATCGGGTCGTCACCGAAGAACCTACGGACCGGAGGCGGTCGGCCCCATCCGGTGACCCACCCACTTCACCCTGAACCTGGCCCCCTAGGGGAGGTGGTGCTAGCCCCACCCCTCGGGTTTCAGGGTCTCGGGCGTCAGGGGGAGGCGATCGTGGCGATCACACCGATGACGACGGTGATGAGGAGCATCGCCCCGAACACGAGGAGAAGCTTCTTCTGGCCGTTCTGGGGGTTCGGATCGAGCACTGGCATGAGGTCAGTGTCGCATCTCAGCATTCGTCCTCGATCGTCCGGTCCCGGCCGGCGAGGATCCCGGCCACCATCTGGGGAACCATGAGGCCCGCCATCAGCGCGATCGGCAGCCCCCAGCCGCCGCTGTGCTGGTAGAGCACGCCGACGAGCAGCGGACCCGGTATCGAGATCAGGTAGCCGGTGGACTGGGCGAAGGCGGAGAGCCGGACCACGCCCGCGCCGGACCGGGCCCGCATGCCGATCATGGTAAGGGCGAGCGGGAAGGCGCAGTTGGCCACGCCGAGGAGCAGGGCCCAGGCCCAGGCGCCGGCGGCGGGGGCGAGGTAGAGGCCGCCGTAGCCGATCAGGCCGCACAGGCCGAGGACGACGACGATGGGGCCCTGCTGCTTGAGCCGGGAGGCGACCCGGGGGATGACGAAGGCGAGCGGGACGCCCATGGCCATGGTGACCGCGAGCAGGAGTCCGGCCGTGCCGGCGGAGACCCCGGCGTCGCGGAAGATCTGCGGCATCCAGCCCATGGTGATGTACGCGGCGGTGGCCTGGAGCCCGAAGAAGCAGGCCAGGCCCCAGGCGGTACGGCTGCGGGTGATCCGCAGCCCCGGCGCCCCGGTGGGCGCGGCGGCCGGACCCGGAGCGGGGGCCGGCTGTCCGGGGGCCGGGGTCCGGTCGCGTACGAGGACGATCCAGGGCAGCACCGCGACGACGGCGAGCACGGCCCAGACGACGAGTCCCGTTCGCCAGTCGCCGCCCAGCGCCCCGGTGACGGGGACGGTGACGGCGGCTGCCAGGGCGGTGCCGAGCGCCAGGGCCATGGAGTAGAGGCCCGTCATGGTGCCGACGCGGTCCGGGAACCAGCGCTTGACGATCACCGGCATCAGGATGTTGCTGACGGCGATGCCCATCAGGGCCAGCGCACTCGCGGCCAGGAACCCGGCGGTGGAGCCGATGTACGGACGGATCAGCAGGCCGGCCGCGATGGCGGCCATGCCCGCGCAGACCACGGCGCCCGCGCCGAAGCGGCGGGCCAGGCGCGGCGCCATGATGCCGAAGACCGCGAAGCAGAGCGGCGGTACGGAGGTGAGGACGCCGGCCACGCTCCCGCTCATGTGCAGCCCCTCGCGGACCTCTTCGAGGAGGGCGCCGAGGCTGGTGATGGCGGGGCGGAGGTTCAGAGCGGCGAGGACGAGTCCGACAGCGATGAGGCGCAGCAGCCAGGGTGCGGGAGGCTCGCCCTCGCCAGGGAGCTGCGGGGTGCGGAGTTCGTGGGCGGTGCGCGTGGCGGGGCCGCTCTTCAGGGTCGGGGTCTGCGTTTCATCGTCCGGCATGATGCCATCATAGAATCATGGGATGATTGATTGTCCACTCCCGTCCATCCACTGACCTCCGCGCCCGCCTGAGAGAATCCGGCCCCGACACCCTTCCCGCCCGGCCCCCGGGCAGGCCCCGAGCAAGGAGCACCATGGCGTTGACGTCCCCGCGGCGTTCGGCACTCTCCGACCAGGTGATCGCCCAGCTGAGGAATCAGATCACCTCGGGCGAGTGGCCCGTCGGCTCGCGGATTCCGACCGAGCCCGAGCTGGTCGAGCAGCTGGGCGTGGCCCGTAACACCGTCCGCGAGGCCGTGCGGGCCCTCGCGCACAACGGGCTCCTGGACATCCGGCAGGGCTCCGGCACGTACGTGGTCGCCACGAGCGAGCTGGCCGGGGTGATGCACCGCAGGTTCGCCGCCGCCGACCCCCGGCACATCGCCGAGCTGCGCTCGACGCTGGAGTCGTCGGCGGCGCGGCTGGCGGCGGCCCGGCGCACCGAGCGGGATCTGCGGCAGCTGGACGCGGTGATGGCGCGCCGGGAGGAGGCCTGGGCGTCGGGCGACACGGAGGCCTTCGTCGCGGCGGACGCGACGCTGCACCTGGCAGTGGTCGCGGCCTCGCACAACGACGTCCTGACCGAGCTGTACGCCGACCTCGGGGATCTGCTGCGCGACTATCTGCGCGGCGATGTGGGCCCCGAACTGCGGCCGGAGAACCACATGGACCACGGCCGGCTGGTGGAGGCGATCCGGGCCGGGGACGCGGACACGGCGGCGGAGGAGGCGGCGAGTCACGCGCTGAAGTGGCTGGAGCCGCGCACCGCACCGGCCGACGGCCTCGGCGCGGCCGCCCCGGGTCCCCTCACAGCGGGGCGGGACAGTGGCTGACCCACGCCGTGGCGACCTCTTTCCAGCAGCGGTCCTCAAGACGTACGGTCCGGCCGGGCTCCACCGCGACCGCCGCCCCGTCCGCGTCGACGTCCCACCAGCGGTCGCATTCGGTGTGCAGCCGGACCAGGTCGGTGGAGGGGTAGGGGTTGTGGCAGTAGGCGACGACCCGGGAGCCCTCGACGGAGGTACGGCACTCCGAGCCGGCCGGTTCGGGTTTCGGGGGCTCCGCTTCCGTACCGGAGTCGGCTCCCCTGGCGGCATGGACTCCCAGAGGGACGGCGAGGGCGGCGGCGACCACCGGGGCGGCCAGGAGGAGATGGGTTCGGCGGCGCGTGGGACGCATGGCGATCTCCCTCCCGCAGCCTGACAAGAAGTCCGGTTCCTCCTCATTCTGCGGTGGATCGGCCGACTTTTCGACCGGAGAGGCCCCGGGAGGCCACGGAGTGTGAACGGCCCCCGGCCGCGTACCGCCCCCGGAGAACCGGGAGGGGCACGCGGCCGGGGGCCGTCGGGCGGGGCCGTGCGCGGTCAGGCGCGGTCAGGCGCCCATCATGTGCACGCCGCTGTCGACGTGGATGATCTCGCCCGTGGTGCGCGGGAAGAAGTCGGAGAGCAGGGCGACGATGCCGCGCCCGGCCGGCTCCGGGTCGTTCATGTCCCAGGCCAGCGGGGCGCGGGTGTTCCAGACGTCGGCCAGCTCCTCGAAGCCCGGGATGGACTTGGCGGCCATGGAGCGGAGCGGTCCGGCGGAGATCAGGTTGCAGCGCAGCCCGTCCTTGCCCAGGTCGCGGGCGAGGTAGCGGGAGGTGGCCTCCAGCGCGGCCTTGGCCGGGCCCATCCAGTCGTACTGCGGCCAGGCGTACTGGGCGTCGAAGGTGAGGCCGACGATCGAGCCGCCCTCGCTCATCAGCGGCTTGCAGGCCATGGCCAGCGACTTCAGGGAGAACGCCGAGACGTGCATCGCGGTGGCGACGGACTCGAACGGCGTGTTGAGGAAGTTGCCGCCGAGCGCGTCCTGCGGCGCGAAGCCGATGGAGTGGACGACGCCGTCCAGGGAGCCGAGCTCCTCGCGCACCAGGCCGGCGAGCCGGTCCAGGTGCTCCTGGTTGGTCACGTCCAGCTCGATGACCTTGGCCGGCTTCGGCAGCTTCCTGGCGATGCGCTCGGTCAGGGTGGGGCGGGGGAAGGCCGTCAGGATGACCTCGGCCCCCTGCTCCTGGGCCACCTTCGCGGCGTGGAACGCGATGGACGACTCCATCAGCACCCCGGTGATCAGGATGCGCTTGCCGTCGAGAATTCCGCTCATGGTGATCAGTGACCCATGCCCAATCCGCCGTCAACGGGAATGACGGCTCCAGTGATGTACGACGCGTCGTCGGAGGCGAGGAAGCGCACCGCGGCGGCGATCTCCTCGGGCCGCGCGTAGCGGCCGAGCGGCACCTGGGACACGATGCCCTCGCGCTGCTCCTCGGTGAGCACCTGGGTCATGTCGGTGTCGACAAAACCGGGGGCGACGACGTTGAAGGTGATGTTCCGCGAACCGAGTTCACGGGCCAGCGACCGGGCGAAGCCGACGAGCCCGGCCTTGGAGGCGGCGTAGTTGGCCTGGCCGGCCGAGCCGAGGAGGCCGACGACGGAGGAGATCAGGACGACACGGCCCTTCTTGGCGCGCAGCATGCCGCGATTGGCGCGCTTGACGACCCGGAAGGTGCCCGTGAGGTTGGTGTCGAGGACGGAGGTGAAGTCCTCCTCCGACATCCGCATCAGCAACTGGTCCTTGGTGATGCCCGCGTTGGCGACCAGCACCTCCACGGGACCGTGCTTCTCCTCGATCTCCTTGTAGGCCTGCTCCACCTGCTCGGCGTCCGTGATGTCGCAGCGGACCGCGAGGACACCGGCTTCGGTGAGCGCCTGGGGCGGCTCTCCGGAGCGGTAGGTGATCGCGACCTGGTCGCCGTTGTCGGCGAAGGCGCGGGCGATGGCGAGGCCGATGCCCCGGTTTCCTCCGGTGACGAGAACCGAGCGGCTCATCGGATCACCCTTTCCTTGGCGGTCTGGTACATCGAAAACCTATCGGTACCGTGCGCCGATCGAGGAAGCGGTCCCTGACAGTGGCTTGTCCGGGGTGCTGTCGGGTTCCTACAGTCCACGCGGGTAGGTGGTCGACCCACGGGTCCTCGATATCCCCCGGTGCGGTCACCCTCCGGCATGGTTCACTGCCGTGGTGTATCGAGAAGGGAACTCCCTGTGCCCCACGAGGTAGATCAGTCATTCCTGGCCCTGCCGTCGCGCGCGCTGGCCGACGCGGCGCTCGCCAGAGCGCGGGCGCTGGGCGCGACCCACGCCGACTTCCGGCTGGAGCGGGTGCGCAGCGCCTCCTGGCGGCTGCGGGACGCCCGCCCGGCCGGCGCGTCGGACAGCACGGACCTCGGGTACGCGGTGCGGGTGGTGCACGGCGGTGCTTGGGGGTTCGCCTCGGGCGTCGACCTGACGATGGACGCCGCCGCGAAGGTGGCCTCGCAGGCCGTCGCGATGGCGAAGCTGTCGGCGAAGGTGATCGCCGCCGCCGGGTCGGACGAGAAGGTCGAGCTGGCGGACGAGCCGGTGCACGGTGAGCGGACCTGGGTCTCGGCGTACGACGTCGACCCCTTCTCCGTACCGGACGAGGAGAAGGCGGCGCTGCTCGCCGAGTGGAGCGGGCGGCTGCTGGGCGCGGAGGGGGTCGCGCATGTGGACGCGTCCCTGATGGCCGTGCACGAGAACAAGTTCTACGCGGACACGGCGGGCACCGTCACGACGCAGCAACGGGTGCGGATCCACCCGCAGTTCACCGCCGTCGCGGTGGACGGCACGAGCGGTGAGTTCGACTCGATGCGGACCATCGCGCCGCCCGCGGGCCGGGGCTGGGAGTACCTGACCGGGACGGGCTGGGACTGGAACGACGAGCTGGAGCGGATCCCCGGGCTGCTCGCGGAGAAGATGCGCGCGCCGAGCGTCGAGGCGGGGACGTACGACCTGGTCGTCGATCCGTCGAACCTGTGGCTGACGATCCACGAGTCGATCGGCCACGCCACCGAGCTGGACCGGGCGCTGGGGTACGAGGCGGCGTACGCCGGTACCTCGTTCGCCACCTTCGACCAGCTGGGCAAGCTGGCGTACGGCTCCCCCGTGATGAACGTGACCGGTGACCGCACGGCCGAGCACGGGCTCGCGACGATCGGGTACGACGACGAGGGCGTCGAGGCGCAGTCGTGGGACCTGGTGAAGGACGGCACCCTGGTCGGCTACCAGCTGGACCGCCGCATCGCGAAGCTGACGGGCCTCGGCCGCTCCAACGGCTGCGCGTACGCGGACTCGCCGGGCCACGTCCCCGTACAGCGCATGGCGAACGTGTCCCTGAAGCCGGACCCGGGCGGACTGTCGACGGAGGACCTGATCGGCGGGGTGGAGCGCGGGATCTATGTGGTCGGCGACCGGTCCTGGTCGATCGACATGCAGCGCCACAACTTCCAGTTCACCGGGCAGCGGTTCTTCCGTATCGAGAACGGCCGGCTGGCCGGGCAGCTGCGCGACGTGGCGTACCAGGCGACGACCACGGACTTCTGGGGCTCGATGGAGAAGGTCGGTGGCCCCCAGACGTACGTCCTCGGCGGCGCGTTCAACTGCGGCAAGGCCCAGCCGGGCCAGGTCGCGGCGGTCTCGCACGGCTGCCCCTCCGCCCTCTTCCGGGGCGTCAACATCCTCAATACGACGCAGGAGGCCGGACGATGAACGGCGACCACGGAACCGGCCGGGGGTCCGGCCCGCGGCGCAGCCGCAGTCAGATGCAGTGCCCCCCGGGTAGGCACAGTCTCAATACGACGCAGGAGGCCGGACGATGAGCCGCGTCAGCAAGCCGTACGAGATCGTCGAGCGGGCTCTGGAGCTGTCCACCACGGACGGCCTGGTGGTCATCGCCGACGAGCAGTCCTCCGCCAATCTGCGCTGGGCGGGCAACGCGCTCACCACGAACGGGGTGACCCGGGGGCGGACCCTGACCGTCATCGCGACCGTGGACGGGGCGAAGGGCACGGCGTCCGGCGTCGTCTCCCGGTCCGCGGTGACCCGGGGCGACCTGGAGCCGCTGGTGCGGGCCGCCGAGGCCGCCGCACGGGGCGCGGATCCGGCGGAGGACGCGCAGCCGCTGGTGAGCGGGGCGCCCTCATCGCCCGACTTCACGGACGCGCCCGCCGAGACCGGCTCGGAGGTCTTCGCCGACTTCGCCCCGGCGCTCGGCGACGCCTTCGCGCGCGCCCGGGCCGGGGGCCGCGAGCTGTACGGCTTCGCGAACCACGAGCTGACCTCCACCTACCTGGGGACGTCGACGGGGCTGCGGCTGCGCCACGACCAGCCGAACGGGACGCTGGAGCTGAACGCGAAATCGCCGGACCGTACGCGCTCCGCGTGGGCGGGCCGGGCGACCCGGGATTTCCAGGACGTCGACCCGGCGGCGATGGACGCGGAGCTGGCGCAGCGACTGCGCTGGGCGGAGCGGCGTGTCGAGCTGCCCGCCGGCCGGTACGAGACGCTGCTGCCGCCGGCCGCGGTCGCGGACCTGCTGATCTACCAGCTCTGGTCGTCGACCGCGCGGGACGCCGTGGAGGGCCGGACGGTGTTCTCCACGCCGGGCGGCGGTACGCGGCTGGGCGAGACGCTCGCCCCGCTTCCGCTGACCCTGCGCAGCGACCCGCACGCGCCGGGGCTGGAGTCGGCGCCGTTCGTGATCGCCCACTCCTCCGGCGACAGCGGTTCCGTCTTCGACAACGGACTGCCGCTGGCCCCGACGGACTGGGTCAGGGAAGGGAAGCTGGAGCGGCTGACGACGACCCGGCACACCGCGGGCCTGACGGGGCTGCCGGTCGCCCCGGCCATCGACAACCTGCTGCTGGAGGGCGGCGGCGAGCGGTCGCTGGAGGAGATGGCCGCCGCGACGTCCGGGCGGGCGCTGCTGCTGACCTGCCTCTGGTACATCCGCGAGGTGGACCCGGCGACGCTGCTGCTGACGGGGCTGACCCGGGACGGTGTCTATCTGGTCGAGGACGGCGAGGTGGTCGGCGGGGTGAACAACTTCCGCTTCAACGAGTCGCCGGTGGACCTGCTGTCGCGGGCCTCGGAGGCCGGTCGGACGGAGAGGACGCTGCCGCGCGAGTGGGGCGACTGGTTCACGCGGGCCGCGATGCCCGCCCTGCGCATCCCGGACTTCAACATGAGCTCGGTCAGCCCGGGGGTGTGACCCGCCTAGACTGACCCGTACATCTACCAGCATCTCTGCCAGTCATAAGGAGCACCGGAACCGTGACGGACATCGTCGACGAGCTGAAGTGGCGCGGGCTGTTCGCCCAGTCCACTGACGAGGACGCACTGCGCAAGGCTCTCGCGGACGGTCCCGTCACCTTCTATTGCGGCTTCGACCCGACCGCGGCCAGCCTGCACGTGGGGCACCTGGTGCAGGTGCTCACGATGCGGCGGCTCCAGCAGGCCGGACTGAGGCCGCTCGCCCTGGTGGGGGGCGCGACGGGCCAGATCGGTGACCCGCGGCCCACCGCCGAGCGCACGCTGAACGACCCGGAGACGATCGCCGCCTGGGTGGCCCGGCTGCGCTCGCAGATCGAGCCGTTCCTGTCCTTCGAGGGCGAGAACGCGGCGACGATGGTCAACAACCTGGACTGGACCGCGAGCATGTCCGCGATCGAGTTCCTGCGGGACATCGGCAAGCACTTCCGGGTCAACAAGATGCTCACCAAGGACTCGGTCGCCCGGCGGCTGGAGTCGCAGGAGGGCATCAGCTACACGGAGTTCAGCTACCAGCTGCTCCAGGGCATGGACTTCCTGGAGCTGTACCGCCGGCACGGCTGCACCCTTCAGCAGGGCGGCAGCGACCAGTGGGGCAACCTCACCGCGGGCATCGACCTGATCCACCGGCTGGAGCCGGGCGCCACCGTGCACGCGCTGGCGACGCCGTTGATGACGAAGGCGGACGGGACGAAGTTCGGCAAGTCCGAGAGCGGCGCCGTCTGGCTCGATCCGGAGATGACGACGCCGTACGCGTTCTACCAGTTCTGGCTGAACGTGGACGACCGGGACGTCTCGCGCTACCTGCGCATCCTCAGCTTCAAGAGCCGTGAAGAGCTGGAGGAGCTGGAGAAGCTCACCGAGGAGCGGCCGCAGGCCCGCTCCGCGCAGCGCTCGCTGGCCGAGGAGCTGACCACGCTGGTGCACGGCGGTGCGCAGTGCGCCGCGGTCATCGCGGCGTCGAAGGCGCTGTTCGGGCAGGGCGATCTGGCCGAGCTGGACGAGGCGACGCTGAGCGCGGCCCTGTCCGAGGTGCCGGGCGCCACCGTCGCCGAGCTGGGTCCGCTGGTGGACCTGCTGGTGGAGGTCGGTCTGGCACCCAGCAAGTCGGGTGCGCGCCGCACGGTCAAGGAGGGCGGCGCGTACGTGAACAACGTGAAGGTCGTCGACGGCGAAGTCGCGCCGGACGCCGGGGAGCTTCTGCACGGGCGCTGGCTGGTGCTGCGCCGGGGCAAGAAGAACCTGGCGGCCGTGGAGGTCGGCCCGGTCGGCTGACCCTCCCCCGCGTCACAGCGCCGTGGCCGGACACGCGAGGCACGCGTGTCCGGCCACGGCGTTGCGTGGTTCCGCCGGGTCAGGTTCGCTGTTTACGGTTGCCTCGGATGGCCTGCCAGGCCATGTCGCCGACGGCGACGACCGCCACGGCGCCCGCCAGTTGCAGCAGATGACGGATCCAGTCGATGCCCTTGGTGTTCTCGACACCGATCCAGCCGGCCACGGCGTTGCCGAGGATGCTGCCGAGGATGCCGAACACGGCCGTCAGCCAGAGCGGGATGTCCTGCTTGCCCGGCAGGATCGCTCTGGCGAGGACACCGAGCACCAGTCCCACGATGATTGCCCACAACCAGCTCATTTCGCCTCCTCGTGCGGCGCGGAGTGCGCGTCTGTCCAGAGTTGTCCCGTTGCCCGGCCGGCGCATGTCGGGTTGGGCCGTCCGGGTGACCCGGCCGCCCACCGCGAACCGCCCGGGCCCTCCTCGTACGGCGTGCCCCGGTCTCCTGCCCGGCCGGTGCCGGGCGTACCGTGGATGCGGCCCGGTCCGGGAGCGTCCGGCGACGAGATCTGGTGGTGGAGCATGCTGCGGAAGAGCGCGGGTACGGAGGTCATCCGGATCACGGGAGCCCGTCAGGGGCTGACGGACGACGTCCGCGGCCGACAGCGGCGCTATGTGATCTCGATGTCGGTGCGCACGGTGTCGGTGGTACTGGCCGCGGTGCTGTGGAACGTGGAGCGGCATGTGGCGATCGTGGCGCTCGTGCTGGGGGTGCTGCTGCCGTACGTTGCGGTGGTCATCGCCAACGCGGGCCGGGAGAACGTGACTTCGCTGCCGACGACGTTCGTGCAGATGCCGCTGCGGCCGGCGGTGGAGGCCGCTCCGGTGCCGGGCCGGGCCGAGCCCGGGCAGCCCGAGGGGGCGTCCGGCGGGGTCCGGCCGCCGCACGAGCGCACCTGATTCGGGAGCCCCGCGAAGCTCAGGAAAAGCTCAGATCAATCATGACGTTCCGGTGCACCGCACCCCGGTCCCCGTGACATACTTCGAAAGCGCTCCGCATCCCCCGTCGGAGCGATGGACCGACGCCGGGCAGCTCCCCCCGTGGCTGCCCGGCGTCGCCATTTCTCCGGCCGGGGATGCGTCAGAAAGCTCGTGGAGCACGTGACTTGGCTCGGGGTGCCCCTGACTTAGGCTGGGCCATGTGATTTTTCCCGAGACGTCCGCCGAGAGTCCCGCCGGTGCCCCGCTCTGTTCCGCCAAGGGCTGCCGGGCCGCTGCCGTGTGGGTGCTCGCCTGGAACAACCCCAAACTGCACACGCCGGAGCGGCGCAAGACCTGGCTGGCCTGCGACGAGCACCGGGAGCACCTGTCCTCGTTCCTCGGTGTACGGGGTTTCCTCAAGGACGTCGTGGCGCTGAAGGACTGGGCAGCCGGGGACGGGAAGGAGACCGAGGCCTGATCCTCGGGCCTCGGTCCCTCGGGCTCGGGCGCCTCAGCCGCCGATCGCCGACATCGGGCGGTCGGGCTGAAGGAAGGACGGGTCGTCCAGTCCGGAACCCGCCTTCTTGCCCCACATGGCCGTCTTCCAGAGCTGGGCGATCTCCTCGTCCGGCGCGTCCCCGCGCAGTGCCCCACGCAGATCCGTCTCCTCACGGGCGAAGAGGCAGGTACGGATCTGGCCGTCGGCGGTGAGCCGGGTGCGGTCGCAGGCGCGGCAGAACGGGCGGGTGACGGAGGCGATCACGCCGACGCGGTGCGGCCCGCCGTCGACGGTCCAGCGCTCGGCGGGGGCGGAGCCGCGGGACTCGTCGCCCTCCGCGGTGAGGGTGAAGCGCGTGCGCAGCGAGGCGAGGATGTCCCCGGCGGTGATCATGCCGTCACGCTTCCAGCCGTGCTGGGCGTCGAGCGGCATCTGCTCGATGAAACGGAGCTCGTAATCGTGGGCGACGGCCCAGGCGAGCAGCTCGGGGGCCTCGTCGTCGTTGAGTCCCGGCATCAGGACGGAGTTGACCTTCACCGGGGTGAGCCCGGCCTCGCGGGCGGCCTCCAGGCCGTCCAGCACGTCCCTGTGGCGGTCGCGGCGGGTGAGGGTCTTGAAGACGTCGGGGCGCAGGGTGTCCAGCGAGACGTTGACCCGGTCGAGCCCCGCGGCCTTGAGGGCGGTGGCGGTCCGCTTGAGTCCGATGCCGTTGGTCGTGAGCGACATGCGGGGGCGCGGGGTGAGCGCGGCGCACTGCTCGACGATGGAGACGAGGCCGGGACGGAGCAGGGGCTCGCCGCCGGTGAAGCGGATCTCGGTGATGCCGAGCGAGGTGACGGCGATACGGATCAGGCGCACGATCTCGTCGTCGGAGAGCAGCTCGCTCTTGCCGAGCCACTGAAGGCCCTCTTCGGGCATGCAGTAGGTGCAGCGCAGATTGCACTTGTCGGTGAGTGACACGCGCAGGTCGGTGGCGACCCGGTCGTAGGTGTCGATGAGCACGGTGGGTCCCTCCCCCGGGGTGTCCGCAGTGGTGCGGTCGCTCTGGTGGCCTCTTGTCCTTCCGAGCCTACGTGAGACGTGTGACATCGGGGGGGGCTCGTTTGCCACGAGGTGCGGCCGGGCCGCGTCGTAGGACTCTACGACGCGGCCCGGGCGCGGGTGGTGGCAGTGAGCCGCAGGGCCTGTCGGCGACGGGCCGAGAGGGGTCCTCGCGGTGTGCTCAGTGGGCTCCGATGCCGGTGAGGGACTTGACCTCCAGTTCGGCGTACTTGTCCGTGTCGGGCTTCTCCTTGGAGAACAGCGAGCCGACCCAGCCGAGCAGGAAACCGAGCGGGATCGAGATCAGGCCGGGGTTCTCCAGCGGGAACCAGGCGAAGTCGACGCCCGGGAACATCGAGCTCGGCTTGGAGGAGACGACCGGCGAGAACAGCACCAGCAGGACGGAGGAGGCGAGGCCTCCGTAGATGGACCAGAGGGCCCCCTGGGTGGTGAAGCGCTTCCAGAAGAGGCTGTAGAGGATCGTGGGCAGGTTGGCGGAGGCGGCGACCGCGAAGGCCAGGGCGACGAGCCCGGCGACGTTCAGGTCGCGGGCGAGTGCGCCGAGGCCGATGGAGACGATGCCGATCGCGACGGTGGCCCAGCGTGCGGCGCGGACCTCTTCCTTCTCGGTGGCCTTCCCCCTGCGGATGACGTTGGCGTAGATGTCGTGCGCGAAGGACGAGGAGGAGGCGAGGGTGAGCCCGGCGACGACGGCGAGGATGGTGGCGAAGGCGACGGCGGAGATCACCGCGAGGAGGATGGCGCCGCCGGTGGATCCGGAGCCGCCGCCGATCTCCAGTGCGGCGAGGGGCGCCGCGGTGTTGCCCGCCTTGTTGGAGGCGATGATGTCGTCCGGCTTGAGGATCGCCGCCGCGCCGAAGCCGAGCACGATCGTCATCAGGTAGAAGGCGCCGATGATGCCGATCGCCCAGTTCACGGACTTACGGGCGGCCTTGGCGGTGGGCACGGTGTAGAAGCGGATCAGGATGTGCGGCAGCCCCGCGGTGCCGAGGACCAGGGCGATGCCGAGCGAGATGAAGTCCAGCTTCGAGACGTTGTCGACGCCGTACTTCAGACCGGGCTCCAGGAAGGCCGCGCCCTTGCCGCTGTTGCTGGCGGCGGTGCCGAGCAGATCGGAGATGTTGAAGTTGAACTTCAGCAGGATCAGGAAGGTGATGAGCAGGGTGCCCGCGATGAGCAGGACGGCCTTGACCATCTGCACCCAGGTGGTGCCCTTCATGCCGCCGATGGTGACGTAGAGGATCATGAGCACGCCGACCAGGGCGACGATGAGGACCTTCCCGGCGTCGCTGGTGATACCGAGCAGCAGCGAGACGAGGACGCCCGCGCCGGCCATCTGCGCCAGCAGGTAGAAGATCGAGACGACGATCGTGGATGTGCCGGCGGCGGTACGGACGGGGCGCTGGCGCATCCGGTAGGCGAGGACGTCGCCCATGGTGTAGCGGCCGGAGTTGCGCAGCGGTTCGGCGACCAGGAGCAGGGCGACGAGCCAGGCGACGAGGAAGCCGATGGAGTACAGGAAGCCGTCGTACCCGAAGAGGGCGATGGCTCCGGCGATGCCGAGGAAGGACGCGGCGGACATGTAGTCGCCGGAGACCGCGAGTCCGTTCTGGAATCCGGTGAACTGCCGGCCGCCCGCGTAGAAGTCGGAGGCGTTCTTGGTCTGGCGGCCGGCCCACACGGTGATGAAGAGGGTCGCCACGACGAAGGCGGCGAACAGCGTGATGATCAGCGGCCGATGCTCGCTCGCTCCCTCGGTGGCGGCGAGCTGGACGGTGGGGTAAAGGGCGTGGGCGGCGCTCACAGGTCGGCCTCCATACGGGACTTGATCGCGTCGGCCTTGGGGTCGAGCTTGGTGGCGGCGTGCCGGGAGTAGAGCCAGGCGATGAGGAAGGTGGTGGCGAACTGGGCGAGTCCGAGGACGAGCGCCATGTTGATGTTGCCGGCGACCTCGGTGGCCATGAATCCGCCCGCGTAGTTGCAGAGCAGGACGTAGAGCAGGTACCAGGTCACGAAGGCGATGGTCAGGGGGAAGGCGAAGGAGCGGTGGGAGCGGCGCAGGTCCGCGAAGTCCGGGCTCGCCTGCATCGTGACGAACGCCTCGGTGGTGGGCTGGGCGGGGCCGGTGGGCGAGCCGCCCTCGGGCGGCGGTGCATCGGTAGCCACGGAATCTCCTCGCGACGCGGGTGCGGTGGTCTGGGGGGCGGTGGGTGTCAAGGGAAGCCTCGTTACCGACGGGGACGGTGATGTGCCTCCTGGACAACGGCACGGAGAGCGCGACGAAGCGGTTCACCGTGTCTTTCGCCTTCCCGGAGGTGCCGCGGTGCGCCCGGTTGCCCGGAAGTCACCCGTTCGCGTTCAGCCGCCCAGGTCACTCTTCGAACTGACTTGCCCGTAAGCGTTGATGCATCGGGATGATCAGCGATAGCTTCACTCGTCATGTACGCGACCGGACACGCCAGGTGTCCGGTCGTTCGGCACGGATGATGTGGAGACCCCATGGCTCATCTGGCATCGAGACGGACCCGCGCACTCGCGGTGCCCCTCGGACTCGCGCTGACCGCCTCGCTCGGCTTCCTGCCGACGGCGACGGCCACGGCGGCGCCCACCGGGGAGCAGGCCGCCGCGAGTGCGCGGACCGACGGACCGAAGCTGTCCTACGTGGTCAACACCCGGGGCGGGCACGGCACCGTCAAGAACGTCAAGAAGGCGATCGCCAAGGCCGGCGGCACCGTCGTCATCGCCTATGAGCAGATCGGCGTCATCGTCGTCCACTCGCAGAACCCCGCCTTCGGCGAAACGATTCGCCGGGTACGCGGCGTGGAGTCGGCGGGCGCCACCCGCACGAACCCGATCGTGCCGCAGGCCACCAAGGACGTCGGTTCGATAGCGGAGCCGCTCACCGCCGAGCAGGCGGCCGCCGCCGCCGCGGACGCGAAGGCCGGCGAGGACCCGCTGGAGCCCCTCCAGTGGTCGCTGCCCGCGATCAAGGCGGACAAGG
Source organism: Streptomyces sp. NPDC017520 (assembly GCF_044329855.1). Taxonomy (NCBI): domain Bacteria; kingdom Bacillati; phylum Actinomycetota; class Actinomycetes; order Kitasatosporales; family Streptomycetaceae; genus Streptomyces; species Streptomyces sp. NPDC017520. Next base: position 31,352 of record NZ_JBIRKB010000002.1, read on the forward strand.
CGCACGAGAAGTCGCTGGGCTCGAAGCGGGTGACGGTCGCCGTCATCGACACGGGCGTCGACGACACCCACCCGGACCTGGCCCCGAACTTCGACGAGCGCGCCTCGGCCAACTGCGTGTCGGGCGCTCCGGACACCACCGCCGGCTCCTGGCGTCCGGCGGCGGGCGAGAGCGACCACGGCACGCATGTGGCGGGCACCATCGCCGCCGCGAAGAACGGCGCCGGGGTCACCGGCGTCGCCCCGGGCGTGAAGGTGTCGGGCATCAAGGTGTCGAACCCGGACGGGTTCTTCTACACCGAGGCCGTCGTCTGCGGGTTCCTCTGGGCCGCCGAGCACGGCGTCGAGGTGACCAACAACAGCTACTACACCGACCCGTGGCTGTTCAACTGCAAGAACGACCCGGACCAGGGCGCCCTGGTCGACGCCCTCACCCGTGCCGTGAAGTACGCGGAGCGCAAGGGCACGGTCAACGTCGCGGCGGCGGGCAACTCCCGCCACGACCTGGCCCTCGACGCGATCGAGGACAAGACCAGCCCGAACGACACCGAGCCGGTCACGCGGACGATCGACCCGAGCGCCTGCCCGGACATCCCGACCATGCTGCCGGGTGTCGTGACGGTCTCCGCGACGGGTGCGAAGGGCCTGAAGTCCTCGTACTCGAACTACGGCAAGGGCGTCATCGACGTGGCCGCCCCGGGCGGTGACTCGACGGTCTACCAGACCCCCGAGGCGCCGGCCGTCAACGGGCTGATCCTGTCGACGCTGCCGGGCGGCAAGTTCGGCTACAAGGCCGGTACGTCGATGGCGTCCCCGCACGTCGCGGGCGTCGTGGCGCTGATCAAGTCCAAGCACCCCTACGCCTCGCCGGCCGCGGTGAAGGCGCTGCTGACGCTCCAGTCGGACGCGAAGGCGTGCGGTGAGCCGTACGACATCAACGGTGACGGTGTCATCGACGCGGTGTGCGAGGGCGGCAAGAACTACAACGGCTTCTACGGGGCCGGAGTGGTCGACGCGCTGGACGCGGTGCGCTGGTAGGCACGTGACCGATGAGGTGCGAGGGCCCGGGGAGGACGTTCTCCCCGGGCCCTCGCGCGTCGGGCCCTACGGCGTGATGAGCACCTTCAGCGCGGTCCGCTCGTCCATCTCCTTGTAGCCGAGCGGCACTTCGTCCAGGCCGATGGACCGGTCGAAGACGGGCGACGGGTCGATCGTGCCGTCCAGCACGTCGGGGAGCAGTTCCGGTATGTACCGGCGTACGGGGGCGACGCCGCCGCGCAGGGCGATGTTCCGGCCGAACATCACGCCGAGGTCCACGCCGGTGGCGCTGCCGTGCGGGACACCCACGTAGCCGACGGAGCCGCCGTCGCGGACGATGCCGAGGGCGGTGCGCATCGACTGCTCGGTGCCGACGGCCTCGATGACGCTGTGCGCGCCCTCGCCCCGGGTCAGTTCGCGGACGGCGGCGAGGGCGGCCTCGCCGCGTCCGGCGACCACGTCGGTCGCGCCGAAGCGACGGGCGATGTCGGTGCGCGCGGTGTGGCGGCCGAGCGCGATGACGCGCTCCGCGCCGAGCCGCTTGGCGGCGAGCACCCCGCACAGGCCGACCGCGCCGTCACCGACGACCGCGACGGTGCTGCCCGGCCCGACGCCCGCGCCGACGGCGGCGTGGTGGCCGGTGCCCAGGACGTCGGAGAGCGCCAGCAGGGCGGTGAGCAGGCGGTCGTCGGACGCCGCGGCGGCCGGGAGCCTGACCAGGGTGCCGTCGGCGTGGGGGACGCGGACGGCCTCGCCCTGGCCGCCGTCCGACTGTGCGCCGTCCGGGCCGACCGAGCCCCAGAAGCCGCCCTCGGGGCAGGAGGTGGTGAGGCCCTCGGCACAGTAGGTGCAGGTGCCGTCGGACCAGACGAACGGGGCGACGGCCAGATCGCCGACGGCGAAGCCGTTCACCCCGGGGCCGGCCTCCTCGACGACGCCGAGGAACTCGTGGCCGGTGCGCTGACCGGGCCGCCGGGCCGACTCGCCCCGGTAGGCCCACAGGTCGCTGCCGCAGATGCAGGACCGCAGGACCCTGAGCACCACGTCGGTGGGCTGCTGGATCCCGGGGTCCGGCACCTCCTCCACCCGGATGTCGTGGGGGGCGTGGATGACGGTGGCGCGCATACGTTCGGGGTCCTTGCCGGTCTCAGACGCTGGTACCCCGTTCACGGTACGCCCCGGTTCGCCCGGTTCCGCCGGCCGGGGGAGCCGTGAGCACCCCGAGGGTCAGCAGCGCCTGGGCGGCGATGTAGGTGAGCATGACCCAGAAGTCGGGGGCGGGTGCCTGCGGCCACTTCGCGATGCCGGTGGCGATGAGGGCGTCGGAGATCAGGAAGAGGGCCCCGCCGGCCGCGGCGTACCGGCCGAGCACGCCGGCCCGCCAGGCCACGGCCGTGAGCAGCAGGCTGTAGCCGGTCAGCGGGATACGGAGGTCCGCCGGGAGGTCCGGCCAGATCAGCACGAGGAAGACGGCCAGGACGAGGGCGTACCCGGCTCCCGTGGCCAGCGGCGCACGGGCCCGGTCGCGGCCGAACAGCGTCAGGTAGCAGACATGGCCGACCGCGAAGGATCCCATGCCGAGGAGGAAGGCCAGGTCGTCGGCGAGCAGGAAGACGTCGCCGCCCCACCCGAACAGCAGGGCCGCGACGAGTAGCCGGGGTCCGCCGCGGAGCGCCGCGTACCCGGCGAGCAGCGGCATCAGCAGCGGCTTGGCGACGAGGTGGACGGCCCCGGCCCCGGCGAGCAGCCCGGCCAGGTCGACCGCGGCGACGAGGAGGAAGGCGAGGAGCACGGGGCGGGCGAAGCGCTCGGCTCCGCCGGCGCGCGCGGGGCGGGAGTCAGTGGCGCTCACAGGGCGCGTCCCGGAACGGAGGTTTCCGGGGACACGGGCGCGGGTTCTCCCGCCGCGGCCCCGGCCCCGGCCCCCGCCTTCGGCCCCGGCTGCCAGCCGGGCCCGCGGAAGACCCGTCCGGCCCGCTCGCCCCAGGTGTCGGCGGCCCTGACGTCCCGGGCGATGGCGGCGTACTCGTGGGTCGCGACGCGCAGCGGGTTGTGGGTGGAGATGTTCTTGGTGAGCCCGTAGACGGGCCGCTCGGTCTCGGCCGCGAAGGATCCGAACATCCGGTCCCAGACGATCAGGATCCCGCCGTAGTTGCGGTCCAGGTAGCCGCCTTGGGAGGCGTGGTGGACGCGGTGGTGGGAGGGCGTGTTGAGGACGTACTCGAAGGGGCGCGGAAGCTTGCCGACGCGCTCGGTGTGCACCCAGAACTGGTAGACGAGGTTGGCCGACTGGCAGAACGCCAGCGCCGCCGGGTGCACCCCGCAGGCGATCAGCGGCAGATAGAAGGGCCAGACCGTCGCGGAGGTCCAGGGCTGGCGCAGCGCGGTGGTGAGGTTGAACTTCTCGCTGGAGTGGTGGACCACGTGGCAGGCCCACAGGATCCGGATCACGTGGTGGCCGCGGTGGGACCAGTAGTAGAAGAAGTCCTGGGCGAGGAGCATCAGCAGGACGGTCCACCACAGCACGGGCACCCGTAGCGGCGTCAGCTCGTGGACACCCATGTAGATCGCCAGGACGGGGATCTTCCACAGCAGGTCGAAGCCGAGGCTGCCGATGCCCATGGTGAGGCTGGTGGCGGTGTCCTTGGTCGCGTACCCGGCGGCGTCCTCGTCCGGGTGGAGGCGGTAGCTGACCATCTCGATCACGGTGAGCAGCACGAAGGCCGGTATGGACCACAGCACGACATCGGGCAGGTTCGGCTCCATGCGAGCACCGTAGGGCCGCGGGCCGGCGAGGGCTAGACGTTGTTACCCACAAGTATGCGAGACCTGGTGTCAGCGATCTTTGGCACTTTCTGCCAGTCGCCCACGCCGTAGGATCCGCGGTACAGGCCCCAGGGGAGGAACGCACGTGTCCGGTACGGAAGTTGCCCTGTTACGGCTGGCCACGACGGTGGGCGGCGCGGCCGCCAAGGCACTGCTGACGCCCAGGCCGGGCGCGGGCCTGGTCCCGGACCCGGTGCGTCCGCTCCCCCGCCCCGCGAAGCCGGAGCGGCTGGCCAAGGTGCTCGCGGGCCGCATGGCCGACGCCTTCGCCGACCTCCCCGAACACGAGCGGCTGGCCGCGCTCACCTCCGTACAGGACACGTTCGCGGCGGCGGACGAGCCGGACGCCGAACGGCTCTTCGCCCTGGAGCTGGCCCCCGAGCGGCTGCGCGCCGAGCTGTCGGCCCCCGCCGCCGGGCTCTCGGCGCGGGCCGTCGACCTGTACGAGGATCTGCTCGGCCGCTGCTGCGCGCACCTGGTGGAACAGCTGACGGCGCACCCGTCGTTCGCCGCCCGGGCGGCGGTGGAGCAGGTTCGCGCGACGGGCCGGACACGGGAGCTGGTGGAGGAGGTACGGGACCGGGTCGGGCCGCGCCCGGACGCGGCGGACCTGGAGTTCGAGGGGCGGTACGCGGAGTTCGTGGCGAAGGCCAACGACCGGGTGGAGCTGTTCGGGCTGACGCTGGGGCGGTCGGCGGGCGGGTGGCCGCTGGAGACGGCGTACATCGGTCTGGAGGTCAGCGGGGAGTACGAGACCGCCGACCGGCTCGGCCTGGATCATTCGCTGCGGACCACAGTCCGGATCGAGCAGGCCCTCGGCGAGCGGGACCGGCTGTTACTGCGCGGGCCCGCCGGTTCGGGCAAGAGCACGCTGGTGCAGTGGCTGGCGCTGAACGCGGCCCGACAGTCGTTCGGGGACGAGCTGACCGACTGGAACCGGTGTGTCCCCTTCGTCCTGCGGCTGCGCGCCTTCACGGCCCTGGACGCGCTGCCCGCCCCGGCGGACTTCCTGCGCGCGGCCGGCGTTCCGCTGCACGGCTCGGCCCCGGCCGGCTGGGCGGACCGACTGCTCCTGCAGGGCCGGGCGCTGGTCCTCGTGGACGGGGTCGACGAGGTTCCGGACCGGCTGCGCAAGCGTACGGAACGCTGGCTGAAGGATTTGATCCTTGCCTATCCACGGGCCCGGTACGTGGTGACGACCCGCCCGTCCGCCGTCCCCGAGACCTGGCTGTCCAGCTCCGGCTTCGAACCGCACAGCTTGCTGGCGATGAGCCAGGAGGACGTTCGTGCCTTCATCGAACACTGGCACCGGGCGGCCCACTCGGAGTGCGGGGCCGAGGAGGAGCGCACCGAGCTGGACCGGTACGAGACCGCCCTGCGCCGGGCGGTGGGCACCCGGCGGGACCTGGGGCTGCTCGCGACGAACCCGCTGATGTGCGCCCTGCTCTGCGCGCTGAACCGGGACCGCCGGATGCAGCTGCCCCGGGCGCGCAAGGAGTTGTACGACGCGGCGCTGGACATGCTGCTGGTCCGGCGCGACACGGAGCGCGAGATCATCGGGGTTGAGGGCGTCGACCTGACCCGCGAGGAGCAGACGGCTCTGCTGCAACGGCTCGCGTACTGGCTGATCCGAAACGGCCTGGTCGAGGCCCGGCAGGACGAGGCGGTCTCTCTGGTCGCTGACTGGATGCGGGCCATGTCGCAGGTCCGGGGCACCCCCGACCAGGTCTTCGCGCACCTTCTCAACCGCAGCGGACTCCTCCGCGAACCGGCCCCGGGCGCGGTGGACTTCGTGCACCGGACCTTCCAGGACTACCTGGGCGCGAAGGCAGCTGTGGAGGCGCGCGACTTCGGCGTCCTGGTCCGCCACGCCCACGAGGACCAGTGGGACGACGTGGTGCAGATGGCGGTGGGGCACGCTCGGCCGGACGAGCGGGCGTCGCTGCTGGGGGCGTTGCTGGAGCGGGCGGACGCGGAGCCCGAGTGCGAACACCGGCTGGTCCTGCTGGCGGCGGGGAGCCTGGCCCATGCCCCGGAGCTGGATCCGGAGGTACGGGAGGAGGTGGAGGCGCGGACGGGGAGGCTGTTGCCGCCGGACAGCAAGAAGAGCATCGACGAACTGGCCAAGGTGGGCGACCTCGCGCTGGAACTGTTGTCGTCGCTGCTGGACGGGCTGGCCGAGCGGGAGGCGGCTTCCGTGGTGCGGACCGCCGCGGCGGTGGGCAGCGAGACCGCGTACGAGCTGGTGAAGCAGTTCCGGGACGACGAGCGAAACCTGGTCACGGAGGCGTTGTCCCTGGCCTGGGAGGAGTTCGACCCGGACCTCTACGCGCGCGAGGTGATGGCGGCCCGGTCCTGGGACAACAACTACGTGTACGTGAAGTCCGATGCGCAGCTCTCAGCCCTGCGCCGGATCCCGCGTATGGGGTGCCTGAACGTGGCGGGCGACCGTCAGGATCTGCCACAGGTGCTCTCCCGGCTGAGCCTGGACCGCGTCTTCGTTTGGCAAAACGGACAGCTGACCGATGTGGGGCCGCTCGCGGCGATGCCCCGGCTCCGCGAGATCGGCCTGAGCCACTGCCCGCAGATCCGGAACCTGGAACCTCTCGCACGTCCCGGGTTGGAATGGCTCTCGCTCGTCCAGCTCCACCCCTCTCTCGATCCCGCGCCGCTCACCGGGATGCCGGACCTCCGGCACCTGGTACTCGGCCACCCCTTCCTCATGGAGTGCGTCGGCGAACTTCCCGTCTGCGGTCAGCTGACCGGACTCGACCTGCTGTCCGAGACCCGGTACCTGAACCTGGAGGGCCTGGACCGCTGGACAGGGCTGAAGTCCCTGTCCCTCTACGGTCTGACCCACTACCAGCAGCTCGCCCGGATGCCGTCGCTGCACGGTCTGGAGCGTCTGCACCTCGCCCGGATAGCGGAACTGGACCTGCGTCAGGCGGCGCCTCTCACCGCACTGCGTGAACTCTCTCTGTACCCGATGGGCAAGCCCTACTGCCTCGCACCCCTCGTCGATCTCCCGTCCCTCACCACCCTCGGCCTCTACGGAGGCGAAGGCGCCTGCGACCTCACCCCCCTGGCGGGCATGGACAACCTGACGATCCATGTGGCCCACGGCACCCACGTCACCGGCGCCGAACTCTTCCCGCCCGAACGGATCGTCCGCCTCCCCTGACGGCGGGATCACGTCACCGTGACCGGCCGAATAGGGGACTGTCAGTCGCGGCCCGTATTCTCTGTGACCATGCTCGACGACCGCCAGACAGCCGCACCATGGCCGACCGCCTACCCCCAGGGGTACGCGGTCGTCGACGTGGAGACCACCGGACTCGCCCGCGACGACCGGATAGTGTCCGCCGCCGTCTACCGGCTGGACGCCCTGGGCAATGTCGAGGACCACTGGTACACGCTGGTCAACCCGGAGCGGGACCCCGGGCCCGTCTGGATCCACGGGCTGACGAGCGACGTGCTCGAAGGCGCGCCGCTCTTCCCCGACGTGGCCGCCGAGCTGTCGGAGCGGCTCAGGGACCGGGTGCTCGTCGCGCACAACGCGGCGTTCGACTGGTCGATGATCGCCCGGGAGTACGCGCGAGCGTCGGTGATCGCCCCCGTCGAGCACCGGCTGTGCACGATCGCGCTGGCCAAGGAGTTGCGGCTGCCGCTGCCCAACCACAAGCTGGCCTCCCTCGCCGCGCACTTCGGCGTCGTACAGCAGCGGGCCCACCACGCCCTGGACGACGCCCGGGTGCTGGCCGAGGCGTTCCGGCCGAGCCTGCACGCCGCGGCCCGGGGCGGGGTGCGGCTGCCGTTGCTGGAGTGCCGGCCGCTGACCGAGTGGTCCGACTCCCCCGTCACCCCGCGTGTCGGCTACCAGCCCTCCCGGCAGCAGAACAGCTGGCGGCCCTCGCGCAAGCGGCCGGCCTGCCCGTATCCCAATCCGGGGCGGTACGAGAAGGAGAAGCCGCTCCAGCAGGGCATGCGGGTGGCCTTCTCCGGGGACACCTCGATCGACCGGGAGCTGCTGGAGGACCGGGCGGTGGAGGCCGGCCTGCACGTGGCGACCAGTGTGTCGCGGCTGACCAGTCTGCTGGTGACCAACGACCCCGACGCCGCCACGTCCAAGACACAGAAGGCGAAGACCTTCGGGACACCGATCCTGGAGGAGAGCGCCTTCACCCATCTGCTGCGCGACGTGGCCCCCGCCGAACCGGTCCCGGGGGCGACCCTGCCGCACCAGGCCCCCGCACCGTCATCGGAGTGAACCGGGCACGACTCGCCCGGCAGCCGCTCGCCCCGTGACCGCCGGGCGTCCCACCCTGTGGCGCATGGCACGTTGTGAGGTTTGCGGAAACGACTACGGCATGTCCTTCGAGGTGCACGCGCAGGGCGCGGTGCACGTCTTCGACTGCTTCTCCTGCGCCATCCACCGCATGGCGCCGATCTGCGAGCACTGCCGGGTCCAGGTGATCGGGCAGGGCGTCGAGGTCGACGGGCACTGGTACTGCGGCGCCCACTGCGCCCGCGCCGAAGGAAAGGCAGGCATCGTGGACAAAGTGTGACGGAGCGGACCACCGCCGGATCGCTCCGGCTCGACCCCTGAGTGCCGCACCCCATGCCCCCGGTTGTACGGTCATGGGGTGTACCGCTTCCTGTTGACCCGGCAGTGGGTGATCCTCACCCTGCTCGGCCTCGCGCTGATTCCGACGATGATCGAGCTGGGTTTCTGGCAGTTCCACAAGCACGAACACCGGGTCGAGCAGAACGCGCTGATCTCGCGGAACCTCGACGCGCGGCCGGTACCGGTCTCCGAGCTCACCTCTCCCGGACACACCGTCCCGCGCTCGGACTACTGGCGGGCGGTCACCGCGACGGGGACGTTCGACACCGAGCACGAGGTGGTCGTCCGCCGCCGGACCTCGGACGACGACCGCATCGGCGTCCATGTCCTGACCCCGCTGGACCTCAAGGGCGGCGGGACCGTCCTGGTCAACCGCGGCTGGGTCCCGGCCGCGCCCAACCAGACCGCCTTCCCCGACGTGCCGCCCGCCCCCCGGGGCGAAGTGACCGTCGCCGGCCGCCTCAAGGCGGACGAGACGACCGGCAGCAGCGGCATCAAGGACCTGGCGGGGCTGCCGGACCGGCAGGTGATGCTGATCAACAGCGACCAGCAGTCCCAGCTGCTGTCCCGGACGGTCCTCGGTGGGTACATCGAGCAGACCGCCCCCCGGCCGACGGGTGATCTGCCCGAGCAGATCGCCTCCCCCGACGACAGCTCGATCGGCCCGCACATGGCCTACGCCGTCCAGTGGTGGCTGTTCGTCGCCGCCGTCCCGGTCGGCTGGATCATTCTCGTACGCCGTGAGAAGCGCGACCGCGAGCAGGCCGCGGCCGAGAACGCGACGGCCGACGCCCCCGGACAGCCCGAACCGGCGAGCGCCTGAGGCCTCCGGCAAACCCTCGGCCTGATGGCTGGTTGACAACGGCCTGGTTCGGGAAAACGCCAGGCGTGACCCCACGCATCGAGGACTACGCCCTGATCGGCGATCTCCAGACCGCCGCGCTCGTCGGCAGGAACGGTTCCGTCGACTGGCTCTGCCTGCCCCGCTTCGACTCCGGCGCCTGCTTCGCCGCCCTGCTCGGCACCGAGGAGAACGGCCACTGGCGCATCGCGCCCCAGGGGACGGGCACCTCGGACACCTGCACCCGGCGCGGGTACGCGGGTGACTCCCTGGTCCTGGAGACGTACTGGGAGACGCGGACCGGCACGGTGAAGGTCGTCGACTTCATGCCGCAGCGCGACAAGTCGCCGGACCTGATGCGGATCGTCGAGGGCGTCAGCGGCACCGTCGACATGAGTTCGGTACTGCGGCTGCGCTTCGACTTCGGTTCGGTGGTGCCCTGGGTGCGGCGTTCGCACGGCCACCGGGTGGCGGTCGCCGGCCCCGACTCCGTATGGCTGCGCAGCGAACCGCCGGTCAAGACGTGGGGCCAGCAGTTCAGCACCTGCTCCTCGTTCACCGTCGCCGAGGGCGAGAGCGTGGCGTTCGTGCTGACCTGGCACCCCTCGCACGCGCCGCGCCCGAAGCTGATCGACCCGCGCAAGGCGCTGAAACACACCCTCCACGACTGGGCGAAGTGGACCGACGCCTGCACCTACGAAGGCCCCTACCGCGAGGCCGTGCTGCGCTCCCTGATCACTCTGAAGGCGCTGACATACGGCCCGACGGGCGGCATCGTGGCGGCCCCGACCACCTCCCTGCCGGAGGAGATCGGCGGCGTACGGAACTGGGACTACCGCTACTGCTGGCTGCGCGACGCCACGCTGACCCTGGGGGCGCTGGTCTCGGCCGGCTATCTGGAGGAGGCGGCGGCCTGGCGGGACTGGCTGCTGCGGGCCGTCGCCGGGGACCCGGCCGACCTCCAGATCATGTACGGGCTGGCGGGCGAGCGGCGGCTGCCCGAGACGGAGCTGCCCTGGCTCACCGGGTACGAGCACTCCCGGCCCGTGCGCACCGGCAACGCGGCGGTCCGTCAGCAGCAGCTCGATGTGTACGGCGAGGTCATCGACGCGCTCCGGCTCGCCCGCGTCGCCGGTCTCGACGACAAGCCGCACGCCTGGAACCTCCAGCTCAGCCTGCTCGGCTTCCTGGAGTCGACCTGGCGCGAGCCGGACGAGGGGCTGTGGGAGATCCGCGGCCCCCGGCGGCACTTCGTGCACTCCAAGGTGATGGCCTGGGTCGCCGCCGACCGGGCGGTGCGCTCGCTGGAGGAGAATCCCGAACTGCCCGGCGACGCCGACCGCTGGCGGGCGATGCGGGACGCCGTGCACGCCGAGGTCTGCGAGAAGGGGTACGACCCCGAGCGGAACACCTTCACCCAGTCCTACGGGTCACGGGAGCTGGACGCCTCCACGCTGCTCATCGTGCGAACCGGGTTCCTGCCGCCGGACGACCCGCGGGTGACCGGCACGGTGGACGCGGTCCGCGCCGAGCTGGGCAGCGACGGGCTGGTCCGTCGCTACAGCACCCAGGGCACCTCCGTGGACGGTCTGCCGGGCGACGAGGGGGCGTTCCTCGCCTGCTCGTTCTGGTTGGTGGACGCGTTGCAGCGGATCGGCAGGCCGGACGAGGCGCGGGAGCTGTTCGAGCATCTGCTGGAGCTGCGCAACGACGTGGGCCTGCTGGCCGAGGAGTACGACGTGGCGGCGGGGCGGCAGCTGGGCAACTTCCCGCAGGCCTTCAGCCATATCGGTCTGGTGAACTCCGCTGTCGACCTGGCCGGGGAGGACCCGGCAGGATAGGGCCATGGATCTTGGACTGAAGGACCGCGTCTACATCGTCACCGGAGCGACCCGGGGCCTCGGCAACGCCACGGCCCGCTCCTTGGCCGCCGACGGCGCGAAACTGATCATCACCGGCCGGGACGAGAAGTCCGTCGCGGAGGCCGCCGCCGAGCTGGGCCCGGACGCGGTCGGGCTCGCCGCCGACAACGCCGACCCGGGCGCCGCTCAGCGCCTGGTGGACACGGCGCGGGAACGCTTCGGACGGCTCGACGGCATCCTCATCAGCGTCGGCGGACCCGCCCCCGGCTTCCTCGCGGACAACACGGACGACCAGTGGCAGACCGCGTTCGAGACGGTGTTCCTGGGGGCGGTACGTCTCGCCCGGACGGCCGCGGCCGCGCTCGGCGAGGGCGGCGTGATCGGCTTCGTGCTCTCCGGTTCGGTCCATGAGCCGATCGCGGGGCTGACCATCTCCAACGGGCTGCGCCCCGGTCTCGCCGGCTTCGCCAAGTCGCTGGCCGACGAGCTGGGCCCGCGCGGCATCCGGGTGGTGGGCGTGCTGCCGGCCCGGATCGACACCGACCGGGTCCGCGAACTGGACGCCCTGTCCGGCGACGCGGAGGCCGCCCGCACCGCGAACGAGGCGCGGATCCCGCTGCGGCGCTACGGGACGCCGGAGGAGTTCGGGAGGACCGCGGCCTTCCTGCTCTCCCCCGCCGCCTCGTACCTGACGGGCATCATGGTCCCGGTCGACGGCGGAGCACGGCACGGCTTCTGACCCTCCCACCGCTCCCCAGGCGCCGCAAGGGCCGTCAGGAGACCCGTTCCGCGCGGTGCTTGACGGCCCTGAGGCGCACCTCCGCGGGGAGTCCGTCCAGGCCGGCCGAGTCGCGTGCGTGCGCCAGCGCCCCGTCGGCGACCGCGTTCAGCGTCCCCAGGGGCGCGGCGTGCGGTTCCATCAGCAGGCGGACCCGGGCCCGGGGCGCGGTGCGGCGGCCGGTCAGCATCGCCTGGGCGCGGGCGACTCCGTCCAGTGCCTCCGCCTCCCCGGCGAGGACGCCCTCCAGGGCGCGGCCCCGCAGCTGGGCCCCTTCGCCGTCGCCGCTGTCCACCAGTACGTCGGCGAGCCGGCCGCGGCGGAGCTGGGCGAGGAACCACCACAGAGCGAGGACCACGAGGACGGCGAGGACGGCGATCACCGTCGGCCACCACCAGCCGTCGTCGCGCCAGCGCTGCCGGTCGGCCACGCTGAGCAGCACGTCGGTCTTGCCGTCCCAGGGCCACCAGGACGGCACGGACGCGCCGAGGCCGGCGGCGAGCACGGCTCCGCCGACGACGACCAGCACCAGCCCGGCCAGGGCCAGCAGGACCCGGTTGACGGTGGAGCGCATGCGGCTCATCCCTTCTTCGCCGGTCGGTGCACCTGGACGGAGATGGCCGGCGGCTTCGCCAGGCCCAGCTCCCGTACGGCCTTCTCCAGCACGGTGTCCAGGTCGGTCCGCACGTCGTCGAGTTCCCGGAAGTGGGAGAGCGCGCGCACCTTCGCCTTCCGCCGTCCCATCCTGACCCGCACGGACTGCACGCCGGACACCTCCACGGACCGGTCCCGCAGGACCAGTGCGGCGGCGGTGCGGTCGAGTCCGGCCCGGACGTCCGCGCGGTCGCGACGCATCGGCAGCAGATCGCGCAGTCCGGGGGTGAGGGCGAGCAGGATCAGCCAGAGTCCGATCAACGCCGCCACCCCGGCCCCGATGAGCACCGCGACGTCGTCCAGCCGCTGTTCGGCCAGTCCGTCGGCGAGGGAGCGACGCCACCCCATGGCCGGGCGCCCGGCCCGTACGGCGGCGATGTCGTAGAGCAGCAGTCCGGCCCCGCCCAGGAGTACGAGAGCCAGCAGGGCGGCCGGGACGCGGCGGGCGGACCAGAAGCGGCCGGCGGCGCTGTCGCCCCGTTCCAGGGTGGGGACCGATTCGCGGGCGTCGGCCGTCGGGTCCTGGGCAGGCGTGCGCGCGTCGGCGTCGTCCTGTCCGACGGTGGGCATGCGCCGGGTGGAGCCGGTCGGCTCACGGGGTTCGGTCATCGGATCCTCCCCTGTGCGGCGGCGCTCGCTCCGGCGGGGTGCAGCCGTTCGACCTGCACGGCCACCTCGGGTACCTCCATGCCTGCGAGTGCCTCGACCCGCTGGGCGACCCGGCGGCGTACGGCGCCGCACTGGCGGCCGATGTCGCTGGGATAGCCGAGCTCCAGGCTGACGCGGACCCGGGCGGCGTCGCGGTGCACGGTGACCGTGGCACGCGGCGACGCCCCGTCCGCGGGCGGTTCGTCGATCGCCTCCTTCGCCGCCTGGGCGGCGATCTTGGCGACGACGCGGTCGGCGATCCGGGTCTCGCCCCGTATCGCGGCGGCGACCCGGCCGGTCACCGCCGTCACCGTCGCCGGTCGCCGCGCTCGCGACTCCGGAAGAAGTCGCCGGGCTCCAGGTCGCCGTCCAGGAAGCGGCCGGCGATGAAGCCGATCGCGCCCAGCGCGGCCACCAGTACGAAGGCTCCGAACCCGCCGAAATACCCGGCGAACCCGAGCGCCATGCCGGCCAACAGACCGGCGACAGCCATGCTCATCGTGTTTCTCTCCTCAACTGGCGTGCGACGGAAATGCGGAAGGGCTACTGGACCCGCTGTTCGGACTCGTCCTCGTCGTCCTCCTCGTCGGGCAGCTTGACGTCGCTGACCGCGATGTTGACCTCGACGACTTCGAGTCCGGTCATGCGCTCCACGGCGGCGACGACGTTCTCGCGCACGTCGCGGGCCACGTCGGAGATGGACACGCCGTACTCGACGACGATCTCCAGGTCGAGGGCCGCCTGGGACTCGCCGACCTCCGCCTTCACACCGCGGGTGACGGACTTGCCGCCGCCGGGAACCCGGTCGCGGACGGCGCCGAACGTCCTCGACAGGCCGCTGCCCATCGCGTGGACACCGGCCACGTCGCGTGCCGCCATTCCGGCGATCTTCTCGACGACGCCGTCGGCGATGGTGGTGCGGCCCCGGGTACCGGGGTCACCGCCGCCACGCTTGCCGAGGTTCTTGCCGCCCGGGCCGCTGTCGGGGTTGTTGCGCTGGGAGCTCTCAGTCATCGCCGATCTTCCCTTCGGGACAGGGTTGGACTTCCTCGCCCACGTTAAGTGTGCTTTCGCCATCCCGCGCCGTGGATGCGGCAGGCTGGGGCGATGACAACAGCGCGGGACCCGCAGAGGGACGACGGATGGACCGCCGCGGTACGGCAGCGGCTGGGCCTGGGCAGACTGCTGCCGCTGGGCGGCCCGGAGGACGGCGCGTGGATCGCCGAGACGGCTGCCGCCGCGGTGCTGCGCGGGGCGACGGCCCGCCCCGGGACGGTGCTGGGGAAGCTGCGGATCGGCCCCACGGAGGCGGCGGTGGAGGCGGCGGCGGCCGGAGGGGGCCGCGAAGCGTCGCGGGGCCCGGCGGACCCGGCGCCGCCCCCGGCTCCGCCGAACGCGCTGCCGTCGGTACCGCTGCGGATCGAGGCGGAGTTCTCCACCACCCCCGACCGGCCGCTGCCCGACACCGCGGCGGCCCTGCGCGCGGCGCTGCTCACGGCCGCCGCCGCCCGGCTGGGTCTGGAGATCGCCGAGGTGGACCTGACGGTCACCGCATTGCTGGAGGACGGTGCGACCGATCAGGTGACGGCCGGGGGAACGGCGCCGCCGGCCCCGGGCGCGAAGCCGGAGGGGCCGGTGGCGACGGCTGCCGCCGGAGTGCCGGGGGTCGTCTCGCTGACCCGGGTCCTGGGCGACCCGGTGCACACCTCCCGCGACCATGTGCGGGTCGAGGTGGCGACGGACGGGGACCACCGGGCGCTGGATGTCGCCCGGTCCGTGCGCACGGCGGTGGCGGCGGCCGCGGCGGAGCGGCTGCCGGTGTCGGTGCTGGTCACGCACGTGGTCAGTCGGTGATGCCCGCCAGGTCGCGGAGCCGGCGGCCCTGGGCGGCCCGCTCGGCGACGCGCTGCTCCTCGTAGTCGCGCGAGAGCGCGCCGGCCAGGAGGGCCTTGGTCTCGACGACGGCGTCGCGGGGTGCCGCGACCAGGGCCCCGGCCAGGTCGCGCGCCGCCGCGTCGAGCTGGTCGGCGGGGACGACGAGGTTGGCGAGGCCCGTGCGCTCGGCCTCCTCGGCGTGCACGAAGCGGCCGGTGGCGCAGATTTCGAGCGCGCGGGCATACCCCACGAGGTGCACCAGGGGATGGGTGCCCGTGAGGTCGGGAACGAGGCCGAGGCTGGTCTCGCGCATGGCGAACTGCACGTCCTCGGCGACGATCCGCAGATCGCAGGCGAGGGCGAGCTGGAAGCCGGCGCCGATGGCGTGGCCCTGGACCGCCGCTATCGACACCAGGTCGTTGCGGCGCCACCAGGTGAACGCCTCCTGGTACTCGGCGATGATCGCGTCGAGCTCGGCCTCCGGGCCGCGCGCCATGTCGAGGAACGACGGCTCGCCGTCGAAGCCCTCGGGAGTGAAGGCCTGACGGTCGAGGCCCGCGGAGAAGGACATGCCCTCGCCGCGGAGCACCACGACCCGGACCGTGCCGGGCAGCGCCCTTCCGGCCTCGGTCAACGCCCGCCACAGAGCGGGAGACTGAGCGTTGCGCTTGGCCGGATGGGTGAGCGTCACCGTGGCGACGGCGTCGTCGACGGTGAGCCGTACACCGTCCTTGTCGAGCACAGTGTCGAGCGAGGTCATGGGGCGCCTCCGGATGGGGTGCGGTCAGCACTCGGTATGAAGTGACTGAACAGTAACCACCCGGACGACCTTGCGGTCAGCCGGGTGGTCACCCCGAATTCGTTGGGCCCGAATGACGCCGAATGACCCGAGAAACGCAGAGGCCTCAGGCCGAAGCGGCCTTCTTGCCCCGTGTCGCGCCGCCGCGTCCTCGCAGCGTCACTCCGGATTCACTGAGCATCCGGTGGACGAACCCGTAGGAGCGGCCGGTTTCCTCGGCCAGCGCCCGGATGCTCGCACCGGAGTCGTATTTCTTCTTCAGGTCTGCCGCGAGCTTGTCACGCGCGGCGCCGGTTACCCGGCTGCCCTTCTTCAGAGTCTCGGCCACCCGTGCCTCCTCATGGGAAGTGCGCTCTGGACTCTCATGATCACCCCTCCCGCGCTTCCTGGCCACCCATTCGGCAAGGTCGGTGCGAGCGGTTTCCCGGACGCGAAGCGCGTCGGCACGAACGGAATCCTTGATTCCCCATGGCGTGCGAGGGCATACGACCCGGCCCGGCCGGAGAACAGCCAGGTCAGGGCCGTACGGGGAAGAGCGGCCGGGAAGGGGGCGCACGACGGGTGAGCGCCGGGCGCACCACCGGAGTACGAGACGTCCTCACGCAGATGATGGATCACGCGTAGGCCGAATGATCTATTCCCGGTGATTCAGGCGAGGGCGACGAGGTCCCCGGTGGATCAGGCGAGGGCGACGAGGTCGCGGTAGTCCGCTCCCCAGAGGTCCTCGACGCCGTCCGGGAGCAGGATGATCCGCTCCGGCTGGAGCGCCTCGACGGCGCCCTCGTCGTGGGTGACGAGGACGACCGCGCCCTTGTAGGTGCGCAGTGCGCCGAGGATCTCCTCGCGGCTGGCGGGGTCGAGGTTGTTCGTCGGCTCGTCGAGCAGGAGCACGTTGGCGGAGGAGACGACCAGCGTCGCGAGGGCGAGCCGGGTCTTCTCGCCCCCGGAGAGCACGCCCGCGGGCTTGTCGACGTCGTCGCCGGAGAAGAGGAAGGAGCCGAGCGTCTTGCGGACCGCCACGAGGTCGAGGTCGGGTGCGGCGGAGCGCATGTTCTCCAGGACCGTGCGCTCCGGGTCGAGGGTCTCGTGCTCCTGGGCGTAGTACCCGAGCTTGAGCCCGTGCCCCTCGATGACCTCGCCGGTGTCGGGCTTCTCGGCGCCGCCGAGCAGCCGCAGCAGCGTGGTCTTGCCGGCGCCGTTGAGACCGAGAATGACGACGCGGGAGCCCTTGTCGATGGCGAGGTCGACGTCGGTGAAGATCTCCAGCGAGCCGTACGACTTGGAGAGGCCTTCCGCCATCAGCGGGGTCTTGCCGCAGGGCGAGGGGTCGGGGAAGCGCAGCTTGGCGACCTTGTCGGAGACCCGGACGGCCTCCAGGCCCGAGAGCAGCCGGTCGGCGCGCTTGGCCATGTTCTGGGCGGCGACCGTCTTGGTGGCCTTGGCGCGCATCTTGTCGGCCTGCGCGTTGAGGGTCGCGGCCTTCTTCTCGGCGTTCTGGCGCTCGCGCTTGCGGCGCTTCTCGTCGGCCTCGCGCTGCTGCTGGTAGAGCTTCCAGCCCATGTTGTAGACGTCGATCTGGGAGCGGTTGGCGTCGAGGTAGAACACCTTGTTGACGACCGTCTCGACCAGGTCGACATCGTGGGAGATCACCACGAAGCCGCCGCGGTAGGACTTGAGGTAGTCACGCAGCCAGACGATGGAGTCGGCGTCGAGGTGGTTGGTCGGCTCGTCCAGGAGCAGGGTGTCGGCGTCCGAGAAGAGGATCCGGGCCAGCTCGACGCGGCGGCGCTGACCGCCGGAGAGCGTGTGCAGCGGCTGGCCGAGGACCCGGTCGGGCAGGCTGAGCGCGGCGGCGATGGTGGCGGCCTCGGCCTCGGCGGCGTACCCGCCCTTGGTGAGGAACTCCGTCTCCAGGCGCTCGTACTTCTTCATCGCCTTCTCGCGGGTGGCGCCCTGTCCGTTCGCCATCCGGTCCTCGTTCTCGCGCATCTTGCGCAGGATCGTGTCGAGGCCGCGGGCGGAGAGGATGCGGTCGCGGGCGAGGATGTCGAGGTCGCCGGTGCGCGGATCCTGCGGGAGGTAGCCCACCTCGCCGGACCTGGTGATGGTGCCCCCGGCGGGGGTGCCCTCGCCCGCGAGGCACTTGGTGAGGGTGGTCTTGCCCGCTCCGTTGCGGCCGACGAGGCCGATGCGGTCGCCCTTGGCGATACGGAAGGAAGCGGACTCGATGAGGATGCGGGCGCCGGCGCGCAGCTCGATGCCGGAAGCGGTGATCACGGGAGAACTCCAGGGCAGTAGGGACGGCGGAGGGACGAGGGCGGAGGTCTCTCGACGCCGCTAATGCACAAGGAGGAAAGCCATACGGCTCATTCTACTGGCGGTGCGCAACTTCTTTGTCCGCGCGCCCGTCGGGACGAACGGGCCGATACCCGGCCCGGGGCGGCACCCGCCTGGACGCGGCGACGGTCGGCGAGGACCGGGCCCAGGAGGGCGTTGTCAGTGCCCGGTGGAAGACTGAGACGCAGATCACATCCATGTGGTCGGGACAGCAGATGCGACACCGGGAGAGGTGAGTGCGATGACAGGCGGGGCGAGCGGCGTTCCCACGGTCTGCCCGACGATCCTGTACGACGACGCGAAGGCCGCGATCAGGACGCTGACGCAGGGCCTCGGCTTCACCGAGGAGGCGGTCCACGAGGGGGAGAACGGCAGTGTGCTGCATGCCGAGCTGTCCTGCGGCAACGGCAGGGTGATGCTCGGTTCCAAGGGGCGCGGGGGACTGTTCGCGCAGGCGATGACGGGCGCGGGCCCGGCGGGGGTGTACGTGGTGGTGGACGAGGTGGACGAGCACTGTGCCCGCGCCAGGGAGTTCGGCGTGGAGATCCTCATGGAGCCGACCGACCAGGACTACGGCTCCCGGGACTACATGGCGCGGGACGCCGAGGGCAACGTGTGGAGCTTCGGGACGTACGCACCGGGGTCCGGCTGAGCGGGCGGGCGGGCGGGGCGACTCCCCGGCACGGCGGCGGTCGGGTCTCGCCGGGTGGCCCCGGGGCCACCCGGGCCCCGGGTCAGGCTCCTCCGGTGTGCACCTGGAAGGCGGCCCGGCGGACCGCCTTGGCCAGGGCCGGGTCGGGGTGGGCGGCGGCCAGGGCGACCAGGACCTGGACGGTGCGCGGATGGCCGACGGCCCTGACCTCGTCGAGCAGGGCCGGGACGGTGCCCTGGACGGCGGAGTCGAGGTGGCGCACCAGCAGCCCGGTCTCGCCGTGGTCGGCGACGGCCGCCGCGGTGTCGACCCAGAGCCAGGTGGCCTCCTCGCGGCTGAGGACGTCCGGGGCGTCGTCCGGGTCGTTGCCCTCGTACTCGGCGAGCCAGAGCAGCGCGTAGGGCCGCAGCGAGGGTTCGGCGAGCACGGCCCGGACCTCGGGTTCGGCGGGGGCGCCGACGACCCTCAGCGCCTCGAAGGCCAGTCCGCGCAGCAGCGCGTCCTCGCCCCGGGCGACGGCCAGCAGTTCGGCGACGGCGCTGCCGACGGTGCGGGCGGCGAGCCAGGCGCGGTATTCGGCGCGGGCCGGGCCGGGGGTGAGCCGGGCGCAGCCGAGGAGCATGTGGGCGGCGGACTGCTCGATGTTTCCGGCCGGGCTCTGGGCGGCGACGCAGATCTGTTCCAGCTTGACCCAGACCGCCCAGTTGCCGAGCGGGGTGAGGGTGGCGTGCCCTTTGCCGAGCGTCAGCGCCCCGACGGCGGCGAGGCCCTCCAGGGCCCAGTCGAGCAGCAGGGCGTTGAGGTCGGCGCTCCGGGCGGGTCCGGCGCCGTTCTCGGCCGCCGCTGCCCGGGCGGGGGGCTCCGCCGGGGCGGCGGGCGCGGTTCTGCCGGGTCCCAGGGGCACTTCGCAGCGCTCCTCCTGGAGTTCGGCGACGCGCTGCCCGAGGAGGTCCAGCAGGGCGGGGACGGTGACGGGCCCCGCGGAGAGCTGGAGGAGGGAGAGCACCTGGGGCACGGCCTCGACGGCTTCGGCGACCGCCCCCGCCTCGATGTCCGCGGGTGCGGCGTGGACGAGCGACCAGGCGTCGAAGAGCGCCACCCAGCCGCGCAGGACGGCGGAGTCGTCCCGGTCCCAGGCGCGCAGCCGCCAGCCGGGGCGGGCGGTGTCGCCGTGCAGTTCGATCAGTCCGGCCAGCCGGGCCCGGTCCCAGCCGGCGCGGACCTGTGCCGGGGAGAGTTCCAGAGCGGTGGCCGCCCGTTCGAGGGCGTGGGCCGCGAGCGGGGCGGCGGTGCCCGGCCCCGGCGTGCCCGCCGCCCAGTGGGCGATGCGTACGGCGTCGGCGAGCACCGTCCTGGCCTGGCGCGCCAGTTCCGTACGGGGCGGGGTGCCCTCGGGGGGCCGGGGAGCCGGCCTGGTACGCCGGGTCGTCACGGCCTTGCGGGCGGTGGCGAGGGGTCGCGGGCGGACAAGTCGCAGCCTGGAGTCGCGCGGAGTACGGGACGTCACGGGAGCAGTCTTGCCCCTGACGGCCCGAAAGCCCAAACGGAAGGCGTTTCACCGGTACGGGAAAGGTTCCCCCGGTGCGGCGGCAAGCGGGAGAGTTCACCCCATCGGCTCACATCAGGGGCGTGAGGAAGCGTCGCAGGGTCTCTTCGTAGCGGGCCGGGCCGGCGTTCCACATCGACGCATGCGGAGCCTGCGGTACGGCGTGGAGGCTGACCACGTCCGGGCGGCGGGCGGCGAGCTCGCGGGAGGCGGCCCAGGGGGCGATGGTGTCGTCCGGGCCGTGCAGGATCAGGGTCGGGGTGCGCAGGGAGGCGGGCGCCGAGGTCTCCAGCAGCGGGGCGGCGTTCATCCCGGTCCTGCCCTGGGCGGCGCGGACGGCGAGCGGCAGAACGGCGGCCGGGACCCCGCGGGCCGCGGCCAGGGCGCGCAGGGTGACCTGCCAGTCCAGCACCGGGGAGTCGAGGACGAGGCCGCTGATCCGGTCGCGGAGCGGGGACTCGACCGCGGCGTACAGGGCCATGGTGGCGCCGGTGGACCAGCCGTGGACGATCACGTTGCGGGCCCCGTGGCGCAGGGCCCAGCGGAGGGCGGCGTCGAGGTCGCGCCACTCGGATGCGCCGAAGTGGCCGAGGCCGTCCGCGGGGCGGGGGGCTCCGGGATCGCCCCGGTGGGCGAGGTCGAGCACGGGGAAGCCCTGTCCGCGCAGGAACGGCATCAGGTTCATGGGGTGGGCCCGGGTGGTGCCGAGGCCGTGCACGGTGATGACCCAGGTGTCGCGGGCGCCGGGGACGTACCAGGCGGGCAGGGTGCCCAGCTCGCCGGGGATCTCGACCTCCTGGTGGTCCAGGCCGAGGTCGCCGCTCGGGTCACCGTCGTACAGCGCGGGGGTGAGCCGCACCTTCACGCCCGGTTCGAGGAGTCCCCGGCCGACGCTCTCCAGCCTGCGGACGACGGTGTCGGCGGCCTGGGAGGCCCCTTCGACGACGGGCCCGACGACCGCGTGGACGCCGGGTCCGGACAGGCCGTAGGTGCCGGGCCTGAGCGCCGAGAAGGACCGGGTCAGGGTGACCTGTCCGGCCGCCGTGGCGTGCACGGCGAGTCTGCGGTCGGCGGGGAGGGGACGTCCCGGCGCCGCTTTGAGGGCGACGCCGCTGGCGTACCGGCCGGCGGCGACCGCTGTCGCACCGACGCCGAGGATCGTGGTGACGGCCGTTGCCGTCGCGGTTACCGGGCGCACCGCTTCAGTGTCGGGGGGCGGGAGGCGGGCTGCCAGTGGGCGGGGCCGTCCGGGGCGGACGGGCGGGGTCCGGTCCGGAGCCGTGGCCCGGGCCCCGGTGGTTTGCGCGCGTGCCCGGGGGCAGGCGGGGTCAGCCGGGCTGGCCGTATCCCTTGAGCGCTTCCGTCACCTCGTCCAGCTGGGCCGCGTCGAGCAGGGCCGGGGTGCGGCCGGGCACGGAGCTCGCGGTGAGCCAGAGGCGGCAGAGCCACTCCAGCTGGGCGGTGCGCTCGTAGGCCTGGTCGAGCGTGTCGCCGTAGGTGACGGTGCCGTGGTTGGCCAGCAGACAGCCGGTACGGCCCTCCAGGGCCCCGAGCATGGCCTCGGCCAGTTCCGGGGTGCCGTAGCGGGCGTAGGCGGCGGTGCGGACGGGGCCGCCGAGGATGGCGGCGGCGTAGTGGACGAGCGGCACCTCGGTGACGAGGGTGGAGACGGCGGTGGCGTGCACGGCGTGGGTGTGGACCACGGCGGCGGCGTCGGTGGAGCGGTAGACGGCCAGGTGGAGGGGGAGTTCGCTGGTCGGCCCGAGGTCGCCGAGGACCTGGCGGCCTTCCAGGTCGACGCCGACCGCGTCCCGGGGGCCGAGCCGGTCGTAGGGGACCCCGCTGGGCGTGACCAGGATCAGGTCGCCGACGCGGGCCGACACGTTGCCCGAGGTGCCGACGACCAGGCCGTCCGCCGCGCTGCGGCGGGCGGTCGCGACGACGTCCAGCCAGGTCCGGCCGACGGATTCCGGGTGCTGCTCGCTCATGGGGCGAGCGTAGGGGGCAAGAGGCGCAACCGGAACGTCACATGACAGGTGACGGAGGTCTCTTCCGGGTGCCGAACAGCCGTTCAAAATGTTCGCCAACTAGTGGCAAAGGGCGGCCCACGCCCCACCTCACAGGCCTCGCCCGGCCCCTCCCGGACACAAGCGGAGGCAACACACTCCGCTTGGGGTCACCACAGCGCCCTGTCCAGTTCATCTTCCGTTCATCCAGGTTGCCTACGGTCCACGTGCCACTGACGTCGAACGATTGCCTGGGTAAATGGAACACATCACGCTGCTGCTTGCGATTGTGGTCGTGACAGCTCTCGTGTTCGATTTCACGAACGGTTTCCACGACACCGCCAACGCGATGGCGACGACCATCTCGACCGGCGCCCTGAAGCCCAAGACAGCGGTGGCGATGTCCGCCGTTCTCAACCTGATCGGCGCGTTCCTGTCGGTGGAGGTCGCCAAGACGATCTCCGGCGGGATTGTCAACGAGGACGGCCTCAGAACCGAGGTCATCTTCGCGGCGCTCGTCGGCGCCATCCTGTGGAATCTGCTGACCTGGCTGGTCGGCCTGCCCTCCAGCTCCTCCCACGCCCTGTTCGGCGGTCTGATCGGCGCCGCGGTCATGTCGGCCGGCTGGTCCTCGATCAACGGCGGCACCGTCGTCACCAAGGTGCTGCTCCCGGCGATCGCCGCCCCGCTCGTCGCCGGCCTCGCCGCGATGCTGGCCACGCGACTGACGTACCGGATCAACCGGAACGTCACCGACGAGGGCCAGCTGAAGTCGACGGCCAAGGGCTACCGGGCCGGACAGATCGCCTCCGCCGGTCTCGTCTCGCTCGCCCACGGCACCAACGACGCCCAGAAGACGATGGGCATCATCACGCTGGCCCTGGTCACCGGAGGCGTCCTCGCCCCCGGCTCCAACCCGCCGCTGTGGGTCATCGTCTCCGCCGGTGTGGCCATCGCGCTCGGCACCTACCTCGGCGGCTGGCGCATCATCCGCACGATGGGCAAGGGGCTGACCGACCTCCAGCCGCCGCAGGGATTCGCCGCCCAGACCAGTGCGGCGACGGTCATCCTGGCCTCTTCGCACCTCGGTTTCTCCCTCTCCACCACCCAGTCCTGCTCCGGCGCCGTGATGGGCGCGGGTCTCGGCCGCAAGGGGGGCGTGGTCCGCTGGTCCACCGCCACCCGGATGTTCGTGGCCTGGGGTCTGACGCTGCCCGCCGCGGGTCTGGTCGGCGCGGGCGCCGAGTTCCTGACCAAGCAGGGCCCCTGGGGCATCGCCGTCACGGCGGTCATCCTGGTGGGCGGTTCGTTCGCCATCTGGCTGGCCTCGCGCCGCCAGCCGGTCGACCACACCAACGTCAACGACATGGACGGGGAGGGCGAGCCCCAGGGCGTCGTCACCACCGCCATCGCCGCGGTCCAGCCGCCGCCCGTCGGCGGCCCGGCCGCCGACCTCGCAACCACCATCCCGGCCCCGGCCCCGTCGCCCGACGACCCGGCCCGGCCGCCGGCCAAGGTGTAAGGACAGATCCGCATGAAAATCGACTGGGCAGCTCTCGCCTCCGTGTTCGGTGTCAGCCTCGTGGTCACCGTCGCGCTGGTCGGCCTCTTCACCCTGGGCATCGTCGCCCTCTCCAAGCAGTCCGCCACGGCCGGAAGCAGCGCTTCCGGAGGGTCGGTCGCGCTGGCGCGCACCGGCGCGTACGCCTGCTTCGCGGCGTGCGTGGCGGCGGTCGCGTACGGGATCTACCTGATCGTCGCCTGACCCCGTACCCCGCACTTCCCCGGGCCGGACACACGCGCGTGTGTCCGGCCCGATGTGTGTCTGCGCACAGTGGAGCCTCGCAGGTCAACAGCGAGTTGACGGTTCTTCGCGGGGCGTGGTGGACTGCCGGAGCCATTTACGGCGACAGCAGAGGAAGCCGGTGCGAATCCGGCGCGGTCCCGCCACTGTCACCGGGGAGCACTCCCCCACACCGGACGTCACGGCCCACGACACACGGGCTGGAAGGCCGGGGGAACTGCGGATCCGGAAGCCAGGAGACTCTCGTCGCCGGTCACGTCGAACCAGGGCGCGGACCCTGAGTGAGGACATACGCCATGCCCGGCCGCCGTGTGCCGCTTCACATGCCCCCTCATTCCCCCTCCGGAACGCCTCTCCCCGCGACCGGCTGAGCCATGCGTGCCGACCGCGTTTTCGCGTACGGCGCCACGGCCGGGCTGATCGCCGACGCCCTGCTCGGCGACCCCCGCCACGGCCACCCCGTCGCCGGATTCGGCCGCGCCGCCGCGCGGGTGGAGTCCCTGCTGTGGCGTGACGACCGGGGCCGGGGCGCGCTGCACACCCTCGTCTGCGCCGGAGGCGCGGTGGGGGCCGCCGCGCTGACCGCGCGCGCCGTCCGGGGACGCCCCGCGCTCGCCGTCGCGCTGACCGCCGCCACCGCCTGGTCCGTCGTCGGCGGGACGTCACTGGGGCGGGAGGCCCGCGCCATCGGCGGCGCCCTGGCCGCCGGGGACCTGGAGGTGGCACGGGAGCGACTGCCGCACCTGTGCGGGCGCGATCCGTACTTCCTGGACGGCCCGGGCATCGCCCGCGCGGTCGTCGAGTCGGTCGCCGAGAACACCTCGGACGCCGTCGTCGGCGCGCTGGTGTGGGGGGCGATCGGCGGGGTGCCGGGGCTCGTCGGCTTCCGGGCGGTGAACACGCTCGACGCGATGGTCGGCCACAAGTCGCCCCGCTACCGCCGTTACGGCTGGGCCTCGGCCCGCCTGGACGACCTCGCGGGGTGGCCCGGCGCCCGGCTGACGGCCGCGCTGGCCGTGGCGGGCGGCGGGCGGCCCCGGGAGGCCGTACGCGCCTGGAGGGCGGACGCAGGGCGTCACCCGAGCCCGAACGCGGGGCCGGTGGAGGCCGCGTTCGCGGGGGCGCTCGGCGTACGGCTGGGCGGGACCCTGGCGTACGCGGGGCGCGTCGAGCACCGGCCGGTGCTGAACGGGGAGTCCGGACGGGACGTGCGGGGCGCGGACATCGAACGGGCGGTACGCCTGTCGCGCCGGGTGAGCGCGCTGGCCCTCGGCGTGTGCGTGGCGGGGCGGATGGTCGCGGGCCGCGTGGTCGCGGGACGGTCGTCGGCAGGACGGCAGCGGGGGCGGGGGCGGTCATGAACGGTCCGGCACGGAACGCGGTACGGGAACGGGAGCGGGTATGAGCGGCGGGCTGCTGGTCGCGGGGACCACATCGGACGCGGGCAAGAGCGTCGTCACGGCGGGCATCTGCCGGTGGCTGGTGCGCCGGGGCGTGAAGGTCGCGCCCTTCAAGGCCCAGAACATGTCCCTGAACTCCTTCGTGACCCGGGAGGGCGCGGAGATCGGCCGGGCCCAGGCGATGCAGGCACAGGCCGCCCGGGTGGAGCCGACGGCCCTGATGAACCCGGTGCTGCTGAAACCCGGCAGTGACCGGTCCAGCCAGGTCGTGCTGATGGGCAAGCCGGTGGGAGAGATGAGCGCCCGGGGGTACCACGGGGGGCGGCAGGAAGCGTTGCTCGGGACGGTGACGGACTGTCTGGAGGAGCTGCGGTCGTCCTATGACGCCGTGATCTGTGAAGGCGCCGGGTCCCCGGCCGAGATCAATCTGCGGCGCACGGACATCGTGAACATGGGGATCGCGCGGGCAGCTGGGTTCCCGGTTCTGGTGGTCGGGGACATCGACCGGGGCGGGGTCTTCGCGTCGTTCTTCGGGACGACGGCGCTGTTGAGCGCGGAGGACCAGGCGCTCGTCGCGGGCTATCTGGTGAACAAGTTCCGGGGCGACGTCTCGCTGCTGGAGCCGGGCCTGGACATGCTGTACGGGCTGACCGGGCGGCGGACGTACGGGGTGCTGCCGTACGCGCACGGGCTCGGCATCGACGAGGAGGACGGTCTGCGGGTGTCCCTGCGGGGTGCGGTGCGGGAGTCGGTCGTGGCTCCCCCGCACGGCGAGGACGTGTTGCGGGTGGCGGTCTGCGCCGTGCCGCTGATGTCGAACTTCACGGACGTGGACGCGCTGGCCGCCGAACCGGGCGTCGTCGTGCGGTTCGTGGACCGGGCGGAGGAGCTGGCCGACGCGGACCTGGTGATCGTGCCCGGGACGCGCGGCACGGTGAAGGCGCTGGCCTGGCTGCGCGAGCGGGGCCTCGCGGACGCGCTGGTGCGGAGGGCCGCGGAGGGCCGGCCGGTACTGGGGATCTGCGGCGGGTTCCAGGTGCTCGGCGAGCGGATCGAGGACGAGGTGGAGTCGCGGGCCGGCGTCGTGGACGGGCTCGGGCTGCTGCCGGTGCGCATCCGCTTCGACCGGGACAAGACGCTGGCGCGGCCGGTCGGTTCGGCGCTGGGCGAGCCGGTGGAGGGATACGAGATCCACCACGGGGTGGCCGATGTGCGGGGCGGGGAGCCGTTCCTCGACGGGTGCCGGGTGGGGGCGGTGTGGGGGACGCACTGGCATGGGTCGCTGGAGAGCGACGCGTTCCGGCGGCGGTTCCTGGTGGCGGTGGCCCGGGCCGCCGGGCGGCGGTTCGTGCCGGCGCCGGACACGAGTTTCGGGGTGCTGCGGGAGGAGCAGCTGGACCGGCTCGGGGATCTGGTGGAGGAGCACGCGGACACGGACGCGTTGTGGCGGTTGATCGAGGGGGGTGCGCCTGCGGGGTTGCCGTTCGTGCCGCCGGGGGCGCCGGCCCTGCCGGGGGCTGACGCGGGTGCGGGTGCTCCGGAGAGCCGGGGCGCCGCCCCGGACCCCGCTCCTCAATCGCCGGAGGGGCTTGATTTGGCCGGGTCCGCCGGGTCAAGGGGCCAGGGGCGTGACGTTGCCCGGTCCGCAGGGTCAAAGGACCAAGGGCTTGATTTTGCCCGGTCCGCCGGGTCAAGGGGCCAAGGGCTTGATGTCGCCCGGTCCGCTGACGCAATGCCCCACGGGCTCGGGGAAGCAGCTGTTGTTCACGTCGACCAGGAGGCCAAGTGAGTACGCCGTATCCCTTCACCGCGATCGTCGGGCAGGACGACCTGCGGCTCGGGCTGTTGCTGAACGCGGTCAGTCCGGCTGTCGGCGGGGTGCTCGTACGGGGCGAGAAGGGGACCGCCAAGTCCACCGCCGTGCGCGCGCTCGCCGCCCTCGTGCCGGAGGTCTCCGTCGTGCCGGGGTGCCGGTTCTCCTGTGATCCCGTCTCCCCCGATCCGGCGTGTCCCGACGGGCCGCACGCGGAGGCCGCCGGTGTGTCGCGGGCCGCGCGGACCGTGGAGCTGCCCGTCGGCGCGTCCGAGGACCGGCTCGTGGGGGCGCTGGACATCGAGCGGGCGCTGTCGGAGGGCGTCAAGGCGTTCGAGCCGGGGCTGCTGGCCGACGCGCACCGCGGGATCCTGTACGTCGACGAGGTCAACCTCCTCCACGACCACCTGGTGGACCTGCTGCTGGACGCGGCGGCCATGGGCGCCTCGTACGTCGAGCGCGAGGGCGTCTCCGTACGGCACGCGGCACGGTTCCTGCTGGTCGGGACGATGAACCCGGAAGAGGGCGAGCTGCGGCCGCAGTTGCTGGACCGGTTCGGGCTGACCGTCGAGGTGGCCGCGTCCCGGGACACCGACGAACGGGTCGAGGTCGTGCGGCGGAGGCTCGCGTACGACGACGACCCCGAGGGGTTCGCCGCGCGCTGGGCCGGGGAGGAGAGCGCCCTGCGGGAGCGCATCGCCGCCGCGCGCGCCCTGCTGCCCCGGGTCGTGCTCGGTGACGGCGTGTTGCGGCAGATCGCCGCGACCTGCGCCGCGTTCGAGGTCGACGGGATGCGGGCCGACATCGTGATGGCCCGTACCGCGACCGCGCTGGCCGCCTGGGCGGGCCGCGAGGAGGTCTCCGCCGACGATGTGCGGCAGGCCGCTCTCCTCGCCCTCCCCCACCGGCGTCGCCGCAACCCGTTCGACGCGCCGGGTCTGGACGAGGACAAGCTCGACCAGACCCTGGACGAAGCCGCGGGGGACGAGGGACAAGGGAACGGGGGGCCAGGCGACGACGACGATCCCGACCCCGGCCCCGATGGCGGTGGCGGTGGGGGCGGTGGCGTACCGCCGCAGGCCGATGGCGACCGCCCCCCGCCAGGGACTTCAGCAGGCGACGACACGCCGTCCGGGGCTCCCGAGGGCAGCCCCGACGCGCCCGGCCGGACCACCGGGGCCGAGCAGCAGCCGGTGGCGTCCGCCGAGCCGTTCCGGACGAAGATGCTCAGCGTGCCGGGGCTCGGGGAGGGCGCCGCGGGGCGGCGCTCCCGGGCCCGTACCGAGCACGGGCGTACGACCGGCGCCCGCCGCCCGCAGGGGTCGCTGACCAAGCTGCACCTGGTCGCGACCGTGCGGGCCGCCGCCCCGCACCAGCGGGCGCGCGGGCGCTCGGGGCGGGGGCTCGTGGTGCGCCGGGACGATCTGCGGCAGGCGACCCGGGAGGGGCGTGAGGGCAATCTCGTGCTGTTCGTCGTGGACGCGTCGGGTTCGATGGCGGCGCGGCAGCGGATGAGCGCGGTCAAGGGGGCCGTGCTGTCGCTGCTGCTGGACGCCTACCAGCGGCGGGACAAGGTCGGCCTGGTCATCTTCCGGGGCAAGGAGGCGGAGGTGGCACTGCCGCCGACCTCGTCCGTGGACGCGGCCGCCTCCCGCCTGGAGTCGCTACCGACCGGGGGCCGCACCCCGCTGGCCGCCGGGCTGCTCAAGGCTCATGACGTGCTGCGGGTGGAGCGGCTGCGCGATCCGTCGCGGCGGCCGTTGCTCGTCGTGGTGACGGACGGCCGGGCGACCGGCGGGCCGGAGCCGGTGGCGCTCGCGGGGCGGGCCGGGCGGCTGCACCGCTCGGAGGGGACGGCATCCGTCGTCGTGGACTGCGAGTCGGGGTACGTACGCCTCGGTCTCGCCGGGGAGTTGGCCCGGGAACTGGGAGGCACCGCCGTCACGCTCGACGAGCTGCGGGCCGACTCGATCGCCGGGCTCGTCAGGGACGTCACCGCAGCCGGGAGGGCCGCTTAATGCCACAGGGACAGCCGACATCGGTGCCGGACGACGGGCTCACCACCCGTCAGCGGCGCAACCGTCCGCTCCTGTTCGTCCACACCGGCATCGGCAAGGGCAAGTCGACGGCCGCTTTCGGGCTCGCGCTGCGGGCCTGGAACCAGGGCTGGCCGATCGGGGTGTTCCAGTTCGTGAAGTCCGCGAAGTGGAAGGTCGGTGAGGAGAACGCGCTGAAGGTCCTCGGAGCGAGCGGCGAGGGCGGCACCGTCGACTGGCACAAGATGGGCGAGGGCTGGTCCTGGGTCCAGCGCGACGGTCAGCTGGACAACGAGGAGAAGGCCCGCGAGGGCTGGGAGCAGGTCAAGCGCGACCTGGCGGCCGAGACGTACAAGCTGTACGTGCTCGACGAGTTCGCCTACCCGCTGCACTGGGGCTGGATCGACACCGACGAGGTCGTCGAGGTGATGCGGAACCGGCCCGGCACCCAGCATGTGGTGATCACCGGCCGCAACGCGCCGGACGCGCTGATCGAGGCCGCCGACCTGGTGACCGACATGTCGAAGGTCAAGCACCCGATGGACGCGGGGCAGAAGGGCCAGAGGGGCATCGAGTGGTGACCGTGCCCCGTCTGGTCATCGCCGCTCCGGCCTCCGGCAGCGGCAAGACCACCGTGGCCACCGGTCTGATGGCCGCCTTCGCCGCACGCGGGCTCGCCGTCTCCCCGCACAAGGTGGGGCCGGACTACATCGATCCGGGCTATCACTCGCTGGCGACGGGGCGCCCCGGCCGCAACCTCGACGCGTACATGTGCGGGACGGAGCTGATCGCCCCGCTGTTCGCGCACGGGTCGGCGGGGTGCGACCTCGCCGTGGTCGAGGGGGTGATGGGGCTGTACGACGGTGCCTCGGGACAGGGGGAGCTGGCGTCCACCGCGCAGGTGGCGAAGCTGCTGCGCGCCCCCGTGGTGCTGGTGGTGGACGCCTCCTCGCAGTCCCGTTCGGTGGCGGCCCTGGTGCACGGGTTCGCCTCCTGGGACCCCGAGGTCCGGATCGGCGGGGTGATCCTGAACAAGGTGGCGTCCGACCGGCACGAGGCGCTGCTGCGGGACGCGTTGGACGAGTCGGGGCTGCCGGTCCTGGGCGTGCTGCGGCGGGCCCCGCAGGTGGCGACGCCCTCGCGCCATCTGGGGCTGGTCCCGGTGGCCGAGCGTGGCTCCGAAGCGGTGGACGCCGTGGCGGCGATGGGCGAGCGGGTGCGCGCCGGGTGCGACCTGGACGCGCTGATGGCGCTGGCCCGGACCGCGCCGGCTCTGCCGGGCGAGGCGTGGGAGCCGGATTACGCCCGGAGGCCCGGCGCTGTGAAGCCCGTCGTGGCCGTGGCCGGCGGGGCGGCGTTCACCTTCGCGTACGCGGAGCACGCCGAGCTGCTGGCGGCGGCCGGTGCGGAGGTCGTGGTCTTCGACCCGCTGCGGGACGAGAAGCTGCCGGGGGGCACGGCGGGGCTCGTCATCGGCGGCGGGTTCCCGGAGATGTACGCCCCCGAGCTGTCGGCGAACGAGCCGTTGCGGCGGGCGGTCACGGAACTGGCCCTGAGCGGCGTCCCGGTGGCGGCCGAGTGCGCGGGGCTGCTGTATCTGGCGCGGGAGCTGGACGGGAAGCCCATGTGCGGGGTGCTGGACGCCGATGCCCGGATGTCCGAGCGGCTCACGCTCGGGTACCGCCAGGCGGTGGCCGTGTCGGACAGCGCGTTGGCGGTGGCGGGGACCCGGATGCGCGGTCACGAGTTCCACCGCACGGTGCTGGAGCCGGGGGCGGGGACCACGCCGGCCTGGGGCATGCACCAGCCGGAGCGGCGGGTCGAGGGGTACGTCCAGCGGGGCGTTCACGCGAGCTATCTGCACACCCACTGGGCCGCGTCGCCCGGGGTGGCCCGGCGGTTCGTCGAGCACTGCCGGGCGCGGTGAACCCACCGTCCGGGGGGCGGGGGCGCGCCCGTCGTGACGGGGCGCTCGGGCGTACGCGTGGCTCACTCCGCGATGCCGACGACCAGCCAGATGAAGCCCACGCCCCCGATGGTGCAGAGAAGGGTGGAGCGGGCGGGATGGGTGTGGTGCGCCTCGGGAAGGATCTCGGCAGCAGCCAGGTAGAGCAGCGCTCCGCCGAAGAAGCCGAGATAGCCGCCGAGCAGTTCCTCCGGAAGGGTGAACAGCAGCGTCGTCGCGGCGCCCACGACCGGTGCCGCGGCAGCCGCGAACAGCATCAGGAGCGCCTTGCGTCGGGCGTTCCCGTAAAGACTGGTGAGGGTGTACGTGTTGAATCCGTCGGCGAAGTCATGACTGATCACCGCCAGCGCGACGGCCACGCCCATGGAGCCGCTGACCTGGAAGGCGGCGCCCAGCGCGATGCCGTCCATCAGGCTGTGGACGACCATCGCGGCGGCCGCCGTCAGCCCCACCTGCGGCACGCGGTCGCCGTGGTGGCCGCCCGCCCCGTGTGCCACCTGGCGCCCGGCGAGCAGCCGCTCCACCAGATGGGCCGCCAGGAAGCCGCCGACGAACAGCAGCAGGGCGGCGGGGACCCCGAACACCGGGGTGCCCGCCGCCTCGATGGCCTCCGGCAGGAGGTCGAGTCCGACCACGCCGAGCATCAGCCCGCCCGCGAGGCCGAGCACCAGGTGACGGCGGTCGGTGACGCGTTGTGCGACCCAGCCGCCGGCCAGAGTCATCAGGAACGCGCCGAGCGCGACGAACACCGCCATGGGGCCTTGCTAGCCGATCGAGGCCTCTCCCCGCATCTCAGGGTGTCCTTACCCGCGGCGTCCGCCGTGCCCCTCCCACCGCCTGTTTCCGTATACGGAACGGCCCCACCGCCTCCTCCCCCGCACCACCGGGACGTATGACCTGAAAGGCAGGACTCCGCCGATGACCGGAGCATCCCTCGGCACCGGACCGGAGTCCGGGGCCCGCAGTCTGGTGGTGGGGGTCGGCGCACGCCGGGGCGCCCCGGGCGACGTGGTGTTCGCCCTGATCGAGGCGGTGCTGAGCGGGGCGGGACTGGACGCGGCGGACGTGCTGGAGGTGGCGACGGTCGACGCCAGGGCGGACGAGCCGGGGATCGTGGGGGCGGCGGCCCGGCTCGGGGTGCCGCTGCGGACCCATCCGGCCGGGGCGCTGGCCGCGGTCCGCGTGCCGCACCCCTCGGGCGCGGTGGACGCCGCGGTGGGGACCCCGTCGGTCGCGGAGGCGGCGGCGCTGATCGAGGCGGACGAACTGGTGGTCCCGAAGACCCGCGCCCCGGGCGGGAAGGCCGCCGGCCGGGGGATGGCGACCTGTGCGGTGGCCCGCCGGTTTCCGGCGGTCGCCGGGACTTTCGAGGTTTCCGGGAGGAAAACTTCCACCTCACCGGTGACGTCGGGCTCCCACCCGTTCACCATGGCTGCCATGAATCCCCCCACGCGGAACATCGAGAGCACAGGGCCCGACCTGCGCCACCACGGCGACGCGGAGGTGCGCGGCGAGAATCTGACCGACCTCGCGGTGAACGTCCGTACCCACACTCCCCCGGAGTGGCTGCGCGAGCGGATAGCCGCGTCGCTCACCTCGCTGGCCTCCTACCCGGACGGGTCATCCGCCCGAGCCGCGGTCGCCGGCCGGCACGGGCTGCCGGTGGAGCGGGTGCTGCTGACGGCGGGCGCGGCCGAGGCGTTCGTCCTGATCGCCCGTGCCCTTCCGGCCCGTTGCCCGGTCGTGGTGCATCCTCAGTTCACGGAGCCGGAGGCGGCTCTGCGAGCGGCCGGGCACGCGGTGGGCCGGGTGCTGCTGCGCGCCGAGGACGGCTTCCGGCTCGATCCGGAGGCGGTGCCCGAGGAGGCGGACCTCGTGGTGATCGGCAACCCGACGAACCCGACGTCCGTGCTGCACCCGGCGGCGCTGCTGGAGCGGCTGGCGCGGCCGGGGCGGACGTTGGTGGTCGACGAGGCGTTCATGGACGTCGTGCCGGGCGAGCGCGAGGCGCTGTGCGACCGGACGGACATCCCGGGGCTCGTGGTGCTGCGCAGCCTCACCAAGACGTGGGGGCTCGCCGGGCTGCGGATCGGTTATGTCCTGGCCGCTCCGGAGACCGTGGCGCTGCTCTCCGAGGCGCAGCCGCTGTGGCCGGTGTCGTCCCCGGCGCTGGCGGCGGCCCGGGCGTGCATGGAGCCGAGGGCGCTGGTGGAGGCGGCCGAGGCGGCGGACCGGATCGCGGTGGACCGGGCCCATCTGCTCGCCGGGCTGGCCGAGTTCAGTGAGGTGGAGGTGGTGGAGGCGGCCCGGGGGCCGTTCGTCCTGGTGCGTCTGGAACGGGCGGCGGAGGTCCGGGAGCGGTTGCGGCTGCTGGGCTTCGCGGCGCGGCGCGGGGACACGTTCCCGGGGCTGGGGCCGCAGTGGTTGCGGCTCGCGGTCCGCGACCGGGCCACGACCAATCGTTTCCTCCAGGCCCTGGACCAGGCCGTGCAGGCGCTGCCCGCGAGATCGGGGCGCTGAGAGGCTGTCGGGTGTCCGCCCCGAGGTCACCCGACAGCCTCGGGGGCCCGGCAGGGGCGGGGGCGGCGTCCGTCGTGCGAACGCCGCCCCCTCACCCGTATCAGCTCTGGCTGCTGCCACGCCTGCGGGCCAGCACCGTCGCGCCCGCGCCGACGGCCAGCAGCAGGGCCGCTCCGCCCGCGATGTACGGGGTGGTGGAGCTGCCGCCGGTCTCGGCGAGGTTGGCCTCGGTGGGGGCGGTGTCGGAGCCGGTCTGCGTCTTCACGTCGCCGCCGCTCGTGCCACCGTCGCCGCCGGTGGAACCGCCGTCGGTGGAGCCCGGCTCCTCGGGGGTCTTCGGCTCCTCCGGGGGCTTCGGCTTCTCGGAGGGCTTCGGCCCCTTCGGGGTCTCGCAGGTCGCCTCGGCCAGGGTGACCTCGCCCTCCACCTCGGCGACGTTGAGATTCAGCGGGTTGACCGAGACCTTGAGCTGGAGCGCCGTCGCGGCCGCCGTGCGCTCGGTGGTGACCGTCCTGGAGAGGTCGAGGGAGACCTCGCCGACGCCCGGCACCGCCACCCGGGTCGGTCCGCCGGCGGAGAGCGTCACCTTCTTGCCGAGCACCGCGACCTGGCCGAGCACGTTGGACTCGGCGACGGGCTTCCTGCCGGTCTCGCAGACCGCCTTGGAGGTGACCTTCTCGACCTCGATGAGCGAGAGCACCGGCAGTCCGGGGACATGGATCCTGGCCTTCGCCAGGTTGGTGTGGCCCTCGGCCCTGTGCTCGTCGACGGTGGCGTTCGCGGTGGCCACGTCGGCGCGCAGGACGCTGACCGGGGCGCCGCCCTCCACTCCGTCCACGTTCACGCTGAGCGCGGTCTTCTCGGCGCTGGCCGGGGCCGTCACCTCGTTGAGCGTGACCTTGAGGGGCACCTGGACGGACTTGTTGAGGAGCGAGACGTCGAGCCCGGTACGGAGCACGACCGCGCTCGCCCTGCCCTCGCCGCCGGTGGCGGGCGTCGCGGGGGCTGCGTGCGCGGGGACGGCGGCAAGCAGGGCGACGGGGCCGGCGGCGACCGCCAGGGCGGCGAGACGGAAGGTGTTGCTGTTCAAGATGGTGGAACCCCCACAAGAGACATGGAGCCACCGGCACAGCCCAATGGGGGACATCGCCTGCGCCGGTGGCCTCGACTCCGTGAATCTTTACGCACTGAGGGTGAACTGACGGACACCTGGCGTGAGTTCACTCCAAAGGGGGGTTTCCGTGCGCATATTCGAATCTTTCGGCACGTGCGTTCGCCGACGTCACCCGTGTCACCCGTTTCACCCGGCGCGAGCCGTACGAAGTGCGCTCGCGCCGGGGCCTCGCAGAGGTGCATCAACGAGTCCGGGACCGTGTCCGTCACTGCTCGTCAACACAGCACGTCACTGCTCGTCAACACAGCACCGCGTCGCTCTCATCCGATCACCCGCCCGTTCAGCACGACGTGCCGGGGGGCCGCCAGCACCCGGACGTCGGCCCTCGGGTCCTCGTCGTACACGACCAGGTCCGCCGGAGCGCCCTCCTCCAGCACGGGGCGTCCCAGCCAGCGCCTGGCCCCCCATGTGGTGGCGGAGAGGGCCTCCAGGGGCGGGATGCCCGCCTTGACCAGCTCGGCGACCTCGCCCGCGACCAGGCCGTGCGCCAGGGAGCCGCCCGCGTCGGTGCCGACGTAGACGGGGATCCCCGCGTCGTACGCGGCGCGCACGGTGTCGTAGCGGCGGTCGTACAGCTGCCTCATATGGGCCGACCAGCGGGGGAACTTGGCCTCGCCGCCGGCCGCGAGGTCGGGGAAGGTGGCGATGTTGACCAGCGTCGGGACGATCGCGACCCCCCGTTCGGCGAAGAGCGGGATGGTGTCCTCGGTGAGGCCGGTGGCGTGCTCGACGCAGTCGATGCCCGCCTCCACCAGGTCGGTGAGCGACTCCTCGGCGAAGCAGTGCGCGGTGACCCGGGCGCCCAGCCGGTGCGCCTCGGCGATGGCCGCCTCGACCTCGCCGCGCGGCCAGCAGGCGGTCAGATCGCCGGCGTCGCGGTCGATCCAGTCCCCCACCAGCTTGACCCAGCCGTCCCCGCGCCGGGCCTCCCGGGCCACGTACGCGACGAGGTCGCCGGGCTCGATCTCATGGGCGTAGTCGCGGATGTAGCGGCGGGTCCTGGCGATGTGACGGCCGGCCCTGATGATCTTCGGCAGGTCCTCGCGGTCGTCGATCCACCGGGTGTCGGAGGGCGAGCCCGCGTCCCGGATCAGCAGCGTTCCGGCCTCCCGGTCGGTGAGCGCCTGCTTCTCGGCGGTCGCCGCGTCGACCGGGCCGTGCCGGTCGAGGCCCACATGGCAGTGCGCGTCGACCAGCCCGGGAAGCGCCCAGCCCCTGACCGTCACCGCGCCGTCGGCGCCGGGCGGCCGCTCGTAGGAGACCCGCCCGTCCACGGCCCACAGTTCGTCCCGCACCTCGTCCGGGCCGACGAGCACCCGGCCCTTCACCCGCAGCACCCGCTGCTCCTCCTGATCACTCATACGCGGCACTGTACGAGGCCGTCGGTAGGCTGCCCGTGCGATTCCGACCGTCGAACGATCCCGAAGAGAGCCCCGCCGTGACGCACCCCTTCCTCGACCTTCCCCCGCTCACCGCCGACCGCTTCGCGGCGATCGAGCGGCGCGTGGCCCGGCTCCTCGCCACGGAGCAGGACATCGTCATCACCCAGGGCGAGGCGCTGCTGCCTCTGGAGGGCTGCATCCGCGGCGGCGCGCGGCCCGGCTCGACCGCGCTGAACGTGGTCACCGGGCCCTACGGGCAGACCTTCGGCAACTGGCTGCGGGACTGCGGTGCGGAGGTCGTCGACCTCACGGTGCCCTTCCACTCCGCGGTCACCGCCGGCCAGGTCGCCGAGGCGCTCGCCGAGCACCCGGGGATCGACTTCGTCTCGCTGGTGCACGCGGAGGCGGCGACCGGCAACACCAACCCGGTCGCGGAGATCGGCGAGGTGGTCCGGGCGCACGGCGCTCTGTTCATGCTGGACGCGGTCGCCTCGGTGGGCGCCGAGCCGCTGCTGCCTGACGCCTGGGGCGTCGACCTCTGCGTGATCGGCGCGCAGAAGGCGATGGGCGGGCCCGCCGGGGTGTCGGCGGTGTCGGTGAGTGAGCGGGCCTGGGAGCGGATCGCCGCCAACCCGGCCGCCCCGCGCCGCTCCTACCTCTCCCTCCTGGACTGGAAGGAGCGCTGGATCGACGCCGGCCGCAGGGCGCTGCCGCACGCCCCGGCGCAGCTGGAGATGCTGGGGCTGGAGGCCTGCGTGGCGCGGATCGAGGACGAGGGCCTGGACACGCTGATGGCCCGCCACGCCTCGGCCGCCTCGGCGACCCGGGCCGGGGCGGTGGCCCTGGGCGGGGGGCTGGAACCGTACGTCCACGAGGCGCGGGACGCGGCCCCGGTGGCGACGACGCTGCGCGCCCCGGCGGGGACGGACGCGGCCGCGCTGGTCGCGGGGGCGCTGGCGGCGGACCCCGCGCTGCCGCTCGTCGCGGGCGGCGGGGCGCTGTCCAAGGAGATGATCCGGGTCAACCATTACGGGGCGGATGCGACGCGGGGCGCGGTGCTGTCCTCGCTCGCGGCTCTGGGGGCGGTGCTGGCCGACGCGGGCCTGCCGGTCGACATCGAGGCTGCCCGGCGGGCTGTTTCGGAAACCTGGCCGAGCCTCTGATATTCATCATGCGGAAAGCTGCTTTATTAAAAGCAGCTTCCCACATTCTTCTTCCCGCTTTTCCGTCACCTAAACGGGCCAGTTTTTTCCGGCCTCGAACTTCATAATTCGGACACATCTCGCGAGAGTTACAACCCTGTGACCGACTCCACAAGATCGGCGTTATGCCCGATTAATTCGGGACAAAATGCAGGAAGTTGCACCCAGATCGGAGGTCTCCTCACGCACGCCTGATAACACATGAAGGCTCTTCACCCAACCCTCTACGTCGATGCAATTTCGAAATTTGCTGGGTAAATTCAATGCGCATGACCGCCGCACCAGCAGATTTTGCCCGTGCCCGAAGCGAATTCCTCAGTATCGATGCGCCACGAGTGGAGGACGGAGCCGCGATCTGGCGCATAGCCCGCGACTCCAAGGTCCTGGACCTGAACTCCTCGTACAGCTACCTGCTGTGGTGCCGTGACTTCGCCGCGACCTCCGCCGTCGCCCGTGGCGAGAACGGCGAGCCCATCGCCTTCGTGACGGGCTACATCAGGCCCGACCGCCCCCAGACCCTCGTCGTCTGGCAGGTGGCCGTCGACCAGGCCCACCGCGGCAAGGGACTGGCCGCCGCTCTGCTGGACGCGCTGACCGCCCGGGTCGCCGCCGACCAGGGCCTGGCGTCCGTGGAGACGACGATCACGCCGGACAACACCGCCTCCGACCGGCTGTTCACGTCCTACGCCCAGCGCCACGACGTCGCGCTGGAGAAGGAAGTGCTCTTCGACGGCGCGCTGTTCCCCGAGGAGACGCACCTGCCCGAGGTGCTCTACCGGATAGGCCCGTTCGCCACCTGAGCCGCCCGGCCACCGCACCCGGCGTACCCGCCGTACGTCCGCTCCCACCGACTTCTCGCGCCGTCCGACCACTCGGCGCGGCCCCGGCCGCATCCCTGCGGCGGGGAGCACCAGACCACTGCCCGTCACACCCCCTCACGCAGGAGATCCGCTGTGACCATCACCCCGCCCGCCCTCAGCGTCTTCGAGACCCTGGAGTCCGAGGTACGGAGCTACTGCCGCGGCTGGCCCGCCGTGTTCGACCGCGCGCAGGGCGCCCGCCTGACCGACGAGGACGGCCACTCCTACCTGGACTTCTTCGCCGGAGCCGGCTCGCTCAACTACGGCCACAACAACCCGGTGCTGAAACGAGCGCTGATCGACTACATCGAGCGCGACGGCATCACCCACGGCCTGGACATGGCGACCACCGCCAAGCGGGCGTTCCTGGAGACGTTCCAGAACGTGATCCTGCGCCCGCGCGACCTGCCGTACAAGGTGATGTTCCCCGGCCCGACCGGCACCAACGCCGTCGAGTCGGCGCTGAAACTGGCCCGCAAGGTCAAGGGCCGCGAGTCCGTCGTCTCGTTCACCAACGCCTTCCACGGCATGTCGCTGGGTTCGCTCGCCGTGACCGGCAACGCGTTCAAGCGGGCCGGGGCCGGCATCCCGCTGGTGCACGGCACCCCGATGCCGTTCGACAACTACTTCGACGGCACGGTCCCCGACTTCCTCTGGTTCGAGCGACTGCTGGAGGACCAGGGCTCCGGCCTGAACAAGCCCGCCGCCGTGATCGTGGAGACGGTCCAGGGCGAGGGCGGCATCAACGTCGCCCGCGCCGAGTGGCTGCGCGCGCTCCAGGAGCTGTGCCACCGCCAGGACATGCTGCTGATCGTCGACGACATCCAGATGGGCTGCGGCCGTACCGGCGGCTTCTTCTCCTTCGAGGAGGCCGGCATCGTCCCGGACATCGTCACGCTGTCGAAGTCCATCAGCGGCTACGGCATGCCGATGTCGCTGTGCCTGTTCAAGCCCGAGCTGGACATCTGGGAGCCGGGCGAGCACAACGGCACCTTCCGCGGCAACAACCCGGCCTTCGTCACGGCCGCCGCCGCGCTGGACGCCTACTGGGCCGACGGCCAGATGGAGAAGCAGACCCTGGCCCGCGGCGAACAGGTCGAGCAGACACTGCTGGCCATCTGCGCCGAGGAGCCGACCGCGCAGTTCCGCGGCCGGGGCCTGGTCTGGGGCATGGAGTTCCAGGACCCGGCGCGCGCCACGGCGGTCTGCGCCCGCGCCTTCGAGCTGGGGCTCCTGCTGGAGACCTCGGGCCCGCAGAGCGAGGTCGTCAAGCTCCTTCCGCCGCTGACCATCACCCCCGAAGAGCTGGACGAGGGCCTGCGCACGCTGGCCCGCTGCGTCCGCGAGACGGCCTGACCCGGCACTGCCGGGGCAGGCGGAGAAGAGAGGTCCCGGGCCCGCGAGGCCCGGGACCCTGTACAGAGAGAAAGGCAACCGCTCACCGTGATCGTCCGATCGTTCAGTGACATCGAGAACACCGACCGGCATGTGAAGTCAGCGTCCGGCACCTGGGAGAGCAAGCGCATCGTGCTCGCCAAGGAGAAGGTGGGCTTCTCGCTCCACGAGACCGTGCTGTACGCGGGCACGGAGACCTCCATGTGGTACGCGAACCACATCGAGGCGGTGCTCTGCACCGAGGGCGAGGCCGAGCTCACCAACGACGAGACCGGCGAGACGCACTGGATCACGCCCGGCACCATGTATCTGCTGGACGGGCATGAGCGGCACACCATGCGGCCCAAGACCGACTTCCGCTGCGTGTGTGTCTTCAATCCTCCCGTCACCGGACGGGAGGACCATGACGAGAACGGTGTCTACCCACTGCTGACCGAGGAGGCCTGAACCACCATGACCACCGAAGTACGCGCCGATCTGTACCCCTCGCGCGGCGCCGCCGAGATGACCACTCCCCGCCAGGACCCGGTCATCTGGTCCGCGCCGGGCGCACCGGGCCCGATCGCCGCCAAGGATCTCCAGGGGTTCGAGCACGACGGCTTCCTCACCGTCGACCAGCTCATCGCCCCGGACGAGGTCGCCGTCTACCAGGCGGAGCTGAACCGGCTGATCTCCGATCCGGCGGTCCGCGCCGACGAGCGCTCGATCGTCGAGAAGCAGTCGCAGAACGTACGGTCCGTCTTCGAGGTCCACAGGATCAGCGAGGTCTTCGCCGGTCTGGTCCGCGACGAGCGGGTGGTGGGCCGGGCCCGCCAGATCCTCGGCTCGGACGTGTACGTCCACCAGTCCCGGATCAACGTGAAGCCGGGCTTCGGGGCCACGGGCTTCTACTGGCACTCGGACTTCGAGACCTGGCACGCGGAGGACGGTCTGCCGAACATGCGGACGGTGTCCGTGTCGATCGCGCTGACCGAGAACTTCGACACCAACGGCGGGCTGATGATCATGCCCGGTTCGCACAAGACGTTCCTCGGCTGTGCGGGTGAGACGCCGAAGGACAACTACAAGAAGTCGCTGCAGATGCAGGACGCCGGCACCCCGTCCGACGAGGCGCTGACGAAGATGGCCGACCGCCACGGCATCAGGCTCTTCACGGGCAAGGCCGGTTCGGCGACCTGGTTCGACTGCAACGCGATGCACGGCTCGGGCGACAACATCACCCCGTACGCGCGCAGCAACGTCTTCATCGTCTTCAACAGCGTGGAGAACGCGGCGCAGGAGCCCTTCGCGGCTCCGATCCGCCGCCCCGAGTTCATCGGGGCGCGGGACTTCACCCCGGTGAAGTAGCGGCACGCACGCGCGGGAGAGGGCCGGGACGGTACGCCGTCCCGGCCCTCTCCGCGTAACTCGTTGGACCGGGGCCGGGTCAGCGGAGAGGGTGTCCGCCATGACCTCCCATGTACGCCACATCACGATCGACTGTGCCGACGCCTACACGCTCGGCAGCTTCTGGGCCCAGGTGCTCGGCGCACCGCTCTCCGACGAGGACGTCCCCGGCGACCCGGAGGCGCTGGTCGAGGCCCCTGGCGCGGCCATCCTCTTCGTCCAGGTGGACGAGAGGAAACAGACCAAGAACCGCGTCCACCTGGACATCCAGCCGCAGGACCGCTCCCGGGACGAGGAGGTGGAGCGGCTGCTCGCGCTCGGCGCGACCCTGGTGGGCGACCACCGCAGGCCGAACGGGCGCGGCTGGGCGACCCTCGCCGATCCCGAGGGCAACGAGTTCTGCGTGGAGTGCTCCGCCGCCGAGCGGGCGGCGCTCGGCGGGACCCGGCTGCCGGTGACCGCCGACGATGTGACCTCGGCGGTGCGGCTCGCGGTGGACGTGCTGGCCCAGGCCCCGGCGGACCGCTGGGACGCGCCCGCGGGAAGCCTTGACTGGACCTGCTGGGAGACGGTGGAGCACCTGAGCGACGATCTGTTCGCGTACGCCGTGCAGTTGGGGCCGCGTACGCCTCCGCTGGACCGCGAGGTGCCCTACCGGTGGGCGCCCGAACGGCAGGGCGGGCCCCACAACGCGGTCTTCGCCGACCGTGACGCCGGTCCCGCCGGGCTGTTGGCCACGCTGGAGGCGAGCGGGGCGCTGCTGGCCTCGATGGCGCGGACGACGCCCCCGGAGGTGCGCTCGTACCACGGGTACGGGATCTCCGACCCGGAGGGCTTCGCCGCGATGGGCGTGGTGGAGACCCTGGTGCACACGCATGATCTCGCCGAGGGCCTGGGGCTGGGCTGGTCGCCGTCCCCGGCGCTCTGCGACCGGGTGCTGGCCCGGCTCTTCCCGGACGCCCCGGCCGGCGGCGACCGGTGGGCCGTACTGCTGTGGGCCACCGGTCGCGCCGAGCTGCCGGACCACCCGCGCCGCACCTCGTGGCGGTGGGACGGGAGGCCTCGTGAGGACTCTCAGACGGCGTCGAGCGCCGGGTAGTCGGTGTAGCCCTTGGCGTCGCCGCCGAAGAAGGTCGACGGGTCGGGGGTGTTGAACGGGCCGCCCGCCTTGAGCCGGGCGGGCAGGTCCGGGTTGGCGAGGAAGAGCGATCCGTAGGAGATCAGGTCGGCGATGCCGTCGTCGATCACCGTGTGGTCGTCGGGTCCGGTGGCGCCCTCTGAGTGCACGTTGAGGACGAGGGTGCCGGAGAAGGCCTTGCGCAGGGCGAGGGTCAGCTCCCGGATCGGGGCGGCCTCCAGGAGGTGCAGGTAGGCGATGCCGAGCGGCTCGATCGCCTGGACCAGCGCGGTGTACGTGGCCTCCGGGGCGGGCTCGTGGATGTCGTTGTACGGGTTGCCGGGCGAGATGCGCAGGGCGGTGCGCTCCGGGCCGATCTCGGCGGCGACGGCCTTGACGGTCTCGACGGCGAAGCGGATGCGGGCCTCGTCGGAGCCGCCCCACGCGTCGGTGCGCAGGTTGGTGTTGGGGGCCAGGAACTGCTGGATGAGGTAGCCGTTGGCGCCGTGCAGCTCGACCCCGTCGAAGCCGGCGTCCACGGCGTTGCGGGAGGCGGTGACGAAGTCGGCGATGGTCGCGTGGATCTCGGCGTCCGTCAGCTCGCGCGGCTCGACGAAGTCCTTCGGGCCGACGTGGGTGTAGACCTGGCCCTCGGCCCTGACCGGGGAGGCGCTGACGGGGACGAGGCCGTCCGGCAGCAGGACCGGGTGGCCGATGCGGCCCGCGTGCATGATCTGGGCGAAGATCCGGCCGCCCTCGGCGTGCACGGCGTCGGTGACCTTGCGCCAGGAAGCGACCTGTTCGGCGCTGTGCAGACCGGGCGTGGTGGGGTAGCCCTGGCCCACGACGGACGGCTGGATGCCCTCGGTGATCACGAGGCCGGCCGAGGCCCGCTGGGCGTAGTACGTGGCGGTGAGCTCGGTGGCGGTGCCGCCCTCACCGGCCCGGCTGCGGGTCATCGGGGCCAGCGCGATGCGGTTGGCCAGCTGGGTTCCGGACAGGTCGATCGGGTCGAAAGCAGTGGTCATGAGAGCTCCCAAAAAAGTATGTGGTCGGCCAACTATCGGCGACAGCGGCAACTGTAGCCCATTGATTGGCCGACCAAGGTAAAGTTGCGGGAAACCGTCGGGCATCATCGAGAGCCGCCGCCCGCAACCCCGAGGACCCCCAGGAGCCCGCCATGACCACCGGCCGCGCCACCCCCGCGGAAGACGCCTGTACGAACGCGCCGCCCACGGCGGCGCTCAGCGGGCCCGTCAGCCACGCCGTCTCCCGGGTGGCCCGGCTGCACCGGACAGCGGCGGGCAAGGCACTGAAGGGGGTGGACCTCTACCCGGGGCAGGAGTTGCTGATGATGCACCTGTGGGACCGGGGCGCGGTCCGTCAGACGGAGCTGATCAGGGCCCTGGACCTGGACCCGTCCACGGTGACGAAGATGCTCCAGCGACTGGAGCAGACCGGGCACGTGCGCCGCCGCCCCGACCCGGCCGACCGGCGGGCCGTGCTGGTCGAGGCGACGGACGAGAGCTGCGCGCTGCACACCGCGGTCCGGGACGCCTGGGGCAGCCTGGAGGAGCAGACACTCGCGGGCCTCGGACCGGCCGAGCGCACGGAGCTGATCCGGCTGCTGGCGAAGGTCGAGGAGAACCTCTGCCGGGAGACCGCGGGCTGCCCGGACCGGTGCTGAGCCACCCCCCTGCGGATCAGGCCAGGACCTCCAGCATCCGGTCCACGTCGGCCTCGGTGTTGTAGAGGTGGCAGGAGATCCGCAGATTGCCGGCCGGGGCGGAGACGGCGACGCCCGCCTCCACCAGCTCGGCCTGCCGGCCCTCGAGACCCGGCACGGAGACGATCGCCGACTCCCCGGGAACGGTCTCGTGCCCGAGCTCCGCCAGCCCCGCCCGCAGTCGGGCCGCGAGCCCGGTGGCGTGCGCGTACAGGGCGTCGGCCCCTACTTCACCGAGCAGCTCCAGGGAGTGCTCGGCCCCGTGGTACGAGAGGAAGGCGGGCGGCTCGTCGAAGCCGCGAGCGGTGGGGGCGAGGCGCTCCAGGGGGCCGTAGTTGCTCGCCCAGGGAGCGCCGGCGGAGACCCAGCCGGCGAAGAGGGGCGGCAGGGTGTCCTGCGCCTCCTCGGTGACGGTCAGGAACGACGTACCGCGCGGACAGAGCAGGAACTTGAAGCCGCCGGTCACGGTGTAGTCGTACGCCCCCGCCTCCAGCGGGAACCAGCCCGCCGCCTGGGTTCCGTCCAGCAGGGTGCGGGCGCCGTGCGCCGCGGCGGCCGCGCGGACGGC
The DNA here is from genome assembly GCF_044329855.1 of Streptomyces sp. NPDC017520. NCBI lineage: Bacteria > Bacillati > Actinomycetota > Actinomycetes > Kitasatosporales > Streptomycetaceae > Streptomyces > Streptomyces sp. NPDC017520. The sequence goes on from NZ_JBIRKB010000002.1 coordinate 76,186, forward strand.
GGCGAGATCGGCCACCCGGCCGTCGGCCGACTGCACGGCGGAGAAGGCGACGAGGGCGGTCGAGGGGCGCACGGCCCCGGCGAGCCCGTCGAGCGGCGCGTACCGCACGCGCAGATCACCGCGGAGCGCGAACGGGCTGACCACGGAGGAGAACTCGCCCTCGGGGCAGAGGACTTCGGCGCCCGGCGACAGGGAAGCGGCGATCAGGCCGACGTGGACGGTGACGGAACTCCCGGTGGCGACCCGGTCCGGATGAACCCCGGCGAGCCGGGCGAAGCCGGCCCGGGCGGCCTCCACCGCGTCGAAGCTGCCCGCCCCCACCCGGCGCCCCGCGGCGTTCTCGTCGGCCAGCGCCTTGACGGCCGCGATCGTCCGGCGGGGCAGCAGGCCCCAGCTGGAGGTGTTGAGGTAGGTGACTTTGGGGGCGAATTCGACGGCTGCCGCTCGGATGGGCGCGAGGATCGTCATGCGTCCACCCTGAAGCCCCCTTGAGGCAAAGTCAATCACGCAGATTCAAGGGATCACCAAAGGAATACTTATGGGCGGCTTCCGGGCGGCTCAGCTGCGCGGAACCTCGCAGGCCCCGTCCGCGTCGCAGGCCGCCGCCTCCCCGCCGACGGCGGTGAGAGCCGTGACGGCGCGGTCCTTCCACGCCTGCTCCAGCGCCTGGACGAAGACCTCCGACGGCTGGCCGCCGGAGATCCCGTACCGACGGTCGAGGACGAAGAACGGCACGGCGTTGGCGCCCAGTTCGGCCGCCTCGCGCTCGTCGGTGCGGACGTCGTCCGCGTACGCGTCCGGGTCGGCGAGCACCGCACGGGCCTCGCCGGCGTCGAGTCCGGCCTCCACGGCGAGAGCCAGCAGCACCTCGTCGTCGAAGACGGACCGCTCCTCGGCGAAGTTCGCCCGGTAGGCGAGGGTCAGCAGCTCGTCCTGACGGCCGCGGGCCTTGGCCAGGTGCAGCAGCCGGTGGAGGTCGAAGGTGGAGCCGTGGTCACGGCCCTCGGTGCGGTAGCCGAGCCCCTCGGCCTGCGCGTTGGCCGCGACGTTGGCCTCCATCGAGGCCGCTTCCTCGCGGCTGCGGCCGTACTTCTCGGCCAGCATGTCGATCACGAGCGCGGTATCGCCCTTGGCCCGGGAGGGGTCGAGCTCGAAGGAGCGGTGCACCACCTCGACCTCGTCCCGGTGGGCGAACTCCGCGAGGCCCTTCTCGAAGCGGGCCTTGCCGATGTAGCACCAGGGACAAGCGATGTCGCTCCAGATCTCGACGCGCATGACTCTTCTACTCTCCAGGGATCGCGGCGGGCGCGGAGGGGTCCTCCGCGCAGGGTCAGTGGGTCGAACGCGAATCCGCACCGGGTGATTCCCGGAACCTCCCGCCCGCCCCTCCTCCCCACGACCGCCGTGTCACCCCCGTCACCGCCGGGTCGCCCCCGTCACCGCCGGGCCCCCGTCACCGCCGGGCCGCCCCCGCGACCGCCGTATCGCCGCCGTGACCGCCGTATCGCCCCGTCACCGCCCGTCGCGCAGGTCCTCCACTCCCCCGGCCAGGAACGCGATCCGGTCGAAGACCGCGCCGCAGCCCTCACCAGTGGGCGACTGCACCAGGAAGCCGGCGCGGGCGGCCGCCCGTTCCTTCTCCGTCCCCAGGGTGAAGAAGCGGACGAAGGTCCACCTCTCGCCGTCGGTGGAGGCGTGGAAGGCGTAGGCGCCGCCGGTGCGGCTGAGGCGGAGCCAGCAGACGCCCTCCTCCACGACGAAGGCGTTGGCGTCGTCGGAGTGGCCCCGGGTGACGACGGTGCAGACGGTCGGGAGGCCCGCGGAGTGCTCCAGGCAGAGCTTGGCCCACTCGCGCTCCCCGACGTGGAGGTACAGCGCGCCCGCGTCACCGAACGACAGCAGCCCCGGGCGCACCCGGGCCACCAGCCGGAAGTCGCCCTCCCCCACCGGTCCGAGCAGGCGTGGGGCGTCGGAGCCCGGCTCCAGACAGTCGCCGGACGGGGGGACGAACAGGTCCTGGCCGGGTCCGGCCCGGCCGGTCAGCACGCCGTCGGCGTGGGTCCAGCGTCCGTCGGGGCCCTCCGCTTCCAGGGCGAAGGGAAGGGCGTCCAGGTGCGGGCTCATGCGCGGCCTCCGCCCACCCGGCGGGGCAGGCCCATCGGGTTGTCCTCGCGCAGCTCCGGCGGGAGGAGCGCCTCGGGGGTGGACTGGTACGTGACGGGGCGCAGCCAGCGTTCGATCGCCGTCGCGCCGACGGAGGTGGAGGTGGAGGTGGAGGCCGGGTAGGGGCCGCCGTGGTGCTGGGCGGGCGCGACGGCGACGCCGGTCGGCCAGCCGTTGACGAGGATGCGCCCGGCGAGCGGGGTGAGCGCGGCCAGCAGGCGCGCCGCGTCGGGGTCGTCGTCCTCGGTGGCGGTCTGAAGGGTGGCGGTGAGGTTCCCGGGCAGCCGGGCGAGGACGGCGGCGATCTCGTCGACGGACGCGTACCGGGCGATCACGGTGACCGGCCCGAAGCACTCCTCCAGCAGCGCGTCGTGCGGGCCCTCGGCGGCCAGCCGGGCGGCAGGAACGGTGAGGAATCCGGCGGAGACGGTGTGCTCGCCGCCCGCGCCGGGGGTGACGGGCGCTCCGACGTCCGGCAGCGCGGCCCGCTCCCGTACGCCGGCGACGAAGGCGTCCCGCATGCGGTGGTCCAGCAGGACGCCGGACCCGGTGGAGCTGACCGTCTCGGTGAGCGTCTTGAGGAGCTGGTCGCCCGTCGCACCCTCGGGGACCAGGACGAAGCCGGGCTTGGTGCAGAACTGGCCCGCGCCCAGGGTCATCGAGCCGCCGAGCCCGGCGCCGATCTCCCCGGCGCGCTCGGCGGCGGCCGCACCGGTGACGACGACCGGGTTGAGGGAGCCGAGTTCGCCGTGGAAGGGGATGGGGGCGGGGCGGGCGGCGGCCGCGTCGAACAGGGCGCGTCCGCCGCGTACCGAGCCGGTGAAGCCGGCCGCGCTCACCAGCGGGTGGCGGACCAGCTCGACGCCCGCGTCGAAGCCGTGCACCAGGGTCACGACGTCCTCGGGCAGTCCGGTGCGGGCGGCGGCGCGGCGGAGGACCGAGACACAGAGTTCGGAGGTGGCCGGGTGGTCGGGGTGCGCCTTGACCACGACCGGGCAGCCGGCGGCGAGCGCGCTGGCCGTGTCGCCGCCGGGGACGGAGAAGGCGAGCGGGAAGTTGCTGGCCGCGTAGACGGCGACGACCCCGAGCGGGATCTTGTAGCGGCGCAGGTCGGGCCAGGGCGGGGTCCGGGATCCGTCCTGGTGGTCGATGTGGACGTCGAGGTAGGCGCCTTCGTCCACGACCTCCGCGAACGCCCTCAACTGGGCCGCGGTACGGGCCAGTTCCCCGGTGAGCCGGGCCGGGCCGAGGGCGGTCTCCGCGTCGGCCGCCTCGACGATGTGCTCACCGGTCTCCTCCAGCAGTTCCGCCGCCGCCCGCAGGAACGCGGCGCGCGTCGCCCGGTCGGCGAGGGCGTCGCGGACGGCGTGGGCCGCCCGGACCGCCCGGTCGACCTCCTCGGCGGTGGCCTCCACCGCGACCTGCTCGCGCGGGTTCCCGGTTCGGGGGTCGACACTCCAGACTGGTGCTGCGCTCACCCTGATTACCTCCCGTGGTGCGACCGTCCTCCGGCCGACTTCGGCCGGCTTCGGCCGCGCGTCGGCAAGTGTTCGGTATTCTGAACGGAGTTCCTGAACGTGAATGTCCTGGGACTCTATTTCGGGGCGTTCCGTGTTGGCAATCGTGTGGCGGCTTTTCGGACGCCGACGCGGACGAGAAGTCGATGAGCTGGAGAAGGGGGCGTGGGCGATGTCGGTCGCCGAGTCCGGTGGGGCACAGGTCAAGTCCGCGGTACGGACCGTGGAACTCCTCGAATACTTCGCGGGGCGGCCCGGCATGCACTCGCTGGCCGCTGTCCAGGAGGCCGTCGGCTACCCCAAGTCGAGCCTCTACATGCTGCTGCGCACCCTGGTGGAGCTGGGCTGGGTGGAGACGGACGCGACGGGCACCCGGTACGGGATCGGCGTCCGCGCCCTGCTGGTCGGCACGTCGTACATCGACGGCGACGAGGTCGTGGCCGCCGCCAGGCCCACCCTGGACAGGCTGTCCGACGACACCACGGAGACCATCCACCTGGCCCGCCTCGACGGGACGAACGTGGTCTACCTCGCCACCCGGCAGTCCCAGCACTATCTGCGCCCCTTCACCCGGGTCGGCCGCCGGCTGCCCGCGCACTCGACCTCGCTCGGCAAGGCGCTGCTGGCGACCCACAGCGACGAGCAGGTCCGCAAGATGCTGCCCGAGTCGCTGCCCGCGCTGACCGAGCACACCATCACGGACCGCGAGAGGCTCATCGAGGAGCTGCGGCTGGTCCGCGAGCAGGGCTACGCGGTGGACCGCGAGGAGAACACCGTCGGGCTGCGCTGCTTCGGCGTGGCGATCCCCTACCGGACGCCCGCGCGCGACGCGATCAGCTGCTCGGTGCCGGTCGCCCGGCTCACCCCCGGTCACGAACAGCTGGTGAAGGACGCCCTGTTCGACGCCCGGGACCGGCTCGCCCTCGCGACCCGGAGACTCTGATGGCCGCGATAGCGCTCCGACCGGTCGAGGACGACGACGTCCTGGTCACGCTGAACGGCTGAGGCAGGGTGCGGCCGGCCGGCGGACGGCCCGTGGGCGGCCCGTGGGCGGCGGGCGGCCGGTGGGCGGGCGGTCCCCTCCCCCGCGTGGCGGAGACGGATCGTCGCCGGGCAGGACGTGCGGGGCCGGCCGGCGCGGAAGCCTGGGCGCCATGACAGTGAGCCGGCCTCCCCAGGCACCCACCCCGCCCCGCCGCACCGTTCCGGGCCCTGGGACGCCACCACACCGCGCCGAGGCGGCCTCCGAGGCGCCCTCGTACCGCGCCGAGGCGGCCTCGTACCGGGTCGCACCGTCCTCGTACCGCGTCGGCCGGGCGCGGTCCTTGCTCCGGGTGGTCGCCATGGTGGCCTGTCTGCCCTACATCGGGCTCAAGGTGACCTGGATGGCGGGCAGTCGGCTCGGCATCCCGGAGGGCAGCGCGCTGCTGGAGGGCGGCACCGGGCTGCGCGTCGTCAACGGGGCCACGGTGCTGATGGACTGCGCCGTCATCGTCCTCGCGCTGCTGCTCACCCGGCCCTGGGGCAAGCGGGTGCCCGCCTGGCTGCTGGTGGCGCCGATGTGGGTGGCGAGCGGTCTGCTGCTGCCGATCATGACGGCCTTCCCGCTCCAAATGGTCGTCCGGCTCCTCGGCGGCGGCGTCGGCCGGCCGGTCGGCGAGGGGAGCTCCGAGCCGTTCCTGGACCCGTGGGTCTTCGGCGTCGTCTACGGCGGCTTCATCGTCCAGGGCCTCGCCCTCGGCATCCTCTTCGCGCTGTACGCCAGGGAGCGCTGGGGCCGCCTGTGGCAGGGGCGGCTGCGGGATCTGCCGACCAGTCCGACCGGGCCCGCCCTGCGCGCGACCGCCGTCGCCGCCGCTTCGGCGGCTCTCTTTCCCGGCGTCACGCACCTGTTGTGGGTCAGCGGTTCCACCGCCGGGCTCCACGCCGGCCGGGCGGCGGACCGGACCAGCGACTTCTACGTCCTGGAAGCCGTCAACCTGCTCTTCGTCGTGGTCACCGTCGTCGGGGTGCTCCTGCTCGCCTTCCGCCGCACCGGGCGTCTCTCCCTGCGGCTGCCGCTCGTCCTGGCCTGGGCCGGCTCGGCGGAGATGGCCTGCTGGGGTGGCTGGTTGACCGTCGCGGAGTTGCTCGGCGCGGGCGAAGCGGCGGACCGGCCGACGACGGCGACGGTGTTGACCTACGCTGTCCAGATGCTGACCGGGGCGCTCGTCGTGACGCTGGGCGCCTATTTCCTCGCGGAGCGCTCGGCGGCTTCCGCGCGGCCCACCGACGTCGGCGTCGCCGACCCGGCCGACGCCGACCGGGTGTCATGAGGCCGCTCTCCGTGGTGTTCGGACGGCGGGTGCGGCTGCGCTGGCTGCATCTGATCATCGGCGGCGCGCTGCTGATGCCGTACTTCCTGGTCGGCACGGTGCTCGTCGGCATGACGGGGGGCGGGGAGGCGTTGTTCACCTCTCTGCCCGCCCAGTTCGCCGCGTTCGCCATCGCCCTGCCGATCGCGGCGGCCACCGGTTTCTTCCCGCTCGTCCGGCCGCTGTCCGTGGCCGCCGTCCGCGCCCTGTGCGGGGTGCCGCCCGCCCTGCTGGCCGACGGCCCCGCCCGGACCCGGCAGGCCCGGGTGCGTACCGCCGGCTGGTACACCCTGCATCTGGCGCTCGGCGGGATCGTCAGCGGCAGCACCCTGGCACTGCCGCCGTTCGCGGTGGCGGTCGCCGCGCTGCCGTTCTCCGCCGGGCTGCGCTCCACCTGGCTGCTCAACGGGCCCGAGGCGCTGCGGGGGCCGTGGGCCCTGGCCCTCGCCCCGTTCGCCGGGCTCGCGATGCTGGTGGCGCTGGCGCTGGTCGCGGGCGCGGCCGGGGAGTTGCTGGCCCGGCGGGCCCCGGTGCTGCTGGGGCCGACGCCCGAGGACCGGCTGGCCACCGCCGAACGCCGGGCGGCGGATCTGGCGGTGCGCAACCGGCTCGCCCGGGAGCTGCACGACTCGGTGGGGCACGCGTTGAGTGCGGTGACCCTTCAGGCGGGGGCGGCGCGCCGGGTCCTGGACCGCGATCCGGAGTTCGTCCGGGAGGCGCTGACCGCCATCGAGGAGACGACGCGGCGGACGGTCGGGGAGCTGGACTCGGTGCTGGGGCTGCTGCGGCAGGACGGGGAGCCGGACGACGAGGGCACGGTGTACGGGCCGGGGCTCGACGCGCTCGACGGGCTGCTGGCGCACTGCGGGGTGCCGGTGGCGTACGAGCGGCAGGGCGATCCGGACAGGCTGGACCTGGCGGTCTCGCGGGAGGCGTACCGGATCGTCCAGGAGGGGCTGAGCAACGCGTCGCGGCACGGCGGGGACGCGTCCCCGGTGCGGCTGCTGATCGCCGTACGGGAGAGGGAGTTGGAGATCGTGATGGAGAATCCACTGGGCGAGCGGCCCGCCGTGGCGCGCCCCGGGGGCGGTCGCGGACTGCGCGGCATAGCGGAGCGGGCCGTCCTGCTGGGCGGCCGGACCGAGGCGGGGGCGGACGCCGGCGTCTGGCGGCTGACCGCCCTGCTGCCGCTGACGGTGCCGGGTACGGCCGGGCGCAAGGGGGGACGGCGATGAGCGGGGCTCCGGTGCGGGTGGTGCTGGCGGACGACGAGCGGATGGTGCGTACGGCGCTGCGCGTGATCCTGGAAGCCGAGGAGGGCATCGAGGTCGTCGGGGAGGCCGCCACCGGTGCGGAGGCCGTCTCCGTGGTGCGGGCGCTGCGGCCCGACGTGGTGCTGATGGACGTGCGGATGCCGGAGATCGACGGCATCCGGGCCACGGAGCAGATCCTCGCCACGCTGGAGGACCCGCCGAGGATCGTCGTCGTGACGACCTTCGAGAACGACGCGTACGTGTACGAGGCCCTGCGCGCCGGGGCGGCCGGGTTCCTGCTGAAGCGGGCGGCCGCCGAGGAGCTGGTGCAGGCGGTGCGGCTGGTGGCGTACAGCGGCTCGCTCCTCTTTCCGTCGGCGGTGCGCACGCTGGCCTCCGAGCACGCCGGCCGGCGGGCGGGCGGGGCTCCGCCGTGGGTGGCGAGGCTGACCGGGCGGGAGGCGGACGTGCTGCGGCTGATGGCGGCGGGGCTGACCAACGCGGAGATCGCGGGGCGGCTCTCGGTGGGCCCGGCGACGGCGAAGACGCATGTGGCGGCGGTCCTCGCGAAGACCGGCGCCCGGGACCGCACCCAGGCGGTCATCGCGGCGTACGAGTCCGGTTTCATCACCCCGGGCTGAGCCGCCGGCCGGGCTCCGGGGCACGGCGGGCCGTCTGAGAAATCAGTGAGAAGGGGCAGGGACGGGAACGGCCGGAACGCGCCCGCTCGTCCCTCCAGTGGGATGAACAAGACAATCAGGCGCGCTTCGGTCTTCTGTCTGCTCATGGTGCTCGCCCTGCTGGTGCGGGCGACGTGGGTGCAGGGCTACCAGGCCAAGGCGCTCGCGGACGACGAGCACAACCGGCGGAACACCATCGCGCAGTACGCGCAGCCGCTCGGGGACATCATCGTGGCCGGTTCGCCGGTCACCGGATCGAAGGGGACCAGTGGCGGCGACCTCCGGTACAAGCGCACGTACCCCCAGGGCGAGCTGTACGCGCCCGTTACCGGCTACAGCTCGCAGGCGTACGGGGCCAACCAGCTCGAAGGCATCTACAGCGCCGTCCTGGACGGCACGGACGACCGGCTGAAGGACCCGAAGGACCTGCTCACCGGAGGGCAGGCCGACCCCGGCAACGTGCTGACGACGATCGACCCGGACGTCCAGAAGGCGGCCTACGAGGCGCTCGGCGACACCAAGGGCGCGGCGGTGGCCATCGACCCGGGGACCGGCCGGATCCTCGGCATGGTCTCCACCCCCTCCTACGACCCCTCGACGATCAGCGGGACGACGGACCAGGACGCCTGGCAGGCCCTGCTGGACGACCCGGACAAGCCGCTGGTCAACCGGGCGATGCGGCAGCCGCTGCCGCCGGGCTCCACGTTCAAGCTGGTGGTCGCGGCGGCCGCGCTGGAGAACGGGCTGTACGGCTCGGTCGACGAGCGCACCGAGAGCCCCGACCCGTACACCCTGCCCGGCACCACCACCGTGCTCCCCAACGAGAACAAGTCCGCCCCCTGCGAGAACGCGACCCTGCGCACCGCGCTCCAGTACTCCTGCAACAACGTCTTCGCGAAGGCCGCCGCCGACCTCGGCCAGGACGAGGTCAAGGAGATGGCGGACGCGTTCGGGTTCGACACCGAGAAGCTGGACGTCCCCGTACGGGCGGCGAAGAGCGTCTACCCGACCGGTATGGACAAGGCCCAGACGGCGCTGACGGGGATCGGCCAGTTCGAGGTCACCGCGACCCCGCTCCAGATGGCCATGGTCACCTCGGCCCTCGCCAACGGCGGTGAGCTGGCCGCGCCGCACATGGTCTCCCGGGTGACCGACGGAGACGGCACGGTGCTGGAGGAGACCGCCGACGGCGACACCGAGCGGGTGGTGAAGGAGTCGACCGCCGAGCAGCTGCGGAGCGCGATGGTGACGGTCGTCGAGGAGGGCACCGGCACCAACGCCCGGATTCCCGGGGCCGAGGTGGGCGGCAAGACGGGCACCGCGCAGCACGGCGTGGACAACAGCAGCACCCCGTACGCCTGGTTCACCTCCTACGCGAAGGACCGCGACAGCGGCAAGGAGGTCGCCGTCGCGGTGATCGTGGAGGACTCGGGGGCGGCGCGCTCCGAGATCAGCGGCAACGGGCTGGCCGCGCCGATCGCGCAGAAGACGATGCGGGCGGCGCTGGAGGGGTGACGCCGGTCCCTCTCGTGCGGCTCCGGGCGATCCCGGGGCCACGCTTTCGCCCGCTTCCTCACCGGCGCTGTGCCCCGGACGCGCCCTAAGGCATCCGCCCGATGCCGCCGCGCCGCCTTACTCCGCAGCATGAGCCGCACGGCCCGCACGGACGGGTCGCGGAGCACGAGGCGGAGGGCGGGGCGGCATGGGCGGTCCGGCGGTGGTGCGGGTCCTGCGGGACCCGACGGCGGGGCGGTATCTGGCGGGGGTGGTCGTCTCCGGGTTCGGTACGTCCGCGATGTGGCTCACGGCGGGGATCTGGGTCAAGTCGCTGACCGGGTCGGACAGTCTGGCGGCGCTGACGGTGTGCGCGATGTGGGCCCCGGTGCTGGCCGGGCCCGCGCTCGGCGCGCTCGCGGACCGGGTGGACCGGAAGAAGCTGCTGGTCCGGGTCAACCTGGCGATGGCCGCACTGCTGGTCACGCTGGTGCTGGTGGACTCGGGCCGCACCGTCTGGCTGGTCTTCGTGGTGCTGGTCCTCTACGGGGCGAGCGGCGTCCTGCTCGACGCGGCGGAGTCGGCGCTCGTCGCGGGGACCGTGCACGCCGCGCTGCTGGCGGACTTCAACGGGCTGCGGACGACGGCCAACGAGGGCATGAAGCTGGTCGCCCCGCTGGCGGGCGCCGGGCTGTACGCGCGGTTCGGCGGCCCGGCCGTGGCGCTGCTGGACGCGGCGACGTGCGCCCTGGCCGCCCTGATCTTCGCCCGGCTCCGGGTACGGGAGGCTCCGCGGCCCCCGGTGGGGGCGTGGCGCGGGGAACTCCTCGCCGGGCTGCGGCGGATACGCGCCTCGGCCGTGCTGCGCCCGCTGGTGACGGCGGGGGCGGCGACGATGCTGCTGGCGGGGGTCAACGGGGCCGTGACGTTCGGTTACGTCGATGACGTGCTGGGCCGGGCGCCGGAGTACGCGGGGGTCCTGTACGCGGTGCAGGGCGCCGGTTCCGTGGCGGTGGGGCTGCTGGCGGGGCCGCTGCTGCGCCGGCTGCCGGAGCGGGTCTTCGCGGCGGCGGGGATGGCGTTGTTCGCGCTGGCCGTGGGCGCGCGGACGCTCCCGCACGACGGGGTGGCCCTGGCGGCGAGCGCGGCGATCGGCTTCGGCCTGCCGTGCGTGCTGATCGCGACGATGACCGCGGTGCAGCGGGAGACGCCGGACGCGGTGCTGGGGCGGACGGCGGCGACGGCGGGCTCGCTGATGACGGCGCCCAACGCGGTGGCCCTGGCGGTGGGGGCGGGGCTCGTCGCGGTGGTGGACGTGAGGGTGCTGACAGCTACCGCCGGGGCGGCGGGGCTGCTGGCCGCGGCCCTGCTGGCGGCGGGGGCGGTGCGGCGCGGCACCGCCACCGCGCCGACATCCGCCGCCACGTCGACACCCGGCCCCGCGTCGACATCCGCCCCTGCGCCGGCGTCCCGCCCCGGAGAGGAGTCCCGGCCCGGAGAGGAGCCCCGGCCCGGCGAGGAGCCCCGGCCCGGAGGGGAGCCCCGGCCCGCAGGGGACTCCGGCCCCGCCTCACCCCAGCCGTGAGAGCGCGGCGGCGACCGCCTCCAGGTCCGGCCCCGAGGCGAGCCCCGCGTGGTACAGGCGCAGTTGGTCCGCGCCGAGCGAGGCTGCGTGGGCCGCGTCGCGCTCCAGGGTGCGTGGGCTGCCGCCCATCCCGGTGACGATCCCGAAGTTGGCGGCGCGCAGGCCTCCCCGGCCGGCGAACGGGCCGAGGACCGCTTCACGGGCGCTGTCGGGTCCGGTGCAGGGCAGCACCACGCCGTCGGCCACGGCCAGGATGTGGTCGGCGTCGACGCCGGCGTTGGCCCCGGTGCGGTACGGGACGGGGTCGGCGTGCAGCAGCACCTGGAAGCCGGGCGGGGCCGCGTCCCGTACCGCCGCGACGGCCGCCTCCTGGAACGTGCGGGCGACCCGGCCACGCCACCGCAGTGCGGCCTCCGCGAGCTCGGGTCCGAGCAGCTTTCCGATGCCGTCCCGGCCGGACTCCGGGGAGCCGGCGCCGGACCAGGCCGGTTCCAGGGCACGGCGGACGGCGGCGGACAGGTCGCCGGGATCGGCGCCCGCCTCCCCGTACCCCGCGCGGCACACCGGGCAGAAGCACAGCGACATCAGGTACTGCGCGGCCTCGCCGAGGCCCACGCCGGCGACCTTGTCGTGGGCGTGCAGATGGGCGAAGCCGTACCAGCCGCAGGACTCCAGCTCGGTCCCGTGCGTGCCGGGCCGGGCGGCGGCCTCGGCCGCCAGGTCCACGAGGTACGCGCGCACCGCGGGGCGGGCGATGCAGGGGGCCCAGGGGTAGCGGTCCCCGTAGGCGTTGACCACCGAGGTGTCCGGGTGCTCCGCCCCGAGCCGCGAGCTGTGGGCGAGCACCACCCAGCTGTGCACCTCCAGACCGGCGGCGGCCAGCGCGCCCGCGGCCTCCCCGTACGGATCGTCGCCGGCCGTCCAGCTCTGGCGGTACGGGGCGAGGGCCCGCCCCGCCCAGCGGGCCGGGTCCGGCGGATAGAGGACGGCGGCGTGCTCGGCGGTGACGACGCGGTGGGCGGGGTGGCGGGGGGTCAGGGCCCGGGTGGAGTGGTAGGCGGAGGCCAGGGTGACCTGGCGGACGCCGAGGTCCGCGATCCGGGCGGCGGCGTCCGGGTCCCCGACGACGTCCCACGGGTAGAGGAACGCGCCCGCCTTCACGCCCGGCCCCCCGCCCGGCCCGCCGGGGAGCCGTGTCCCTGGTTGGCGCGCTCCTGGGAGGCGCGCTCCTCCAGCAGGGCGCGGCCACTCGCGATGATCCCGATGAGGTCCTTGACGTGTGCGGCGGGCGGTTCGGTGAGCGGGGTGCGTACCTCGCCGACGTCCAGGCCCTGGAGCCGGACTCCGGCCTTGACCAGGGAGACGGCGTACCCGTGGCCCTTGGCGCGCAGTTCGACGAGCGGCCGGTAGAAGTGGTCGAGGAGCCCGTCGACCAGCGCGTCGTCGCCGGCGTCCAGGGCCCGGTAGAAGGCGAGGGCGATGTCCGGGGCGAAGGCGAAGACGGCGGAGGAGTAGAGGGTGACGCCGATGCCCCGGTAGGCGGGGCCGGTGAGTTCGGCGGTGGGCAGTCCGTTGAAGTAGAGGAAGTCGCCGTCGGGCCGGTGGGTGCGGACCGCGCTGACGATGCGCTGCATGAGGTCGAGGTCGCCGTGGCCGTCCTTGAGCCCGATGATGCCGGGGGTGCGTGCGAGGGCGACGACCGTCTCGGGGGTGAAGATCGCGTTGTCGCGCTGGTAGACGATCGTCTCCAGGCCGGTGGCCGCGGCGAGCGCCGCGTAGTGGTTCAGCAGCCCTTCCTGGCCGGCGACGACGAGGTAGGGCGGCATGGCGAGGAGCCCGTCCGCGCCGGCCTCCTCGGCGGCCCGCGCGTACTGGACGGCGAGCGCCGTGCCGTAGCCGGCCCCCGCGAGGACGGGGAGCTGCCCGGCGCTCTCCTCGACGGCGGCGGCGACCGCGAGGCGGAACTCCTCGGGGGCCAGCGCGTGGAACTCGCCCGTACCGCAGCAGGCGAAGACCGCGGCGGCTCCGGCGTCGATCCCGGCGCGCACATGGGCGCGGAAGACGGCGAGGTCGAGGGTGCCGTCCGGCCCGAACGCGGTCACGGGGAAGAAGAGCGGCCCGGCGACTTCGCTGAGCCGGGCGGCAAGGGGGGCTGAGGTCACGGGCGCTCCCTGAACAGATGCAGGCGTGCACAATTCTGATCGGTGTCCATATTTATGAACATCACAACGCTAAGGCAGCCTCCGATGGCAGGTCAAGACGGATGCGGGCTCTTGACGCACCTCGCCTCACCTCCCTATTTTGTCCACGCATGTGAATGTCAGCCAGGATTGCGCACAGCGCCCGCGTACGCCCCCGAGGAGACCCCCGTATGACCGCTCCCCGTACCGTCCTGCTCACCGGCGCCGCCGGCGGCCTCGGCACCCTGATGCGGGGGCTGCTGCCCGCGTACGGATACGACCTGCGGCTCCTCGACCTGGTCCCGGTGGAGGGCGCGCCCGAGGCGATCACCGCCGACCTGAACGACCGGGAGGCGCTGCGCGAGGCCGTGCGCGGGGTGGACGCGGTCCTCCACCTGGCGGGCATCTCGCTGGAGTCCACGTTCGACAAGATCCTCCGCGCCAACATCCAGGGCACGCACCACCTCTACGAGGCGGCCCGCGAGGAGGGCGTCCGGCGTATCGTGTCCGCCTCCTCCAACCACGTCATCGGTCACACCCCGCGCCCGGCTCCTGGCGATCCGCCGATCTCCCTGGACGCCCCACGCCGCCCCGACACCTTCTACGGGCTCTCGAAGTGCTTCGGCGAGGACCTGGCCCAGCTCTACTGGGACCGGCACGGGCTGGAGACGGTCTCGGTGCGCATCGGGTCCTGCTTCCCCGAGCCCACCTCGGTGCGGATGCTGTCGGTCTGGATGAGCCCCGGCGACGGGGCACGGCTGTTCCACGCGGCCCTCACCGCCGAGGACGTCGGGCACTCCGTCGTCTACGGCTCCTCCGCCAACACCCGCCTGTGGTGGGACCTGGCGCCGGCGCGGGCGCTGGGCTACCGGCCGCTGGACGACTCGGAGCCGTACGCGGCGAAGCTCGTCGCCGAGCAGGGCGAGCTGGACCCGGACAACCCGGCACACACCCGCGTGGGCGGCCACTTCGCGACCGACCCGCCGATCTGGCCGCACTGAGCCGCCGGACGGCGGCAGCGGAACCGGGTGGCGGCGCGGACCGGGCGGCGGCAGCGGACCCGGACGGCGGCGGGGACCGGGCGGCGGAAATCGGGGCGACGGGGGCGCGGCGGGGCGGGCAGGATACGGGCCATGCCGAGACCTTCCGGATTCCAGTACGAACAGCACGGCGACCAGCGCGTCACCATCACCCACCACGGCCGCCCCGCGGGCACCCTGCGCGGCGGCCGGGCGGAGAAGTTCCTGGCCGAGGTGGGCTCGGGCGACGCCCAGCTGGTGATGGCGCGCTGGACCGGTGCGTACAAGCACGGCAACGAGCGCACCGCCCGCGACCACCCGCGCAACCGCCGCTGAGAGCCCTCCGACGACCGTCCTCCGGACGGCCGAAGGTAAGGGAACGGCAAAGCCGGGTCGTTCGTTACCCCGTGCATGACCGCAATGACCCCCGGCTCGAACATCCCTCTCTCCGCCGCCCGCGTGGCGGTGGACGTCGCCGCTCCGGTGCGGCTCGACGTCTCGGGCCTGCTGCTCACCGCCGACGGCAAGGTGCGTTCCGACGACGACTTCATCTTCTACAACCAGCCCTCGGGCCCCGGCGTGACCTACCGCTCCGGCGGGGGCTCCGCGCCCGACGCGATCGTGGTGGACACCTCGGCCGTCCCGCCGGGCATCGAGAAGATCGTCGTCACCGCGAGCCCCGACGCCGCGGGCCAGACCTTCCAGGGCGTCGAGCCCACCGCCACCGTGCGCAACGCGGACGACGGCAGCGCGCTCGCCACCTTCACCCCGCCGCAGCTGGGCGCGGAAACGGCGCTCGTGGTCATCGAGGTCTACCTGCGCAACGGGGCCTGGAAGGCCCGCGCGGTCGGACAGGGTTACGCGAACGGGCTGGCCGGGATCGCCACGGACTTCGGCGTCTCGGTCGAGGAGCCCGCTCCCCCGGTCGCCCCTCCGGCTCCTACGCCCCCCGCGCCGGTCGCCGCCGCCCCGGTCGCTCCGGTCGCCGCACCCGTCGACCCGCGGATCGCCCCGGCCGCCCCGGCGGCCCCGCCCGCTCCCCCGGCGGCCCCTGCGGCGCCCGCGGGCTCCGGGAAGATCAACCTGGACAAGGGCCGGGTCAACCTCCAGAAGAACCAGACCGTGTCCCTCGTCAAGGGCGGCGCACCGCTGCTCTCGCGGGTCAGGATGGGCCTGGGCTGGGAGCCCGCGTTCCGCGGCAAGGACATCGACCTGGACGCGTCGGTGATCGCCTACGGCCCCAACCGCAACCACCTGGACAGCTGCTACTTCGGCAAGCTGACCATCCTGAACGGGGCGATCAAGCACTCCGGCGACAACCTCACCGGTGAGGGCGCGGGCGACGACGAGGTGATCATGGTGGACCTCGGCCGGATCCCCGCCGAGGCGACCGGCCTGGTCTTCACGGTGAACTCGTTCACCGGCCAGAAGTTCAACGAGGTGGCCAAGGCCTACTGCCGGCTGATCGACGACGCGTCCGGCGAGGAGCTGGTCCGCTTCGACCTCACCGGCGCCGAGCCGCAGACCGGCGTGATGATGGCCAAGCTCATCAAGCAGTTCACCGGCGAGTGGGAGATGACGGGGATGGGCGAGTTCGTGAAGTCGCGCACCGTACGGGGCATGGTGAAGCCCGCCGCCAAGTCCCTGTAGCCGCCGTGGGCCCTCTCCGGAGGGCCGCAACGGAGTCCGGGGCGCCTGAAGTGATTCAGGCGCCCCGGATCCGGAGAAGGCGGACGCTGCTCGTGCTTGTTCCGCGTCTCAGAGCTTGGTCAACTTGGAGTACGGGCTCAGGATCCTTCCCTGTCGCCCCGAGAAGTCGATGAGGACCGCATCGTTGTCGCCCTCGACAGCAAGAATCCTGCCGAGCCCGAACTGGTCGTGCGACACCCTGTCGCCCACATCGAAGCATTCGACCGGTGGGGCCTCCTGGGCCGGGCGGTTGAAGGGACTGGAAGGCAGGTGACGCCGGGCTGACTGTTTCATTAAGTCGAGTATGCGCCCTGCGAAGGTCCTACGCCATGCCCGTCGGTGCCCGAGGCCCCAGACGTGCCGGATTCGTAATCAGCGCTCACCACGGCCAGTCAGCGCTTCCTCCCGCCTCCAGCAGCGGAACCATGCGGAACGCCGCGTCGGAAAGACCCCCGAACGTGTGGCGGTTTCCCTCGCCGGACGGGGCGTGGCCGAGCCGGTATCCGGCCAGATTCCAGGTGTAGACGGGCACCCTGTCCGGAACGCTTCGGGTCGCGTCGCCACGGCGCGTGTACGCGACCTGCTCGTCGGTGACGATGAGTACCCGGTCGTGGTCCCGGTAGTGCCGTCGCACCGCTTCCTCCGTGTTCGTGCCGCCCAGGTTCCCGAAGCGGTCCAGGACCCGGAGCACGGACTCGCCCCTGCGGAAGGCCACCGGCGCGCTGCCCGTGCCGAACTGCACCAGGTCCGCGTCGGCGGAGCGCAGCGCCAGCGCCGCGCCGAAGACGGCCGCGGCGTCGGCCCGGTTCAGCCGGGAGCGCTCGGAGAGCGGCGCGCCCATCGACCCGGAGCGGTCGACCAGGACCAGGGTGCGGCCCGGCAGCGCGGGGACCTGGCGCAGCGAGTGTCCGAGGGCCTGTTCCAGCGGGTGGGCCCAGCGGAGCGAGGGCGCGTGCCGGTACGCGGCGAGGTAGCGGAAGGGGAACTGACCCGACGCGGCGACCGCTTCCGGGTCGCTGATCCGGACCGCGGCGGTCGCCGCGACCTCGTCCCGCACCCCGGCCTCGTCGAAGTTGCGGAGGTTCCGGACGAGCGCCATCGTCCCCATCGACGGGATCACCGCCTCCCAGGCCGCCGCGTCCATCGGGCCCTGAAGCCAGCCCGCCAGCGCTTCCCAGGTCATCCCCGCCTCGGCCAGCCGCTCCGCGCCGCCGGGTCCGGTGACGACGGTGCGACGCTCGGCGACCGGCAGTTCCATCAGCTCCCGGTGGGCGCTCAGGGTGCGGTCGGCGGCGGGCGGCACGGCGGTCTCCGGCCGGTGCCGGCGGTCCAGCGCGTACCGGAACAGCTCGCCCTGCCAGGGCTTGGCGGGGTCGGGCGCGGCGTGCACCAGATTGAGTACGTCGCCGAAGCGGTAGCCCTTGGACGCGGTGTCGTACTTCAGCAGAGCCCGCCCGGTGTAGAGGCGGCGCACGGCGTCGGCGATGCCCCGCTTCACGGGCTGGGGCAGGGCTCGCCCGTGGCGGGAGGTCCAGTAGCCGAGCAGTTCGCCCGGCTCGTCGGCCCGGAGCAGAACGGAGTCGATGACCTGACGGTTGGTGGGTCCTTCGGCGCAGCCTGCCGTCAGCCGCGCCTGCACGTACTCCGCGCCGCCGACCAGCGAGGCGGTCCGCATCCGCCCGTCGCGGCGCAGCCAGTGGAGCAGCCCGGCGGTCCAGGTGGGGTCCTCCACGGCGAGGCGGCGCACGAGCGCGGCGAACCGGTCGTCGCGCTGGTCCCCGCCCTCGTAATAGGTGTCCTGGGCCACGAAGTTGGCGACGGCGAGCAGGAAGAGCTCGGAGCGGGCGTCGCGCGCGTGCCCGGCGCCGCCCTGGTGGTTGGGCGCGAGCGCACCAGTCGTCGCGACGGGCGAGGTGGGCACGGAACGGGTGGTCCGGGACCTGTGGGTACGGAAGTTGAAGCGGGCCATGAGAAGAATTCCCCCGAATTCCTGGGGAAGGGCGCGGCGGCGGAACGGGGTGCCCGAGATCAGGAGTCGGCGACGGCACAGTCAGATGCTCCAACCGACTGAGCTACCGGCCGAAGCCGGGCGGGACTCGAACCCGCGACCCTCTGAACCAGAAGTACCCGTCGCCTGCGCACCGGGCACCCCGGCGCTCGCGCCTCCCGAGATCACCAGTGGCTGCGGCACATTTCGGGAAAGGAAGGAGCCGCCACCTTCGCACCGGGAGGTGCATGTCCATGACCTTAGGGAACGGCCCGGCCGCACGCGAAGGATTTTCGGCGGCCCCGACCCCGGCCGCTGCCCCCGCCGCTGCCCCGGGCCCCTGCCCCTGCCCCGACCGCTGTCCCGTCCCGGGGAGAGCGGGACGGAGCCCCGGCCCGACAGCACAGGGGGACGCGGTGCGCGGCGCTGGACCGGGGCACGACGGAGGTCCGGCGGCCCGCCGTGCTGGACCGGTCGGTGCTGCTGGCCGACGAGGACGGTGGGAACATCCGGTGCGTCGACGCGGTCAGCGATGAACTCCGGTGTCCTGCTCGGCGTCGGTGGCGCCCTGCACTACAACCACACGTCCGCCCCGGTGCGGGGCTCCTGAGGCCGCAGGGCGCCGACATCTGCCTTGTAAGAGCAGCGCTCCAGACCTGAGCTACGCTCCGGGCCCGGCCCCGGCCCCGGCGTCCGGGCCCCTCAGCCGCCCGCGCGCGAGCGGGCCTTGAACGCGGCCTTGCGGGCGTCCTTGGCCGCCTTCTTGTCGCTGTGCAGCCGGCCCATGGCCTCCAGCACATCGGCGGTGGCCGGGTGGTCGACGCGCCAGACCTCGTCGAAGAAGCCGCTGTGCTGCGCGGAGAGCCCCTCGATCAGGCCCTGAAGCTCGTCCAGCTCGCCGTCCGCGTCCAGCTGGGCGGCGATCGTGTCGATGGCCAGCCAGAAGATCATGTCCTCCGGCGGGGCGGGCACGTCGGCCGCGCCGCGCTCCGCGAGCCAGACGCGGGCCAGGCCGCCCAGCTCCGGGTCGCCGAGCACCGCGCGTACGGCGGGCTCCGCCCCGGGGCCGGCCAGGGCGAGGGCCTGCTGGCAGTGGAGGCGGCGCAGCGGCGCGCCCTCGTCCGTTCCGCGCGCGGCGGCCAGCAGCTCGGCCGCCGGGGCCGCCGCGCCCTCCGCGTCGTATCCCGCGAGCCAGAGCTTGACCTCGGCGCGGGCGGCGGGCTCCGGGTAGTGGGCGATGCCGTCGAGGAGGACGTCGGCGCCCTTGCCGGCGAGGTCGCCGACCGCGGGGGCGTCCACCCCGGCCTCCAGCATCCGGGCCCGGATGCCGTACAGGCCGAGGGGGGTGAGCTTGACCATGCCGTACCGGGTCACGTCCTCGTCGTCGGCCCCGGCGGCGGAGGCGTCAGCGGCTTCGCCCTCCTCGACCAGCAACGCCTCGTCGACCGGGCGGTATTCAACGATCCCGATGGGTTCGAGGAGCCGGAACTGGTCGTCGAGGCGCATCATCGCCTCGGACACCTGCTCCAGGACGTCGTCGGTGGGCTCGCCCATGTCGTCGGGGACGATCATCGACGCGGCGAGGGCGGGCAACGGGACGGGTCCTTCGCCCGCGCCGTTGTCCGCGAGGGTGAGCAGGTAGAGGTTGCCGAGGACACCGTCGAGGAACTCCGCCTCGGCCTCCGGGTCCCAGTCCAGGGCGTCGAAATCGATCGAGCCGTCCTCGCCGACGAGGTCCGCGAAGTCGTCCAGGACGGGCGCGGTGGCGTCGGCGTGCACGGCGTCGAGACCGTCGAGCCAGATGGACAGGACGTCCTGCGGGGAACCGCCGGTGAGCAGGGCCAGGTTCTCGCCCGTGGTGACGGTGCCCTCGCCCCCCGCACCCTCGTCGTCCTCGCCCTCCCCGGGGTCGGTGACGTCGAGGAGGCCGGTGTCCACGGCGAGCCGCCAGGCCTCGCTGGCATACGCGGCGCCGTCCTCGTCGGCCGGGAGGGCGAGGTGCTCGGCGGCTGCGGGAAGCTGGTCCTCGGCCAGTTCGCCGCCGGCCCCGACCCGGGTGTCCGGGCCCGCCCAGCGGGCGAGTTCGACGGCGCGGACGAACAGCGGAGCGGCGAGCGCGTCCCGTGCCAGTTCGGCCTCGGTGTTCAGCCGCACCGGCGGCAGGGAAGGGCGCTCTGCGGACATCGGGGGTTCTCCTCGGTGCGTGCTCGGGGCGTACGGAGTGCGTACGCGGTTCAGCCGCCCAAGCCTAGACGCAATGCACCGTATGCCGCCCGCCGCTTCACCACATACCGCCCGCCGCGCCCCCTATCCGCCCACGTCCGGCTCCATGCTGAGCGCGGGGGTGTAGCGGTGGACGCCGCCGCCGGTCATGCCCGGGTAGTTGTGGACGCGTTCCCAGAGCGGGGACGGGGAGCCGACGCCGTCTCCGGGTGCGGCGAGGGCCGCGATGTGGTGCTCGGCGCTCTCCCACTCGGCGTAGTTGAGGACCCGGGTGCCGTCGGTGCTGACGTGGAAGTACGCGGCGATGCCGCCGGCGGGCAGGTCGGCCTCCTCGCCGAGCGCCTCGAACACCGCGTCCACCCAATCGCGTTGGCGGGCCGGGTCGGGCCCGTCGAACTCGGCGTCCACGATGACGAGGCAGCCGGTCTCCCTGTTGTCACCCTCGGCCCGGAGCCCGGAGCGGTACAGCTCGTACGTGTGCAGGGCGACGCGTTCGATGCCGGGGACGGCGGCGTCGATCTCGGCGTTGCGGGTGTCACGGCTCTGCGTCACGAAGTCCTGGTAGGCCTGTTCGCCGGTCCACTGGGAGTAGTGCAGCAGGGTCGCGCCGTCCTCCCCGCGTAGACGCTGTAGGAGAGCAGCCCGGGGTGCGGCCATTCCCGGCTCTCCCAGGTCTTCCGGATGGCGTCGACGGCCTCTCGCTGCCGTTGCGGTGTACCGACGTTCCAGGTGCTGGCCTTGGCGATCCGGGCATCGGTGCGGGCCGGGTCGGGGCGGTCGGTGAGGTGCGTGGTCATGGCGGGTTCCCTTCGTCGCGCGCGCCGGTCGGTGCGTCGTGACGACACGGTGGCACCTCAGGTTCGGTTGAGGTCAAGGCTGTTCCGCCTCACGGCGACAGCCGCTGACGTCGTACGCGGTGGAGCACCCGGCCTTCACCGTCGTGGTCCTGGACTCGCGGGTGGCCGGCGCGCCCGGCGGTCGGCCGGGTCACGGCCCGGGTCACTCACACCGTGCCGGTGGGCGACGGCTGAAGGGCCGGTCAGGGCCCGCCCCGGGGGCGGTCACTCGGGCAGCTCCGCCCGCCAGGCCGTGATGTTCAGCTCGTCCATGTAACGGATGTCGTGACCCTCCAGCGGGTAGACCCGCGCCCCCGCGTCAGGGGCGGCGGCCAGCTCCAGGGCATCGGCCATGACGAGCTCGCCGCCCTCCTGGGTGGAGACCCAGGCGAGCATCGACCGCGCGGTGCCGCCCGGCTTCAGGGTGAGCGTCTCGGGGCCCCGGTCGCGGCCGAACTGCGAACCGGCCGGGTTGACCTTCACGGGGAGGCGTTCGCCGTCCTCGCCGAGCGCCTGGACCGAGGGGTAGCCCTCGACCCGGTAGGGCTTCGAGCCGCAGTTGGTCAGGGTCAGGGCGACCGCACGGCTCATCATCGCGGTCAGCACCTCGCTCATGGTCACCACGGCCCCGGAGGCGGGGCAGTCCTCGGACGGGGTGCCGGGCGGGGAGGGGGGCGGTCCCGTCCGCGCCGTCTCGCCGTAGGCGGGCGCGGGAGTCGGGGGCAGCGTCTCGGCGCGGACAATGCCGGAGCGGGGCGCGGAGGCGGACGGGGCGGGGTCCGGTTCTTCGCCCTCGCCGGCCGGGACGAGAAATCCGGAGCAGCCGGTCAGCGCGGTCAGCGCCGCCGCCAGCAGCACCGCGGAGGCCCGTCTCCGCACCCGCGCCCGCCCGCGTACACACACACCCATGCCGATGCCCCCACCTCTCGCCACAACCGCCGCCACGACCCGCCGCCGCAGCCCGTCGTCCGTGCGTTCGATCATGTCAGAAAGTCAGAAAGTGGTGGCGAAGCAGCCGTCGTCCTACGGACTCTTCAGCGTCCCTTGCCGGTCACCCCAAGAAGATCTAAGTGGACCTACAGGGTTCCGGGAGCCGACACTTCGGGCATGACCGCCACCGCACCGCGCCCCTTCGGCCGCACGCTCTGCGCCATGATCACGCCTTTCACCGCCACCGGGGCGCTGGACCGGGACGCCGCCCGTGCGCACGCCGCGCGCCTGGTGGCGGACGGCTGCGACGGGATCGTCCTCAGCGGCACCACGGGCGAGTCCCCCACCACGACGGACGCCGAGAAGTCCGCCCTGCTGCGGGCCGTCCGGGCGGAGGTCGGCGACGGAGTGCCGCTGCTCACCGGCGTCGGGGGGCCGGACACCGCGCACACCCTGCGCCTTGCGCGGGAGGCCGAGGAGGCGGGCGCGGACGGACTGCTGGTGGTCAGCCCGTACTACAGCCGCCCGCCGCAGGCCGCCGTCGAGGCGTACTTCCTGCGGGTCGCGGACTCCACCGGGCTGCCGCTGATGCTGTACGACATCCCCGGCCGCACCGGCACCCGGATCGAGCCGGAGACCCTGTCGCGGCTGGCGGAGCACCCGCGCGTGGTGGCGGTGAAGGACTGCTCCTACGACCTGCTCGGCTCGACGAAGGTGCTGGCCCGCACCTCGCTGGCGTACTACTCGGGCTGCGAGGAGCTGAATCTGCCGTTGTACGCGGTGGGCGGCGCCGGTTACGTCAGCACGGTCGCGAACGTGGCCCCGCGCCAGGTGCGGGCGCCGTTGGACGCGTTCGACGCGGGTCGCACCGACGAGGCGGCCCGGCTCAACGGGCTCACGGTGCGCCTCACCGAACTGATGATGGCGAGCGGCCTCCCCGGAACCGTCACCGTGAAGGCGCTCCTGGACGCGGGACCGGTCCGGGAACCGCTGCAGCCCGCCGGGCGCGAGGCGACCGACGGGCTGCGGGCGGCGTACGAGGAGCTCCTCGCTCCCTGCTGAACGGGTCAGTTGTGGGCGTGCAGGACCTCGTTGAGGCCGCCCCACACCGCGTTGTTCGGGCGGGCCTCGACGGTGCCGGTGACCGAGTTGCGGCGGAAGAGGATGTTGGAGGCGCCGGACAGCTCGCGGGCCTTGACGACCTGGCCGTCCGGCAGCGTGATGCGGGTGCCGGCGGTGACGTACAGACCGGCCTCGACGACGCACTCGTCGCCGAGCGCGATCCCGACGCCCGCCTCCGCGCCGACCAGGCAGCGCTCGCCGATGACGATGCGCTCCGTGCCGCCGCCGGAGAGGGTGCCCATGGTGGACGCGCCGCCGCCGATGTCCGAGCCGTCGCCGATGACGACGCCCGCGGAGATGCGGCCCTCGACCATGGAGGTGCCGAGCGTGCCCGCGTTGAAGTTGACGAAGCCCTCGTGCATGACGGTGGTCCCGGTGGCGAGGTGCGCGCCGAGCCGGACACGGTCGGCGTCGGCGATGCGTACGCCCTTGGGGGCGACGTAGTCCGTCATCCGGGGGAACTTGTCGACCGAGGTGACCTGGAGGTGCAGGCCCTCGGCGCGGGCGTTGAGCCGCACGCGCTCCAGGTCGTCGACGGCGACCGGGCCGAGCGAGGTCCAGGCGACGTTGGCGAGCAGCCCGAACAGCCCGTCGAGGTTCTGGCCGTGCGGCCGCACCAGCCGGTGCGAGAGCAGGTGCAGGCGCAGATAGGCGTCGTGGGCGTCGAGCGGCTTGTCGTCGAGCGAGGAGATGACCGTGGACACGGCGACGACCTCCACGCCGCGCCGGGCGTCCACGCCGAGGGCCTTGGCGGCGCCCTCGCCGAGCCGGCCCGCGGCCTCGTCCGGGCTGAGGCGCGTCGTACCGGCCGGGCCGGGGTCGGAGGTCAACTCGGGGGCGGGGAACCAGGTGTCGAGGACGGTGCCGTCACCGGCGACGGTGGCGAGGCCGGCGGCGACGGCGCCGGTGGTGCGGGCAGAACCCTGGGAAGTCGTGTCGGTCATGAACAGCAACCTAACCGGCCGGGACCCGCTCGGGCGAACCGGTCTCGGCGTGGGTCCCCTTTCCCGCCACCCGCGCCCGCTCCCCCGGTCCGGGCAACCGCCGCGCCGCGAGCACCGCGGCCCCCGCACCCGCCGCGAGCAGGGCGCAGAGCGGCCAGAGCAGGGCGGGAGCGGCCGCGTACAGGGCGGCGCCCAGCGGTGGGGCTAGCACCTGGCCGCTGATCGAGGCGCCGGCGTACAGGCTCTGGAAGCGGCCCTGGGCGTGGCCGGGGGCCTGGTCGGCGACGTAGGCGGTGGTGGGGGTCTTGTAGAGGATCTCGCCGAGGGTCACCGAGAGCATCATGGTGACGGCGAGGAGCACGCCCGCACCGGGGATCAGGACGGCGTAGCCGGCGCCGACGAGCAGGAGCCCGACGCCGACGAGACCGAGCGGGCTACGCCTGCGCAGGGCGTGGGCGGCGGGCAGTTCGAGGCAGAGGATGACGCCGCCGTTGATGGCGAGCAGCCAGCCGTACAGCTGGGTGGAGTGCCCGTGGTCGGCGAGGAAGACCGGCAGGGTGGAGTACTGCTGCCGGTAGACGAGGTCGATCAGGACGATCGAGGCGAGCAGCACCAGAACGGCGGGCCTGGCCCGTAGTTCGCGCCAGAGGCCCGGGGCGTGCGGGTCATGGGCGGGTGCGGAGTGGGCGCTGCCGCGGGCGGGCAGGATCCGGGCGGCGTAGGCGGCGAAGAGCAGGGTGCCGATGCCGTCGGCGACGAAGAGCCAGTCGTACGAGAGGCGGGTGGCGACCAGGGCGCCGAGCGGCGGGCCGATGGCGAAGCCTCCGTTGGAGGCGAAGCGGAAGAGGGCGAAGCTCTGGCGGCGGCTTGTGCCCTCGGGGACGGAGACCGCGACGAGGGCCGCGTTGGCGGCGCGGACGACGCCGGCGGCGTACTGGGCGACCGGGAGCACCGCGTACAGGGCGACGACCGGGAGGGCGGGCAGGACGACGAGCGCGGCCCCGCTGACGCAGGCGCCGGTCAGCAGGGCGCGGCGATGGCCGAGACGGTCGCCGAACCAGCCACCGGTGAAGTTCCCCGCGACCAGGCCGAGGCCGCCGACGCCGCTGATCACTCCGGCCTGGGTGACGGTCAGACCGCGCGGCCCGACCAGGTAGACGAAGAGATAGACGAAGGTGAAGCTGACGACGGCGTTGAGGAACGCCCCGAGCGCCAGCAGCCGTACCGTCCGCGGTACCCCGCGCACCATGCCCATTCCCGCCACCCCCGCGCGATCAGTGAGTTCCTTATGGGAACGGACTATGACAGCATGATTCCATCGGGGTCAACCGAAAGACCCCGGCGGGGCGGGCGGGGCGGACAGCGGCCACAACCGGAGGAACGACCATGCCTCAGCGCACCAGCCTGGCCGACGCCGACTGCTCGATCGCCCAGGCCCTCGACGTCGTGGGCGACTGGTGGACGCTGCTGATCGTGCGGGACACCGCGCGCGGTGTGCACCGGTTCGACGCGCTCCAGCAGGAGTTGGGCGTCTCGCGCAAGGTGCTGACCGAGCGGCTGCGGCTGCTGGTCGACGCGGGAGTGCTGGCACGGGAGCCGTATCAGGACCGCCCGGTCCGGCACGAGTACCGGCTCACCCCGCGCGGCCGGGCGCTGCTGCCCGTGCTGATCGCGCTCCAGGACTGGGGCGACACCTGGGTGCTGGGGGAAGGGGAGACGATGGCGACGACGACGGAGGCCTCGCGGGAGGCGGCCCGGGTGCGGGCCCTGAAAGGCACGCGGCTGCCGGAGCTGCTGCTGACCGGGGACGACGGAGAGCCGCGCGACCCGGTCGCCGACACCCCGTACACCGTCCTGTACTGCTTCCCCGGCGCCTACGCCCGGCGCGACGCCTACCCGCCGGGCTGGGCGGGGATCCCGGGGGCGAGTGGCTGCACGCTCGAATCGTGCACCTACCGCGACCAGTTGGCGGAGTTCACGGCGGCGGGCGCGAGCGTGCACGGGGTGTCCACGCAACGCCCGGACGAGCAGCGCGCGTTCGCGGAGAAGGAGGGGCTGCGTTTCCCGTTGCTCTCGGACGCGGACCTGACGCTGACGGCGGCGCTGCGGCTGCCGACGTTCCGGGCGGCGGGCGTGAGCCGGCTCAAGCGGCTGACGCTGGTGGTGGACCGGGAGCGGACGGTCCGGGAAGTGCTCTACCCGATCACGGACATCGGGGTGAGCGTGCGCGAGGCGCTGGAAGCGGTCCGCCACGCGGCGGGCCCAGCGCGACCCGCGTGACGCCGAGCGGCGCCCGCGGCCTTCGGCTCAGGCGCCGCCGTCCACGATCCGGGCCAGCATCTCGCGGGTGTAGGGCGCGTCGAACGTGCCGCCGGTGAGCAGGACCTGGAGGCAGACGCCGTCCATCAGGGCGACGAGCGCCCGCGCGGTCTCCGGGTCGGTGTGACGGGTCAGCAGCTCGACGGCCTCCTCGGTCCATGCGGCGGCGACGGGGCGCAGCACGGGGCGGCGCAGGGCCGCGAGGTACAGCTCGTACTCCAGCTCGATCGCCCCGCGTTCGCCCGCGAACCACCGGCCCAGCAACCGCGTCAGCTCCTCCGCGAGACCGGCGGAGCCGGCGGGTCCCGCCAGGACCTCGCTGCCGCGCAGTTCCTGCACGAAGTTCTCGTTGCACCGGCGCAGGGCGGCGACCAGGAGTTCGTCGAGGGAGCCGAAGTGGTACGTGGTCGAGCCGAGCGGCACATCGGCCTCGGCGGCCACGGTGCGGTGGCTGAGGCCGGCCATGCCGTCGGCCGCGATCACCCGCAACGCCGCGTCGATGATCTTCGTCCGCCGCCCGGGGTCGTACCGCCGGGCCATCAGTGCGCTCCGCCCAGGTTGAGGACGACGACTCCGGCCACGATCAGGGCGATGCCCGTGATCTTGACGAGGCCGCCGGCCTCCCCCAGGAACAGGATCCCGATGAGGGCGACGGCCGCGGTGCCGACGCCGGCCCAGATGGCGTAGGCGGTGCCCACGGAGAGCGTCTTGAGCGTCTGCGCGAGCAGGGTGAAGGCGATGAGGTAGCCCACCACGGTGCCGATCGAGGGCCAGAGCCGGGTGAAGCCCTCGCTGTACTTCATGGCCGTCGTCCCGGCCACCTCCGCCGCGATGGCGGCGGCCAGAAGTCCGTATGCGTATCCCATGTGTACGACTGTACCCAACGTTGGGTACGGCCGTACACATCATCGGCCCACGTCGGGGGCGCTACGGTGTGCCGACCGACCACACGGCCCGTGACACGGGCCGACTACACGACGGAGAAGCAGTGGCGCAGGACGCAGGGTGGGGCGGCGGCCCGTACGGGGGCGCACCTCACGGTGGGGGGCCCTTCCACGGGGGCGCGCAGGGACCGGGCGGGGGATGCAACAGCGGGTGGGCCGCACCGCCCAGGCCGGGGGTCATACCCCTGGCGCCGTTGAGGGTCTCGGACATGCTCAGCGGCGCCTTCTCGACGCTCGGGCGGTACTGGAAACCGCTGATCGGAATTGCCCTGACCCTGTTCGGCGCGGCGACGCTCGTGATGATCGCCGCGGTGGTGGCCGCCGGCGCCGCCGTCGCGAGCCAGTGGGACGAGCTGACGGCCGGCTCCTCGGGATCTCCGGACGCGGCTCAACTGGTCCCCCTGGGCGTCGCGTTCGGCGCACTGATGGTCATCGGCATGATCGTCTACCTGCTGGCGTCCGCCGTGGTGCAGGCAGCGGTCCCGGTGGTCCTCCAGGAAGCCGTCCTGGGCCGCCCGATCGGCTTCGGGGAGGTCTGGAGGCGGGCGTGGTCGCGGGTCTGGTCGATCCTCGGCACGGTGTTCCTGACCGGGCTGATCATGGCCGTCCCGATGGTGCTCATGGTCGGCGTCGTCGCCGGGCTGATGATCTACGCCGTATCCCTGGGCGACGATGACGGCACCGTGCCGCTGATGGTGGTCGGCTTCCTCGGCTTCCTGCTCGTCGCACCGGTGGCGATGTGGCTCTACGTCCGCTTCTCCCTGGCCCCGACGGTCGTGGTCTTCGAACACCAGCGCCCGGTCGCCGCCCTGCGCCGCTCGGTCCGGCTGGTGCGCGGCAGCTGGTGGCGGGTCTTCGGCGTCTGGCTGCTCGCCGTCGGACTCGCGGGTGTGATCGGCTACATGATCCAGCTGCCGTTCCAGATGGTCGGCCTGCTCCCCGGCGTGTTCGACCCGGCGGACATGGACGCGGACCCGACCGGCGGGCAGATCCTCGCGGTGCTCGGCGGCGTGCTGCTGCTGTCGTTCATCAGCCAGCTGATCGCCCAGCTGTTCACGGCGATCTTCCCCCCGCTGGTGGTCGGCCTGCTGTACGTCGACCTCCGGATGCGTACGGAGAACCTGGGCCCGGTCCTGGCCGAGGCGGCGGCAGCGACCCTGCCCGAGCAGTACGGCCCCCCGCCGCCCTCCCACGTCTGAGCAGGCGGGGGCCGGGCCCGGCTCAGTCGGTCAGGGTCCGCTTGGGGCGCAGCACACAGAACTCGTTGCCCTCCGGATCGGCCATCACCACGAAGGTGGCGTCCGGCCCCTGTCCGACGTCCACCCGCCGGGCGCCGAGCGCCAGGATCCGCTCGACCTCGGCGTCCCGGTCGTCGGGGGTCAGATCGATGTGCAGCCGGTTCTTGACGGTCTTGCCCTCCGGCACGGCGAGGAAGCACATGCCCGGCAGCGCGGTCTCGTGGGCTCCGATGACGATCTCCTCCTCGTCCTCGAAGAGCACCTGCCAGTCCAGCACCGCGCTCCAGAAACGGGCGAGGAGCGGCAGGTCGTGAGCGTCGACGGCGATGTGGTACATGGAGACGGCCATGCCCGCCAGTGTGCCTGGCGGGCATGGCCGTTCACCACTCCGGGGGGGCGTGTCAGACGTTGAACCCCAGCGCGCGGAGCTGCTCGCGTCCGTCGTCGGTGATCTTGTCCGGGCCCCACGGCGGCATCCAGACCCAGTTGATCCGGAGCTCGTTGACGATGCCGTCCGTGGCGGACTTCGCCTGGTCCTCGATGACGTCGGTCAGCGGGCAGGCCGCGGACGTCAGGGTCATGTCGAGGGTGGCGATGTTGGCGTCGTCGACGTGGATGCCGTAGATCAGGCCCAGGTTGACGACGTCGATGCCCAGCTCGGGGTCGACGACGTCGTACAGCGCCTCGCGGACCTCCTCCTCGGAGGCCGGCTTCATGGTCGCGGTCTCGTTGTCGCTCATGCGGTCTTCCCTTCGGACAGCGCCTTGGCCGTCGCGTCCTTCCACGCCATCCAGCTCAGCAGCGCGCACTTGACCCGGGCGGGGTACTTGGAGACGCCGGCGAACGCGACGGCGTCCTCCAGCACCTCCTCCATCGCGTCGTCCGGCTCCAGCTGGCCCTTGGACTGCATCAGCTCCAGGAAGGTCTCCTGGATCTTCCGCGCCTGGGACAGCTCCTTGCCGACGAGCAGCTCGTTCAGCACGGAGGCGCTGGCCTGGCTGATGGAGCAGCCCTGGCCGTCGTAGCTCACGTCGGCGATGGTCTCGCCGTCGTACCTCACCCGGAGCGTGATCTCGTCGCCGCACGTCGGGTTGGTGTGGTGCACCTCGGCGTCGCCGTCCCGCAGGCCGCGCCCGTGGGGGTGCTTGTAGTGGTCCAGGATGACTTCCTGGTACATGGATTCAAGCTTCACCAGTCAACCCTCAGCCGAAGAAGTTCCGGACGTGCTCCAGACCGTCCACCAGGGCGTCGACCTCGGCGGGCGTGGAGTACAGATAGAACGACGCTCGCGTCGTCGCGGGAATTCCGTACCGCAGGCAGACCGGGCGGGCGCAGTGGTGGCCGACCCGGACGGCGATGCCCTGCTCGTCGAGGACCTGGCCCACGTCGTGCGGGTGGATGTCGCCCAGGGTGAAGGAGATCGCCGCCCCGCGGTCCTCGGCCGTCGCCGGACCGATGATCCGCAGGTCCGGGACGTCCAGGAGGCGCTTCACCGCGTACTCGGTGATCGCCTTCTCGTGCTGGTGGATCTTCTCCATGCCGATCGCCGAGAGGTAGTCCACGGCCGCGCCGAGGCCGACGGCCTGGGCGATCGGTGGCGTACCGGCCTCGAACTTGTACGGCGCGGGGGCGTACGTCGAGGAGTGCATCGACACGGTCTCGATCATCTCGCCGCCGCCGAGGAAGGGCGGCAGGTCCTCCAGGAGCTCCTGCCGTCCCCACAGCACGCCGATGCCCGTCGGGCCGACCATCTTGTGGCCCGTGAAGGCCACGAAGTCGGCCTGGAGCGCCTGCACGTCCAGCACCATGTGCGGGGCCGCCTGCGAGGCGTCGATGCAGACCAGCGCGCCGACCTGCTGGGCGCGGCGGATGATCTGCTCGACCGGGTTGACGGTGCCCAGGATGTTCGAGACCAGCGTGAAGGAGACGATCTTCGTCTTCTCGGTGATGATCTCGTCGATGTTCGACAGGTCGAGCCGGCCGTCGTCGGTGATGCCGAACCACTTCAGCTTCGCGCCGGTGCGCTGCGCGAGCAGCTGCCACGGCACGATGTTGGAGTGGTGCTCCATCTCCGTGGTGACGATCTCCGTGTCACTGTCCACCCGATAGGGCTCGTCCGCCCAGCCGAGCATGTTCGCCACGAGGTTGAGCGACTCCGAGGCGTTCTTGGTGAAGATCACCTCGTTGCGGCTCGGCGCGTTGATGAAGGCCGCGACCTTGTCGCGGGCGCCCTCGTACAGCGCGGTGGCCTCCTCGGCGATCGTGTAGACGCCGCGGTGCACGTTCGCGTTGTGCCGCTCGTAGTACTCGTTGAGCGCGTCGAGGACCTGGCGCGGCTTCTGCGAGGTCGCCGCGGAGTCCAGGTAAACGATCTTCTTTCCGTCGTGGACCGTGCGGTCCAGGATCGGGAAGTCCTTGCGGATCGCCTCGGTGTCGAGGAGGCCGGCGAGCCCCTGTCGGGCGTCAGTCACTCGGAAGCGCCACCCTTCGTGTAGGCCTCGTAGCCCTCGTTCTCCAGCTGGTCGGCCAGCTCGGCGCCGCCGGAGGCCGCGATGCGGCCGTTGGCGAAGACGTGCACGAAGTCGGGCTTGATGTACTTCAGGATGCGGGTGTAGTGCGTGATCAGCAGCGTGCCGACCTCGCCGGTCTCGCGCACCCGGTTGACACCCTCGGAGACGGTCTTGAGCGCGTCGACGTCCAGGCCGGAGTCGGTCTCGTCCAGGACGGCGATCTTCGGCTTGAGGAGCTCCAGCTGAAGGATCTCGTGGCGCTTCTTCTCGCCGCCGGAGAAGCCCTCATTGACGTTGCGCTCGGCGAAGGCGGGGTCCATCTGGAGCCCGGCCATCGTCTCCTTGACCTCCTTGACCCACGTACGCAGCTTGGGGGCCTCGCCGCGGATGGCGGTGGCGGAGGTGCGCAGGAAGTTGGAGACCGAGACACCGGGGATCTCGACCGGGTACTGCATGGCGAGGAACAGGCCGGCGCGGGCCCGCTCGTCGACGGACATCTCCAGGACGTCCTCGCCGTCCAGGGTGACCGTGCCGCCGGTGATCGTGTACTTGGGGTGACCCGCGAGCGAGTACGCGAGGGTGGACTTGCCGGACCCGTTGGGGCCCATGATGGCGTGGGTCTCGCCCTGCTTCACGGTCAGGTCGACGCCCTTGAGGATCTCCTTCGTGGCGTTGTCGGCCTCGACGGTGACGTGCAGGTCGCGGATTTCAAGCGTTGCCATGGGTGACTCAGGACTCCTGGGTGACGGAGACGAGCACATCGTCCCCTTCGATCTTGACGGGGTATACGGGGACGGGGCGCGTCGCGGGAAGGCCGGACGGCTTGCCGGTGCGGAGGTCGAACGACGATCCGTGCAGCCAGCACTCGATCGCGCAGTCCTCCACCTCGCCCTCCGAGAGGGAGACGTTCGCGTGCGAGCAGATGTCGTTGATCGCGAACACCTCGCCCTCGGTACGGACGAGGGAGACGGGTGTGCCGTCGAGCTCCACCCGCTTGGGGGTGTCGTCCTCCAGCTCACTCAGCGCACAGGCCTTGACGAAGGACATCAGACGGACGCCTTCAGCTCGGTCTCGATCTTCTCGAGGAGACGCGCTTCGACGTCCGGCAGGCCGATCTGCTGGACCAGCTCGGCGAAGAAGCCGCGCACGACGAGACGGCGGGCCTCCTCGGCCGGGATGCCGCGGGACTGGAGGTAGAAGAGCTGCTCGTCGTCGAAGCGGCCGGTCGCCGAGGCGTGGCCGGCGCCGACGATCTCGCCGGTCTCGATCTCCAGGTTGGGCACGGAGTCGACCCGGGCGCCGTCGGTGAGGACGAGGTTCCGGTTCATCTCGTAGGTGTCGGTGCCCTCGGCCGCGGCCTGGATGAGGACGTCGCCGATCCAGACGGCGTGCGCGCCGTCGCCCTGAAGAGCGCCCTTGTACACCGCGTTGGACTTGCAGTGCGGGGTGTTGTGGTCGACCAGGAGGCGGTGCTCCTGGTGCTGGCCCTTGTCGGTGAAGTACAGGCCGAAGAGCTCCGCCTCGCCGCCGGGGGCCGCGTAGGCCACCCGGGGGTGCAGGCGGACGACGTCGCCGCCGAAGGTGACGACGATCGACTTGAACGAGGCGTCCCGGCCGACCAGCGCGTTGTGCTGGCCGACGTGGACGGCCGTGTCGTCCCAGTCCTGGACGGAGACGACGGTCAGCTTCGCGCCGTCGCCCAGCACGTAGTCGACATTGGCGGCGAGCACCGCGTCACCGGTGTGGTCGATGACGACGACGGCCTCGGCGAACGCGCCCAGCTGGATGAGCTGGTGGCCGTAGGCGACGCCGCCCTCGCCGTGCACGGTGATCCGGACCGGCTCGGTGAGCACGGCTTCCTTGGCGACCGTGACGACCGAGGCCTGCTCGAAGGAGCTGTACGCCTGGGCGGCGACCCGGTCCACCGGGGTGCCGGCCTTGCCGAGCCGGGAGTCGTCGCGGCCGACGGTCTCGACCGTGACGCCCTCGGGGGCGTCGATGGCGACCTTCACGCCGCCGCCGCTCGCGACCGCGGTGCCGTCGTGCAGACCGCGCAGCCGCTCCAGCGGCGTGAAGCGCCACTCCTCCTCGCGGCCGTGCGGGACGGGGAAGTCCGCGACGTCGAAGGACGGGGGTGCGCTCATGCGGGTGGCGACGGTCGACTCGGCGGCCACCGCGATGGAGCCGGCGGTGGTGGAGCCCACCGGAGTGTTCTGAGCCTCAGCCATGGCTGTCGTAGTGCTCGCTTTCTCAGTCAAGAAGGGGGGTGGTTCGGTGGGGGTGCGGGGACGGCCGCGGACGGCCGTCCCGGTGGCCCTCGGACGAGGACCTAGCCGACCGAACCCTCCATCTGCAGCTCGATCAGCCGGTTGAGCTCCAGGGCGTACTCCATGGGCAGCTCCTTCGCGATCGGCTCGACGAAGCCGCGCACGATCATCGCCATGGCCTCGAACTCGGTGAGTCCGCGGCTCATGAGGTAGAAGAGCTGGTCCTCGGAGACCTTGGAGACGGTCGCCTCGTGGCCCATCGACACGTCGTCCTCGCGGACGTCGACGTAGGGGTAGGTGTCCGAGCGGGAGATCGTGTCGACGAGCAGAGCGTCGCAGAGCACGTTGGACTTCGCGCCCGGCGCGCCCTCGCCGATCTCGATCAGACCGCGGTAGGACGTACGGCCGCCGCCTCGCGCCACCGACTTGGAGACGATGTTGGAGGAGGTGTTCGGGGCCATGTGGACCATCT
This sequence comes from Streptomyces sp. NPDC017520, assembly GCF_044329855.1. Lineage (NCBI taxonomy): Bacteria > Bacillati > Actinomycetota > Actinomycetes > Kitasatosporales > Streptomycetaceae > Streptomyces > Streptomyces sp. NPDC017520. The sequence goes on from NZ_JBIRKB010000002.1 coordinate 109,912, forward strand.
TGGCGCCGGCGTCCTGGTGCTGGCCCTCGCCCGCGAAGGCGATGGACAGGGTCTCGCCCTTGGCGTGCTCGCCCATCAGGTAGACGGCCGGGTACTTCATGGTCACCTTGGAGCCGATGTTGCCGTCGACCCACTCCATGGTCGCGCCCTCGTAGGCCACGGCCCGCTTGGTGACCAGGTTGTAGACGTTGTTCGACCAGTTCTGGATGGTCGTGTAGCGGCAGCGGCCGCCCTTCTTCACGATGATCTCGACCACGGCGCTGTGCAGCGAGTCCGAGGAGTAGATCGGCGCGGTGCAGCCCTCGACGTAGTGGACGTAGGCGTCCTCGTCGACGATGATCAGCGTCCGCTCGAACTGGCCCATGTTCTCCGTGTTGATACGGAAGTAGGCCTGGAGCGGGATCTCGACGTGGACGCCCTTGGGCACGTAGATGAACGAGCCGCCGGACCACACGGCCGAGTTCAGCGAGGCGAACTTGTTGTCACCGACGGGGATGACGGTGCCGAAGTACTCCTTGAAGAGCTCCGGGTGCTCCTTCAGCGCGGTGTCGGTGTCCATGAAGATGACACCCTGCGCCTCCAGCTCCTCGTTGATCTGGTGGTAGACGACCTCGGACTCGTACTGCGCGGCGACGCCGGCGACGAGGCGCTGCTTCTCCGCCTCGGGGATGCCGAGCTTGTCGTACGTGTTCTTGATGTCCTCGGGCAGCTCCTCCCAGGAGGCCGCCTGCTTCTCCGTGGACCGCACGAAGTACTTGATGTTGTCGAAGTCGATGCCCGACAGGTCGGAGCCCCAGTTCGGCATGGGCTTCTTGCCGAAGAGCTTGAGGCCCTTGAGCCGCAGCTTCAGCATCCACTCGGGCTCGTTCTTCTTCTCCGAGATGTCGCGGACGACAGCCTCGGAGAGGCCGCGCTTCGCCGCCGCGCCTGCCGCGTCGGAGTCGGCCCAGCCGAATTCGTACGTACCCAGACCCTCGAGCTCAGGGTGGGCAGTCTCCGTGGGGAGCGTCATGCGGGGTTCCTCCCGGCCGTGCTTGCAGATGCTGAATGGGTGGTCTGTGGGGGTGGAGCGTGGCCACTGCGCGGCACATAGGTCGTGCACACACCATCGCCGTGGGCGAGGGTGGCCAGACGCTGCACATGGGTCCCGAGGAGGCTGGAGAAGAATTCCGTCTCCGCCTCGCACAGCTGTGGGAACTGCTCGGCGACATGCGCCACCGGGCAGTGGTGCTGGCACAGCTGCTCGCCCTGCTGCGGGCCCGGCGCGCTTCGCGCCATAGCAGCGTACCCGTCGGCCGACAGGGCCTTGGCCAGGGCCTCGGTGCGCGCTTCGGGCGCCGCGGCCTCGACCACGGCGCGGTACGCCTCGCCCACCGCGGCCATCCGGGCGCGGGCGAAGGCGAGGACCGCCTCGTCCCCTCCGGACTCGGCGATGAAACGCAGGGCGTCGGCGGCCAGCTTGTCGTAGGACTGGTCGAAGGCGTCCCGGCCGCAGTCCGTCAGGGCGAACACCTTGGCGGGCCTGCCGCGGGTCCGCGCCCCGTAGACCCGCTGTTCGCGGGCTTCGACGACAGCGTCGGAGACGAGGGCGTCCAGGTGGCGGCGGACGGCGGCCTGGGTGAGGCCGACGCGCTTGGCGAGGTCCGCGACGGTGGAGGGGCCGTGGTCCAGGATGGAGCGCGCGACCCGGTTGCGCGTCGAGCGCTCACCGGTCGCGAGTTCCTCCTGGGGAGCCCGTCCGTCGTATTTCACAACACCATTGTTGCGTAATTCGTTCGACTCTGACAACCACGGTCCGGAACGATCAACGGTGTGGTTCGTCACTTAGGGTTACCTAATCTGCCCCGGGAGCCGTCCTCCCCGGAGGGCTGCCTAGACTGGTGCGCCATGGAGAACGAGCCCGTCGTACAGGTCAAGGGCCTGGTGAAGCGGTACGGCACGAAGACCGCGGTGAACGGCCTCGATCTGGTGGTCGCCACCGGCGCGGTGACCGCCGTCCTCGGCCCGAACGGCGCCGGGAAGACCACCACCGTGGAGACCTGCGAGGGCTACCGACGCCCCGACGCCGGCACCGTACGGGTCCTCGGCCTCGATCCGGTCGCCGACGCGGAGCGGCTGCGTCCGCGGATCGGGGTGATGCTCCAGTCCGGCGGCGTCTACTCCGGTGCGCGCGCGGACGAGATGCTCCGCCACATGGCCAAGCTGCACGCCCACCCCCTCGACGTGGACGCACTGATCGAGCGCCTCGGCCTCGGCGACTGCGGCCGCACCACCTACCGGCGGCTCTCCGGCGGCCAGCAGCAGCGCCTCTCGCTGGCCATGGCGGTCGTCGGCAGGCCCGAGCTCCTGTTCCTGGACGAGCCGACCGCCGGGCTCGACCCGGGGGCCCGCCGCTCCACCTGGGACCTGGTGCGCGAGCTGCGCGCCGACGGGGTGTCCGTGGTGCTCACGACCCACTTCATGGACGAGGCCGAGGCGCTCGCCGACGACGTCGCGATCATCGACGCGGGCCGGGTCATCGCCCAGGGCAGCCCGGAGGCCCTCTGCCGGGGCGGCGCGGAGAACACCCTGCGCTTCACCGGGCGCCCGGGCCTCGACCTCGGCTCGCTCGTCAAGGCGCTGCCCGACGGCTCCGGGGCCGCCGAGCCGCTGCCGGGGACGTACCGGATCACCGGGTCCATCGACCCGCAGCTGCTGGCCACGGTGACCTCCTGGTGCGCCCAGCACGGCGTGATGCCCGAGGGCATCTCCGTGGAGCGGCACACCCTGGAGGACGTCTTCCTCGAACTGACCGGCAAGAAGCTGACCGGCAAGGAGCTGCGCGCATGAGCGCCGGTACGTACACCCCGCGCCCCGGGGCGGCCCCGCTCCCCCGGATGATCGCCGCGCAGACCGCGCTGGAGACCCGGATGCTGCTGCGCAACGGCGAGCAGCTGCTGCTGACGGTGATCATCCCGACGCTGCTGCTGGTGCTGTTCAGCGCGGTCGACATCGTGGACACCGGCTCGGGCGCGTCGGTCGACTTCCTGGCCCCGGGCATCCTGGCGCTCGCCGTGATGTCCACCGCCTTCACCGGCCAGGCCATCGCGACCGGCTTCGAACGCCGTTACGGGGTCCTCAAGCGGCTGGGGGCCTCCCCGCTGCCCCGCTGGGCGCTGATGACCGCGAAGACGCTGTCGGTGCTGGTCACCGAGGTGCTCCAGATCGTGCTGCTGACGGCGATCGCCTTCGCGCTCGGCTGGTCACCCGAGGGGAACCCGCTCTCCGTGCTGCTGCTCCTCGTCCTCGGGACCGCCGCGTTCTCCGGGCTCGGACTGCTGATGGCGGGGACGCTCAAGGCGGAGGCGACGCTCGCCGCCGCCAACCTGGTCTTCCTGCTGCTGCTGGTCGGCGGCGGGGTCATCGTGCCGCTGGAGAAGTTCCCGGACGCCGTGCAGTCGGTGCTGGGGCTGCTGCCCGTGTCGGCGCTCTCCGAAGGCCTGCGGGACGTCCTCCAGCATGGTGCGCCGATGCCGTGGGCCCAGGCCGGGATCCTGTCGGTGTGGGCGGTGCTGGGGCTCGGCGCGGCGGCGAGGTTCTTCCGCTGGGAGTAGCCCGCCGGGGCCGTACGGCTGGACGTGTCCGGGCAACCGGGTACGAACCCACCCCCCTCGTGAAATCATGCACAAGCCCCGTCCTACGATGGTCCGCGTGGAAACCCCCATCTCCCTCATCGCCAAGCGCTGGACGCCGTCCACCAAGGTGGTGAAGCGCGCCGCGCTCTCCGCCGTCCTGATGAGCGTCTTCATCATCGTCACCGGCGGGGCCGTCCGGCTCACCGGTTCGGGCCTCGGCTGCGACACCTGGCCCAAGTGCACCGACGACAGCCTCTTCGCGACGCCCGAACAGGGGCTGCACGGCGCGATCGAGTTCGGCAACCGGATGCTGGCCTACGTCCTGTCGGCCGCGGTCGGCTGGGCGATCATCGCCATCAGTTCGGTCAAGCCGCGCCGCCGCAAGCTCGCCCGGCTGGCCTGGCTGCAGTTCTGGATCGTGCTGGGCAACGCCGTCCTCGGCGGAATCACGGTCTGGGCGGGCCTCAACCCCTGGACGGTGGCCGGGCACTTCCTGCTGGCCAACGTGCTTCTCGCGGTCGCCGTGACCACCTGGGTGCGGGTCGGCGAGGGCGACGGTCCCGCCCGCCCCCGGGCTCCGCTGCCGGTACGGCGCCTGGCCCGGGCGATCGTGGCGACCACGGTGATCCTGATCGTGCTGGGCACCTCGGTGACCGGGTCCGGCAAGCACGCCGGAGACAGCAGCGACGTACCGCGCATGCCGTGGGACTGGTCGGCCGCCGCCCATGTCCACGCCATCGCCGCCTGGGTGGTCTGCGCCCTGGCCATCGCGATGTGGCTGGCCCTGCGGGTGGTCGACGCGCCCGCCGACACCCGGGCCCGCGCCCGCGACCTGCTGGTCGTGCTGCTCGCCCAGGGCGCGATCGGATACGTCCAGTACTTCAGCGACGTCCCCGAGATCCTGGTCGGCGTCCACATGTTCGGCTCGGCCATCCTGTGGATCGCCGTGATCCGGCTGCTGCTGAGCATGCGCGAGCGCGGCGACGACGCCGCCGCCCCGCTGCCCGGCCCGTCCGCCGAGCAGCCGGAGTCGACACCGGCGGCGGTCTGACGGACGGATACGGGTGAGGGGCGGCGGGCCGGTGGCCCGCCGCCCCTCACCCGTATGCCGTGCGTACGCACGGCCCAACAGGCGGGCCGCGTGTCCGGTGGTGCGCGGCGGCGCCGAAAGCGGCCCTGTCACCTCAGCGGCCGGCTGTCGCCCCAGCGCTCGGCTGTCGCCTCAGCGGTCGTTGGAGGGGCCGCCGACCTGGATGCCGGCCATCCGGGACCACTCGTACGGGCCGGTGCGGACCTTGAGCGCGAACTCGCCGTCGAACTCCTCGTGCATCGTGATGCCGGACTTCCGCGCCGCGTTCTCGGCCACGGCGTAGGTCGGGGCCACGAGGTCGCCCCAGGCGCCGTCCTCGCCGACCAGGACGATGCGGGCGCCCGCCTGGCCGAGGTAGGCGACCTGCCCCTCGGCGCCACCGTGCTCCTTGGCGAAGGCGCCGATCTGGTGGGCGAGCTTCGCCGCCCTGCGCTCGGCGCGCGCCGCCTTCCTGGCGTCCGTGCGCGAGGTCTGTCCGGTGTCCGCTGCGTCTGCTGCCGTCTCTGCCATGAACAGGATGCTACCGACGGGTAGATGAACTGGCGACGGGCGGGGGGGGGGGGGGGGGGGGGGGGGGGGCCCCCCCCCCCCCCCCCCCCCCCGTCGCCGAGAAGAGGGCGCCTCAGCGGAGGAAGGGGTCCACCGCGACCGCGAGGAAGAGGAGGGAGACGTAGGTGATCGACCAGTGGAACAGCCGCATCTCCTTGAGCTTGGCTCCGGTCACCCCGGACTTGGCCCGGTTCTGCAGGCCGTGGGCCTCCCAGAGCCAGGCGCCGCCGGACAGCAGCGCCACCGCGGTGTAGAACCAGCCGGTGTAGCCGAGCGGGGTGAGCAGCAGCGAGACCGCGACCATCACCCAGCTGTAGAGGACGATCTGCTTGGCGACCACCCGGTTGGAGGCGACCACCGGAAGCATCGGGACGCCGACCCGGGCGTAGTCGTCCTTCACCTTCATCGACAGCGGCCAGTAGTGCGGCGGCGTCCAGAAGAAGATGACGGCGAAGAGGATGACCGCGGCCCAGGAGAGCTCGTTCGTCACGGCGGACCAGCCGATGAGGACCGGCATGCAGCCCGCGATGCCGCCCCAGACGATGTTCTGGGAGGTGCGGCGCTTCAGCAGCATCGTGTAGACGACGACGTAGAAGAGGAGCGCGCCGAGCGCGAGAGCGGCCGAGAGCCAGTTGACGAGCAGACCGAACCAGAGCGTGGAGATCACCGCGAGGGCGATGCCGAAGGCGAGGCATTCGCGGGGGCTGACCATGCCGGTGACCAGCGGGCGCTGGGACGTACGGTCCATCAGCGCGTCGATGTCCCGGTCGATGTACATGTTCAGCGCGTTGGCGCCACCGGCGGAGAGATATCCCCCGATGGTGGTAGTGAGAACGAGCCACAGGTCGGGTACACCCTGGGCAGCGAGGAACATCACCGGAACCGTGGTGATGAGCAACAGCTCGATGATCCGTGGCTTGGTAAGCGCCACGAAGGCCTTGACGCGGGCCCCGAACGGGCGATGGCCCCTCGGGCTGGGAGTCAAGGCGACCCCTGCGGGTCGGGACTCGACGGCCGTCACGCACACCCCTGACAGAGAAATCCCAGCAAGCTCCGGGCGGAGAGGCCCGATGAAGACTTGCGCGAACCCGTTCACTCTAGACGTTGCGGATACGCCGCCCTTCGCGGGGGTGGGGTCGTGTTGGGGGTGACTGTTCACCGCTGTGCGCATTCCCCCGGGAGGCGAACTCCACGGGCCGCCCACACCCTGGAAAGTGCCCGGAAAGTGTGCGTGTCAACGGGGGTAGGCTCGACAGCGCCCGGTGCGGTAACAGTCACCGGCCTACGACAGTGGAGAGGAGCCCTGACTCAGGGTGAGCATCAAGCCGACCACCACAGACCTTCAGTGGACCGATTTGGACCAGCGGGCCGTGGACACCGCCCGCGTTCTCGCCGCGGACGCCGTACAGAAAGTCGGAAACGGCCACCCGGGCACGGCGATGAGCCTGGCTCCCGCCGCGTACACCCTCTTCCAGAAGGTGATGCGGCACGACCCCGCGGACGCCGAGTGGACCGGTCGCGACCGGTTCGTCCTCTCCGCCGGCCACTCCAGCCTGACGCTCTACATCCAGCTCTACCTGGCCGGGTACGGCCTGGAGCTGGACGATCTCAAGGCCTTCCGCACCTGGGGCTCCAAGACCCCGGGCCACCCGGAGTACGGCCACACCACCGGCGTCGAGACGACGACCGGGCCGCTGGGCCAGGGTGTCGCCAACGCGGTGGGCATGGCGATGGCCGCCCGCTACGAGCGCGGCCTCTTCGACCCCGAGGCGGCCCCCGGCGCCTCCCCGTTCGACCACATGGTGTGGGTCGTCGCGGGTGACGGCTGTCTCCAGGAGGGCATCTCGGCCGAGGCGTCCTCGCTGGCCGGGCACCAGAAGCTGGGCAACCTGGTCCTGCTCTGGGACGACAACCACATCTCCATCGAGGGCGACACGGAGACCGCGGTCTCCGAGGACACCATCAAGCGGTACGAGGCGTACGGCTGGCACGTCCAGCGTGTCGACCAGCTCCCCAGCGGCGACCTGGACCCGGCGGGTCTGTACGCGGCGCTCCAGGCGGCCAAGGCCGAGACCGGGCGCCCCTCGTTCATCGCGGCCCGCTCGATCATCGCCTGGCCCGCCCCGAACGCCCAGAACACCGAGGCCGCGCACGGCTCGGCGCTCGGCGACGACGAGATCGCGGCGACCAAGCGGGTCCTGGGATTCGACCCGGAGCAGACCTTCGAGGTCGCGGACGAGGTCATCGGCCACACCCGCGAGGCCCTGGACCGCGGCCGCGAGGCCCGCGCGGAGTGGGACAAGTCGTTCGCCGCGTGGCGCACGGCCAACCCGGAGCGCGCCGCCTCCTTCGACCGCATCGCCGCCGGCGAGCTGCCCGAGGGCTGGGAGCAGAGCATCCCGGTCTTCGAGCCCGGCAAGGGCCTGGCCACCCGCGCCGCCTCCGGCAAGGTGCTCCAGGCGCTCGGCGGGATCGTGCCCGAGCTGTGGGGCGGCTCCGCCGACCTCGCGGGCTCGAACAACACCACGATCGACAAGACGTCGTCGTTCCTTCCGGCGGGCAACCCGCTGCCGGAGGCCGACCCGTACGGCCGTACGATCCACTTCGGCATCCGCGAGCACGCGATGGCGGCCGCCATGAACGGCATCGCGCTGCACGGCAACACCCGGATCTACGGCGGCACCTTCCTGGTGTTCTCCGACTACATGCGCAACGCGGTGCGGCTGTCCGCGCTGATGCACCTGCCGGTGACGTACGTGTGGACGCACGACTCGATCGGCCTCGGCGAGGACGGTCCCACCCACCAGCCGGTCGAGCACCTGGCCGCGCTGCGCGCCATCCCGGGCCTGAACATCGTGCGCCCGGCCGACGCCAACGAGACCGCCATCGCCTGGCGCGAGATCCTGCGCCGCTACACCAAGGTGTTCGGCGAGGGCGCCCCGCACGGTCTGGCGCTGACCCGGCAGGGCGTGCCGACGTACGAGGCGAACGAGAACGCGGCCAAGGGCGGTTACGTCCTGTTCGAGGCCGAGGAGCCCTCCGGGGAGACCACGGCACCGCAGGTGCTGCTCATCGCGACCGGTTCCGAGGTCCACGTCGCCGTCGAGGCGCGCGAGCAGCTCCAGGCGGCCGGTGTGCCGACCCGGGTCGTCTCGATGCCGTCGGTCGAGTGGTTCGAGGAGCAGGATCAGGGTTACAAGGACAGCGTGCTGCCGCCGTCGGTGAAGGCGCGGGTCGCCGTCGAGGCGGGCATCGGCCTGACCTGGTACCGGTACGTGGGCGACGCGGGCCGCATCATCTCGCTGGAGCACTTCGGGGCCTCGGCCGACGCGAAGGTGCTGTTCCAGGAGTTCGGCTTCACCGCCGAGAACGTGGCCGCCGCAGCGCGGGAATCTCTCGCGGCCGCAGCACGCTGACGCCGGTAGATACGACTAGTAGGAGATGCAACTCATGACAGACGCACTCAAGCGCCTCTCCGACGAGGGCGTGGCGATCTGGCTCGACGACCTGTCGCGCAAGCGGATCACGTCCGGCAACCTGGCCGAGCTGATCGACCAGAGCCATGTCGTCGGCGTCACCACCAACCCGTCGATCTTCCAGAAGGCGATCTCCTCGGGCGACGGTTACGAGCAGCAGCTCACCGACCTCGCCGCCCGCAAGGTCACCGTCGAGGAAGCCCTCCGCATGATCACGACGGCGGACGTCCGCGACGCCGCCGACATCCTGCGCCCGGTCTTCGACGCCACGGACGGCCAGGACGGCCGGGTCTCCATCGAGGTCGACCCGCGCCTGGCGCACAACACCACGGCCACCGTCGCCGAGGCCAAGCAGCTGGCGTGGCTGGTCGACCGGCCGAACACGCTCATCAAGATCCCGGCGACCAAGGCGGGCCTGCCGGCGATCACCGAGACGATCGGCCGGGGCATCAGCGTCAACGTGACGCTGATCTTCTCGCTGGAGCGCTACCGCGCGGTCATGGACGCCTACCTGGCGGGTCTGGAGAAGGCGAAGGCCGCGGGCCTGGACCTCTCCAAGATCCACTCGGTGGCCTCGTTCTTCGTGTCCCGGGTGGACACCGAGATCGACAAGCGGCTGGACGCCATCGGATCGGACGAGGCGAAGGCGGCCAAGGGCAAGTCCGCGCTGGCCAACGCCCGGCTGGCCTACGAGGCGTACGAGGAGGTCTTCTCCTCCGACCGCTGGGCCCCCCTGGACAAGGCGCAGGCCAACAAGCAGCGCCCGCTGTGGGCCTCGACCGGCGTCAAGGACCCGTCGCTCAAGGACACGCTGTACGTCGACGACCTGGTGGCGCCGAACACGGTGAACACCATGCCGGAGGCGACGCTGGAGGCCGTGGCCGACCACGGCGAGATCACCGGCAACACCGTCGCCGGCGGCTACGACCGGGCGCGCGCCGACCTCGACGCGATCAAGAAGCTCGGCGTCTCGTACGACGAGGTCGTACAGGTGCTGGAGGACGAGGGCGTCGAGAAGTTCGAGGCGTCCTGGAACGACCTGCTCAAGTCGACCGAGGCGGAGCTGTCGCGCCTCGCCCCCTCGGAGGGCTGACCACTTTGTCTGCTGTTCCCGGAGCCAACCCGCTCCGTGACGCACAGGACCGACGGCTCCCGCGTATCGCGGGGCCGTCGGGCCTGGTCATCTTTGGCGTCACGGGCGATTTGTCCCGTAAAAAGCTGATGCCCGCCGTCTACGACCTGGCCAATCGCGGCCTGCTGCCACCGGGCTTCTCGCTCATCGGCTTCGCGCGCCGCGACTGGGAGGACGAGGACTTCGCCCAAGTCGTCCACGACGCCGTCAAGGAGCACGCCCGTACGCCGTTCCGCGAGGAGGTCTGGCAGCAGCTCATCCAGGGGATGCGCTTCGTCCAGGGCAACTTCGACGACGACGAGGCGTTCGAGACGCTGAAGTCGACCATCCAGGAGCTCGACAAGGCGCAGGGGACGGGCGGCAACTTCGCCTTCTACCTCTCCGTGCCGCCGAAGTTCTTCCCCAAGGTCGTCCAGCAGCTGAAGAAGCACGGCCTGGCCGACCAGAAGGAAGGCTCCTGGCGGCGCGCCGTCATCGAGAAGCCGTTCGGCCACGACCTGGCCAGCGCGCAGGAGCTCAACCAGCTCGTGCACGACGTCTTCCCGCCCAACGAGGTCTTCCGGATCGACCACTACCTGGGGAAGGAGACGGTCCAGAACATCCTGGCGCTGCGGTTCGCCAACACGATGTGGGAGCCGATCTGGAACCGGTCCTACGTCGACCACGTACAGATCACGATGGCCGAGGACATCGGCATCGGCGGCCGGGCCGGCTACTACGACGGCATCGGCGCCGCCCGTGACGTCATCCAGAACCACCTGCTCCAGCTGCTGGCGCTGACCGCGATGGAGGAGCCCGGCTCCTTCCACCCGAAGGCCCTGGTCGCCGAGAAGCTCAAGGTCCTCACCGCCGTCGAGCTGCCCGATGACCTCGGCAAGCACACCGTGCGCGCCCAGTACGAGCACGCGTGGCAGGGCGGCCAGGAGGTCCTCGGCTACTGCGAGGAGGAGGGCATCGACCCCAGGTCGACGACCGACACCTACGCGGCGATCAAGCTGACGATCAACAACCGCCGCTGGGCGGGCGTGCCGTTCTACCTCCGTACCGGAAAGCGGCTCGGCCGCCGGGTCACGGAGATCGCGGTCGTCTTCAAGCGCGCGCCCTACCTGCCCTTCGAGTCCGGCGCCACGGAGGAGCTGGGCGGCAACGCCCTGGTCATCCGGGTCCAGCCGGACGAGGGCGTCACCGTGCGCTTCGGCTCCAAGGTGCCCGGCACCTCGATGGAGGTCCGGGACGTCACGATGGACTTCGCGTACGGCGAGTCGTTCACGGAGTCCAGCCCGGAGGCGTACGAGCGGCTCCTCCTGGACGTCCTGCTCGGCGACGCCAACCTCTTCCCGCGCCACCAGGAGGTCGAGCTGTCCTGGAACATCCTCGACCCGATCGAGGAGTACTGGGACAAGCACGGCAAGCCCGCGAAGTACGCGGCCGGCACCTGGGGCCCGACCGAGGCCGACGAGATGCTCGCACGCGACGGACGGAGCTGGAGGCGGCCATGAAGATCGATCTCACGGAAACCACGTCCAGCAAGATCAACCAGGCGCTGGTGTCGGCCCGCCGGGCCATCGGCACCCCCGCCATCGGCATGGTCCTCACGCTGGTCATCGTCACCGACGAGGAGAACGCGTACGACGCGCTCAAGTCGGCCGGCGACGCCTCCCGCGAGCACCCCTCGCGGATCATCGCGGTGATCAAGCGGGTCAGCCGCTCACCGCGGGCCCGCCGGGACGCCCGGCTCGACGCCGAGGTCCGGGTCGGTTCCGACGCGGGCACCGGCGAGACCGTCGTCCTGCGCCTGCACGGCGAACTGGCCAACCACGCCCAGTCGGTGGTCCTTCCGCTGCTGCTGCCGGACGCCCCGGTCGTGGTGTGGTGGCCCGAGGGCGCCCCCTCCGACCCGGCGAAGGACCCGCTCGGGGCTCTCGCGCAGCGCCGGATCACCGATACCTACTCGGCCGAGCGTCCCATCGAGGCGCTGGCGGTGCGGGCGGCGACGTACAGCCCGGGCGACACCGACCTGGCGTGGACGCGGATCACTCCGTGGCGCTCCATGCTGGCCGCGTCGCTGGACCAGCAGCCCGCCGAGGTGATCGGCGCGACCGTCGAGGGCGAGAGCGACAACCCGAGCTGCGAGCTGCTGGCCATGTGGCTCGCGGACCGGCTCGGCGTCCCGGTGGAGCGCATGGTCTCCGAGGGCCCCGGCCTCACGGCGGTCCGGATGGAGACGAAAACCGGCGTCATCGTCCTCGACCGCGCCGACGGCACGCTGGCCACGCTCTCCATGCACAACCAGCCGGACCGCGGTGTGGCGCTCAAGCGGCGCGACACCGCCGAGCTGCTGGCCGAGGAGCTGCGGCGGCTCGACCCGGACAACACCTACGCTTCCGCGGTGAAGTTCGGCGTCGAACGGCTGCACGCGGGCGGCGAGGTCAAGGCCGCGCCGGTCGAGAGCGCCGAGGAGAAGGCGGACAAGGCCACCGAGGCCAAGGCTCCCGCCGCGAAGAAGGCCCCGGCCAAGAAGGCGGCGTCGAAGTGACGCCTCCCCAACTGGTCGTCCACCGCGACAAGGAGCTGATGGCTCAGGCCGCGGCGGCCCGGCTGATCACGAGGATCGTGGACGCCCAGGCCTCCCGGGGCCATGCCTCGGTGGTGCTGACCGGCGGCCGCAACGGCAACGGCCTGCTGGCCGCGCTCGCCGCCGCTCCCGCCCGGGACGCGATCGACTGGACCCGCCTGGACCTGTGGTGGGGCGACGAGCGGTTCCTGCCCGAGGGCGACCCGGAGCGCAATGTCACCCAGGCCCGCGAGGCGCTGCTCGACGCGGTGCCGCTGGACCCGGCCCGGGTGCACGCGATGCCCGCGTCCGACGGCCCGTACGGCGACGACGCGGACGCGGCGGCAGCCGGTTACGCCGCCGAGCTGGCCGCCGCGGCGGGTCCCGAGGACCATGGCGCGGTGCCCGCGTTCGACGTGCTGATGCTGGGCGTCGGCCCGGACACCCATGTGGCCTCGCTCTTCCCGGAGCTGCCCGCGGTACGGGAGACCGCGCGCACCGTCGTCGGTGTGCGCGGGGCTCCCAAGCCGCCTCCGGTCCGCGTCTCGCTCACGCTGCCGGCGATCCGCGCGGCGCGCGAGGTGTGGCTGCTGGCGGCGGGCGAGGACAAGGCCAAGGCGGCGGCCATCGCGCTGTCCGGGGCCGGGGAGATCCAGGCCCCGGCGGCGGGCGCGTACGGGCGCGTACGGACGCTGTGGCTGCTTGACTCCGCGGCGGCCTCGCAGCTGCCGCGCGCGCTGTATCCGCAGGCGTCCGCCTGACCCTCGGAAGTCCTCGCGGGCCCGGGCCGTTCCTACCGAGCGGTCCGGGCCCGCGGCGTGGTGGAGCGGCTGACCGGCCTCGGCGCGGAACGGGTCATGTCAGGGTGTTCTGCGGGCCGGGGTGCCCGGTGTTCCCGGCGCGCTCCAGGAAGGGTGCCAGCAGCCCCGGTACCGCCTCGGCGGCGAAGGCGATGCCCTCGGCCGCGTCGGCGTCGTACACCGTGTAGGCGCCCCCGCCGGCGGCGGTGGTGGCCGTGATGCTCACCAGACCGGCCCGCCGCTGGAAGACCGACTGCCTGACCGTCCAGCCGATCACCCCGGCTCGCTCCAGGGCTGCGGTGGAGCGGCGGACCGTGCCGGAGCGGGTGACCAGGTAGCGCCCGGAGAGCCCGTGCCCGAGCCCCCGGTAGGCGTCCAGGGCGAGCGCCACCGCCACGGGTGCGAGAACCACCGTGCAGCCGAGCGCGATCCACAGCAGCACGGGCGTGAGCAGCGCCCCGAGGACGGTCAGGACCAGGACCGGGCCGAGGACCGCGGCGAGCGACCAGCGCAGTCGGCGGCCCCGGGCTTCGGGCGGGTGCGGGGTGAGCGCCGCGCCGGTCGGGGTGACCGCCTCGCGCAGCACGTCGGCGGCGACGGTGTCGGCCCGGGTCCGGGGCACGGCCGGGAGCAGGGTGTTGTGGTCGGCGTTCCTGGCCTCCTTGTCCTTGGCCAGGCCGGTGGTGATGGCGTCCAGCCGGGCCGCGCCGAGCAGCCGTACGCCCAGCGGCTCGACCAGGTCGACGCCGCGCAGCCGGGCCTCCTCGACGGAGATGGACCGGGAGGTGAACAGCCCGCGCCTCACCCGCAACGTACCGCCCGGCTCGCGCTCCAGGCGGTAGTTCCACCACATCTCGATCCAGAGGCCGAGCGCCCCGACGACGCCGGCGACCAGGGCGGCGAGGGCCAGGATGACGATCGTCCAGAGCAGCGGGGTGTTCCGGAGGCGGTCGCCGACCCAGTCGATGACCTCGCCCTGGGCCCCGACCCAGTCGCTGACCTGCATGACGGCCCCGGCGGCCGCCCCGCCGAGCATGGGGGCGACGAAGGAGACCGGTGCGTAGCGGATCCAGCGGGGGTCCAGGACGGCCAGTTCCCCTTCGCGGTGGACGCCGCCGGACGGTGCTGTGGCGGCGCGCTCCAGCAGGAGGCGGCGCAGCCGTTCTCCCTCGGCGCGCGTGACCGGGTCCAGTTCGAGGGTGGATTCGGAGCCCTGTTCGCCGGTGCCGATCCTGACGGTGACCAGGCCGAGGAGGCGGAGCATCAGGTTGGCGGTGAGGTCCACCGTGCGGATGCGGCCGCGGGCCAGGGAGCGGCGCTTGACGATCAGGAGGCCGGTGTGGAGGTCGACGCGCTCCGCACCGATGCGGTAGCGCGTGCGGTGCCAGCGGACCCGGTCGGCGCCCGCCGCGGCCCCGATGACCAGGACCGCGCCGACGAGCACCTGGAGCACGGCGGCCGGGAGGCTGAACCACCGGGTGAGCCCGAGCGTGACGGGGATGGCGACGCCCGCGACGACTCCCGCCACGACGAGGGCGGTGACCAGGACCGTACGGGGGTCGAGGCGGCGCCAGTCGGCCGGCGGGGCGGCGGTGCTCATGTGGCGTCGCCGGGGGTGTCGCGGGTGATGCGGGTGAGCTGACGGGCGAGGTCGGCGGCGACCTCGTGGTCCAGGCCCGCGATCCGTACCGCGCCCTTGGCGGAGGCGGTGGTGACCGTGACGGTGGCGAGCCGGAAAAGCTGCTCCAGTGGGCCCCGTACGGTGTCGACGGTCTGGATGCGGGACATCGGGGCGATCCGCCACTCCTGCCAGAAGAACCCGGTGCGGACGTACACCGCGTCCTCGGTGATCTCCCAGCGGTGCGTACGGAACCACCACAGGGGGAAGAGGACGGCGGCCGCCGTGCCCGCCGCGGCCAGGACCGCGGCGGGCAGCAGCAGCCAGAGGCGGGCCGGCTCGATCAGCGCGCCCAGGACCGCGAGCGGCACGACGGGCACGGCCGTCAGCAGCAGCCACTGGGCCCGCCACCAGCCGACGGCGCGCTCGTCCAGCGTGTTGCGCGGCGGCCGCAGCGCTACCGCCGTCCCCTCCCCCGGTGGCATCGGCTCAGCGCCCGCGCAGTGTGCGGTAGGCGTCGACGAGGGCGGCGGTGGAGCTGTCCAGCTCCCCGGCGTCCGCTCCCCCGTCACCGGTCAGCAGCGGTTCGATCTTCTTGGCGAGGACCTTGCCGAGCTCCACGCCCCACTGGTCGAAGGAGTCGATGTTCCAGATGGCGCCCTGGACGAAGACCTTGTGCTCGTACAGCGCGATGAGCTGGCCGAGGACCGAGGGGGTCAGCTTGTCGGCGAGGATCGTCGTCGTGGGGTGGTTGCCCCGGAACGTCTTGTGCGGGACCAGCTCCTCGGGCACCCCTTCCGCCCGGACCTCTTCGGGTGTCTTGCCGAAGGCGAGGGCCTGGGTCTGGGCGAAGAAGTTGGCCATCAGCAGATCGTGCTGGGCGAACAGACCGGGCAGCAGGTCGTGGACCGGGGCGGCGAAGCCGATGAAGTCCGCCGGGATCAGCTTGGTGCCCTGGTGGATCAACTGGTAGTACGCGTGCTGCCCGTTGGTGCCGGGCGTGCCCCAGACGACCGGTCCGGTCTGCCAGTCCACGGGGTTGCCGTCGCGATCGACGGACTTGCCGTTGGACTCCATGTCGAGCTGCTGGAGGTACGCGGTGAACTTGGACAGGTAGTGGCTGTACGGCAGCACCGCGTGCGACTGGGCGTCGAAGAAGTTGCCGTACCAGACGCCGAGGAGGCCGAGGAGGAGCGGGGCGTTCTCCTCCGCGGGGGCGGTGCGGAAGTGCTCGTCGACGAGGTGGAAGCCGTCGAGCATCTCGCGGAAGCGGTCCGGTCCGATGGCGACCATCAGCGAGAGGCCGATCGCCGAGTCGTAGCTGTAGCGGCCGCCGACCCAGTCCCAGAACTCGAACATGTTGGCCGTGTCGATGCCGAACTCCTCGACCTTGTCGGCATTGGTCGACAGGGCCACGAAGTGTTTGGCGACGGCGTCCTGACCGGCCCTCAGCTCGGTCAGCAGCCAGTCCCGGGCGGAGGTGGCGTTGGTGATGGTCTCGATCGTCGTGAACGTCTTCGAGGCGATGACGAACAGCGTCTCGGCCGGGTCGAGGTCGCGGACGGCCTCGTGGAGGTCGGCGCCGTCGACGTTGGAGACGAAGCGGAGGGTGAGCGCGCGGTCCGTGAAGGAGCGCAGCACCTCGTACGCCATGGCGGGGCCGAGGTCGGAGCCGCCGATCCCGATGTTGACGATGTTCTTGACGGGCTTGCCGGTGTGACCGGTCCACTGCCCGGACCGGACCTTGTCGGCGAAGCCGGCCATCTTGTCCAGGACGGCGTGCACGCCCGGTACCACATTCTCACCGTGCCCGCCGTCGACCTCGATGACCGCGTCGCGCGGGGCGCGGAGCGCGGTGTGCAGGACCGCCCGGTCCTCGGTGGTGTTGATCCTCTCGCCGCGGAACATCGCGTCCCGCAGCTCCGCGACCCCGGTGGCGGCGGCGAGTTCGCGCAGCAGGCGCAGCGTCTCGTCGGTGACCAGGTGCTTGGAGTAGTCGAGGTGGAGGTCGCCGACCCGGAGGGTGTAGGCGGTGCCCCTGTCCGGCTGCCGCGCGAACAGCTCGCGCAGCTGGGGTGCGCCGAGCTCCTCACGGTGCTCGGCGAGAGCCGTCCACTCGGGCGTCTGGTTGAGCTTGGTTCGGCTTGCTGCGTTCATCCGGGATATCAGCCCACTTCTCACTCGTCATCAGCATCCCCGCTGCCCCTCCAACCTAATTGATCGAGGAGCGCTGCGGCGTGGAGGAGGGCGGTGGCGCGGGAACGCACTACGGCCGGACACCCGTGGGGTGTCCGGCCGGTGAACGACTGGGGTTGCGTGGAGCCGCGTCGGAGGGAGCCTCAGATCTCGCCGCGGAGCTTGGCCAGCGCCTCGGCGAGGATCGCCTCGCCGTCCTCGTCGCTCCGCCGCTCGCGGACGTACGCCAGGTGCGTCTTGTACGGCTCGGTGCGGGGCGGGTCGGGCGGACTGTCCTTGTCCTGGCCGGCCGGGAAGCCGCAGCGCGGGCAGTCCCAGGTGTCCGGCACCTGCGCGTCATGGGCGAAGCTCGGCTGCGTCTCGTGCCCGTTCGAGCACCAGAAGGAGATGCGGGCGCGCGGCGCGGACTCGCCTCGCTCCGCCTCCCCCATCGGCCCCGCTCCGACCCGGCTTCCCCGGATCGCGTTGCCACTTGCCACGGTCGTAACTCCCTGCGTGATGGTGCTCGAGCGATGCCCCAGTCTACGTAAGGCCCGACGCGCGTCCAGTGGAAGGAGTCACACCGTCACCGGTATGCGCGGACGACGGGTCAGTTGTCCAGCTTGACGAGCAGACCGAGTACGACGACGCACGCGAACCAGGCCAGACCGACGACGACGGTGATCCGGTCGAGGTTGCGCTCGGCCACCGAGGAGCCACCGACGGAGGACTGCATTCCGCCACCGAACATGTCGGAGAGGCCGCCGCCCTTGCCCTTGTGCATGAGCACCAGCAGCATCAGCAGCAGGCTGAAGACGATCAGAGCGATCTGGAACGCCAAAACCACGGCTGGTCCCTACTTTCCGGAATTCTTGACTACTGCGTGTACGTGCACCGGGGGCCGAAGGGCGACTAGCCCCTCCGGCCCCCGCAAGGGTACGACGGATCCGCGCTACCGCATACTCACTGGTCGCGGAAGCGGACGATCTTGACGAACTCGTCGGCGTCCAGTGCGGCGCCGCCGATGAGGGCGCCGTCCACGTCGGGCTGCGCCATGATGGCCGCGACGTTGCCGGACTTCACCGAGCCGCCGTACTGGATGCGGACGGCGTCGGCCAGCTCCTGGGAGTACAGCTCGGCCAGCCGGCCACGGATCGCGCCGCAGACCTCCTGGGCGTCCTCGGGGGTGGCGACCTCGCCGGTGCCGATGGCCCATACCGGCTCGTAGGCGATGACGATCGTCTCGGCCTGCTCGGCCGGGATGTCCTTCAGGGCGCCGTCGAGCTGCGCGAGCGTGTAGGAGACCTGGTCACCGGCCTTGCGGATGTCCAGGCCCTCGCCGACGCAGAGGATCGGGGTCAGACCGTGCTTGTAGGCGGCCTTCACCTTGGCGTTGCAGATCTCGTCGCTCTCGCCGTGGTACTGGCGGCGCTCGCTGTGGCCGACGGCCACGTACGTGCAGCGCAGCTTGGCGAGCATGGGGCCCGAGATCTCACCGGTGTACGCGCCGGAGTCGTGCGCCGAGATGTCCTGGGCGCCGTACTTGATCTTCAGCTTGTCGCCGTCCACCAGGGTCTGGACGGAGCGCAGGTCGGTGAAGGGCGCCAGGACGGCGACCTCGACGGCCTCGTAGTCCTTGTCGGCCAGGGCGAAGGAGAGCTTCTGGACGTGGGCGATGGCCTCAAGGTGGTTGAGGTTCATCTTCCAGTTGCCCGCCATCAGCGGGGTACGGGTGGTCATGAAAGGTCAGTCCTCCAGTGCGGCGAGGCCGGGAAGCGTCTTGCCCTCGAGGTATTCGAGACTCGCGCCGCCACCGGTCGAAATATGTCCGAAAGCATTCTCGTCGAAGCCCAGGATGCGAACGGCCGCGGCGGAGTCGCCACCGCCGACGACGCTGAAGGCCGACGAGTCGACGAGCGCCTGGGCGACCGCGCGGGTGCCGTCGGCGAAGTCGGGGTGTTCGAAGACGCCCATCGGGCCGTTCCAGAAGACGGTGGCCGCGTCGGCGAGCTTCGATGCGTAGAGCTTGTTGGTCTCCGGCCCGTTGTCCAGCCCCATCTGGCCGGCCGGCATGGCGTCGGCGGCGACGGTGGTGGGGTGGGCCGGGGCCTTGGTCTTCAGGTCCGGGAAGGACGGGGCGACCACGACGTCGACGGGGAGGACGAACTCCACACCCTTCTCCTCGGCACGTCGCAGGTACTCCTGGACGGCCGGGATCTGGTCCTCCTGGAGCAGCGAGCTGCCGACCTCGTGGCCCTGGGCCTTGAGGAAGGTGTACGCCATGCCGCCGCCGATGAGGATGCGGTCGGCCCGCTCCAGCAGGTGGTCGATCACGCCGAGCTTGTCGGAGACCTTGGCGCCGCCGAGGACGACCGCGTACGGCCGCTTGACGTCGGTGGTGAGCTTCTTCAGGACGCCGACCTCGGTGGCGATGAGGTAGCCCGCGTAGTGCGGGAGCCGGGCCGGGAGGTCGAAGACCGAGGCGTGCTTGCGGTGCACGGCGCCGAAGCCGTCGCCCACGTAGGAGTCCGCGAGCTCGGCCAGCTGGTCGGCGAAGGCGCCGCGCTCGGCGTCGTCCTTGGACGTCTCGCCGGCGTTGAAGCGGAGGTTCTCGATGACCGCGACCTGGCCGTCGGCGAGGCCGGCGACCGCGGCGCGGGCGGACTCGCCGACCGTGTCGGTGGCGAAGGCGACCTCGGCTCCGAGGAGTTCGCCCAGGCGTGCGGCGGCGGGCGCCAGCGAGAAGGCGGGGTCCGGGGCGCCCTTGGGGCGGCCGAGGTGCGAGGCGACGACGACGCGCGCGCCGGCCTCGGCGAGCTTGGCGATCGTCGGGACGACGGCGCGGATACGGCCGTCGTCGGTGATCGTGGTGCCGTCCAGCGGCACGTTGAGGTCGGCACGGACGAATACCCGCTTGCCCGCGACCCCTTCGGCGAGAAGTTCGTCGATCGTCTTCATCTGTTCCGTTTACTCCTTGGAAGGACCGATGAGCATGCTAAGGGGCTCGACCTGCGCTTCTTTGCGCCGGTCGAGCCCCTTGCTCACATCGTGGTGCCGCCGACCTCGAGGATCAGAGCTGCTCGCCGACGAAGACCGTGAGGTCGACGAGGCGGTTGGAGTAGCCCCACTCGTTGTCGTACCAGCCGAGGATCTTCACCGTGCTGCCTTCCTGGACCATGGTCAGGGAGGAGTCGAAGGTGCAGGACGACGGGTCGCCGACGATGTCCGACGAGACGATCGGGTCCTCGGTGTACGTCAGGAAGCCCTTGAGGGCGCCGTCGTCGGAGGCCTTCTTGAACGCGGCGTTGACCTCGTCCTTGGTGACCTCGCGCTGGAGGGTGACGACGAGGTCGGTGGCGGAGCCGGTCGGGACCGGGACGCGCATCGCGATGCCGTCGAGCTTGCCCTTGAGCTGCGGGAGGACCAGGGCGGTGGCCTTGGCGGCGCCGGTGGTGGTGGGGATGATGTTCTCGGCGGCGGCGCGGGCGCGACGCAGGTCCGAGTGCGGGAAGTCCAGGATCCGCTGGTCGTTGGTGTACGCGTGGACCGTCGTCATCAGGCCCTTGACGATGCCGAAGTTCTCGTCGAGGACCTTGGCCATCGGCGCCACACAGTTGGTGGTGCAGGAGGCGTTCGAGATGACGTGGTGGTTGGCCGCGTCGTACTGGTCCTGGTTGACGCCCATCACGATGGTGATGTCCTCGTCCTTGGCCGGAGCCGAGATGAGGACCTTCTTGGCGCCGCCCGCGATGTGCTTCTCGGCGTCGGCCTTCTTGGTGAAGATGCCGGTCGACTCGATGACGACGTCGACGCCCAGCTCACCCCAGGGGATGTCGGCCGGGTTGCGCTCGGAGAGCACCTTGATGGTGTGACCATCGACGGTGATGGTGTCGGCGGTGTGGCTGACCTCTGCCTTGAGACGACCCAGAATGGTGTCGTACTTCAGCAGGTGGGCCGTGGTCGCAGTGTCACCCAGGTCGTTGACAGCCACGATCTCGATGTCCGCACCCTGCTCCAGCAGAGCGCGGAAGTAGTTGCGGCCGATGCGGCCGAAGCCGTTGATGCCTACGCGGATCGTCACGAACCGATCTCCTCGTTAGGTACGCCGGTTTTCGACGCCGGCGAGTTGTATAGGGATGTCCCCGACCGCTTCCGACCCTACCTCTCCGAGGGCCCGGGGGTGACATCGAGAGGGCCTCCGCACGCCACCGGATACGACCGGAGATCCGTACTCACCAGTAGGAGTACGGACCTCCGTTTCGCCCGCCGGGGCCAACGTCCCCTGCCCGTCGCCGAGTCAGCCGACCAGGCCGTCGGCGAGCTCCTCGCTGAGGGTCGACTCGGTCCCCGGGATGCCCAGATCCTGGGCCCGCTTGTCGGCCATCGCCAGCAGGCGGCGGATCCGGCCGGCCACCGCGTCCTTGGTCAGCGGCGGGTCGGCGAGCGCGCCCAGCTCCTCCAGGGAGGCCTGCTTGTGCTCCATGCGGAGCCGTCCCGCGGCGGCCAGGTGCTCGGGGACCTCCTCGCCGAGGATCTCCAGCGCGCGCCCCACCCGGGCCCCGGCGGCGACCGCCGCGCGGGCCGAGCGGCGCAGGTTCGCGTCGTCGAAGTTGGCGAGCCGGTTGGCCGTGGCGCGGACCTCGCGCCGCATCCGGCGCTCCTCCCAGGCGAGCACCGCGTCGTGCGCGCCGAGCCGGGTCAGCAGGGCGCCGATCGCGTCGCCGTCGCGGACGACCACGCGGTCCACGCCGCGCACCTCGCGGGCCTTGGCCGCGATGGAGAGCCGCCGCGCCGCGCCGACCAGGGCGAGCGCCGCCTCCGGTCCCGGGCAGGTGACCTCCAGCGAGGAGGAACGGCCGGGCTCGGTGAGCGAGCCGTGGGCGAGGAACGCTCCGCGCCAGGCCGCCTCGGCGTCGCAGGTGGCCCCCGAGACCACCTGCGGGGGCAGCCCGCGGATCGGACGGCCGCGGCCGTCCACCAGCCCGGTCTGGCGGGCCAGCTGGTCGCCGCCCGCCACCACCCGTACGACGAAGCGCGAGCCGCGGCGCAGTCCGCCGGGGGCCATCACGATCAGCTCCGAGCTGTGCCCGAAGATCTCCAGGATGTCGCGCTTGAGGCGGCGGGCGGCGTTGCCGGTGTCCAGCTCCGCCTCGATCACAATCCGCCCGCTCACCAGGTGCAGGCCGCCCGCGAACCGAAGAATCGCCGAGACCTCTGCTTTCCTGCAGCAGGTCCGGGTGACGGGAAGATGAGAGATTTCGTTCTTCACCGCTGGCGTCATCGCCATGGGCCGATCCTTCCATGCATCCGAAAAATACGGTCGTACGCGGCGGCCAACAGCTCCTGATCATGGACCGGAACGCCGTCGGGCGATGCCACCGGCGCCAGCTCGACCGCGGCTCCGAGCCGTAGCGCGGCATCGGCGAGTGACTCACGATCGGGCACGGCGGCCTCATCGGCCAGCACCACGTCCAAGGCGAGTTTAGGGGCGTGTCGCCCCAAAACCTCCAAATGACGCTGCGGTGAGAAGCCTTCTGTTTCACCGGGCTGGGGTGCGAGGTTCAGCGAGAGGACCTTGCGGGCCTTCGTGGTGACCAGCGCGTCGAGCAGTTCCGGCACGAGCAGGTGCGGGATCACCGAGGAGAACCAGGAGCCGGGGCCGAGCACCACCCAGTCGGCGTCCAGGACCGCCTCCACGGCTTCCGGAACGGCCGGCGGGTCGGGCGGGACCACGTGCACGGACTGCACCTCGCCGGGGGTGAGCGCCACCGTGGCCTGGCCGCGCACGGTGACGATCGCGTCGGGCAGGTCGGGGTCGTGGCCCTTGACCAGCGCCTGGAGCTCCAGCGGGACGGCCGACATCGGCAGCACCCGCCCGTGCGCCCCGAGCAGCTTGCCGACCAGGTCGAGCGCCTGCACGTGGTCGCCCAGCTGCTCCCAGAGGGCCACGATCAGCAGATTGCCGACCGCGTGCTCGTGGAGGTCGCCCTTGGACTCGAAGCGGTGCTGGATGACCCGGGACCAGGTGCGGCCCCAGTCGTCGTCGCCGCACAGCGCGGCGAGCGCCTTGCGGAGGTCGCCGGGGGGCAGCACGCCCAGCTCCTCGCGCAGCCGGCCGCTGGAGCCGCCGTCGTCGGCGACGGTGACCACGGCCGTGAGATCGCCGGTGATCCGGCGCAGCGCCGCCAGGGACGCCGAGAGACCCATGCCGCCGCCGAGCGCGACGACCTTGGGCTGAGCACCGCGTTTGCGGCCGGAGAGCGCCGACGTGGCGCGGCTCAGGCGTCGCATCCGCAGATTGCGTCCGGTCACTCTCGCCCCATGTCGCGGTGGACGAGGACGGTCTCGACGCCTTCGGCGGCGAGGCGGGCCGAGAGCTTCTCCGACATGGCGACGGAGCGGTGCTTGCCGCCGGTGCAGCCGACGGCGATGGTCACGTACCGCTTGCCCTCGCGGCGGTAGCCGGCGGCGATCAGCTGGAGCAGCTCGGTGTACTGGTTGAGGAACTCCTTGGCGCCCGGCTGGTCGAAGACGTAGTCGGACACCTCCTCGTTGACGCCGGTGAAGGGGCGCAGCTCGGGTACCCAGTGCGGGTTGGGCAGGAAGCGGCAGTCGACGACCAGGTCGGCGTCGACGGGCAGGCCGTACTTGTAGCCGAAGGACATCACCGTGGCGCGGAGCTCCGGCTCCGACTCGCCCGCGAACTGGGCGTCCATCTTGGCCCGGAGCTCGTGCACGTTGAGGCTGGAGGTGTCGATGACCAGGTCGGCGTCGCCGCGCAGCTCGCGCAGCAGGTCACGCTCGGCCGCGATGCCGTCGACGATACGGCCGTCGCCCTGGAGGGGGTGCGGGCGGCGGACGGACTCGAAGCGGCGCACGAGGGCGTCGTCGGAGGACTCCAGGAAGACGATCCGCCGGGTGACGTGCTTGGACTCCAGGTCCGCGAGCGATTCGCGGAGGTTGTCGAAGAAGCGCCGGCCGCGTACGTCGACGACGACGGCGATCCGGGCCACGTTGCCCTGCGAGCGGGCGCCGAGCTCCACCATGGTGGGGATCAGCGCGGGCGGCAGGTTGTCGACGACGAACCAGCCGAGGTCCTCCAGACACTTGGCGGCGGTGCTGCGGCCGGCGCCCGACATCCCGGAGATGATCACCAGCTCGGGAATGGCCGCCTCACCCGTCTCGTTCGGGGTGTTCGTACTCACGTCTGCTGCTCCGTCTGCTCGGTCGGTGTCGATGCCGGTGTCCGCGGTGTTGTCGATGCCGGTGTCCGCGGTGTTCTGTGCGGTCTCGTGGCTGTTGTCGGTCATGAGCTGCCCCCGTCGTCCTCTTCAATGATCTCTCCTGTGGCCGTGTTCACGGCAGGTGCCGCGGGAGTGGTCGAGGCGAGGGCGGCGGCCACCGATTCCGCCGTCCTACGCCCTATCCCGGGGACCTCGCAGATCTCGTCGATTGTCGCTTGCCTGAGCTTCTTCACCGAGCCGAAATGCTTGATGAGGGCCTGCTTGCGGGTCTCGCCGAGGCCGGTCACGTCGTCGAGGGGGCTGGAGCGGATGCGCTTGGCGCGTTTGGCGCGCTGGTAGGTGATGGCGAAGCGGTGCGCCTCGTCGCGGATGCGCTGGAGGAGGTAGAGGCCTTCGCTGGAGCGGGGCAGGACGACGGGGTCGTCGTCATCGGGGAGCCATACCTCTTCCAGGCGCTTGGCCAGGCCGCAGACCGCGATGTCGTCGATGCCCAGCTCGTCCAGGGCGCGCTTGGCTGCGGCCACCTGGGGCTGCCCGCCGTCGACGACGACGAGCTGCGGCGGGTAGGCGAACCGCTTGGGGCGGCCGTCGTCCTCGCGGGGCTCGGGCACGTCCTCCGGGGAGGCGGCGGTGAGGTCCGGGGCGGGGACGGGGCCCGTGGCGGCGGGGACGGGGGCGCCGGGAATGGGGCCGGTGGCGCCGGGGGCGGCCTGCGGCGTCTCCTCCCACTCCCCCGTGCGTTCCTTGTCCTGGAGGTAGCGCTTGAAGCGTCGGCCGATCACCTCGTGCATCGAGCGGACGTCGTCCTGGCCCTCGAAGCCCTTGATCTGGAAGCGGCGGTACTCGCTCTTGCGGGCGAGGCCGTCCTCGAAGACGACCATGGAGGCCACCACGTCGTCGCCCTGGAGGTGGGAGATGTCGTAGCACTCGATGCGCAGCGGCGCGGTGTCCAGGCCCAGCGCCTCGGCGATCTCCTCCAGGGCGCGGGAGCGGGTGGTCAGGTCGGAGGCGCGCTTGGTCTTGTGCAGCCCGAGCGCCTGCTGGGCGTTGCGCTGGACGGTGACCATGAGGTCCTTCTTGTCGCCGCGCTGCGGGATGCGCAGACTGACCTGGGAGCCCCGGCGCTCGGCGAGCCACTGGGAGACCGCTTCGGCGTCCTCGGGCAGGGCGGGGACCAGGACCTCCTTGGGGACGGCGTCGCCGCGCTCCTCCCCGTACAGCTGCTGGAGGGCGTGCTCGACGAGGCCGGAGGTGTCGACCGCCTCGACCTTGTCGGTGACCCAGCCGCGCTGGCCGCGCACCCGGCCGCCGCGCACGTGGAAGATCTGGAGGGCGGCCTCCAGCTCGTCCTCGGCGACGGCGATCAGGTCGGCGTCGGTGGCGTCGGCGAGGACGACGGCGCTCTTCTCCATGGCCCGCTTGAGGGCCTCGGCGTCGTCGCGGAGGCGGGCCGCCCGCTCGTACTCCATCTCCTCGGCCGCCTGCATCATGTCCTTCTCCAGGCGGCGGATGTACGTGCCCGTGCGGCCGGCCATGAAGTCGCAGAAGTCCTCGGCCAGCTCGCGGTGTTCCTCGGGGGTGACCCGGCCGACGCAGGGGGCCGAGCACTTGCCGATGTACCCCAGCAGGCAGGGGCGGCCGGTGCGCGCGGCGTTCTTGAAGACCCCGGCGGAGCAGGTGCGGACGGGGAAGACGCGCAGCATCAGGTCGACCGTCTCGCGGATCGCCCAGGCGTGGCCGTACGGACCGAAGTAGCGCACGCCCTTCTTCTTGGCGCCGCGCATGACCTGGACGCGGGGGAACTCCTCGTTGAGCGTCACCGCGAGGTAGGGATAGCTCTTGTCGTCCCGGTACTTGACGTTGAACCGGGGGTCGAACTCCTTGATCCAGGAATACTCCAGCTGGAGCGCCTCGACCTCGGTGGAGACGACCGTCCACTCGACGGAGGCGGCGGTGGTGACCATCGTGCGCGTACGCGGATGGAGGCCCGCCAGGTCCTGGAAGTAGTTGGCCACGCGTTGGCGCAGGTTCTTGGCCTTCCCGACGTAGATCACCCGGCGGTGCTCGTCGCGGAACTTGTAGACCCCCGGGGAGTCGGGGATCTGTCCCGGCCTGGGGCGGTAGCTGGAGGGGTCTGCCATGTCTCACACCCTACTTGCGGGCAGTGACAGCGCGTCGTCCTCAGGTGGTGCCGGGGGCGGTACCGCGCTCCGGGGTGCCGTGGGGTGTTCGCACCCCGGAGCGCGGGCCCGGCGGGCCGGTGGAGAGCCGCCGGTCAGGCGTCCGTGGCCGGGGATCGCCCGGCACGGTTCCGGCGGCGCAGCGCGGCGGCCCCGCAGAGGACCAGGGCGAGCAGCGCCCCGGCCCCGGCGGTCGTGGACACGGCGGTCAGGGCCGTGTCCGGGGACCCCGGCGCCGTGCCGGCGAGCGCGGGGCTCCCGGCGGTGTCCGGCGCCCGGTCCCCGGCCGGGCCCTGGGCCGGGCCGGGGGCGGGTGCGGCCGCCGGGGCTCCCCCGGTGCCGGTGACCGCGTCGGGGCCGTAGCCGCCCGCCTTGCCGGAGCGGGCGTATCCGGAGCCGGGCAGCTTGTCGCCGTACGCCTCCTGGACGCGGGCCCGGTAGGCGCTGAGCGCGGTGCCGCGGGCGCCCACGGCGGCCTTCGCGTCCTCGTCCAGCGGGAGGACCCGGGAGCCGTCATGGACGTACCAGGCGTCGATCTGCGGTTCGCGGAACACGGTGCCGCCGGGGAGCGCGCGGGCCCCCTGTGCGGTGTAGCGGGCCTCGTCGTCGCCGGTGGCGATGTTCACCACCTGCCACGGGTCGTCCCCGTCCGTCCCGGGGACGGTCCACAGGGAGGCCTTCTGGCCGTCGGAGGAGACGGCGGTGCTGGCCAGGTAGTCCACGGTGCTCGGGGCGGCCCCGGGCTTTCCGGCGACGAAGGCGGCGGAGAGCGTGCGGACGGGGACGGTCCTCCCCTCGATCCTGGGTGCGCTCGCCGCCCTGCTCACCGCGCCCTCCCGGGCGAAGAACCGGGACAGGGTGTCCAGGGTCGCGGGCTCGGTGGCGGCCTCGTGGGCCGCTTCGAGGGTGGCGGCGGTCAGTTTCGGCGGGCCCGCCCTGCCGTCGTCGGCGAGGGCGGGCGCGGCGGCGGTGAACAGGGCGGCGCCGGTGAGGGCGGTGGCGACGGCGATGCGCCGGGTGGTGGAGTTCATGACCTCACGCCCCGATCCGGTAGAGCGAGTGGGTCCAGGAGAACTCGTTGTTGTTGACGTACCAGGCGTGCGAGGCCCAGTTGTAGCGGTCGCTGGAGGGCCACGGGTCGCCCCAGTAGACCCAGCTGTTGGCGTCGTCGTACCCGTAGATCACATGCATGTGCCCGCCGCCGGACGACCACTGGATGCGGGTCTCGATGGGGCGCCGGGCGGATATCTCGGCCTGCACGGTCGGGTAGCGCAGCCAGCCGGTGACGTAGCTGCCGGGCCTGACCCCGGCCCAGGACAGGCCGGTCTGGACGTTGCCGAGGGTGGCCTGCGAGTTGGGGCACTGGTAGTTCTGGCTCCGGTTGAAGGCGGCGTTGCAGAACTGGTTCTGGGAGTAGTCGCGGCCGAACCAGGCGGCGATGGTGTTGCCGCCGGCCGCCCAGCACCAGTTGCTCTGCTGCTGCGCCTGCATGGTGATGTCGAGCCGCTGGGCGGCGGCGACGGTGGAGCCCGTCGCCCCGTCCGGGGACGGGGCGACGGTGGCGGTGGCGGTGGCGGTGGCGGTGGCCGCGGGGACGGCGAGCAGGACGGCGGCCAGGAGGGCGGTGAACGAGAACCTTCCGGGCCTGACTCTTCGGTTGCGCATGGCGTTCCTCCCAATGCGGGGGTGGGGATCGGAGGAGCGCGTCCGGACGCTGACGATGAGCATCCGGCGTTGTCCGGAGCAGGTCAACACGCTTCAATGCGAGGTGACATCACGGTGTGAACGGCACGGCGTCCGTGTGAACGGCTCTGTCCCGGTCACCTGCTCCCCCGCGTCCCCCGGGGGCGGGTGTCGCCACTCCCCACGTGAACGTTCACCGGAGGCCCGCCATGCGGCAGACCGAGACCGAACTGGCGCAGGTACTGCGGACCGGACCGTTCCATCTGGCGTTGCGCACCGCTCTGTCGGTGCGCGGGCTGCCGCTCCAGCGGGTGCAGCACCATCTGGCGCACCGGGGCGTCAAGCTCGGGGTGACCAGTCTCAGTTACTGGCAGCAGGGGGTGCGCCGGCCTCGGCGGGCCGAGTCGTTGCGGGCCGTCCGGGCACTGGAGGAGGTGCTCGCGTTGCCGGACGACTCGCTGCTGCGGCTCCTGCGCGACGGTGACGCCCCGGCGGACGGGGACCGTCCGGCCGCCCGTTCCTACCGGTCGCTCATGGAGGCGTCGGGCTCGGTGGAGCGGCTCCTCGCGGCGATGGAGTCACCCGTGGACGGCGGCCTGCACACCGTGGGGCACCAGGAGCGGGTGCGGATCGGGGCGCGGCGCGAGCTGGCGGGCCGCACGTCGCAGCACGTGGTGCGCGCGCACCGGGACGGCGTCGACCGCTATCTCGCGGTCCACCGGGGCGACCCCGGCTGCGACCCGTCGCGGATCGCGGTGCGGGCCCTGGAGAACTGCCGGACGGGCCGGGTCCGCTGGGATCCGGACGCGGGGGTGCTGGTGGCGGAGCTGCTCTTCGACACCCGGTTGCGGTCCGGTGAGACGTACCTCTTCGGCTACGGCTTCGAGGACGGTACGGGCGGGGCCGGCGCGGAGTACGTGCGCGGCTTCACCTTCGGGGGCGGGCAGTACGTGCTCCAGGTCGGCTTCGACGAGGCGGCGCTCCCGGTGCGGTGCCGCCGGTTCGCGCAGGCGTCGGCGGGGGCGGTGCGCGCGGCCCGCGAGGACCTCACGCTGACCGGCCGGCACCGGACCGTGCACCTGGTGGAGGAGAGCGTACGGCCCGGTCTGATCGGGGTCGACTGGGACTGGGAGTGAGTGAGTCCTCGACGCGACGAGGGGGCCCTCGCCGACGTCGGGCGTCGGCTCCGTGTCAGGCGTCGGGGCCCGCGACGAGCTTTCCGCCCTCGGCGGTGACCGGGACGGCGGGCAGC
The DNA here is from genome assembly GCF_044329855.1 of Streptomyces sp. NPDC017520. Lineage (NCBI taxonomy): Bacteria > Bacillati > Actinomycetota > Actinomycetes > Kitasatosporales > Streptomycetaceae > Streptomyces > Streptomyces sp. NPDC017520. The sequence goes on from NZ_JBIRKB010000002.1 coordinate 139,279, forward strand.
GGCACGGTGGCCGGGCCCTTCACCGGCTTGCCGGTGGTCATGTCGAAGCGGCTGCCGTGGCAGGGGCAGTGGCCCTCGGTGCCCTCGACCTTGTCCAGGACACAGCCGCCATGGGTGCACTGGGCGCTGAACGCCTTGTACTCGCCCTTCGCCGGGCAGACGACGACCACGCGCTGCTCGCGGTAGAGCTTGGCCCCGCCGACGGGCACCTCGGAGGCGGCCCCGAGGTCGACGGGGGCGGTGGGGGTGGGGTTCTTGGCGTGGCCGAGCTTGGACTCGGTGGAGCAGGCGGCTGCTCCCAGCCCGGCGGCGCCGGCGAGCGCGGCGCCCTTCAGCACGGTACGGCGGGCGGCGGGCAGGCCGGGCATGCGGACTCCACGGGGTTGTTGTTCGGGTGGATCATGGTGGGGCCGGTTGGCCGGGGGTGGATCACGGCGGATCCGCGTCGCCGGACAGGGCGGGGCGGCGACGGCGGCCCTGCGTGCCGGTGACAGAACCGACGATACCGGCGGGGATCGGGAGCCCTGCGACCGGGCCGGAGCGCCTGTGCGGACGGGCGACGGCGGCCCCCTTCGTGCTGTGGGGGCCGCCGTCGCCGACGAGGGCCTGTCCGCCCCTTCCCGTCGTGGCCCGCGTGGTGGCGCCGCAGGGCGTCGTGAGGCAGGCGGGAAGGGGCGGACAGGCCCGAGGGGCGAGCGGCTGCCGGGCCGGGCGACCGCTCGCGCCTCGCTCAGGCCTTGCGGGCGCGGGTGGCCTTCTTCGCGGCGGCCGTCTTCGTGACGGCCTTGGCCGTACCCGCCTTGGCGTTCGCCTTGGTCACCGCGGCGTTCTTGGCCGCGGCGGCCGTCTTCTTCGCCGGGGTGGTACTGCGGGCGGCCGTCTTGCGGGCCGTTCCCCGCCCGGCGGGCATCGCGGCCTCGCTGACGCGGTCCGTGTCCAGGACGCCCTGGAGGAACTTCCCGGTGTGGCTGGCGGGGACCGAGGCGACCTGCTCCGGCGTCCCCTCGGCGACCACCAGACCACCGCCGTTGCCGCCCTCGGGGCCCATGTCGACGACCCAGTCGGCGGTCTTGATGACATCGAGGTTGTGCTCGATGACGATGACCGTGTTGCCCTTGTCCACCAGGCCGGAGAGCACGGTGATCAGCTTGCTGATGTCCTCGAAGTGCAGACCGGTGGTCGGCTCGTCCAGGACGTAGACCGTACGTCCGGTGGAGCGCTTCTGGAGCTCGCTCGCCAGCTTGACGCGCTGCGCCTCACCGCCGGAGAGGGTCGGCGCGGACTGGCCGAGCCGCACATAGCCGAGGCCGACCTCGTTGAGCGTACGGAGGTGGCGGGCGATCGTGGGGACGGCCTCGAAGAACTCCAGGCCCTCCTCGATCGGCATGTCCAGCACCTCGGCGATGGACTTGCCCTTGTAGTGGACCTCCAGGGTCTCCCGGTTGTAGCGCGCTCCGTGGCAGACCTCGCACGGGACGTACACGTCGGGCAGGAAGTTCATCTCGATCTTGATCGTGCCGTCACCGGAGCAGTTCTCGCAGCGGCCGCCCTTGACGTTGAAGGAGAAGCGGCCCGGCAGATAGCCGCGCACCTTCGCCTCCATCGTCTCGGCGAAGAGCCGGCGGACGTGGTCGAAGACTCCGGTGTACGTCGCCGGGTTGGACCGGGGGGTCCGGCCGATGGGCGACTGGTCGACGTGCACCACCTTGTCGACGAGGTCGTCGCCGTCGACCCGGGTGTGTCGGCCGGGGACCGACTTGGCGCCGTTCAGCTCGCGGGCGAGGTGGGTGTAGAGGATGTCGTTGACCAGCGTCGACTTCCCGGAGCCGGAGACGCCCGTGACGGCGGTGAGGACGCCGAGCGGGAAGGAGACGTCGATGTCGTGGAGGTTGTTCTCCCGGGCGCCGTGCACGGTGAGGCGGCGGGCCGGGTCGACCGGGCGACGGATGTCGGGGGTCGTGATGGACCGCTTGCCGGACAGATACTGGCCGGTGATGGACTCCTTGTTGGCCAGGAGTTCCTTGAGCGAGCCGGAGTGGACGACCTTGCCGCCGTGCTCACCCGCGCCGGGGCCGATGTCGACGACCCAGTCGGCGACCTTGATGGTGTCCTCGTCGTGCTCGACGACGATGAGCGTGTTGCCCATGTCGCGGAGCCGGACCAGGGTCTCGATGAGCCGGTGGTTGTCGCGCTGGTGCAGGCCGATGGACGGCTCGTCCAGGACGTACAGCACGCCGACCAGGCCGGAGCCGATCTGGGTCGCCAGCCGGATGCGCTGGGCCTCGCCGCCGGACAGGGTGCCGGCCGCGCGGTTCAGCGACAGGTAGTCCAGACCGACGTCGACGAGGAACTTCAGCCGCTCGTTGACCTCCTTGAGCACCCGCTCGGCGATCTTCTTGTCGCGGGCGTTCAGCTTGAGGCGGCCGAGGAACTCGGCGCACTCGCTGATCGACATCGCGGCGACCTCGGCGATGGACTTCTCCATCACGGTCACCGCGAGCACGATCGGCTTCAGCCGGGTGCCCTCGCAGGTGGGGCAGGGCACCTCGCGCATGTAGCCCTCGAACCGCTCCCGGCTGGAGTCGCTCTCGGCCTCGGTGTGGCGCCTCTTGACGAACTGCACCGCGCCCTCGAAGGCGGGGGTGGTGTAGGCGCGCTCGCGCCCGTAACGGTTGCGGTAGCGGACCTCGGTCTGGATCTTGTGGCCGAAGAGCAGGGCCTTCTTGGCCCGCTGCGGCAGCCCGGCCCAGGGGATGTCCGTACGGAAGCCGAGCGCTTCGGAGAGCGCGCCGATCAGGCGGCCGAAGTACTCCTTGGTGTGGCCGTGGGACCAGGGGTGGATCGCGCCCTCGTCGAGGGACTTCTCCTCGTCCGGGACGATCAGCTCCGGGTCGACCTCCATGCGCGTGCCGATGCCGGTGCAGTCGGGGCAGGCGCCGAAGGGCGAGTTGAAGGAGAAGGAGCGCGGCTCCAGCTCCTCGAAGGAGAGGTCGTCGTACGGGCAGTAGAGGTGCTCGGAGAACATCCGTTCGCGCTCGGGGTCGTCCTCGGGGAGGTCGACGAAGTCGAGCACGACCATGCCGCCGGAGAGGCCGAGCGCGGTCTCGACGGAGTCGGTCAGCCGGCGCTTGGCGCTGTCCTTGACGGTGAGGCGGTCGACGACCACCTCGATGGTGTGCTTCTCCTGCTTCTTGAGCGTGGGCGGCTCGGCGAGCTGGATGGTGGCCCCGTCGACCCTGGCCCGGCTGTAGCCCTTGGTCTGGAGGTCGGCGAAGAGGTCGACGAACTCGCCCTTGCGCTCGCGCACCAGCGGCGAGAGGACCTGGAAGCGGCTGCCCTCCGGCAGGCCGAGGACCTTGTCGACGATGGCCTGCGGCGACTGGCGCGAGATGGGGCGATGGCACTCGGGGCAGTGCGGCTTGCCGATCCTGGCGAAGAGCAGCCGGAGGTAGTCGTAGACCTCGGTGATGGTGCCGACCGTCGAGCGCGGATTGCGCGAGGTCGACTTCTGGTCGATGGAGACGGCCGGCGAGAGACCTTCGATGAAGTCGACGTCAGGCTTGTCCATCTGGCCGAGGAACTGCCGGGCGTACGAGGAGAGCGACTCGACGTAGCGGCGCTGCCCCTCGGCGAAGATCGTGTCGAACGCGAGGGACGACTTGCCCGATCCGGAGAGCCCGGTGAAGACGATGAGGGAGTCACGGGGCAGGTCGAGCGAGACGTTCTTCAGGTTGTGCTCGCGCGCGCCACGGACGATGAGACGGTCGGCCACGCCGGTCCGCACCTTTCTAGAGAGAAGCGGGGGAACTGAGCCCCTCTCCCAGGGTATGGGGGGCGCCACAGCGGTGTTAGAGGCTTTCGACTCCGAGCGTATAGCACGCACATTCGATTTACGGCCGCCCTCTGACTCCTTCACCCGAATGAGTGGCAGAGCTAGGCTCGGCCGCATGATTGATCATGCGCACGACCTGGAAGCTGTACGCGAAGCGACCGAACGACTGCTCGACGCAGTCGGCAAACTGGACAACGCCGCTGTCGCCGAGCCGTCACGGCTGCCCGGATGGAGCCGGGGCCATGTTCTGGCCCACCTGTCACGTAACGCCGACGCGATCGGAAATGTTCTCCGGGGACTCCCGATGTACGCGAGCAGCGAAACCCGGGACTCCGACATCGCCGACGGCGCCCCGCGCCCGGCGGCCGAGCAGCTGACCGACCTGCGGGAGAGCGCGGACGGCTTCCTGGCGGTCACCGCCGAACCCGCCGACTGGTCCCGTACGGTCACCCTGCGCAACGGGGTGACGGACTCCGCGGCCCGGGTGCCCTTCCGGCGCTGGGTCGAGGTGGAGCTGCACCACGTCGACCTGGACGTCGGCTACGAGCTGGAGGACCTGCCCGCGGAGTTCGTCTCGCGGGAGATCGCCTTCCTGACCGAGCGCTTCCTGGGCAACCAGGAGGTGCCCGCCACGGCGCTGACCGACCTGGACGGCCGCACCTGGAGCACCGGCGGCGGCCCGCCGAGCGCCCTGGTGACGGTGCAGGGGCCCGCCGCCGAGCTGCTGGGCTGGCTCTGCGGCCGCCGTGACGGCGCCGCCCTCACCGTGGCCGGGGGCCCCCTGCCCGCACTGCCCCCGCTATAGGCTGAGCCGTATGACGTACAGCGGAGCGGTGAAGGTCGGCGGACCGGCGAGCGTGCACGAACTGACGGATCTGATGATCTCCAAGGTCGCCGTCGGCGAGATGGACAACAACGCCTATCTGCTGCGCTGCCGGGCGACCGGCGAGCAGCTGCTGATCGACGCGGCCGCCGAGCCGGAGACGCTGCTGGCGCTGATCGGTGACGACGGGATCGCCTCCGTCGTCACCACGCACCGGCACGGGGACCACTGGCAGGCGCTGGCCCAGGTGGTCGGGGCCACTGGCGCCCGGACGTACGCGGGCCGCTACGACGCCGAGGGCATCCCGGTCCCGACCGATGTCCTGGTCGAGGACGGCGACACGATCACCGTCGGCCGGGTCGAGCTGACCGCCCGCCATCTGGCCGGTCACACCCCGGGCTCCATCGCCCTGGTCTACGACGACCCGCACGGCGCCCCGCATCTGTTCACCGGGGACTGCCTCTTCCCCGGCGGGGTGGGGAACACGGACAAGAACCCCGAGGCGTTCGCAAGCCTTCTGCACGACGTCGAGACGAAGCTGTTCGACCGGCTGCCCGACGAGACGTGGGTCTATCCGGGCCACGGGCACGACACGACGCTCGGCGACGAGCGGCCCCAGCTGCCCGAGTGGCGTGCCCGCGGCTGGTAGGCCGCACGCGCCTCTCTCCGGCGCATGTCCCTCGTACGCCCGCACAGAGCAGCGGCCGGGGCGGACGGCCTTCGCCGTTACCGCCCCGGCCGCTGCCGGTCTGTCCCTGTGCCGCCCGGGGCGGCCCCGGGTCAGCTGTTGATGCTCTTGCTCTCCTCTTCGGACGGACCGGCGGTCTCCGGCTTCCCGTCCTTCTCTGCCTTCTCCGCCTCGGCCGCCGCCATCTTCTTGCTGGCGATGAGGCTGGTGATCGTGGTGATCACCAGGACGCCGCCGATGACGGCGAGGGAGAACGGGATGGAGACGACGGGCACGTGCACGCCGTTCTCGTGCAGGGCGTGCAGCACCAGCTTGACGCCGATGAAGCCGAGGATCACCGACAGGCCGTAGCTGAGGTGGACCAGCTTCTTCAGCAGACCGCCGATGAGGAAGTACAGCTGGCGCAGACCCATCAGGGCGAACGCGTTGGCCGTGAAGACGATGTACGGGTCCTGGGTCAGGCCGAAGATCGCCGGGATCGAGTCCACCGCGAACAGCACGTCGGTCATACCGATGGCGAGCATGACCACCATCAGCGGGGTCATGACGCGCTTGCCGTTGTTGCGGATGAAGAGCTTGGTGCCGTGGTACTTGTCGGCGACACCGAAGCGGTGCTCGATCGACTTCAGGAGGCGGTTCTCCTCCCAGTCGTCGTCGTCCTCGTCGGCCCGCGCCTCCTGGATGAGCTTCCAGGCGGTGTAGATCAGGAACGCGCCGAAGATGTAGAACACCCACGAGAAGTTCGCGATCACGGCGGCGCCGGCGGCGATGAAGATCGCCCGGAGCACCAGGGCGATCAGCACACCGATGAGCAGTACGCGCTGCTGAAGCTGTGAGGGCACCGCGAACTTCGCCATGATCAGGACGAAGACGAAGAGATTGTCGACGCTCAGCGACTTCTCGGTGATGAATCCCGCGAAGAACTCGCCGGATGCCTGGCTCTCACCGAAGACCATCAGGCCGGCTCCGAAGAGCACGGCCAGCGCGATCCAGACGACCGTCCAGATTCCGGCTTCCTTGGTCGACACGTCATGGGGCTTGCGCCCGATGAAGAAGTCGACGGCGATCAGGGTTGACAGACCAACGATGGTCAGGACCCATACGGTCCATGAAACGTCCACTGCGCCTCCGGCAGTTCGCTACGGCTACTGATCAGCGTCGTCGCTGCCGGAGGTCTCTTCCACCCCGCACGCGGTGTGCGTGCCTGGGCCGGCGCCCCGGGACCGATAACGGTCCGTATTGACGGGACGTCGCGTAAGGAGTACTCCCCTCCGTTCCCCGAACAGTACAGGCATCACCAAGGAAAGGTAAAGGGAAGAGTAAAGAACTCGTCAAGTCCGCAGGTCAGAGCCGCCTGAAGGTCAGCGACCCGCAGCTCGGCGGGCGGCTGCCACCGCCGCGAGCACCTGTTCCAGGACGCGGCTGCCCGGCGGGACGGTCAACGGCTCGTACGTCCAGGCGTGCCCGACCCACGGATCGGCGAGGTGGCTGTCGGCGACCGGGGTGATCCGCAACAGCGAACGCCACAGCGGGTCGAGCACCGGCCCGTACGCACTGGCCTCCTCCCGGTCCGCGACCATCAGGAGGTGCACCCCGACCGCGGGGCCCTCGTCGGCGAGATAGCGGAGCTGGGTGACGGCCCGGTCGTCGAAGCCGTGCGGGAAGTCGTTGACCACCAGGAGCTGCTCGCCGGTGTCCAGATCGGGCGGGAGCGCGTCGGACGCCCCGGCCCGCACCGCCATCTGCACCAGGTCCACCCGCCGGGTGAGGTGGGCGAGGACCGAGGACACTCCCCCGGATCCGGCGGCGGGCGGTCCGGCGAGGACGCCCGCCCCGACCAGCGGCGCGAGCGGGCCGGCCGCGGCCCCCGCCGGGTCGATGACGTGCACCGAGAACTCACCGGGCGGATACACCGCGAGCAGCCGCGCCGCGTGGGCGACCGCGGTCTCCATGGCGAGCCGACGCAGCCGGTCCGTGTCCATCAGGGCGGCCGCCTCGGACGCCGTCCGTCCGCTGTCCACCCAGATCCCGCGCTCCAGCGGCAGCCGGACGAGCAGCGGTACACGCAGGTCGGGGCGCTCGGGCAGGTGGAGGTCGCCGATGCGCAGGGCCATCGGTATCTCCATCGGGACGCGGTGGGCGTGCCAGACCGGGTTGCCCCAGCCCGCGTACGCGGCCGGGAGCGCGGGCTCGACGACGGCCGCCTCGGCGGCCAGCTGGGCCAGATCGCGGTCGAGTACCTCCCGGGCCCGGGAGGTCAGCTCGTCGCGCTTGGCGCGGGCCTCCTCGCGGGCACGGTCGCCCGCGCCCCCGATGCGATTGCGCGGGTCGGACAGGGACCGGTCGAGCTCCTGGTCCATACGGGACTCGGCGAAGTCCACGGCGCTGCGGTAGGCGGCGACGGCGCGGGCCAGATCCTCAAACATGCCCCAGATCTGGTTGTAGAGGCGCTCGTCCATCGACCAGCCGGTGGCGTCCCCGGCGACCGGCTGCGCGGCCTGTCCGGGCTGGGCCGGAGGCGGGGTGGGCGGGGGCGACGGGGGCGCGGCGTGCCGGCGCCGCGGGTGCGCGTAGTTGATGGGGCCCTCGGCGGGTCCCGTGGCGGCCGGGCCCTGGGCGGTGTGCGGCTGGGGAGTGGTGGCCGGGTCGGTCAGCGGCTCGGGGGGCTCCGGGGCCCGGGGCGGCGTGGGCGGGCGGTGGTCCGCGGAGCCCGTCGCGTGCCGTACGCGGTCGCCTTCCTGGGTCCGGGGCGGCGGCGCCACCGAGCGGGCCATGCCCCGGGTGACGGCCTCCTGAATGGATCCGGCCAGTCCGGTGGCCTCGGCCACGCCCTGGTCGGCGAGCATCTCGGCGAGCCCGCCGGCATACCCCTGTCCCACGGCGCGGACCTTCCAGGCGTCCTGGCGACGGTAGAGCTCCAGCGCGCTGACCGCGGATTCGGCGTCCAGGCCGGTGAGGGTGAAGGTGGCGATCTCGGCGCCGTCGAGCCCGGTGACCGCGACGAAGGGGGCGGGAACGGCGCCGAACCGCGCCGGGCCGCCCGCTCCGACGGGAAGCGCGAGCAGCACGGTGACCCGGTGGGCGCCGGCGGGCAGGGCCTCAAGGTCGACGGCGAGGCGGTGATCGGCCGCCGCCTGCTGGGAGACCTCAAGACCGGGGAGCTGGGGCGAGCCGGGGTGGGCGATCCAGTCGACGCCGCGCACCGTGCCCCGTTCGTCGCCGAGGGTGGCCCCGGCCACGACGGGCGTGCCCGCCGATACCCGGATCTCCAGACGGGTCTGGGGCAAGGTGTGGTTCTGCCCCCGGACCAGTTCGGCCGTCATTGCCCTGTCCCCCTCGACGATGGCCCGCGCGTCGGTGGCCGCGGTGCCGTGCGGTGCCTGTTCCGCTGTTCCGTTCATGACCGTGTACGTGCGTGCCGTGGGCGACCGTGCACGTGTGTGCCGTGTATGACCGTGTACGCGCGTGTGTGCCCTGCTGCCCTGCTGCCTGTGCGTGCCGCCGTGTGGGGCAGCTCCCGGCGGCGGGTGCCTCCGGGAGCCGCTCCTGGCGTTCCGGTGCGGGCCGCGCCGGAACGGTGCGGGTCCTACAGGTGCGGGAGGATCGACGGCATCAGGTCCTGGAAGGTGCGGCCGTTGGCCGGGTTCCCGAGGGCCGTCATCTGCCATCCGCTGCCCGCGCGGTGCACCTTCGCCATGATCTGGGCGGTGTACTGGCCGCCGCCGTCGAGCGTGTACCGGGCGAGCTCCTGGCCGTTGGTCTCGTCGACGATGCGGCAGAAGGCGTGTCGAACCTCCTGAAACGTCTGCCCGGTGAAGGAGTTCACGGTGAAGACGATCTGGTCGATGTGGACCGGAACGCGCTGGAGGTCGACGAGGATCGCCTCGTCGTCGCCGCCGGAGCCGGCGCCGCCGACCAGGTTGTCACCGGTGTGCTTGACCGAGCCGTCGTCGCTGACGAGGTGGCGGAAGAACACGACGTCGACCGGCTGCTTGTCGGCGAAGAGCACCGCCGAGGCGTCCAGGTCGACCTCGCGGGTGCGCGAACCGAACAGGCCACGGCGCGGAGCCGCCTGCCAGCCGAGCCCCATCCGTACCGCGGTCAGGGTCCCCCCGTCGCTCTTCTGCAGGCTGATGGCCTGACCCTTGGTCATATTGACCGTCACGCGCTGTCCCCTCTCGGCATTGCCCCGCAACCATCCGTGTGCGGTTTTCCCGCACCCTACGCATTCCACCCCGGGCGACAGCAGGCTCGGCCCGTTTTTGTGTCGCTCTTGCAACACACCCGGCGCGGCCTGCCCGGCGCATCAGAAACTCCACCGGATCCGCACGGGTAGGCGCGCCCGAAACCGCGCCGGAACGGCCCGGGACCGGCGCACGTCAGCCGCGGTCCCGGGCCGGGTGGGCCACCGGGATCAGGCGAGGCCCGCCTCCTTCATCTGGCGCAGTTCCTTCTTCAGTTCACCGACCTCGTCACGCAGCCGGGCGGCCACCTCGAACTGCAGGTCCGCGGCGGCAGCCCGCATCCGCTCGGTCATCTCCTCGATGATCCCGGCCAGTTCGGTGGCGGGCCGGTCGCTGAGCACCGCGCCGGGCGAGGCCGCCCTGCCCTTCGCCCCGCCCTTGACCGCCTTGGAGCCGAGCGCGGGCACCGGCGCCTTTGCCTCCTTGCCCTGCCGGTAGCCGGTGCCGAGCAGCTGCTCGGTGTCGACCTCCTCGCGGGCGATGGTCGCGACGATGTCGTTGATCTTCTTGCGCAGCGGCTGTGGGTCGATGCCGCGCTCGGTGTTGTACGCGACCTGCTTCTCGCGGCGGCGGTTCGTCTCGTCGATCGCCTGCGCCATGGCCGGAGTGATCTTGTCGGCGTACATGTGGACCTGGCCGGAGACGTTACGGGCGGCGCGGCCGATGGTCTGGATGAGCGAGGTGCCGGAGCGCAGGAAACCCTGCTTGTCGGCGTCGAGGATGGCCACGAGGGACACCTCGGGAAGATCGAGGCCCTCGCGCAGGAGGTTGATGCCGACCAGCACGTCGTACTCGCCGGAGCGCAGCTCGCGCAGCAGCTCGATGCGGCGCAGGGTGTCGACGTCGCTGTGCAGGTAGCGGACCTGGATGCCGAGCTCCAGGAAGTAGTCGGTGAGGTCCTCCGACATCTTCTTGGTGAGCGTGGTGACCAGGACCCGCTCGTCGCGCTCGACGCGCTCGCGGATCTCGTGGACCAGGTCGTCGATCTGACCCTCGGTGGGCTTGACCACGACCTCGGGGTCGATGAGGCCGGTGGGGCGGATGATCTGCTCGACGAAACCGTCGCCGCGCGAGAGCTCGTACTTCCCCGGGGTGGCGGAGAGGTACACCGTCTGGTCGATCCGCTTCAGGAACTCCTCCCACTTCAGCGGCCGGTTGTCCATCGCGGACGGCAGCCGGAAGCCGTGGTCGACGAGGGTCCGCTTGCGGGAGGCGTCCCCCTCGTACATCGCGCCGATCTGCGGGACCGTGACGTGGGACTCGTCCAGGACGAGCAGGAAGTCGTCCGGGAAGTAGTCGAGGAGGGTGTTGGGGGCGGTGCCGGGCGCGCGGTCGTCGAAGTGCATCGAGTAGTTCTCGACGCCGGAGCAGGTGCCGATCTGGTGGAGCATCTCGATGTCGTACGTGGTGCGCATGCGCAGTCGCTGGGCCTCCAGCATCTTGCCCTGCTTCTCCAGCTCGGCCAGGCGCTGCTCCAGCTCCTGCTCGATGCCGCTGACCGCCTTCTGCAGACGCTCGGGCCCGGCGACATAGTGGCTGGCGGGAAAGACGTGGACCATGGGGTCCTCGCTGATGATCTCGCCGGTCAGCGGGTGCAGCGTGGACAGGGCCTCGATCTCGTCGCCGAACATCTCGATCCGGACGGCGAGCTCCTCGTAGACCGGGAAGATCTCGATGGTGTCGCCCCGGACGCGGAAGGTGCCGCGGGTGAACGCCAGGTCGTTACGGCTGTACTGCATCTCGACGAAACGGCGCAGCAGCTGGTCGCGGTCGATCTCCTCGCCGACCTTGAGCCGGACCATGCGGTCCACGTACTCCTGGGGCGTGCCGAGGCCGTAGATGCAGGAGACGGAGGCGACCACGACGACGTCGCGCCGGGTGAGCAGCGAATTCGTCGCCGAGTGGCGCAGCCGCTCGACCTCCTCGTTGATGGAGGAGTCCTTCTCGATGTAGGTGTCCGACTGCGGGACGTACGCCTCGGGCTGGTAGTAGTCGTAGTACGAGACGAAATACTCCACCGCGTTGTTCGGGAGGAGCTCGCGGAACTCGTTGGCCAGCTGGGCGGCGAGGGTCTTGTTCGGCGCCATCACCAGGGTGGGGCGCTGCAGCTTCTCGATCATCCAGGCGGTGGTCGCCGACTTGCCGGTGCCGGTGGCGCCGAGCAGGACGACGTCCTTCTCGTCCGCGCGGACGCGCCGCTCCAGCTCGGCGATGGCCGCCGGCTGGTCGCCGCTGGGCTGGTAGGGACTGACGACCTCGAAGGGCGCCACCGAACGTTCGATCTTGGAAACGGGCCGCATGCATCCACCGTACGGCCCACCACTGACAACGGCCTCGGATCAGCGGTACCGGGCCCCTCCCGCCCCCTCCCGGGCGAGGCTCCGCGGGCGCTGCCCGCCCCGGGATTCCTGACCGGGCTCCCCCGTCACGGCCTTGGGGTCGAACATGAGCACCAGGGCGGCGAGGAGCAGGAAGCAGCCGGGCCCTGCCAGCATCGGGCCGATCATCTCGGCGGGCCGGTCGCCGGGCAGGACGTCGGCCAGGTCGGACGGCAAGGTGGGCGGCAGGTGCAGGTGCACGTCGAGCGCGGCCATGCCGGTGTAGTGCATCCCGGACACGGCGACGGCCATCAGGATGCTGGCGCCGAGGCCGGAGAGGGCCCCCCGGAGCGTGACGGCGGCCCGCAGGGCGCCCGTGGCGGCGATGCCGGCGATCAGCACCGAGAGGACCACGAGGGGCGTGTCGTACGCGAACCGCGCGTCCATGCGCATGCCCGCCATGCCGAGATAGTGCATCGAGGCGATGCCGAGGCCGGTGATGGTGCCGCCCGTGATCAACGCCATGCGGGTCGCGCCCCGGTAGCCGACAATGAAGATGCCGATGCCGACCATCACCACGGCAATGGCCAGGCCTGCGAAGGTGAGGGGTTTGTCGTAGGAGATCGGGGTCTCCTGGACGGTGAAGCCCGTCATCGCGACGAAGTGCATCGTCCATACCCCGGAGCCGATGGACAGCGAACCCAGCGCCAGCCAGCCGGCCCGCCAGGAGCGTGCCGCGTGAAAGGACCGGGTGGTGCAGCGGAGTCCGAGGGCGGCTCCCAGGGCGGCCATGAGAAAAGCCGCGACCGGAGTCACCAGGCCGTAGGTGAATCCGTCGACTGTTCCTTGCATACGCGCACGCCCTTCGAAAAGCCCGGGGTCGAGGAGGGTCCCCAAGGGGCGAGTCCCGGCAGGCAGACAAAGAAAGCACATTTTATCGGCACGGCCGCGGGACGTGCTCCGGCGGCGGCCCCGGGAGCGAAGATTCCGTTCATTTCGCGGCCATCGCCGCCCCGCCGGGTGTTGGCGGGCCGCTGTCACTCTCTGCGTGTCCGCATACTCGCGACGTGAGGAGTCTCCGTGTTCGTCCGCACCGCCACCGCCTCCACCACGGCCGCCGCCCTGCTCGGCGCCGGCGCCCTGCTGCTGCCCGCCGACCGGCCCGAGGCTCCGGAGCGGCAGGGGCAGGACGCCCCGGTCGTCGTGGCCCACCGGGGGGCGTCGGGCTACGCGCCGGAGAACACCCTCGCCGCCGTCGACGCCGCCGACGCGCTCGGCATCGAATGGGTCGAGAACGACGTCCACCGCACCCGCGACGGCGAACTCGTCGTGCTCCACGACACCGACCTCAAGCGCACGACCAACGCCGAGCAGGTCTTCCCCGACCGGGCGCCGTGGGCGGTCAAGGACTTCACCGCGGCGGAGGTGGCGAAGCTCGACGCGGGCAGCTGGTTCGGAGCGCGGTTCACCGGGGCCCGGGTGCCGACGCTCACCCAGTTCCTGCACCGCATGGAGCGCAACCGGCAGAAGCTGCTGCTGGAGATCAAGAGCCCGGCGACCTACCCGGGCATCGAGCGGGACATCATCCGGGTCCTGGGACGGTCGGGGTGGCTGGACCGCTCCCACGTACGGAGCCGGCTGGTCATCCAGAGCTTCGGCGCCGACAGCGTGAAGAAGGTGCACAGCCTGCGCCCCGACATCACGACCGGCTTCCTGGGCACGCCCGCGGTGGCAGACCTGCCCTCGTACGCGGCGTTCACCGATCAGATCAATCCCTCGTACGCGACGATCGGCGCCGACTACGTGGCGGCCGTCCAGCGGCTCAAGGGCCCGCACGGCAAGCGTCTGCGGGTGAACACGTGGACGGTGAACAAGGCGGCGGACGCGGTGAAGGCCCGTGACTACGGTGTCGACGGCATCATCACCAACTTCCCCGACGTGGTGCGCGACGCGACGAGCTGACGCGGCAGGGGGTGGGCCCGTCGGTTTCCGGCCGACGGGCCCGCCGCTGTCAGTGGCGGGTCGTACGGTGGTCGGCATGAACAGCTACGGGACCGCTGCCGGTCCGGCCGTCGAGTGGGCCGTCGTGGACAGCGACATCGGCCCACTGCTGCTCGCCGCGACGGGGTCCGGTCTGGTGAGTGTCTCCTTCCACGCCCGCCCCGCCGTGCGGGACGGGGTCCTCGACCGGTTGCGGACCCGGTTCGGCGCGGAGCCGGTGGAGGCGCCCGGCTCCGCGCGGCTCGCCGGTCCCATACGCGCGCTCGCTGCGTACTTCGCGGGCGAGCGGCAGGATTTTGACCTCGATCTGGACTGGTCGCTCACCTCCGGGTTCCACCGTGAGGTGCTCCGCGAGCTGGCATCCGGGGTGCCCTACGGGACGGTCGTCGGATACGGGGAGCTGGCCGCGCGGGTCGGCCGGCCGGAGGGGGCGCAGGCGGTGGGCGCCGCCATGGGGGCCAACCCGCTGCCGGTGGTGGTGCCGTGTCACCGGGTGGTGGAGAGCGACGGAGGCCTGGGCGGGTTCGGCGGCGGTCCGGAGACCAAGCGGCAGCTGCTGGCGCTGGAGGGGGTCCTGCCGCAGCCGCTGTTCTAGGATCCGCGGCCCGAGCACTGTTACCCCACGTGAGGGCCACGTGTGCTCCGGAGACCGTGGGGCCGCTGCGCTCCGGAATCCGTGGGGTTGCTGCGCTCCGGAGACCGCGGGGTCGCTGTGCTCCGGAGACCGCGGTAATCGCCGCTCGGGAAAGCCTGCGGGGCCGCTTCTCCACGGGATGGCCGCGTACCGCCCGGGAGCGTCCGATCGGTCACCGTGAGGGTCCGTTCACCCGTCCGGGTGCACGGCGGCGCTCGGGCGGTGACACACTGCGCCGGTGACACGTCCCCTCTCCCTCCCCCAGGTCACGGCCGCCGGTCTGCCGGCCCTCCGGCGCCGGACGTCGGCCGTGCTCGTCATCAGCCAGATACTCGGCGGCCTCGGCGTGGCCGTCGGCATCGCCCTGGCCCCGATGCTGGCCGCCGACGTGAGTGGGTCGGAGGCGCTGTCCGGGCTGGCGCCCACGGCGTCCGTCGTCGGCACGGCGCTGCTGTCGCTGCCGCTGGCCGCCCTGATGAACGCCCGGGGCCGCAGGTCCGGCCTGGCGCTCGCCTATCTGATCGGTGCGCTGGGCGGCGGCCTGGTGGTCCTCGCCACGATGGTGCCCAGCTTCCCACTGCTGCTGCTCGGCATGGCCGCGTTCGGTGCGGGATCCCTGGCCGGTCTCCAGGCCCGGTTCGCGGCGGCCGACCTTGCGGGACCGGAGCGGCGGGGGCGGGCGATCTCCACCGTCGTCTGGGCCACCACGATCGGCTCGGTCGTGGGTCCCAACATCTCGGCCCCGGCGAGCCGGCTGTTCCGCGGTACGCCGGTGCCCGAGGCCGCCGGGCCGTATCTGTGCTCGGCCGTCGTGTTCCTGCTCGCCGGAGCGGTCGTGGCGCTCGCCCTGCGCCCGGATCCGCTCCTCACCGCCCGCACCCTGGCTCCGGAGGGCCCCACGGGGCCGCCGAAGCGCTCGCTGCGCGCCGGGATCGAGGCGGTCCGGGAGTCGCCGATGGCGCGGCTCGCCCTGCTGACGGTCACCGTCTCGCACACCGCCATGGTGTCGATCATGGTCATGACCCCGGTCGATCTGGGCCGGCACGGAGCCGGTCTCCAGCTGATCGGGCTCGTGATCAGCGGGCACATCGCGGGCATGTACGCGTTCTCACCGGTGATGGGGTGGCTGGCCGACCGGTTCGGACGGCTGGCCGTGATCGGCCTGGCCGTCGGCCTGCTGAGCTGTGCCGCGCTCCTGGCGGGCACCGCCGGGCCCCGGCACGGGCAGACGGCCGCGGGCCTGTTCCTGCTGGGCCTCGGCTGGTCGGCGGGGATGATCGCCGGTTCGGCGCTGCTCACCGACGCGGTGCCGCAGTCGGCCCACGCCGCGGTGCAGGGGCTGTCGGACCTGACCATGAACGCGGCGGCGGCGGTCGGCGGGGCAGCGGCCGGGGTGATCGTCGCCCAGTGGGGATACGGCCTCCTCAACGCGATCGGCGCCGCGCTGCTGCTGCCCGTCGCGGCGCTCGCCCTGCGCCGGAGTCTGTGGCGGCCGGGAGCGGTCAGCGGCTGACACACCCCCGGGCCGCACCCCTGCCACAGCCACAGCCCAGCCCCCGTAACCGGCTGCCGTCACGACTACCGCAACCGCCGCCGGCGTGACCGTAGTTATCAGCCACAGCCCTCAGAGGCTGATGTGGTACGCCTTGCGGAGCGTCTCGTGAACCGTCCAGGTCGTCCGGTCTCCCTCGCGCAGGACGCAGGCGTCCCCCGGGCCGATCTCCAGTGTCGCCCCACCCTCGACCTCGACCGTCGCCCGTCCGCTGACGACCACGAACAGCTCGTTCGCCTCGGTGTCGGTGACCACACCGGGGGTGATCTGCCAGATCCCCCGGAGCTGCTTGCCGTCGGCCGATTCCCACAGCACCCTGCCCGTCACCACGGGATCGCCCGAGACGATCTGCGCCGGATCGAGAGGCTCCGGTACGAGTTCGGCATCCGGGATGTGGACGGCGAAGGAGGCGGGGACCTGGTCATATGTCGTCATGGCCGGTCACCTTAGCGACCGCTTCCGGCCACCCAGCGGCCAGGACCCGCCCCAGGAGGTCCGTCCGTGGTTTGCGCTCGTCCCGGCCGCGACAGGGATGGGGCATGCCTCAGAACCCACCGGACCAGCGTCCCGCTCCGCGCGGGAACCTTGGGACGAACGTCTACGAACCCGTGCTCTCGGCGGAGGTGCGGGCCGCTCTGAGCGCCGGTCTGCCCGTCGTGGCGCTGGAGTCGACGATCATCGCGCACGGTCTGCCGCGCCCCCGCAATCTGTCCGTGGCCCGGGAACTGGAGGGGCTCGTCCGGTCCGTCGGCGCCGTCCCGGCCACCGTCGCCGTTCTGGACGGGTGGGCCCATGTCGGTTTGGTCGAGGACCAGTTGGAGCGGGTCGCCGAGGACCCGGCGGTAAGCAAGCTCGGGCACCGCGATCTCGCCCCGGCGCTCGCCGCCGGGACGAGCGGGGCGACGACGGTGTCCGCGACGGCGTTCCTGGCTGCGCGGGCGGGGATCGGCGTCTTCGCGACGGGCGGGCTCGGCGGCGTACATCGGGAGTGGTCCGAGAACCAGGACGAGTCGGCCGATCTGCGGCTGCTCGCCCGCATCGGGATCACCGTGGTCTGCGCGGGGGTGAAGTCGATCCTCGATGTCCCGGCGACCCTCCAGCGGCTGGAGACACTCGGCGTCTCCGTCGTCGGCTACGGCACCGGGCACTTCCCCGGCTTCTACCTGAGCAGCTCCGGCGAACCCGTCGACTGGACGGTGGGCAGCCCGGAGGAGGTGGTGGAGGTGATCCGGGCGAAGGAGGCGCTGGGCGGCCCGGCGTCCGCGTTGATCGTCGCCAACCCCGTAGCGGAACAGGATCAGTTGGATCCGGCACTGCACGACCGGGTGCTGGCGGAGGCGTTGGACGCGTGCCGGGAGCGGGGCGTCTCGGGGCAGGGCGTGACTCCGTTCCTGCTGGACCAGCTGATGCGGCGGACCGAGGGCGCTTCACTGGAGGCGAACCTGGCGGCCGTCCGCGGAAACGTGACGCTCGCGGCGCGGATCGCCGTCGCGGCGGCGGGCGCCCGGTGAACCGTCCGGCGGCGGGCGGTGGGCTGCTGGTGGTGGGGGACGTGGTCACGGACGTGGTGGCGCGGTACGGATCGGCGCTCGCCCACGGTACGGACACGGCGGCCCGGATCCGTACGCTGCCGGGCGGCGCGGGGGCCAACGTCGCCTGCTGGGCGGTGCGTTCGGGGTGTACGGACGTGCGGCTGCTGGCCAGGGCGGGGTCGGGGTCGGCCGGCTGGCACCGGGAGGAGCTGGAGCGGGCGGGGGTGCGGGCGTTCCTGGCGGTGGACGACGCGTTCCCGACGGCGACCGTCATCGCCCTGGTCGACGCTTCGGCGGAGCGCACGTTCCTGACCGACGGAGGGGCGGTGCTGCGGCTCTCCGTCGAGGACTTCGCGCCCACGATGCTCGACGGTGTCGGGCGGCTGCATCTCTCCGGCTATCTCCTGTTCGCCGCGGTGAGCCGGGCCGCCGCCCTCCTCGCCCTGCGCACCGCCGTGGAGCGGGGCGTTCCGGTGAGCGTGGACCCGGCGTCGGCCGGTTTTCTCGGCGAGCTGGGGTCCCAGCGGTTCCTGGAGTTCGCGGAGGGTGCGGAGCTGCTGGTGCCGAACGCGGACGAGGCCCGCCTGCTCACCGGGCTGCCCGGACCGGAGGAGGCGGCGGCCGAGTTGAGCCGGCGGTTCCCCCGCGTCGTCGTCACCCTGGGCGCGGGCGGAGCCGTGGTGGCCGCCGGGGGCGAGGTCGTCGGCCGCGTACCCGCCCCGCCGGTGCGCGAGCCGGTCGACTCGACGGGGGCGGGCGACGCGTTCACCGGCGGGTTCCTCGCGGCGCTGCTGGCCGGGGCGGACGACCTGGCCGCGGCGGCCGAGGGCTGCCGGGCGGGAGCGGTGGCCGTGACCACGGTGGGCGGTCGCCCGCCGGTCCGGTGACGGGAGGTGCCGGGGAGGCCGACCGCCGGTCCGGTGACGGGAGCTGCCGGGGAGGCCCGTTCACCCGCTCCCGGGCAGTCCCGACCAGGCGGGGTGCGACGGGTCGTCCGCCCGGACCACCACGTCCGCGCGGTCCGCGGGCGCCACCTCCTCCTCGTACCGGGCGAAGGCGGGCAGGGTCCAGCGTTCCGGCTCCGCCGTGCGTCGCCGCAACGCCCCCGGGGACAGCCGCAGATGGACGCTGAGCGCGAACGGGAACCAGTGCCCCAGCAGGAACGGGCCGTGCACGACGACCACCCCGCCCTCGGGCAGGGAGTGGTACGGGCTACGGGTGGCCCGGTCGGTCACGGGGTCCCACAGATCGGGCAGCACGCGGCCCGAGCCGCCGGCCTCCAGCGGCCCGAACACCTCGCGCCACAGCGCCCCGGTGTCGTACCAGCTGTCGGCGTACGCGTCCGGGTCCCGCTTCCCGTACTCGAAGCGCAGGCTCGCCGGGCGCAGGAAGCCCTCGGTGGAGATGACGAGCACCGCACGGCCGAGCAGCCGCAGCTCCCGGGCGAGGCGTTCGGCGCTCTCGCCGGTGCGGGCGGCCGGCGCTCCGTCGATGCCGAGCGCGAGCCAGGGCCCGCCGTCGGCGGCGGACAGCCCGTCGCCGTAGCGGGCCAGTTCGCCGGCCAGCCGTTCCCAGGTGATCGCTTCGAGTCGCACGGACCCATCATCGCCGCACCGGCGGAGGGGCGCTCGGGTGAGGGGGTCCGGCCCGCCCGTGCGGGAGGTTCAGGCGCCGCGCAGTTCGGCGGCGAGCGGGCCTTCGCCGAGCACCTCGACGCGGCCGTCCTTCACCGCCTCCGTGAGGGTCGCCCCGCCCCGCGCGAGCTCCAGACACACCTCTGCGTCGAGGACGATCCGGGCGTCGGGGCGGTCGGCGGGGCCGTAGCCGTACACCGCGGCGACCGCTTCGGCGGCCGTGAGCGCGGCGCCCGCTCCCGGACCGACACGGAGGTGGAACTCGCCCTCCGCCAGCCGGACTTCGAGGACGCCCTCCCGGGTGAGCCCGGCGAGGGCGCCGAGCAGGGGCAGGGCGAACCAGTGGGCCCGCACCGCGTCCGTGGGGCGGCGCTCGGCGAGGGCGGGCGCCCCCCACTCGGCGAGGGCGGCGAGGACGGGCAGCAGGCCGCGGCCGCGGGCGGTCAGCTCGTAGACCGACGCCGCCGACGGGGGCGGCAGCTTGCGGCGCAGGGCCAGCCCGGTCTGTTCCATGTCCTTGAGCCGGGAGGCCAGCACATCCGTGCTGACGCCGGGCAGGTCGGCGTGCAGGTCCGTGTACCGGCGCGGCCCGCCCAGCAGTTCACGGACGATCAGCAGCGTCCACCGGTCGCCGACGGAGTCGAGGGCGCGGGCGGTGGCGTCGAACTGGTCGTAGCTCCGGCGACGGGCGGGGCGTGCTGCAGGCTGCTGCTGACGTGGCATGCGACGCAGTCTAGACATGTTGTTGGACTTTCCAAGCTGAAGCTTGGTAAAACCAAGTATCGCAATTCGGCTCGGGAGGCAGCGCATGGAGTTCCGGCAGTCCAGCAAGCTCAACGAGGTCTGCTACGAGATCCGGGGCCCGGTCATCGAGCACGCCAACGCCCTGGAGGAGGCGGGCCACAGCGTGCTCCGGCTCAACACGGGCAATCCCGCGCTCTTCGGTTTCGAGGCCCCCGAGGAGATCGTCCAGGACATGATCCGGATGCTGCCGCAGGCGCACGGCTACACCGATTCGCGCGGCATCCTCTCGGCCCGGCGAGCGGTGGTCCAGCGCTACCAGGCCATGGGCCTCACCGAGGTCGGCGTGGACGACGTGTTCCTCGGCAACGGGGTCTCCGAGCTGATCTCCATGGCGGTGCAGGCGTTGCTGGAGGACGGCGACGAGGTGCTGATCCCGGCCCCGGACTTCCCGCTGTGGACGGCGGTGACCACGCTCGCGGGCGGCAGGGCCGTGCACTACGTCTGCGACGAGGAGTCCGACTGGAATCCGGATCTCGCCGACATGGCCGCGAAGATCACCGACCGGACCAGGGCCGTCGTGATCATCAACCCGAACAACCCCACCGGCGCGGTCTATCCGCGCGAGATCCTCGAAGGCATTCTCGATCTGGCCAGGCGGCACGGGCTGATGGTGTTCGCCGACGAGATCTACGACCAGATCCTGTACGACGGGGCCGAGCACCACAGCGCGGCGGTCCTCGCCCCCGACCTGGTCTGCCTCACCTTCAGCGGTCTGTCGAAGACGTACCGGGTGGCCGGCTTCCGGTCCGGCTGGATGGTGGTGTCCGGTCCGCGGCAGCACGCCCGCAACTATCTGGAGGGCCTCACCATGCTGGCCTCCATGCGCCTGTGCCCCAACGCCCCGGCCCAGTACGCCATTCAGGCCGCGCTCGGCGGACGGCAGTCGATCCGGGAGCTGGTCGCGCCGGGCGGGCGGCTGCACGAGCAGCGCGACCGGGCCTGGGAGCGGCTGAACGAGATCCCCGGTGTCTCGTGCGTGAAGCCGAAGGGCGCGCTGTACGCCTTCCCGCGCATCGATCCGAAGGTGCACCGCATCGTCGACGACGAGAAGTTCGTGCTGGACCTGCTGTTGCGGGAGAAGATCCAGGTGGTGCAGGGCACCGGCTTCAGCTGGCCGCGGCCGGACCACTTCCGCATCCTCACCCTCCCGTACGCCGACGACCTCGACGCGGCGATCAGCCGCATCGGCCGGTTCCTGAGCGGATACCGACAGTGATCCGCGCGCACGGTCCGGCCGGGACCGGATGACGGGTCGGCCTGTTCGGGTGGGGCGGGTCCCCCCGAGGCGGGTCCTCCCAAGGCGGGTCCTCCCGAGGCCGAGGCTGATCCGGCCGGGGTCAGATGAGGCGGAAGAGATCCGCGGCGGCGTGGACGTCGGTGAGGTCCTCGATGGAGCGGAGGTTGTCGCACAGCGCGTCCAGGACCGAACCGGCCTCGGCGGCGCCCGGGGCGCCGACGGCGAGGCCGAAGACGCGGAAGCCCAGCACCCGCCTGGCATCGTTCCAGCCGCGCATCCACTCCTCGGTGACGCCGCATTCGTCGTCGGTGATCATCACGATGTCGCCGCGCATGGCGGCCGCGTCGTCGAACTCCTCCTCCAGCACTTCACGGGCCGTGGTCAGGGGCGTCTGGTAGCTGGTGCCGCCGCCGAGGAAGGTCTCCGCGAAGTCGAGCACCCGCTCGATGCGGGCGGACCGGTCGGCCGGGAAGCGGAAGACCTGGACCCTGTCCTCGGCGGAGAACAGGATGCCGACGAAGTCGCGCCCGGCATGGCGGGCCTGGTCGAGCAGCGCCAGGGCGCACGCCTTGGACCAGGCCTCCCGCGTGACTCCTCCGGGCCCCGCCGCGTACATCGAGTGGGAGGTGTCCACGCACGCGATGACGGCGCCCCGCCCCGTCGGCTGCTCGCCCCGGCTGTCGTAGAGCATCAGCTCCCCGGCGGCGTACCGCGCGGCGAAGACGGCGCGCAGCTCGGGCAGGCCGAGGTTGGCCAGCTCGGAGGGGATCAGGCGGGAGAGGTCGTCGCCGAGTGTGACGCCGACCAGCTCCCCGGCGGTGCTCTCCACCTTGCGGGCCCGCTCCCCGTCGGCCATCTGCCGGAAGCGCCCGATCAGTTCGGCCCACCGGGCGAGACGACCCGCGCGCAGCCGCTCGGCCAGCCGGGCGCGCCCCGCGTACGGCATCCGCTCCAGCTCGCCGGGGCCCACGCCCCAGGCCCGCATCAGCGCGGCCTCCTCCCTGACGGCATCGGCGGCCGTCGCCGCCGCGTGCCGCGCGGCGGTACGGAGTCCGGGGACGGCGGCGGCGCCCTGCTCGGCAGCCTGGGCGGCCAGCCGCGCGGCCGTTCCGGTCGCCTCGGCGGACTCGATCGCCCGGTGGACGGCGTCGGCGGTCGAGGCCGGTACGCCGCCGTCCTCATCGGTCTCTTCGGCGGCGCGCCGGAGCGCCTCGGCCACGGCGGTCGCGGCGCCGTCGGTGTCCTGGAGGGCCTTCGCCGCTCGCTCGGCCCGCCCCTGGGCGTCCTGGGCGCGCTCCAGCATCCTGCGCAGGGCGCCGGACTGGGCGAGGACGGCCATGGCGGCGGCGTAGGGGTCGCCGACGGTTTCCCGGCGCAGTGCGGCGAAGTCCGGTGACTCCACCAGGGCGGTGACGATCTGGTGGTTGACCAGCCGCGAGGGTTCCATCTCCGTGCGCTCGCGCAGTCGGAGGCCGGTCTTGTAGGCGGCCAGGAACACATCGGCCAGGAGGTCGGCGGCGTGGCCGTGGCGCTCGCCCAGCTCCTGGGCCAGCTCGCGCAGTCCTGCGGACTGTTCGCAGGTGTCGCGCCAGGTGAACCGTTCGAACCGGTCCGCGACGACGGCCCCCTGGCTCCGCTCGGCCCTGGAGTGGCCCAGCCACGTCCGGGCCCGGCCCGCGAGTGCGTCGAGCGCGGTCGGCGCCCGGCCGGCGCCGCTGGTCCTCCCGGTGTTCAGAGCCGGTCCTGGACCATGCTCGCGTCCACGCCGAGCGCCTCGGTGAGGACGCGGGCGCGGACGGCGCGCTGACGGCCGGTGACCCGGTCGATGGCGGCGGTGGAGCGGCCGGCGCCCGCCGCCTCGGCTCGCAGCTTCTCCAGCCGCTTGCCCGCCGTGGCGAGCTTGTTGTGGGCCTTCTTGATGACCCAGTCGCTGAGCGCCTCGCGGGACTGCCCCGCCATGGCGTCGAGCTGGGCCTCCAGCTCGTCGAGGGCGTCGGCCAGGTCCAGCGCCTCCTTGGCGTCGGGGTTGACCAGGTGCAGCACCTCCCGCTCGACGGTGGGGCGCTGGGCCGGGGAGTCCCACAGCACGTGGGTGAGCACCGTCAGGTCGGTCTCGGCGACCGCCGGGCGGCCGTCGAGGTACGCGGACGCCTGGAGCAGCCGCACCGCCTGCCGCCAGCGGCGGTCGGAGGCGACGAGCTCCTTGCGGCGCAGGGCCGCCCGCAGCGCGCACACGGCGTCCACGATGGCGTCGGGGACGTCCACGGCCGGGACGGATCCGGTCACCGCGTGCTGCAACGCGGCCAGTTCGACGGTGGTACGGACGGGGGCAGCCGGGCGGTTGACGGCGGAGCGGACCAGCGCGGCGAAGTTCGACGGGTCCGCCAGGTATCCGACCTCGATCCGCACCAGCAGCCGGTCGTAGATCGCGGACGTGGCCTCCCCGGTCGGCAGCTCGTTGCTCGCCGTGATGGCGCCGATCAGCGGGCAGCGAATCGGTTCGCCGCCGCTCTCGGGGTGGTAGATCCGCTCGTTGAGGTAGCCCAGGGTCTCGTTCAGCGCCGCCGTGGAGCACTTGAAGATCTCGTCGATGAACGCGACGTGCGCGGTCGTGGCGCGGCCCTCGTACACCTGGCGGTACTCCCCGCGGGCGAGCGCGGCGACGTCGACGGGACCGAACATTCTCGTCGGCGCGGTGAACTTCGACAGGAGGATCTCCCAGTAGGCAGCCCCCTCGACCCTGCCGGTGAGCTCCCGGGCGATCTCGGACTTCGCCGTTCCGGGCGGGCCGAGCACCAGCGAGTGCTGCCCGGCCAGCAGCGCCACCACGAGCGTGCGCACCACGTCGGCCCGCTCGTAGAAGCGGTCCGAGACCTCGTCGCAGATCGCCCGCAGCCGGGCGGCTGTTGACTGCGCGTCGCCCGCACCTTGCACATCTGCACCCTGCACGTCCGCACCTCGCACGTCTGTACCTCGCACGTCCTGCATTGTGCCCTGCGGGTCCCGCGCCCCTGTGGTCGGCTCCGGGTCTCCGCCGCTCCCCGGGGACGGGAGCGGGCCCGGAGGCGTAGCCGGCCTCCGGGCCCTGAGTGTGCCGCCCATCGGGCACGCCGGCACGTTTAAGGATCCGGGTCAGTCTGATGTCGTCGCGTCCTGCCTTTGGACCACCGCAGATCGAAGCTCTGCGGGCCGGACTTGAACCGGCATTTCGACGCGCGCGGGCCCGGGCCCGTTCGATCCGGCGATCGGCGGCGAATGCTGAGTCTGGAGCAATAGTCTGAGATTGACGGCGGTCTGCCTCTGCCTGCTTGGGCTACTCCGGCCCGTGCCGGAGGGAGGAGTTGAACCTCCACTGGAACCGCGCCTTCACGACAAGCCTCAGTTTCAGCTTGCGCTCCTCGCGCACCCCGGCCGCCTTGAGCGGCGCCCGGGGAATCCATGGTCGGTCACCCGAAGAGGTAACCGAATACCGCATCACCCACCCGCTGGTCGGTGACCTCTGCGCCGTTGGCCTCCTCGCGGGCGAACTTCACAGCCTGCTGGAGCTTCTCGATCCGGTCCAGCAGTTCGTTGACGCGCCGCGCCGGAAGCGCCCCGGAGAACTTGACCGTCGTCCAGTACCCGATCGGGATGTCCTCGTAGTACACCTCGACCTGCGCCGGGTGCTTCTCGGTGGCCTCCGCCTTCACGTGGTTGCGGGGCACCTTCTTCGTGCGGACCGTGCGGACCGGCTCGGTCTTCCAGGAGTCGGTCGAGGGGTCCTGCACCCAGGCCTCGGCGGCGTCCAGCACGGGCAGCTTGCGGACGAAGGTGTTGAGGTCGGTCAGCTGCTTCTCCAGGAAGAGCAGATACGACACCGGCACCTCGCTCACCAGCACCCGGCCGTCGACCGTCACATCGGCCCTGGCCGAGCAGTTCGCCCAGTCCTTCGTGGCGGTCACATCGAAGAGCCGGGTCAGGGTGAGCGCGGTGTCCCGCAGCACGTCCTCGGCCTTGACCTGGACGAGCGTCGACTCGGGCGGAAGCTGTTCGCCCTCCTCGTCCTTGGGCTGGTAGGTCCGGGAGATCCCGGCCAGCAGTCCGGTCTTCTGGAGGCCGTGATGAGCCGCCGTCAGGTCCTGGTGTGCCTTGGACTTGACGCCCTTCTCCACTGCGATGATCTGATTGAGTTTCGCCACGCCGTGGACGCTAACAGGGGTAACTCTCCCCTGGCCAAGGGTTTTACCGTACGTACGACGGGTCGTCGGTCCCGGAGGCGTCGGGGACGGAGTCGCCGGCCAGCAGGGTCTCCAGGGCGGCCACCGGGTCGGCGTCCGGGGCGGCGCGCGGCCACCAGTCGTCGGCGCCGGGGTCGGATTCGTAGCCGTACCACCGGTGGTCGTGGCCGAAGCGGAGCTGGAGCGAACCGTCCGGGTGGGTGAGGTGGTTGCGCGAGGGCGTGAAGCGCGGGAAGCCGGCGGCGGCGAGCGCGGGCCTGGCCCGGTCGAAGGGGCCGGCCGGCGGGTCCCAGGGCGTCTCCAGGACCGCGAGGCCCTCGGCGTCGCCCTGCCGCCAGGCGGCGACGGCGCGGGCGAGGTCGGTGGTGGTGCGGCCGGTGGCGTAGGCCAGCTCCCGGTAGAGCGCGCGGGTGGTGGCGGTGAGCCCGGCGGTCGGCCGTGCGGCGGCGAGGCGGACCGCGTCCTGCCAGGGGGTGAGTCCGGCCAGCGGATCACGGCCCGTGGTCAGCAGGGCGTGGGCGCGGGCGGCGGCGTCGGTGGCGAGGTGGTCCAGGCCCAACGGGTCGCGGGCGCCGGGCAGATCGGGATACGACGGTGGCTGGCCCGGATGCGGCGGTACGGGCAGGGGCGCCGGGAGCGGGGGCAGGAAGCGGGCGGCGAGGGCCTCCCGGGCCCCGACCGTCGGGACGGCGGGAGCGGCGGGGCGCTCGCGGGCGGAGTGTTCGGCGTTGCGCCGGCCCAGCTCGTCCAGCAGCTCGCGCTCGCCCCGGCCCCGCATCAGCAGCAGGACGAACGGGTCGCTGTCGAGCAGCAGGGCCGTCTGGAAGCAGAGGGCGGCGACGTGCTTGCAGGGCCGCCCGTGGTCGGGGCAGGTGCAGCTGGGGTCGAGGTCGTCGGCGGCGGGCAGCAGCCGGACGCCGGCCTCTTCGGCGGTGTGGGCCAGGGAGTGCGGCATCTCCTTGGCCAGCAGCGCGGACAGGTGGCCGGGGTGGGCGGCGACCGCGTCGAGCAGGGTCTCCCAGCCGGGGTCGGTGAAGGTGCGCAGCCGCAGTTCGGAGCGGTAGGGGCGGGCCCGGCTGCCGTGGACATAGGCGACGACGCGCCCGGGAGTGACGGTGATCGCGGCGACCTGGCCGTCGTCGGCATACGCACGGCCACGGGCGAGGCGGGCCTCGTCCATCGACAGCGACTCCACCGCGTCGACCCAGGCCCGGCCCCACCAGCTCCCCGCGAAGGGCTCGCCCTCGGCGGAGGTGCGGGCGGGCACCGCCTCGAAGGTGCGCCGCAGGTCGTCCGGGCCGGGCCGGGCTCGGGGGGCCGATCTCCGGGCGGCCGGGCCGGTGGTCGGGCGCGGGCTCATGCGGGCCTCCGCAGCGATACGAGGTCGGCGAGGTCACGGTCGCTGAGCTCGGTCAGGGCGCTCTCGCCGCTGCCGAGCACCGCGTCGGCCAGGACCCGCTTGGACTCCAGCAGCTCGGCGATCCGGTCCTCCACCGTGCCCTCCGCGATGATCCGGTGGACCTGCACGGGCTGGGTCTGGCCGATGCGGTACGCCCGGTCGGTGGCCTGCTCCTCCACGGCGGGGTTCCACCAGCGGTCGAAGTGGACGACATGGGCGGCGCGGGTCAGGTTCAGCCCGGTGCCGGCCGCCTTTAGGGAGAGCAGGAAGACGGGGACCTCGGCGGACTGGAAGCGGTCCACCATCCGCTCCCGCTCGGGGACCGGCGTGCCGCCGTGGAGGAGCTGGGAGGGGATCGCGCGGGAGGAGAGGTGTGCGGAGAGGAGCTTCGCCATCGCCACGTACTGCGTGAAGATCAGGACCGAGCCGTCCTCGGACAGGATCGTGTCGAGCAGTTCGTCGAGGAGGGCGAGCTTGCCCGAGCGGCCCGTGAGCCGGGTCGGCTCCTCCTTCAGATACTGGGCGGGGTGGTTGCAGATCTGCTTGAGCGAGGTCAGCAGCTTCATGACGAGACCCCGGCGGGCGATGCCCTCCGCCGCCTCGATCTGCGCCATCGTCTCGCGGACGGCCGCCTCGTAGAGCGTGGCCTGCTCACGGGTGAGGGAGACGGGGTGGTCGGTCTCCGTCTTGGGCGGCAGCTCGGGGGCGATGCCGGGGTCGGACTTCTTGCGCCGCAGGAGGAAGGGCCGCACCAGCCGCGACAGCCGCTCCACCGCCTCCTCGTTGCCCAGGCCCGCGGCGGTGCCGGTGTTCTCCACGATCCGGGCGTGCCGGGCCCGGAACGCCTTGAGCGGGCCGAGCAGTCCGGGTGTGGTCCAGTCGAGGAGCGCCCAGAGTTCGGAGAGGTTGTTCTCGACGGGGGTGCCGGTGAGGGCGACCCGGGCCGGGGCGGGGATGGTGCGCAGCGCCCTGGCCGTGGAGGAGTGCGGATTCTTGACGTGCTGCGCCTCGTCGGCGACGACCAGGCCCCAGCTCTGCTCGGCGAGCTGGGGAGCGCTGGAGCGCATCGTGCCGTAGGTGGTGAGGACGAAGCCGCCGTCCGGGTCGCTCAGGGTGCGGTCCGTGCCGTGGAAGCGGCGCACGGGGACGCCGGGGGCGAAGCGGTTGATCTCGCGGTGCCAGTTGCCGAGGAGGGAGGCGGGGCAGACCACCAGGGTGGGCGAGTGGTGCGCCCGGTGCAGATGGAGGGCGATGAGGGTGATCGTCTTGCCGAGGCCCATGTCGTCGGCGAGGCAGCCGCCCAGCCCGAGGGAGGTCATCCGGTCCAGCCAGGCCAGACCGCGCAGTTGGTAGTCGCGCAGCGTCGCGTCGAGGCCGGGCGGCGGCGCGATCGTCGTGTCCTGGGTGAGGATCCGCGTACGGAGGGCGGCCAGCGCCCCGGCGGGGACGGCGTCCACCCGCTCGCCGTCCACCTCCGCGCTGCCGGTGAGGGCGACGGCGAGCGCGTCCACCGGATCCAGGAGCCCGAGCTCCCGCTTGCGCGCCTTGCGTACGAGGGCGGGGTCGACGACCACCCACTGGTCGCGCAGCCGCACCACCGGGCGGTGGGCCTCGGCCAGGGTGTCCATCTCGGCCTCGGTCAGCCGCTCCTCCCCCAGGGAGAGCTGCCAGTCGAAGGCGAAGAGATGCTCGGCGTCGAAGAAGGACGTGCCGTCGGTGGCCGATCCGGGCGCGGGCCGCACGACGGCGGTCGCGGTGAGGGAACGGGCCAGCTCGCGCGGCCAGTGCACCTCGACCCCGGCGGCGGCCAGCCGGGATCCCGCGTCGCTCAGCAGCTCGTACAGCTCGTCCTCGGTGATCGCGAGCACATCGGGCGCGGGCTGCCCCAGCAGTCGTTCCAGCGGGGCCCAGACGCGGGCGGCGCGGCGCACCGCCAGCACCGCGTCGACCCGGGCACGCGGCCCGAACGGCTCGCCCACCGCGCCGTTCCACAGGGCGGCCGCGTCCACCACGTAGGTCGGGTCGGCGAGGCTGTGGACCTGGACGACGGCGGCGGCGGCGTGCCGGACCGCCGGGTCGTCCGGGTGCTCCGGCCGGGCGGGTCCCCCGTCGGTCTCCGTCTCCTCGCGGGCGGCCGTGACCGCGTAGGTGTCGGCGGTGTCGAACAGCTCGTACGCGGAGAGGTCCAGGCGCAGCGAGACCCGCACGCCCGCGTCCAGCCCCGAGGCGACCTCCACGGCCCAGGCCGCGGCATGGGGCAGATGCTGGGGCTCGTGGGCGGCGAACGGCGCGCCCATCGCGAACGCGGCGGCGGGGGTGCGCGGCAGGGTGTCGGCGACGGCGTCCAGGAACGCCCCGATCAGCGCCTCGGGGTCGGGGAGCCGGGGCGGCTCGGAGCCGGGGACCGGCGCCGCGTGCCCCTCGGGCGGCAGGGCGGCGGCGACCGCCCGCAGGTGCGCGACGTCCTCGGCGTCCCTCGGACCCGCCCGCCAGGCGTCGTGTCCGTCCGCCGTGAGTCCGGGGAGGAGCCGGCCGCGGGCGACGAGCTGAAGGGCGTGCAGAGCGGCCGCGCCCCAGCAGCGGGTGGCGGGATGGGCGGAGGCCTGATGGCGTGCCCGGACGAGCAGGGGGAGCGCGTCGGCCACGGACACCAGGGCCGCGGGCGCCGCGACGGCGCGCACGCTCCCGGGGCCCGCCGCCGGGTCCGGCCGGACGACCGTGAGCCGGGCGGTGGTGCACGGGACGGAGTCGGGACTGCCGGGGGTCTCCGCGTACGCGAAGGGCGCCCCGCTGCGCCCCCGCGCGCCGTCGTCGTGCCACGGGCCGGCGTCCGCGAGCGGATCCCAGAAGGCAATGCGGCCGTCCCTGGGCACCGGGCCGGGCAGGAAGACCGCCGCGCAGCGCAGGAGGCGTCCGGCATCGGCGGTCCGGGCCGTGTCCATGGTGTCCCGCGGCTCGCCCTCCCGGGTCCGTGCCGTCATGTCCGCCACCCCCTCCCACCTGATCCGCGGTCTTTCGTCGGCACGGAATGTGCTGACTCCGCGAGTCTAGGCGGGAGGTCTGACACTGCGGACGCCCGCCGTATCACCCCAGGTCAGCGACGGCGTAATCGATCGGGCGGGTGCCCCGCTCCGCGTGCGGGCCGCCACGCTCAGTGATGGGCGAACGGCTGTTCCGATGAGGACGGCGCGGTCGGGGCGGTGGGAGGCGCGGCCGGAGCGAGGAGGTCGGCAGGTACGGCCGGGGCATGGGGTACGGCGGGTTCGTCGTGCCCCGTCTCCGCCGCCGGCTGCTGCGCGCGCTCCAGGAAGCGGAGCAGCTCGACCGGGAAGGGCAGCACCAGCGTGGAGTTCTTCTCCGCCGCGACGGCGACCACGGTCTGCAACAGCCTCAGCTGGAGCGCCGCGGGCTGGGCGGACATCTCGCCCGCCGCCTGCGCCAGCTTCTTGGAGGCCTGGAGCTCCGCGTCGGCGTTGATCACCCTGGCGCGTCGTTCCCGGTCGGCCTCGGCCTGGCGGGCCATGGACCGCTTCATGGTCTCCGGCAGCGAGACGTCCTTGATCTCCACCCGGTCGATCTGCACGCCCCAGCTGACCGCCGGGCTGTCGATCATGACCTCCAGCCCCTGGTTCAGCTTCTCGCGGTTGGACAGCAGATCGTCCAGGTCGCTCTTGCCGATGATCGACCGGAGCGAGGTCTGGGCCATCTGCGAGACGGCGAACCGGTAGTCCTCCACCGCGATGACGGCGTTCGTCGGGTCGACCACCTTGAAGTAGATGACAGCGTCCACGCGGACGGTGACGTTGTCCCGGGTGATGCCGTCCTGGGCGGGCACGGGCATGGTCACGATCTGCATGTTGACCTTGCGCAGCCGGTCGATCCCCGGCACGACCATGGTGAAGCCCGGCAGCCGCACATCGTCCCGCAGCCGGCCGAGCCGCAGCACCACACCGCGCTCGTACTGCCGGATCACCCGCGCCGCCGAGGCCACGTACAGCGCTCCGGCGCAGAGCACCGCCACCAGGGCGATCACTAGTTCCTGAACCATGACGGCCCCCTGGGACGAAGGGGAGCGGACACCCGCGTGCCCGTGGAACACCCTTGACGCATAACACCTTTTATAAATCTATGCCCCATTTGGGCGTATGGGGAACCCTGGTCCGTCGCACCGCGGCTCGCCCGGTCGGCCGCGCACCGGATGCCTGCCCGCCCCGGGGCGGGCAGGGTGGCCAGCGCCAGCACGTCTTCCCGACGTACCGAATCGCCGGACGAGCACCGGACGAGCAGACGAGGACCCGCCCATGTCCGTGACCGCCACCGTTCCCCGCCGCCGACGCCGCCTCGGGATCGCCGCCGGAGCCTCGCTCCTCACCCTCGCCGTCTCGGGCTGCTCGGGGCTCGGCCGCACCGCGGTGGGCCCGGTGACGTACAAGACGGAGCACGAAGCGGTGTTGCAGGTGGAGAGCCCGTCGGTACGCGGTTGCCACCGGATCGCACCGGTGGGAGCCCACGAGGTGGAGAACGGGACGCTGGTCGACGCCATCATGTACCGCACACGTGACTGCACGGGCGGCAGCACGATCTATGTGCCGACCGGGGTCAGCGATGTGACGGCGCCGGGCAGCGAGCCGTGGCGCAGCTACAGCTTCGTGCACTGAGCGGCTGGGGCGGGCGGGACGGGAGTCGGCCGGCCGCGGCCCCTCAGAGCACGGGCCGGGCCAGCAGCCAGGTGCCGTCGTCGGTGAGAGTGCGGTCCACCGCGAGTCCGGCCGTCGCCAGATGCCGGGCGATGTCCTCGTCGGACAGCTCCCGCGACAGGAAGGTCTGCGTCCACCGCGCGTCGTCGAAGTGATACTCCGCGCGCACCGAGCGCACACCGTCGCCCACCGGATCCGCGGAGACGATCCGGATGAGACCGCCGGACGGGTCGGTCCGCTCCCACGGCAGCTCCGAGCGGTGGGCCACCCCCTCGCGCTGGACGAGGACGATCCCGTCGTCCCGCACGTGGTCGCGGCAGACGCGCAGCATCCCGTCGCGCACCCGGTGCTCGCCCGCATGGACCAGGAACGAGCCGAGCAGCACCACGTCGAACCGCTCGCCGCCCAGGTCCAGCGTTTCGATGGGGCTCCGCACCCTGCGTGCCCCGACGATCTCCTCCAGCATCTCCGGCGACTCGTCCACCGCCGTCACCCGGAATCCGCGCCGCACCAGCGGGTGGGTCACGCGGCCCGCCCCACAGCCCAGTTCGAGGATGCTCGCCCCGGCGGGGGCCACGCCCGCGATCACGTCCGGCTCGTCGCCGGCGGAGAGCCGGCGGTACAGCTCCACCGCGCACCCGTCGGGCGTGATGGCTCCGGGACCGGTCCCCTCGTGCCCCTCGCGTACCAGTGATTCGCTCATGAAGGACGAACGAGCCGCCGCCGGGCGGGGTTCCCCGGCCATCACGCGGGGTCAGCGCCGGAGCCCGCAGCGTAGCGTCCCTCCCCGGGCCGCACCGCCGTTCCTTCCGCGTGCGCCGCGTGGTGTTTCCGTACGCCGCCGGACGGGTCCATGCTGGTGGGGTGAGGTGATCGTCATGCGTACCGGCAGTGAACCCGCGACCGCCCGCAGTCCGCTGCGGATGCGGCTCTGGCTGAGCCTGTGGGGCATGCTCTGGGCCCTCTTCGGCGTGGTGGCGTTCTCCCTGGCCGGACGACCGGGCTGGGCCGCGGCCTGCGGGGTGGTGCTGCTGCTCGCGGTCCTGGACCTCTGCGTGATCCGATACCGCATGCGCCAGGGCCCGCACTACCAGCCGGACCGTGACGTTCCGCCGTACGAGCCGGACCACGGCGACGGCCGTCCACACCGGGCGGGGCCCGGCACGGACAGCGGCTGGGAGAACGGGGGGCGGGCGGGCCCTCCTTCCGGGCGCCCCTAGGCCGTGTCCGGGTGTCGTCGGTCCGGTCCGTCAGGACCGCTCGTCGAACTTCGCGGCCCGGAGGTACTCCGGCTTCGGGTCGAGCGCCGCCGCCAGGCGGAAGTGCCGGGTCGCCTGCTCGGGACGCCCCGCCCGCTCGAAGGTACGGGCCAGGGCGAAGTGGGCGAACGCGTTGTCCGGCTCGCGCTCCAGCACCAGCTCGAATTCCAGCTCGGCGGGACGCAGTTGGGCGGCGGCGAAGAAGGCGCGGGCCCGGAGCAGCCGGGCGGCGGTGTTCTCCGGATGGGCGGCGATCACCGAGTCGAGGAGCTTGACGGCACCCCGGGGGTCCCGGGCGTCGAGCAGTTGCTCGGCCGCTCGGAAGTCGATGACGTGGGTCTGCGGATTCCTCTCGGGCACGGTCGCATCCTTCCCTTCCCTCGCGGGTTTCCAACGTTCACCCCCGAGCCGGTATTACGTCCGGCCGGGGCGTCCCCGCACGCGGCTCAGCGGGCGGCGGCGGCCCTGCGGACCAACTCGTCCCAGACCGTGCGCACCTGCGGTTCCAGCGCCTCCAACGGCCCGTCGTTGTCCACGATCAGGTCGGCGACGGCCCGGCGCTGGTCGCGCGTGGCCTGTGCGGCCATCCTGGCACGGGCGTCCGACTCCGTCATTCCGCGCAGCGTGACGAGCCGGTCGAGCTGGGTCTCGGCGGAGGCGTCGACGACCACGACCAGGTCGTAGAGGGGGGCGAGCCCGTTCTCCGTGAGGAGCGGGACGTCGTGGACGACGACGGCGTCCTCGGGGGCCGCCCGTTCCCGTTCGGCCGCGCGGGCGCCGACCAGGGGGTGGACGATCGCGTTGAGCGCGGCCAGCCGCCCGGCGTCGGCGAAGACGAGCGCGCCGAGCGCCGGGCGGTCCAGAGCGCCTTCGGCGGTCAGCACGCCCGGCCCGAACTCCTCGACGACGGCCGCGAGTCCGGGCGTACCGGGCTCGACGACCTCACGGGCGATCCGGTCGGAGTCGATCAGGACGGCACCGTACGTCACGAGCAGCCGCGACACTTCGCTCTTGCCGGCTCCGATGCCGCCGGTCAGGCCCACTTTCAGCATGGGCCGCAGCCTACGGGCCGGGCGGGGGCGCTCAGCCCTCGCCCTCCCGCTCGGCGAGGAAGCGCTCGAACTCGCGGCCGATCTCGTCGGCGGACGGCAGGTCGACCGGCTCGGCGACGAGGTTGCCGCGCGTCTCGGAGCCGGCGACGGCGTCGTACTGGTGCTCCAGGCCCTCGACGAGGGAGACCAGCTCCTCGTCGCCCTGGCCGATCTGCCGGTCGATCTCGGTCTGGGTGCGGTGCGCCTCGGTGCGCAGGGAGTGCGCGAGCGCGGGCAGCACGAGACCCGTCGCCGCGGTGATCGCCTCCAGCGCGGTCAGCGCCGCGTCCGGGTAGGAGGACCTGGCGACGTAGTGCGGGACGTGGGTGGCGACCCCGAGGACGTCGTGGCCCGCCTCCATCAGCCGGTACTCGACGAGGGCCTCGGCCGAACCGGGTACCTGGGCCTCGTCGAAGGGGCTTCGGTGGCCCGGCATCAGGTCGGTGCGGTTGCCGTGCGGGGTGATGCCGACGGGGCGGGTGTGCGGGACGCCCATCGGGATGCCGTGGAAGTTCACCGCGAGCCGTACGCCGAGGCGCTCGACGATCTGCTCGACGGCGGCGGCGAACCGCTCCCACTCCACATCCGGCTCCGGGCCCGACAGCAGCAGGAAGGGCGCTCCGGTGGCGTCCTGGACCACCCGCACCTCCAGGGTCGGAGCCTCGAAGGACGCCCAGCGGTCGCGCCGGAAGGTGAGCAGGGGGCGCCGTGCGCGGTAGTCGACGAGCCGGTCGTGGTCGAAGCGGGCGACGACCTGGTGCGGCAGCGTTTCGAGCAGGCCGTCGACGATCTGCTCGCCGGTCTCGCCCGCGTCGATGTAGCCGTCGAAGTGGTAGAGCATGACCAGGCCGGCCGACTCCTGCGCCAAGGCCATGTCGACGACGGCCAGGCCCTTCGGCTCCCATTCGTACAAACTCTGCGGATCAGGCACGGTTACCGCTCCTCCTCGTGTTCCTAGGCAAGAACACGAAGGGCGGCACGCGCATTCCCCGCACCCGGACTTTCCCCGGCGAGGGCGGGTCACGGCGTGTCAGTTGCCCGTGCCGCGCGAGCGGTTCGGCCTCTCCGGCAGCGCCCGCCGATCCTGGTCCAGACCTTGACGCGCCCCTCCGCCGTCCCTACCGTCTCTGGGCAACACGTTCAGACACGCATCTCGCGTTCATGTACAAGAACTGCACGACGAGAGCGTAGACGTTACCCGCACGAGAAGCATCCGGACCCCTCCGACGGGAAGGCACCCCCCATGCGCACCCGCTCCCCCCTCACCGCTCTGCTCGCCACAGCCCTGGCCGCCGGCGGTCTCACCCTGGCCGGCGCCGGGCCCGCGAACGCGGCGGTCATCGACGTCAGCACCGCGGCCCAGCTCAAGTCGGCACTCACCACCGTCTCCCCCGGTGACACGATCCGGCTCGCCGACGGCACGTACACCGGGAACTTCAAGGCCACCCGGCCCGGCACCTCCGGGGCGCGGATCGCCCTCACCGGCTCCAGCAGGGCGGTCCTGACCGCCGGCGGCGGCTACGGGCTGCACCTGAACGGCGCCTCGTACTGGACCGTCCAGGGCGTCACGGTCAGGGGCGGCCAGAAGGGCATCATGGCCGACGCGGCGAACGGCGTCGTCATCGACTCCGTGACCGTGCACGACCTCAACATGGAAGGCGTCCACTTCCGCAAGTCCAGCAAGAACGGCGTACTGAAGAACTCCCGGATCCACGACACCGGGCAGAACGGACGCGGCATGGGCGAGGGCGTGTACGTCGGTTCGGCCGGCGACCTCTCCGACCGCAGCGACAACGCGCAGATCCTCAACAACACCATCGGCCCGGGTGTCGGCGGCGAGAGCATCGACATCAAGGAGGGCACGACCGGCGCGAGGATCATCGGCAACACCTTCGACGGCCATGGACTGACCGGCGCCAACTACGACGACTCCTGGGTCGACGTGAAGGGCAACAACGTCCTGGTCGAGGGCAACAAGGGTTCGCGCACCACCAACAACGGCTACGAGACCCACACCCAGCAGAGCGGCTGGGGCTGCGGCACCGTCTTCCGCGACAACGCCTCGGACCTCTCCGGGGCCACCGGCGGCAAGCGACTCGCCATCAACGTCACCAACAACAGCTCCGGCTGCCGCACCACCGTGTACGCGAGCAACACCGTCACCGGCGGCAGGGGGCTGACCAACATCGCCGTCACTCCGTAACCGCCCCGCCCCGCCCCGCAGACGCGAGCGAGGCCCGCCCCCCGAAGGGGACGGGCCTCACTTACCGCTGTACAGCTACCGCAGCCGATGAGCCGCCGGGGTCAGAGCGTCAGCTCTGGCCGCCCGCGAGCTTCTCGCGCAGCGCGGCAAGGGCCTCGTCCGACGCCAGGGCGCCGGAGTTGTCCGCCGACTCCGAGGAGTAGGAGCCGCCGCCACCGCCACCGCTGCCACCGGAGGCGGCCGGAGCAGCGCCGGCCGGGGCGGCAGCGCCCTCGGCCGCAGCAGCCTCGTCGGCCTCGCGGGACTTGATGACCTGGGCCTGGTGCTGCTCGAAGCGCGTCTGCGCCTCGGCGTACTGGGTCTCCCAGACCTCGCGCTGCGCCTCGAAGCCCTCGAGCCAGTCGTTGGTCTCGGGGTCGAAGCCCTCGGGGTAGATGTAGTTGCCCTGGTCGTCGTACGACGCGGCCATGCCGTACAGCGTCGGGTCGAACTCGACCGAGGCCGGGTCGCCACCGAAGGACTCGTTGGCCTGCTTCAGCGAGAGGCTGATGCGACGACGCTCGAGGTCGATGTCGATGACCTTGACGAAGATCTCGTCGTTGACCTGGACGACCTGCTCCGGGATCTCCACGTGGCGCTCGGCCAGCTCGGAGATGTGGACCAGGCCCTCGATGCCCTCGTCGACGCGGACGAACGCACCGAAGGGAACGAGCTTGGTGACCTTACCCGGGACGACCTGACCGATCTGGTGCGTCCGGGCGAACTGCTGCCACGGGTCTTCCTGCGTCGCCTTGAGCGACAGGGAGACGCGCTCGCGGTCCATGTCGACGTCGAGAACCTCGACGGTGACTTCCTGGCCGACCTCGACAACCTCGGAGGGGTGGTCGATGTGCTTCCAGGACAGCTCGGAGACGTGCACGAGACCGTCGACGCCACCCAGGTCCACGAAGGCACCGAAGTTGACGATCGAGGAGACGACGCCGGAGCGGACCTGACCCTTCTGCAGGGTGGTGAGGAACGTCTGGCGAACCTCGGACTGGGTCTGCTCGAGCCAGGCACGGCGGGACAGGACCACGTTGTTGCGGTTCTTGTCCAGCTCGATGATCTTGGCCTCGAGCTCCTTGCCCACGTAGGGCTGGAGGTCGCGGACGCGACGCATCTCGACGAGCGACGCCGGCAGGAAGCCACGGAGGCCGATGTCGAGGATGAGACCACCCTTGACCACCTCG
Organism: Streptomyces sp. NPDC017520; assembly: GCF_044329855.1. Lineage (NCBI taxonomy): Bacteria > Bacillati > Actinomycetota > Actinomycetes > Kitasatosporales > Streptomycetaceae > Streptomyces > Streptomyces sp. NPDC017520. Next base: position 176,673 of record NZ_JBIRKB010000002.1, read on the forward strand.
ATGACGGTACCGGTGACGATGCCGTCCTCTTCCTTGATCTTCTCGATGGTGCCCCAAGCACGCTCGTACTGAGCGCGCTTCTTCGAGAGAATCAGGCGGCCTTCCTTGTCCTCCTTCTGGAGAACCAGGGCCTCGATCTCGTCGCCGACCTTGACGACCTCGTTCGGGTCGACGTCGTGCTTGATCGAGAGCTCGCGGCTCGGGATGACACCTTCGGTCTTGTAACCGATGTCGAGGAGAACTTCGTCCCGGTCAACCTTGACGATGACACCGTCAACGATGTCGCCGTCGTTGAAGTACTTGATCGTCTCGTCGATCGCCGCGAGGAACGCGTCCGCGTCGCCGATGTCGTTGACCGCAACCTGCGGAGTGGTGGCGGTGGTCTCGGTGCTGCTCGTCATGTGGGAAAGGGCTCCGGTACGGACAGAGAGTCGTAGGTACTGCTACGCCGAAAGCCCGTATCGCCTCTGCAGAAGCCGGACAGCCTGGAAAGCGCGCAATCCGTTTCCGGAGAGACGCCTCGACAACCGAGGGGACATGCAACAGACGCGAGCGCGGCCTGCTAGGTCTGAGGCGCGCAGGCTCGCAGCGCAACTTGTAGCATACGGGGGCAGCCGGACAGGGTCAATGCGCGAAGGCGCACACCCGGGGCACACCGCCCCGATTCCGGCACAACTCGTGTTCTCCGAGGCCGTATCGGCCCGAGAACACTACGGCACGGCGCCGCGGACGCGCGTCCGTACCCCCGGGGTGCGCCCCCTGGTACGTACCGCGCGCGGCGGGTGAAGGCAAACTACAACGACGGGCACGATGAGCCAAGAGATCCACGGGACCTACTCCGCAGAACCCGCAGAGCCCCCGGAGCCGGAGGCCACACGCCGTGCGGCGGACGAGACGGAGAGCAGCCGGGCCAGCCGCGGCTGGTGGGACCGGAACGCCGACGAGTACCAGAGCGACCACGGCGGCTTCCTGGGGGACGACCGCTTCGTCTGGGGTCCGGAGGGGCTGGACGAGGCGGACGCCGCCCTGCTGGGGCCCGCCGCCTCCCTCAGGGGCCTCGACGTCCTGGAGATCGGCGCCGGGGCCGCCCAGTGCTCGCGCTGGCTGGCCGGGCAGGGCGCCCGCCCGGTCGCGCTCGACCTCTCCCACCGCCAGCTCCAGCACGCCCTGCGGATCGGCGGGGACGTCCCGCTCGTCGAGGCCGACGCGGGCCGGCTCCCGTTCCGGGACGGCTCCTTCGACCTGGCCTGCTCCGCGTACGGGGCCGTGCCGTTCGTCGCCGACCCCGTGCGGGTCTTCCGCGAGGTCCACCGGGTGCTGCGGCCCGGCGGGCGCTGGGTGTTCTCCGTGACGCACCCGATCCGCTGGGCTTTCCCGGACGAGCCCGGGCCCGAGGGGCTGTCCGTCGCCGCCTCCTACTTCGACCGCGTCCCCTACGTGGAACAGGACGAGGACGGCGACGCCGTCTATGTGGAACACCACCGAACGCTGGGCGACCGGGTCCGGGACGTGGTGGCGGGCGGCTTCCGGCTGGTCGACCTGGTCGAACCGGAATGGCCCGCCTGGAACAACCAGGAGTGGGGCGGCTGGTCCCCGCTGCGCGGCAACCTGATCCCGGGCACGGCGATCTTCGTCTGCGAGCGGGGCTGAGCCGCTGACCGTCCGGGGTGCGCGGCCCCTGGGGGCGCTCCCGTACGACACCGGGGGTTCCCGTACGACGCTGGGGGCTCCCCTACGACACCGGGCGCTCCCGTACGACACTGGGGGCGTGATCCGCACCGAAGCCCTGGACCGACTGCCCGTCCGCACCGCCGTGCCCGCCCTGCGGCGCGCGCTCGACGACCGGGGCGTCGCCGTCCTGTGCGCCCCGCCCGGCACCGGCAAGACGACGCTCGTCCCGCTGGTGCTGGCCGGGCTGACCGGCGAGGGCCCGGCGCGCCGGGTCGTGGTCGCCGAGCCGCGCCGGATCGCCGCGCGGGCGGCGGCGCGGCGGATGGCCTGGCTGCTGGGCGAGCGGCCGGGCGAGCGGGTCGGCTTCACGGTGCGCGGCGAGCGCGTGGTGGGGCGGGACACGGTGGTGGAGGTCGTGACCACCGGGGTGCTGCTCCAGCGGCTCCAGCGGGATCAGGAGCTGGCCGGGGTGGACGTGGTGATCATCGACGAGTGCCACGAGCGGCATCTGGACGCGGACACGGTCGCCGCGTTCCTCCTGGACGTACGGGGCACGATCCGGCCCGATCTGCGGCTGGTGGCGGCGTCCGCGACGACGGACGCGGAGGGCTGGGCGCGGCTGCTCGGCGACGCCCCGGTGATCGAGGCGCAGGGCGTCTCGCATCCGGTGGAGGTCCTCTGGGCGCCGCCCGCCCGTCCGGTGAAGCCGCCGCACGGGATGCGGGTGGACCCCGCCCTGCTGACGCATGTGGCGGCGACCGTGCGGCGGGCGCTCGGGGAGCGGGCGGGGGATGTGCTCTGCTTCCTGCCCGGCGTCGGGGAGATCGGGCGGGTGGCCGGGCAGCTCGCGGGCGTGGACGCGGAGGTGCTCCAGGTGCACGGGCGGGCTCCGGCCGCCGTGCAGGACGCGGTGCTGGCCGGGTCCTCCGGGGGGCGGCGGGTGGTCCTGGCGACCTCGGTGGCGGAGTCGTCGCTGACGGTGCCGGGCGTGCGGGTCGTCGTCGACTCGGGTCTCGCGCGGGAGCCCCGTACCGACCATGCCCGGGGCCTGAGCGCCCTGAGCACCGTACGGGCCTCCCGGGCGGCCGGGCGGCAGCGTGCCGGGCGGGCGGGGCGGGAGGCCCCGGGGGCGGTGTACCGGTGCTGGGACCAGGCCGAGGACGTGCGGCTCGCGCGCTTCCCGTCACCCGAGATCAAGGTCGCCGACCTTGCCGCCTTCGCGCTCCAGGCGGCGTGCTGGGGCGATCCGGACGCCTCCTCGCTCGCGCTGCTGGACCCGCCGCCCGCCGGGGCGATGGGCGCCGCCCGGGAGGTGCTGGAGGCGATCGGCGCGGTGGACGACGGGGGCCGGGTCACCGAGCGCGGCACCCGGATGTCCCGTCTCGGGCTGCACCCCCGGCTGGCGCGGGCCCTGCTGGACGGCGCGCGGGAGGCCGGGGCGCGGCGGGCCGCGGAGGTGGTGGCGCTGCTGAGCGAGGAGCCGCCGAGGGAGTACGGGGACGATCTCGCGGCGGCGCTGCGGACCGCCCGCCGGGGCCAGGACGGATACGCGGGGCGCTGGAAGCAGGAGGTGCGCCGGCTGTCGGGCCAGGTGGACGGCGCCGGCTCCGGCGGGGCCCGCTCGGACGACGCCGTCGTCGGCCTCGTCGCCGCGCTGGCGTTCCCGGAGCGGGTGGCGCGGGCCCGGGGCGACGGGGCCTTCCTGATGGCGTCGGGCACGGGCGCGGAGCTGCGGGACGCCTCGCGGCTGCGCAGCGCGCCCTGGCTGGCCGTGGCGGTCGCGGACCGGCCCTCCCACGCGGCGTCGGCGCGGGTGCGGCTGGCGGCGGTGGTCGACGAGCCCACCGCGCTGCTGGCCGCCGGTCATCTGCGGGTGCGGGGCGAGGAGGTCCGGTGGGTGGACGGCGAGGTGGTGGCCCGGTCGGTGGACCGGCTGGGCGCGGTGGAGCTGGCGGTACGGCCGCTGCGGCAGCCCGATCCGGAGCTGGTGCGCGGGGCCCTGGCCGAGGGGCTGCGGCGGGAGGGGCTCGGGCTGCTGCGGTGGACCCGGGACAGTGAGCAGTTCCGGCTGCGGCTGGCGTTCCTGCACCGCGTGCTGGGCGCGCCGTGGCCGGACGTGTCGGACGCGGCGCTGCTCGCGGAGACCGGGGCGTGGCTGGAGCCGGAGCTGTCGCGGGCCCGGCTCCGCGCCGACCTGGGGCGGATCGACGCGGGCCAGGCGTTGCGGCGGCTGCTGCCCTGGGCGACCGGGGAGGCCGCCCGGCTCGACGAGCTGGCGCCGGAGCGGATCGAGGTGCCGAGCGGTTCCCGGATCAGGGTGGAGTACGGCGGCGAGCAGCCCGTCCTGGCGGTGAAGCTCCAGGAGCTGTTCGGACTGGCCGAGACGCCCCGGGTCGCCGGGGTGCCGGTCCTGGTGCACCTGCTCTCCCCCGCCGGGCGGCCCGCGGCCGTCACGGCGGACCTGGCGTCGTTCTGGCGGGAGGGCTACAAGGCGGTGCGGGCGGAGCTGCGCGGCCGCTACCCGAAGCATCCGTGGCCGGAGGACCCCGCGACCGTACCGGCGACGCGGTTCACCTCGGCGCGGCTCAAGCGGTCGTAGGACTCTCCGCCTGCCGGGACCGCGCCTCCAGCCAGAGGGCGAGCGCGAGCAGTGCGATGCCGAGGCCGAGGAAGCCCCAGGGCAGGTACGAGGTGAGGAGGAGGACCAGGACGCGCTGGGACTTCACCAGGTCGACGGTGTCCGCGATGTAGTCCTCGCGCATCTTCACATGGCCGGAGAACGCGGTGACGGTGTCCTCGGACATGCCCATCTTCTTGGCGTCGCGCAGCTCCTCCGTATGGATCTCCTCGCCGTTGACGGGGGCTCCGGTGACGGGGTCGACCCAGAACATGCGCTTCGTGGTGTACCAGCGGGTCATGCCGGTCTGCGCGATCTGTTCGGGGGTGATGCCCTCGATGGGCATCTTCTTGGGCATGGGGACCTTGGTCCACGGGATGGTCTGCTCGAAGTAGTAGACGTCCAGTCCCCGGAAGGTCCTGGTGCCCTTGTAGTGGATGGGGGCGGTGGTGCGGCTCTGGGCGTCGAAGTACTCGTAGTCGCGCTTCTCGGTGAGGAAGGGCCACTTGTACTCGATGCCCTCGCGCCGGACCGGGTCGCCGTCGACCATCTCGCCGGTGGCGTTGACGGGGGCCTGGCTGTGGGCGTCGAAGATGTAGCGCTCGGGGATCTCGGAGACCATCCTGCCGTCGGGGCCCTGGATGTAGGAGAGCGCGTCCCAGACGACGACGTCGCGTCCGGCGCTGCGTTCGATCTTCTCGGACTCCTCCACGTTGCCCTTGAGCGTCTGGACGATGGTGACCTTCTCGACCTTCCTGGCCTTGAGGGTGGTGTAGTCGAGGAGGGTGGCGGGGGACGCCTCCAGGACGACTTCCTGGTACTGGTTCGGCGGGACCTTGGCCAGGCGCGGGAAGGCGTACCAGCGCAGCAGGGGTGACAGGGCGGCGAAGAACACGGCGAAGGCCAGGAGTACGAGACCGGCTCGGCGGCGCATGGTGGTGACCTCTCCCTCTGCGGCGGCTATCTCTTCGGTCCCGGGACGGTGGTCAGCAGGGGTTTCGGCGAGGTCTCCCCGGCCGGGGAGCCGACGGCGGAGACGGTGAGCACGAGCGCGAGGGCGGCGGCCAGTCCGATGGCGGCGGCGACGAGGGCACGCATGCTCGGCCTCCCGGGGCGTGGTCCGGTGACGGCGACCTGATGGGCCGCCGGCTGCCTGATGGGGCGTCAGGGCTGGGGCACCGTAGCAACCGGGGCGCGAGATGAGAACAGAGCGGACAGCCCCTCGGCCGGATGACCGAGGGGCTGTGCGCGATGGCTGTGCGGCGTGGCGGGTGCGGCGGGGTCAGGCTTCGGGGGTTTCCGTCTCCTTCGGAGCCGCCTCCTCCGGGGCGGTCTCCTCCGGGGCAGTCTCCTCCGGGGCGGTCTCCTCGGGGGCGGTCTCCTCCGGGGCCTGGATGGTGAGTTCGATGACGACCGAGGCGCCGCCCTCGGTGGTGAGGCGCAGTTTGAAGGTGCCCTCGGTGTCGTCCGCGAAGATCTCCGGGAGCCGGAGCACACCCTCGGCGTCCGTCGTCAGGGTGGTCAGGGTCCGCACCGGCTTGCCGGCCGCGTCCTTGAAGTACGGGCCCTTGTCGTTGTCGAACAGCCCCAGGGGGTCCTTGACCATGGTGGCAGTGACGGCCACTCCGGCCGCCGCGGCGTCCTTGTACGTGGCCCTGACGGTGACGGCGTCCGCGAACTTCTCGCCGGGCGCGGCGACGAGCGCCTTCTCGTCGGTCCGGACGAGCGCGTCGGCCTGGCGGGCGGTGACGGTCGCCGCGTAGGTCAGGGTGCGCGGCCTGCCGGTGCCCGCGACGGCGGTCACCGTGAACTCCCCGGCCTTCTCGCCGGCCCTGAGCTGCGGCGCGGTGGCGGTGCCGTCGGACCCGGTCCGCACCGTGACGGTCTTCTTGCCGCCGGCGAAGAGCGTGCCGGTGTTCCCGGTGACGGTGAACGTGACGGGCACCTTGCCGAGCGGAGCGCCGAGCGCGTTGCGGGCGAGGACGGTGACCCGCTCGTCGAACGCCTGGCCCGCGGTGGCGCGCAGCGGGCCGGTGCCCGCGTTCTCCAGGGAGCCGAAGGTCTCGGCCGGCGTCGGCTTGGAGGTGGGCGGCTTCGGCGGCTTCGGCGTCGGGCTGGTGGAGCCGTCGCCGGGCTTCGAGGAGCCCGGGCCCGGCTTCCCGCCCGGCTTGTCCGGGGAGGGCTTCGGGCTCGGGGTGGTGCCCGGGCTCGGGGTTCCCGGGCTCGGGGTGGTGCCCGGGTTCGGAGTTCCCGGGTTCGGGCTCGGGGTGGCGCCGGAGGGGATGCTCGGAGTGGTGGGCAGCGTTCCGGTGCCGTCGGGGATCTCGTGCGTACCGCGCTGGTAGTACGAGAACCAGGAGCGGACCGTGCGCAGGTACTCCCCCGACTGGTTGTAGCTCAGCACGGCCTTGTCGAGGTCGGCGGCGATGGCCAGATCCCGGTCGTTGGCGCAGAGGTAACGGCCGGCGGCGAGCGCCGCGTCGTAGATGTTGTTGGGGTCCTTGCGGCCGTCGCTGTTGGCGTCCTGGCCCCAGGCGGCCCAGGTCGACGGGATGAACTGCATCGGGCCGACCGCACGGTCGTGGACCGCGTCGCTGTCGTACGCCCCGCCGTCGGTGTCCTTGATCAGGGCGAAGCCCTGGCCGTTGAGGGCCGGGCCGAGGATCGGGGGGCTGGCGGTGCCGTTGGCGTCGACGCGTCCGCCGCGCGCCTGGCCGGACTCGACCTTGCCGATCGCCGCGAGGAGCTGCCAGGGCAGCCGGCAGGTGGGGTCCGTCGTCCTGACGGTCTGCTCGGCCTGCTTGTACGCGGCCAGGATCGACGCCGGGATGCCGGCTTCCGCTCTCCCGGTCACCGGCAGATTGCTGGAGGCTCCGGGCTTGTTGGGTGTGACCAGGGGCGGAAGGTCCGTGTAGTAGGGCGAGTTGCCGGTCGCGGCGCCGTCGTCCTCGGTGCTCGCGGTGTCCTCACCGGCCGCCTTCGGGTCACCGCCGCCGGCGGCTCCGTCGGCCAGGGTCGCTGCGGGCGCCTGCGAGGCCGCGAGTGCCGCCACGGCGGCCGCCGCCACCGCGGTGGTCGTGGCCCCCTTGCGCAGACGTCGGCGAATGTGCGCTGCCATACGTTCCGGTCCCTCCCCCTCGAAGGCTGCTCGCGCTCCCCAGCGCAAGGACTCCAGCGACCCTACGGCAACTTGTGTCGGCCGAGCACCGAGCCCTGACCGCTTCTTACTGTTTTTTCACGTTCGCGGGCGCATGTTGTCCTGCCGGCCACGGAAGGGTGCCCGAACGGTCGCGCATACTTGCCGCCATGCCGTTCACGCTCAGTCATGCCGCGGCCGTGCTCCCGGCGATCCGCCGGAACGGGACGGCCCGGTGGCCGCTGTTCCCCTCCGCTCTCGTCGCCGGTTCGTTCGCGCCCGACATCACCTACTTCGCGGACACGGTGGCCCCCGGGGCGATGGCGTTCGGATCGTTCACGCACACCTTCCTCGGGGTCGTCACGGTGAACGTGGTCATCGCGGCGGCGCTGGTGACGGTGTGGGTCCTGCTGCGGGAGCCGTTGGCGGCGCTGCTGCCGGTACGCGTACGGGGCCGCGTCCACGTCTTCGTGCGGGGGCAGCGGTGGACGCGCGCCTCCTTCGGTCCTTCCGCCTGGCTGTGGTTCGCCGTCTCCGGCGCGCTGGGGGCGGCCACGCATGTGGTGTGGGACGCGTTCACCCACCACAGCCGGTGGGGGACGGAGCTGGTGCCGGTGCTCAGCCGCAGCGTCGGCGGCTTCCCGGTGTACCAGTTCGTCCAGTACGGCAGTTCGGCCCTGGCCCTCGTGGTCATCGGCTGGTTCGCCGTCACCGGCCTCCGGCTGACCCCGAAGGCCGCCGCGCCCGAGGAGGTGCCGGTGCTCGGCCGCCGGGAGAGGTGGGGCGCTCTCGGCCTGCTGGGCCTGTGCGTGCTGCTCGGCGCCGTCCACCGGTGCGTCCGCTGGTACGCCCGCTTCGGCCGGGTGGAGAGCCCGCTCGACATCATCCCCACCGCCTGCTTCGGCGCGGGCGCCGGGCTGGCGGGCGGGCTGCTGCTGTACGGGGTGTGGATGCGGCTGCCGGGCAGGCGGCGGGGGACGCGGGGCCCGGAGCGGACGCCGGTAGCGGAGGGGACGCCGGTAGCGGAGGGGACCCGTACGGAAGCGCCGGCAGGCCCGAGGTAGCGGCGAGGCCCCGTACGGAAGCGCCGGCAGGCCGGGGGTAGCGGCGAGGCCCCGCGCGGGAGCGCCGGCAGGCCGGGGGTAGGGCCGAGCGGCAGGACCGGGCCCGGAACCGTGACGCGGCCCGGGCCCGGCCTCTGCCGGTGGCTCAGTGCGCGGCCGACTCCCAGTCCTCGCCGACGCCGACCGACACGTCGAGCGGGGCCCGCAGCTCGACCGCGTGGGCCATCTCGTGGCGCAGGATCTCCTCCACCCGCTTCCGCTCGCCCTTCGCGATCTCCAGGACGATTTCGTCGTGGACCTGGAGCAGCATCCGCGAGGTCAGCCCGGCCTCGGTGAGCGCCTTGTCCACCCGCAGCATCGCGACCTTCACGATGTCCGCGGCGGTGCCCTGGATCGGGGCGTTGAGCGCCATCCGCTCGGCGGCCTCGCGGCGCTGACGGTTGTCGCTGTTCAGGTCGGGGAGATAGCGGCGCCGGCCGAGGATCGTCTCCGTGTACCCGGTGGCCCTGGCCTCCTCGACGACCCGGTGGAGATAGTCCCGTACCCCGCCGAACCGCTCGAAGTAGGTGTCCATCAGCACCCGGGCCTCGGCGGGGTCGATGTTCAGCTGCTGGGAGAGGCCGAACGCGGAGAGACCGTACGCCAGGCCGTAGGACATGGCCTTGATCTTGCGGCGCATCTCCGCGTCGACCGCGTCCTTCCCGACGCCGAAGACCTGCGAGGCGACCGTGGTGTGGAGGTCCTCGCCGGAGGTGAACGCCTCGATCAGACCGGCGTCCTCGGAGAGGTGCGCCATGACCCGGAGCTCGATCTGGCTGTAGTCCGCCGTCATCAGCGTCTCGAAGCCCTCGCCGACGACGAAGCCCCGGCGGATCGCCCGGCCCTCGTCCGTGCGGACGGGGATGTTCTGGAGGTTGGGTTCGGTGGAGGAGAGCCGGCCGGTCGCCGCCACCGTCTGGTTGAAGGTGGTGTGGATCCGTCCGTCGGCGGCGATCGTCTTGATCAGGCCCTCGACGGTGACCCGTAGCCTGGCCTGATCGCGGTGGCGCAGCATGAGGACCGGCAGCTCGTGCTCGGTCTGCGCGGCCAGCCAGGCCAGCGCGTCCGCGTCCGTCGTGTATCCCGTCTTGGTCTTCTTCGTCTTCGGCAGGCCCAGCTCGCCGAAGAGGATCTCCTGGAGCTGCTTGGGCGATCCGAGGTTGAACTCACGGCCCACCGCCGCGTGCGCTTCCTTGATCGCCTGCTGCACGGTCCCGGCGAACTGCTGCTCCATCCCCTCCAGGTGGGCCCGGTCCGCGGCGATCCCGTGCCGCTCCAGACGGGCCAGGAGGATCGACGTCGGCAGCTCCATGTCGTGCAGCAGCTCCGCCGCGCCCACCTCCTTGAGGCGGGTGGTGAACGCGTCGCCCAGGTCGAGCACGGCACGGGCCTGCGCCATCAGGGCGTCCGACTCGGCCCGGTCGTCCGCGCCGAACGCCAGCTGCCCGTCGGAGGCGGCGGCCGGGGCCAGCTCCCGGCCCAGGTACTCCACGGCCAGCGCGTCCAGGGCGAAGGAGCGCCGTCCCGGCTTCACCAGATACGCGGCGAGCGCGGTGTCCATCGCGACGCCTTCGAGCCGCCAGCCGTGCTCGGGCAGGACCCGCATCACGTTCTTCGCGTTGTGCAGGACCTTCGGCCGGGCCGGGTCCGACACCCAGGCGGCGAACGCCCGCTCGTCGGTCTCCTCCAGCTGGGTGGGGTCCAGCCAGGCGGCGGCACCGTCGGCGGCGGCGAGCGCGATCTCCGTGACCGTGCCGGCGCCGAGCGACCAGGTGTCCACCGTCATGACGCCGAGCGGCTGCGCGCCGTGCGTCTCCAGCCACGGGGCGACCTCGCCGGAGCCGAGCACGACCCCGTCCAGCTCGATCCCGGCGGCGGGCGCGGGCGGCTCGGCCTCCGCCGCACCCGGGTCGACGGCGAGGAGGCGCTCGCGCAGGCTCGGGTTGCGGATCTCCAGTATGTCCAGGACACCGGTGACCGCCGTGCGGTCGTACGGGGCGCGCTCCAGCTCGGCCGGGGTCTTCGGCAGCTCCACGTCACGGACCATCTCGGTCAGCACCCGGTTCATCTTCACCGCGTCCAGGTGGTCGCGGAAATTCTGCCCGGCCTTGCCCTTGACCTCATCGGCCCGCTCGACCAGCTCGGCGAAGGAGCCGAACTGGTTGATCCACTTCGCGGCCGTCTTCTCACCGACGCCCGGAATGCCGGGGAGGTTGTCGGACGGGTCGCCGCGCAGGGCGGCGAAGTCCGGATACTGCTGGGGGGTGAGCCCGTACTTCTCGACGACCTTCTCGGGCGTGAACCGGGTCAGCTCGGAGACCCCCTTGGTGGGGTACAGCACGGTCACGTTCTCCGTGATCAGCTGGAAGGAGTCCCGGTCGCCGGTGACGATCAGCACCTCGAACCCGGCCGCCTCGGCCTGGGTCGCCAGCGTCGCGATGACGTCGTCCGCCTCGAAACCGTCCACCGCGAACCGGTCCGCGTGCATCGCGTCCAGCAGCTCGCCGATCAGCTCGACCTGCCCCTTGAACTCGTCGGGGGTCTTGGAGCGGTTCGCCTTGTACTCCGGGAACTCCGTCGCCCGCCAGGTCTTGCGGGACACGTCGAACGCCACCGCGAAGTGCGTGGGCGCCTCATCACGCAGTGTGTTCGCCAGCATCGACATGAAGCCGTACACGGCATTCGTCGGCTGCCCCACCGCCGTCGTGAAATTCTCCGCGGGCAGGGCGAAGAACGCCCGGTACGCCAGGGAGTGCCCGTCCATGAGGAGCAGGCGCGGTCGGTTGTCTGCCGTCTTCTTCGATGCCGTCTCAGCCACGCCCCCGATCCTGCCACGGCCCACTGACAATCCGGACCGGCGCGACATCCGGGGGGCCGTGACAGGATCGACGGTGAGGACGTACGGAGGACGTACGGACGTGGAAGAAGCGCTCGAAGGGGAGCAGCATCATGGCCACCAAGCCGCCGACCGGAGACCCGGTCCAGGACGCCCCGCAGGTCGAGCCGGCCCCGCACGCCGCCGCGGGCCTGCCCGCCGTCGCCCACTCCCTGCGCATCGCGCAGCAGCAGATGGGGGTGCGCCGCACCGCGCAGACCCTCCTCAAGGTCAACCAGAAGGACGGCTTCGACTGCCCCGGCTGCGCGTGGCCCGAGGGCGACAAGCGGCACACCGCCGAATTCTGCGAGAACGGCGCCAAGGCCGTCGCCGAGGAGGCGACCCTGCGCCGCGTCACCCCCGCCTTCTTCGCCGCCCACCCACTGGCCGACCTCGCCGGACGCAGCGGCTACTGGCTCGGCCAGCAGGGCAGGATCACCCAGCCGGTGTACCTCCCCGAGGGCGCCGACCGGTACGAGGCGGTGACCTGGGAGCGGGCCTTCGCGATCATCGCCGAGGAGCTGACCGCCCTCGCCTCCCCCGACGAGGCCCTCTTCTACACCTCAGGACGCACGAGCAACGAGGCCGCGTTCCTGCTCCAGCTCTTCGCCCGCGAGTTCGGCACCAACAACCTCCCCGACTGCTCCAACATGTGCCACGAGTCATCCGGCTCGGCGCTCACCGAGACCATCGGCGTCGGCAAGGGCAGCGTCTCCCTGGAGGACCTGCACCAGGCCGACCTGATCATCGTCGCCGGACAGAACCCCGGCACCAACCACCCCCGGATGCTCTCCGCCCTGGAGAAGGCGAAGACCTCCGGGGCGAAGATCATCTCGGTGAACCCGCTGCCCGAAGCCGGCATGGAGCGGTTCAAGAACCCCCAGACCCCGCAGGGCATGATCCGGGGCACCGCCCTCAACGACCTCTTCCTCCAGATCCGCATCGGCGGCGACCAGGCCCTCTTCCGCCTCCTCAACAAGCTGATCCTCGCCACCGACGGCGCCGTCGACACCGCGTTCGTCACCGAACACACCCACGGCTACGACGAGTTCACCAAGGCCGCCGAAGCAGCCGACTGGGACGAGACCCTCACCGCGACCGGCCTGACCCGCGCCGAGATCGAGCAGGCCCTCGCCCTCGTCCTCGCCTCGAAACGCACCATCGTCTGCTGGGCGATGGGCCTCACCCAGCACAAGCACTCCGTGCCCACCATCCGCGAAGTCGTCAACTTCCTTCTCCTGCGCGGAAACATCGGCCGCCCCGGCGCCGGGGTCTGCCCGGTGCGCGGCCACTCCAACGTCCAGGGCGACCGCACCATGGGCATCTTCGAACGGCCCGCACCGGCCTTCCTCGACGCCCTCGACAAGGAGTTCGGGATCACCTCGCCGCGCCACCACGGCCTGGACGTGGTGCGCTCCATCCAGGCCCTGCGCGACGGCGACGCGAAGGTCTTCTTCGCGATGGGCGGCAACTTCGTCGCGGCCACACCCGACACCGCCGTCACCGAGGCCGCGATGCGCCGCGCCCGCCTCACCGTCCACGTCTCGACCAAGCTCAACCGCTCCCACGCCGTGACCGGGACCCGCGCCCTGATCCTGCCCACCCTCGGCCGGACCGACAAGGACGTCCAGGCGAGCGGCAAGCAGTTCGTCACCGTCGAGGACTCCATGGGCATGGTCCACGCCTCACGCGGCAACCTCGCCCCCGCGAGCCCCCAGCTGCTCTCCGAGCCGGCCATCGTCGCCCGCCTCGCCCGCGCCGTCCTCGGCGCCGACTCCCGTACCGACTGGGAGGCCTTCGAGCGCGACTACGCCACCATCCGCGACCGCATCTCCCGCGTCGTCCCCGGCTTCGAGGACTTCAACACCCGCGTCGCCCGCCCCGGCGGCTTCACCCTCCCCCACGCCCCCCGCGACGAGCGCCGCTTCCCCACCGCCACCGGCCGCGCCAACTTCACCGCCGCCCCCGTCGAGTACCCCGAACTCCCCGACGGCAGGCTCCTGTTGCAGACCCTGCGCTCCCACGACCAGTACAACACCACCATCTACGGCCTCGACGACCGCTACCGGGGCATCAAAGGCGGCCGCCGCATCGTCATGGTCAACCCCGAGGACGCCGCCGCCCTCGGCCTCGCCGACGGCGCGTACACCGACCTCGTCAGCGAGTGGAAGGACGGCGTCGAGCGCCGCGCGGCCGGCTTCCGCGTCGTCCACTACCCCACCGCCCGGGGCTGCGCCGCCGCCTACTACCCGGAGACCAACGTCCTGGTCCCCCTGGACTCCACGGCCGACACCAGCAACACCCCGGCCAGCAAATCGGTCGTCGTCCGCTTCGAGAGCACCCGGAGCGACGGAAGGACCGCCGCCCCCTAAGCGTCCGCTCAGCCGTCTGGTAAGAACAATGCAGACAGCAACGAAACGAGCGCACCGAAACGGAGCCGGACCCATGGGCGAGCACACCACACCCCTCTTCCCGCAGGAAGTCATCGACGAGTACGCGGCACTCGGCGTCGACCTGCCCGCCCTCTTCTCCGCCGGCCACCTCGGCGAGCGCATGGGCGTCACCATCGTCGAGGCCTCCGCCGACCGCGTCGTCGGCACCATGCCCGTCGAGGGCAACACCCAGCCCTACGGACTCCTGCACGGCGGCGCCTCCGCCGTCCTCGCCGAAACCCTCGGCTCCATCGGCTCCATGCTCCACGGCGGAGCCTCCAAGCTCGCCGTCGGCGTCGACCTCAACTGCACCCACCACCGAGGCGTCCGCAACGGCCTCGTCACCGGCGTCGCCACCCCCGTGCACCAGGGCCGCTCCACCGCCACGTACGAGATCGTCATCACCGACGAACAGGACAAGCGAGTCTGCACCGCACGCCTCACCTGCCTCCTCCGCGACGCCCCCCGCCCCGAAGCCGGCTGAGCCCCGTCCCGGAGCCGGCTGACCCCCGCCCCTAAGCCCGCTGACCCCCGCCACCCTCAACCCCTCGCCCCGCACGGCGAACCCACCTGCCCGGCCAGAACCGCACCCTGTGCATTCCGGCCGGGCAGTGCCATATCCCCACCAAAAAACGACAGTTGGCCAACACACTCGGTCAACTTCCTTGACCACACAGCACGTTCCATGAGCCACTCAGCAGCCACATCAGCCCCCGCAGCCCCGCCGACCAAACCGCCGATGTAACACTCCGTAACACGCAGGCAATGCGGAATCCAGCCGCACACCCCGGCCACGGACACCCGGGGAACTTCGCCGCGCCCACCGCGCCCACCGAACCGCGTCAGCACCAAGATCACCCCAAGCCCCTTAGCAGAGCTGCGCGTTCTCACCATGTGGTCCTTCCGCACTCCAGGCGAAACCGCCACATGTCCTCACAGGAACCTCAAGCCTTGCTCAAGGGCATAACAAGAGAGTCACATCCGCCGCCGACCAGTCCCGGTGGCCCCCAGCTGCGCTTAGAGTCACCGCCAGTCACCGCGCCGCCGGGCGCGTCTGCTGCACGGCCCTGTACCAACCCAGTACGGCCCGGCGATCGTCACGGCACCTCAAGCAGAGGAGGCCGCGCCAGGGAAAGGACTTTTCGTGCGACACCGTTCTTTGCTCATACTCACCGCAGTGCTCACCACCGGAGCACTCACCCTCACCGCCTGCGGTTCGCGCGACGACAGCAAGAGCAGCGGCGGCGACGGAGGCAACCAGACGGTCGTCATCGGCCTCGACGCCCCGCTCACCGGCGACCTCTCCGCCCTCGGCCTCGGCATCAAGAACTCCGCCGACCTCGCCGTCAAGACGGCGAACAAGGAAAAGACCGTCCCCGGCATCACCTTCAAGCTGGAAGCACTCGACGACCAGGCCCAGCCCTCCGTCGGCCAGCAGAACGCCGTCAAGCTCATCGGCACCAAAGAGGTCCTCGGTGTCGTCGGCCCGCTGAACTCCGGCGTCGCCCAGTCGATGCAGAAGCCGCTCAACGACGCCAAGCTGACCCAGGTCTCCCCCGCCAACACCGGCACCGAGCTGACCCAGGGCAACAACTGGAAGACCGGCGACAAGAAGCGCCCCTACGCGTCCTACTTCCGCACCGCCACCACGGACCAGATCCAGGGCGCCTTCGCGGCCAAGTACCTCTTCGAGACCGCGAAGATCAAGGACGTCTACCTCATCGACGACCAGAAGCCCTACGGCGCCGGACTCGCCGCCTCCTTCAAGGCGACGTTCACCGAACTCGGCGGCAAGATCGTCGGCACCGACCACGTCAACCCCGAGGACCGCGACTTCAACTCCGTCGCCACCAAGGTCAAGAGCTCCAAGGCCAAGGCCGTCTACTACGGCGGCGAGTACCCCGCCGGCGCCCCCCTGAGCCAGCAGATCAAGGACAGCGTCAAGATCCCCTTCATGGGCGGCGACGGCATGTACAGCGCCGACTTCATCAAGCTCAACAAGAAGGCCGAAGGCGACATCGCCACCTCCGTCGGCAAGCCCGTCGAGGAGCTGGAGTCCGCCAAGAAGTTCATCGCCGACTACAAGACGGCCGGCTACAAGGACGCCTACGAGGCCTACGGCGGCGGCACCTACGACGCCACCTGGTCCATCATCGAGGCCGTCAAGATCGTCGCCGCCGAGAACGACGGCAAGATCCCCGCGGACGACGCCCGCGCCAAGGTCCTCGCAGCCATGGACAAGGTCAAGTTCGAAGGCGTCACCGGCCCCGTCTCCTTCGACGAATACGGCGACACCACCAACACCCTGATGACCGCCTACCAGGTCACCGGCGGCAAGTGGGTCTCCAAGGTCAGCAGCACCGTCGAGTAGTCACCGGCCGGGCCACGACCCCGCCACCCTCACACAAAGCAACCAGACCGCGCGGGAGCGCTACGAGCCCTCCCGCGCGGTGCCATATCCGAACCACTCCACGGAGGCCCTGCGGTGAACGAACTGCCGCAACAGCTGGCCAATGGACTCATCCTCGGCGCGATGTACGGTCTCATCGCGATCGGTTACACGATGGTCTACGGAATCATCCAGCTCATCAACTTCGCGCACGGCGAGATCTTCATGATCGGGGGCTTCGGAGCCCTCACGGTCTACCTCGGGCTTCCGTCCGGATTCTCCCTCATAGCCGCGATACCCCTCATGATCGTCGGCGGCGTCATAGCCGCCGTCGCCATCAGCATGGCCGCCGAACGCTTCGCCTACCGGCCCCTGCGCGGCGGCCCACGCCTGGCACCACTCATCACCGCCATCGGGCTCTCCCTCGCCCTCCAGCAAGCGGTATGGATGTGGTACCCCAACGCCACGAAGGACCGCTCCTTCCCCCAGTTCGAAGGCGAAGCCCTCGACATCCTCGGCGCCACCATCCAGCGCGGCGACATCTTCGTCCTCGTCGTGGCCCCCCTCTGCATGCTCGCCCTCGGCCTCTTCGTCTCCAAGACCCGGGCCGGCCGCGGCATGCAGGCCACCTCCCAGGACCCCGACACCGCCAAGCTCATGGGCATCAACACCGACCGCATCATCGTCATGGCCTTCGCCATCGGTGCCGCGTTCGCCGCCGTCGCCGCCGTCGCCTACGGGCTCAAGAACGGCCAGATCGGCTTCCGCATGGGCTTCATCATGGGCCTCAAGGCCTTCACCGCAGCCGTACTCGGCGGCATCGGCAACATCTACGGCGCCATGCTCGGCGGCATCGTCCTCGGCGTCGCCGAAGCCCTCGCCACCGGCTACATGAGCGAAGTCCCCGGCATGGAACTCTTCGGCGGCGGCGCCTGGAAGGACGTATGGGCCTTCGCCCTCCTCATCATCGTCCTCCTCGTACGCCCCCAGGGCCTGCTCGGCGAACGCGTCGCGGATCGGGCGTGATGACCATGACCACCAAGTCCACACCCGCCAACAGCGCCCTCATCGCGCTGCCCGCCGCCCGCCACCTCACCACCGCCGGCGCGGCCATCGCCCTCATCGGCACCTTCCTCGCCTGGACCTGGACCGCCGAATTCCCCGGCGACCTCACCGTCACCGGCTACCCCGGCGGCCTCCAGGTCCTCACCCTCATCAGCGCCGTCCTCACCCTCCTCTTCGCCCTCTCCGGCTACGGGATCAAGGGACTTGGCTGGCTCACCCCCGGCGGCGCCAACAGCCCCGTCCGACTCGCCGCACTCGGCGTCCTCGGCATCACCGGCTTCTCCATCGGCGCCATCGCCGTCAAACTCGGCGGCGTAGTCAACCTGGAACCCGGAGCCTGGGTCAGCCTCCTCGGCGCGATCATCGCCACCGTCGCCGCCCTCGGCCTCCCCGCCGACCAGGAACTCGACGACACCACCCACCCCAGCCCCCTCAACCGATTCGTCAACAGCCTCCGGGCCCCCGCTCCCACGCGCGCCAAGGACCTCCCCAACTGGGCCGAGATCCTCATCATCGCCGGAGCCTTCGGCGTCGCCCTCCACGTCTTCACGTACGGCATCGACACCGAATACGCCGAACTCTTCATCGGCTACATCATCGCCGTCGCGTTCGGCTTCACCGCCCTCACCCGGGCCGGGCTCATCGCCCGCATCACCCGGCTCACCACCAAACACCGCAACGTCACCATGGCCGCCGCCCTCATCGCGGCCTTCTGCTTCCCCTTCACCCAGCAGAACGAGCAGTACGCCCTCATCGGCGCGAACATCCTCATCTTCGCGACCGTCGCACTCGGCCTCAACGTCGTCGTCGGCCTCGCCGGCCTCCTCGACCTCGGATACGTCGCCTTCCTCGGCGTCGGCGCCTACGCCGCCGCCCTGGTCTCCGGCTCCCCGCTCTCCCCCGTCGGCGTCCAGTTCCCCTTCTGGGCCGCCGTCCTCACCGGCGCCGCAGCCTCACTCGTCTTCGGCGTCGTCATCGGCGCCCCGACCCTCCGACTGCGCGGCGACTACCTCGCCATCGTCACCCTCGGCTTCGGCGAGATCTTCCGCCTCACCGTCAACGCCCTCAACGGCGTCAGCGGCCCCGACCTCACCAACGGCTCCCAGGGCATCCCCAGCATCCCCGACCTCAACCTCTTCGGCTTCGACTTCGGCATCAGCCACAACATCGCCGGATTCACCCTCGGCAGGTCCGCCAACTACTACCTGCTGATGCTCGTCTTCACCGCCGTCGTCGTCCTGGTCTTCCGACGCTCCGGAGAATCCCGCATCGGCCGCGCCTGGGTCGCCATCCGCGAGGACGAGACCGCCGCCACCGCCATGGGCATCAACGCCTTCCGGCTCAAGCTGCTCGCCTTCGCCCTCGGCGCCACCCTCGCCGGACTCGCCGGCACCGTCCAGGCCCACGTCTCCTACACCGTGACGCCCGAGCAGTACCAGTTCGCCGGCTCCGTCCCCCCGAACTCCGCCTTCCTCCTCGCCGCCGTCATCCTCGGCGGCATGGGAACCCTCAGCGGACCCCTCGTCGGCGCGGCACTGCTCTACCTCATCCCGGCGAAGCTGCAGTTCATGCAGGACTACCAGCTCTTCCTCTTCGGCATCGCACTCATCCTCCTGATGCGCTTCCGCCCCGAAGGGCTCGTCGCCGACCGCAGGAAGCAACTCGAATTCCACGAGACCGGCCAACTCGACGTCCCACCGGACACCCCACTCACCGACCAGGCCGCCGGCACCACGAAGGCGGGGGCGTGACCACATGACCACCACGACAACCACCCCGGCCAACCCGGCCACCACGGTCCTCGACGCCAGCGGCGTCACCATGCGCTTCGGCGGACTCACCGCCGTACGCGGCGTCGACCTCACCGTCAACAGCGGCGAGATCGTCGGCCTCATCGGCCCCAACGGCGCAGGCAAGACCACCTTCTTCAACTGCCTCACCGGCCTCTACATCCCCACCGAGGGCAAGGTCAGCTACAAGGGCACCGTCCTGCCGCCCAAACCCCACCTCGTCACCAAGGCCGGCATCGCCCGCACCTTCCAGAACATCCGGCTCTTCGCCAACATGACCGTCCTGGAAAACGTCCTCGTCGGACGCCACACCCGGACCAAGGAAGGCCTCTGGTCAGCCCTCCTGCGCCTCCCCGGCTACCACAAGGCAGAAGACGCCAGCCGCGAACGCGCCATGGAACTCCTGGAGTTCATCGGCCTCCAGGACAAGGCCGACCACCTCGCGCGCAACCTCCCCTACGGAGACCAGCGCAAGCTGGAAATCGCCCGCGCACTCGCCAGCGACCCCGGACTCCTCCTCCTGGACGAGCCCACCGCCGGCATGAACCCCCAGGAAACCCGCGTCACCGAAGAACTCATCTTCGCCATCCGGGACCAGGGCATCGCCGTCCTCGTCATCGAGCACGACATGCGCTTCATCTTCAACCTCTGCGACCGCGTCGCCTGCCTCGTCCAGGGCGAGAAACTCGTCGAAGGCACCCCCGGCGACGTCCAGGCCGACGAACGCGTCGTCGCCGCCTACCTCGGCACCCCCTTCGAAGGCGCCCCCGGCGCCGAAGAAGTCGCCGAGGTCGAAGCAGCCGAGGCCCACGCCGGAACCACCAGCACCACCACCCCGGCGAAGGACACCACGACACCCGACACCACCAGCACCGATGAGGAGGGCACCCGATGACCGCACTGCTAGAGGTCCAAGACCTCCGGGTCGCCTACGGCAAGATCGAAGCGGTCAAGGGCATCTCCTTCACCGTCGACGCCGGCCAGGTCGTCACCCTCATCGGCACCAACGGCGCCGGCAAGACCACCACCCTGCGCACCCTCTCCGGACTGCTCAAGCCCCTCGGCGGCCGCATCCTCTTCGAGGGCAAACCGCTGGCCAACATCCCCGCCCACAAGATCGTCTCCCTCGGCATCGCCCACTCCCCCGAGGGCCGCCACATCTTCCCCCGGCTGACGATCACCGAGAACCTCCTCCTCGGCGCCTACCTCCGCAACGACAAAGCAGGCATCGAGAAGGACGTCCAGCGCGCCTACGACCTCTTCCCCATCCTCGGGGAACGCCGGAAGCAGGCCGCGGGCACCCTCTCGGGCGGCGAGCAGCAGATGCTCGCCATGGGACGCGCCATGATGTCCCAGCCCAAGCTGCTCATGCTCGACGAGCCCTCCATGGGACTCTCCCCGATCATGATGCAGAAGATCATGGAGACCATCGTCGAGCTCAAGGCGTCGGGCACCACGATCCTGCTCGTCGAGCAGAACGCCCAGGCCGCCCTCTCCCTCGCGGACCAGGGTCACGTCATGGAGGTCGGCAAGATCGTCCTCTCCGGCGCGGGCTCGGACCTGCTCCACGACGAGTCGGTCCGCAAGGCCTACCTCGGCGAGGACTGACTCGTCCGCCGCCGTACGCGAGAGGCCCGCACCCCGATCGTCCGGGGTGCGGGCCTCTCGCCTTCGTTACGTGTACGCGGCTACTCGGCCGACTTCTTCTTCTCCTCGGCGTCCTCGATCAGCGCCTCCGCCAGCTGCTGCATCGACATACGGCGGTCCATCGACGTCTTCTGGATCCACCGGAACGCGGCCGGCTCGGAGAGCCCGTAATCCGTCTGGAGGATGCTCTTCGCCCGGTCCACCAGCTTCCGGGTCTCCAGCCGCTGGGACAGGTCCGCGATCTCGCTCTCCAGCGCCTTCAGCTCCGCGAACCGGGAGACGGCCATCTCGATGGCCGGCACCACGTCGCTCTTGCTGAACGGCTTCACCAGATACGCCATGGCCCCGGCGTCCCGGGCCCGCTCGACGAGGTCGCGCTGCGAGAACGCGGTGAGCATCAGGACCGGGGCGATGGACTCCTCGGCGATCTTCTCGGCGGCGGAGATCCCGTCGAGGACCGGCATCTTCACGTCCAGGATGACGAGGTCCGGCCGGTGCTCCCGGGCCAGCTCGACGGCCTGCTGCCCGTCGCCCGCCTCACCGACGACGGAGTAACCCTCCTCCTCCAGCATCTCCTTGAGGTCGAGGCGGATGAGGGCCTCGTCCTCGGCGATGACGACGCGGGTCGTCAGCGGCGGGACGTGCGACTTGTCGTCGTCGACGGCGTCTACGGGCTGGGGCGACTCGGGGGTGGTCACGGGGCTCCTTGTTAGGACAGGGGTGCAGCTCCCAAGAGCCTACCTAGTTACGGTATGTTTGAGGCACGGAGGGTCCTCGGTATCCTTCGTTTCGAAGGGGCCCCGGTAGCCCAGCGGCAGAGGCGATGGATTCAAAACCCATACAGCGTCGGTTCGAATCCGACTCGGGGCACTTCTCCTTGGATTCCAAGGTCGAGCAACAATTTGGCGATCTTCACCCTTGCCGGTGAACGCGCCTCCGATCCGGGCACGCCCCTTCGAAGGTCGCAGAAAACTACGCTGCATGGAGCAGCACAACCCCTCGATACGTGACGAAGCGCTCGCCCTCCTGCGGAGCGGAACCACCAATCGGGCAGTAGCAGAACGTCTCAACGTGCCGCGCGGGACCGTCGGCTGGTGGCTGCACGAGGACCGCAAGCGACGCGGGGTGCAGTACGAGCAGCCCACCGACTGCCCCGCCTGCACAGGCCGACAGGCCGATCGGGCCGCCTACGCCTACTTACTGGGGCTGTACCTCGGCGACGGCCACATCACGTCGAAGATTAAGCAGCATCACCTGTCCATCTTCTGCGACGCCGTCTGGCCGGGCGTGATCGACGAGGCGGAAGCGGCCATGCGCACGGTCATGCCCATGCCCCGCATCGGTCGGCGGCAGCGAAACAACTGCGTTGAGGTGAAGTCGTACAGCAAACACTGGACCTGCGTCTTTCCTCAGCACGGCCCGGGCAAGAAACATGAGCGACCGATCGTTCTCGAAGCGTGGCAGCAGGAGATCGTCGACGCCCGCCCCTGGCATTTCGTTCGGGGCCTCATCCATTCCGACGGATGTCGAAACATGAACTGGACAACCAGGATCGTCAATGGCGAACGCAAGCGCTACGAGTACCCCCGGTACTACTTCACCAACGTCTCCGACGACATCCGCCGCCTCTACACCGACACCCTCGACACGCTCGGCATCACCTGGACGCACTGCACTCGCGCGGGCAAGCCCTACAACATCTCCGTAGCCCGACGGGCATCCGTCACCCTCATGGATGCGCACGTCGGGCCGAAATACTGAGCTGATCCTGAGCCGCCCTACTTCGGGCTGTCGTCCTCGCCGATGTGGTGGACGCGGACCAGGTTCGTGGAGCCCGCGACGCCCGGCGGGGAGCCGGCGGTGATGACGACCACGTCACCCTTCTGGCAGCGGCCGATGCGCAGCAGCTCCTCGTCGACCTGGGCGACCATCGCGTCCGTGGAGTCCACGTGCGGGCCGAGGAAGGTCTCGACGCCCCACGTCAGGTTGAGCTGGGCGCGGGTGGCCTCGTCGGGGGTGAAGGCGAGGAGCGGGATGGGTGAGCGGTAGCGGGAGAGGCGCTTGACGGTGTCGCCGCTCTGGGTGAAGGCGACGAGGAATTTCGCGCCGAGGAAGTCGCCCATCTCGGCTGCGGCCCTCGCGACGGCGCCGCCCTGGGTGCGGGGTTTGTTGCGCTCGGTGAGGGGCGGGAGGCCCTTGGCGAGGAGGTCTTCCTCGGCGGCCTCGACGATGCGGGACATGGTGCGGACGGTCTCGATGGCGTATTTGCCGACGCTGGTCTCGCCGGAGAGCATGACCGCGTCGGTGCCGTCGATGATGGCGTTGGCGACGTCGGAGGCTTCGGCGCGGGTGGGGCGGGAGTTGTCGATCATCGAGTCGAGCATCTGGGTGGCGACGATGACCGGTTTGGCGTTGCGCCGGGCGAGCTTGATGGCGCGTTTCTGGACGATGGGGACTTGTTCCAGGGGCATTTCGACGCCGAGGTCGCCGCGGGCGACCATGATGCCGTCGAAGGCGGCGACGATGTCGTCGATGTTGTCGACGGCCTGGGGTTTTTCGACCTTGGCGATGACGGGGAGGCGGCGGTTCTCCTCGTCCATGATGCGGTGGACGTCGTCGATGTCGCGTCCGGTGCGGACGAAGGAGAGGGCGATGATGTCGGCGCCGGTGCGCAGGGCCCAGCGGAGGTCGTCGATGTCCTTTTCGGAGAGGGCGGGGACGGAGACGGCGACGCCGGGGAGGTTGAGTCCCTTGTTGTCGGAGACCATGCCGCCTTCGATGACGGTGGTGTGGACGCGGGGGCCTTCGACGCCGGTGACTTCGAGGGTGACGCGGCCGTCGTCGACGAGAATGCGTTCGCCGGTGGTGACGTCGGCGGCGAGTCCGTCGTAGGTGGTGCCGCAGATGTCGCCGGTGCCTTCGCCTTCGAGGGGTTCGACGGTGATGGTGAAGGTGTCGCCGCGTTCAAGGAGTACGGGGCCTTCGCGGAAGCGTCCGAGGCGGATCTTCGGGCCTTGAAGGTCGGCGAGGATGCCGACGTTGCGGCCGGTTTCCTCGGACGCTTTGCGGACGTGGTCGTAGCGCGCTTGGTGTTCGGCGTAGCTGCCGTGGCTGAGGTTGAAGCGGGCGATGTCCATTCCCGCTTCGACCAGGGCTTTGATCTGGTCGTATGTGTCGGTTGCGGGTCCCAGGGTACAAACGATTTTCGCTCGGCGCATGGTTCGAGACTAAACCTTACCTACGGGTAGGTATTTGGCTCTGCATGACACCTCAACAACCTTCTCATGAAGGGTTGTTGACAACTGTTGAATTGTGCAGCGGGGTGCTCTGATGAGCGTTTATCCGAGGTTCGGTGGGATGAGTGTGAAGGATGCTTCGACTTGGGCGTCGATGGTCTGGCGTACGGGTTCGAGGTCGATGGGTGCGGCGTCGGTGGCGGCTTCCGTGCCCGCGCCTCCGTAGGCCATCGCCTGGGTGGAGAAGGCGGCGCGGGCCATGTGGGGGCCGGCGTGGACCCCGGTGTCGTTGAGTTCGAGGAGGGCGCCGAGTCGGGTGTCGAGGGCTTCGGCGTATTCGCGGGCGCGTTGGAGGGCTTCCTGGACGGCTTGGCGGCGGGCGGCTGCGTGGTGGGGGGAGGTGGGGCGCAGGGCCCACCAGGGGCCGTCGAGGCGGGTGAGGTCGTTGTCTGCGAGGCGGGTGACGAGTTCGCCGAGGGTGGTGAAGTCGTTGAGGGTGGTGGTGATTTGGATGCTGCCGTGGTAGGCGCGGATGCGTTCGGCGCGGCCGTGGCGGGTGAGTTCGGGGCGGATGGTGAGGGTTCCGGTTTCGAGCTTTTCGATGGCGTCGCCGTAGGTCTTGATGAGGTCGAGGGTGGTGGTGTTGCGGCGGGTGAGGTCGTCGAGGGTGGTGCGGCGGTCGGTGGAGCGGGCGGTGAGGGTGATGGTGATGTGGGCGATTTCGGGGTCGACTTCGAGGTGGGCTTCGCCGCGGACGGTGACGTGGGGGGTGGTGGGGGTGCCGTAGGGGTGGTGGGGGGCGGGCGCGGGGGCGGGTGTGGGGGTTTCGGTCATGTGTTCACTGTGGCATGGGGGGTGGGGTGTCGTGGTGTGTGTCGCGTGGTCATCAGATCGAAACCTGTGTGGGGTGTTGTGCGTGGCGGCGGCTGGGCCAGAATCTACGCGCGTTGCCCTACTGAACGAGGAGTGAAGAAATGCCGTTGAATCCGTTGAACCCGTTGGACCGTAGGACTTTTCTGGGCCGTTCGGCTGCCGCCGGTGCGGGTGTGGCGATGGCGGGCGGTGCGGTCGTGGGCTCGGCCGGTGCGGCGGAGGCGAAGGACCACGGTCATGGGCGTGGGGCGAAGCGGTATTCGTTCACGGTGATGGGCACGACTGATCTGCACGGCAACGTCTTCAACTGGGACTACTTCACGGACAGGGAGTACGACGACTCCGCGCACAACGATGTCGGCCTGGCGAAGATCTCGACGTTGGTGGAGCAGGTGCGCCGGGAGAAGGGCCGCGGGAACACGCTGCTGATCGACGCGGGTGACACGATCCAGGGCACGCAGTTGTCGTACTACTACGCGAAGGTCGATCCGATCACGGCGCGGCGTGGTCCGGTGCATCCGATGGCGCGGGCGATGAACGCGATCGGTTACGACGCGGCGGCGCTGGGGAATCACGAGTTCAATTACGGCATTCCGGTGCTGCGGAAATTCGAGGAGCAGTGCGACTTTCCGTTGCTGGGGGCGAATGCGCTGGATGCGAGGACGTTGCGGCCGGCGTTCGCCCCGTATGTCATCAAGCGGATGCGGACGCCGTACGGGCGTGATGTGCGGGTGGCGGTGCTGGGGCTGACGAATCCTGGTATCGCGATCTGGGACAAGGCGAACGTGGGCGGGAAGATGGTGTTCCCGGGTCTGGAGGAGCAGGCGGCGAAGTGGGTGCCGAAGCTGCGGTCGATGGGTGCGGACGTGGTGCTGGTGTCGGCGCATTCGGGTTCTTCGGGGACGTCGTCGTGGGGGGATCAGTTGCCGTACGTGGAGAACGCGGCGGCTCTGGTGGCGGAGCAGGTGCCGGGGATCGACGCGATTCTGGTGGGGCACGCGCATGTGGAGATCGCCGAGCGTTTCGTGACGAACAAGGAGACCGGGAAGCGGGTCGTGCTCTCGGAGCCGGCGAAGTGGGGTCAGCGGTTGACGCTGTTCGATTTCGATCTGGTGTGGGAGAAGGGCCGCTGGGCGGTGGAGAAGGCCGGTTCGCGGGTGTTGAACTCCAACACGGTGCCGGAGGACCGGAAGGTGACGTCGCTGCTGCGGTCGGAGCACCGCAAGGTGGTGGAGTACGTCAACCAGGTGATCGGTACGTCGGTGGTGGCGATGTCGACGGCGGACGCGCCGTGGAAGGACGAGCCGATCATCGATCTGATCAACCAGGTGCAGGCGGAGACGGTGAAGGCGGCGCTGGCGGGCGGGGAGTTCGCGGCGTTGCCGGTGTTGTCACAGGCTTCGTGCTTCTCGCGTACGGCGGGGATTCCGGCCGGTGAGGTGACGATCAAGGACGCGGCGGGGCTGTATCCGTTCGAGAACACGCTGGAGGCGCGGCTGCTCACGGGTGCGCAGTTGCAGGAGTATCTGGAGTATTCGGCGCGGTATTTCGTGCGGACGCCCGCGGGTGGTCCGGTGGAGACGGCGAAGCTGACGAACGCGGACGGGATTCCGGACTACAACTACGACGCGGTGTCGGGGGTGACGTACGACATCGACATCGCTCAGCCGGTGGGTTCGCGGATCGTGGGGCTGTCCTTCGAGGGGAAGGCGATCGATCCGGCGGCGCGGTTCGTGTTCGCGGTGAACAACTATCGGGCGAGTGGTGGGGGGAACTTTCCGCATGTGCCGGGTGCGCGGCAGGTGTGGGCGGATTCGGACGAGATCCGGAACACGATCATCGGGTGGGTGCGGGAGAAGGGGTCGGTGGATCCGGCGGCGTTCGCTTCGGTGGGGTGGCGGCTGACGCGTGATGGGGCGCCTGTGTTCCCGTAGCGCCGGTGTTCCCGTAGCGCCGGTGTTCCCCTGACGCCGACGTCCCTGTGACGCCTGTGTTCCCGTAGCGCCGGTGTTCCCCTGACGCCGACGTCCCTGTGACGCCTGTGTTCCCGTAGCGCCGGTGTTGCCGTGATTCCTTGGCGCCGGTGGTCCCGTGGCGCTGTGCGCGGTGGGTTGTTCGTTCGGCCCGGGTCTCCTTCGGTGGGGGCCCGGGCCGTTCCTTGTGCGGGGGCTAGACGGATTGGCTCAGGGGGACGAGGACGTGGCCCTGGGCGGGGATTCTGGGGGGTTGGGGGGCGAGGCCGAAGGTGGTGAAGGCGGTGCGCTCGGGGAGGGGGTAGGGGTTGGCGTTGGTGAGGTTGTTGAGGATGGTGGCGCTGCGCCAGGCGGCGAGTCCGAGGTCGGGGGCGCCGACTCCGTGGGTGTGGCGTTCGGCGTTCTGTACGTAGACGTGTCCGGTGACGGCGGGGTCGAGGACCAGGCGGTACTGGTCGTCGATGCGGGGGCGGTGGGAGGCGTCGCGGCTGAGGTAGGGGCCGAGGCTGCCGAGGACGGCGTCGAGGGGGCGTTCGCGGTAGCCGGTGGCGAGGATGACGGCGTCGGTGGTGAGGCGGGAGCGGGTGCCCTGCTGGGTGTGTTCGAGGTGGAGTTCGACGCGGGTGTTGGCGACGCGTCCGGCGGTGCGGACGTGGACTCCGGGGGTGAGGGTGGCGTCGGGCCAGCCGCCGTGGAGGGTGCGGCGGTAGAGCTCGTCGTGGATGGCGGCGATGGTGTCGGCGTCGATGCCTTTGTGGAGTTGCCATTGGCGGGGGACGAGTTCGTCGCGGGCCGTTTCGGGGAGGGCGTGGAAGTAGCGGCTGTAGTCGGGGGTGAAGTGTTCGAGGCCGAGTTTGGAGTACTCCATGGGGGCGAAGGCCTGGGTGCGGGCGAGCCAGTGGATCTTCTCGGCGCCTTCGGGGCGGGCGCGCAGGAGGTCGAGGAAGATCTCGGCGCCGGACTGTCCTGATCCGATGACGGTGATGTGTTCGGCGGTGAGGAGCCGTGTCCGGTGGCGGAGGTAGTCGGCGGAGTGGAGTACGGGGACGGTTTCGGCTTCGGCGAGGGGTTTGAGGGGTTCGGGGACGAAGGGTTCGGTGCCGATGCCGAGGGCGATGTGGCGGGCGTAGGCGCGGCCGAGGGCTTCGGCTTCGCCGTCGCGGTCGAGTTGGGTGAAGTCGACTTCGAAGAGGGAGCGGTCGGTGTTCCAGCGGACGGCGTCGACCTGGTGGCCGAAGTGGAGGCCGGGGAGTTGTTCGCTGACCCAGCGGCAGTAGGCGTCGTATTCGGCTCGTTGGATGTGGAAGCGCTCGGCGAAGTAGAAGGGGAAGAGGCGGTCGCGGGTGCGGAGGTAGTTGAGGAAGCTCCAGGGGCTGGTGGGGTCGGCGAGGGTGACGAGGTCGGCGAGGAAGGGGACCTGGAGGCTGGCGCCGTCGAGGAGGAGGCCGGGGTGCCAGTGGAAGGCGGGGCGTTGTTCGTAGAAGGTCGCGGCGAGGGGGCGGGGGTCGTCGGTGCTCGCGGGGATGTTGTGGGCGAGTGCGGCGAGGGAGAGGTTGAAGGGGCCGATGCCGATGCCGACGAGGTCGTGTGGCTGGTCGGGGGTGGGGGCGGGCCGGGCGGTCATCGCTGGGTGTCGCTTTCCGTGGGGTGGGGGGTGGGGTGGGTCGTGGTGGGGGTGGTGGGTGGGTGGGTGAGGTGTTCGTTGGTGGTGGCGGTGATGAGGTCGAGGAGTGCTTGGAGGTCCTGGGGGGTGGTGTGGGGGTTGAGGAGGGTGGCTTTGAGCCAGAGGCGGCCTTCGGCGTGGGCGCGGCCGAGGACGGCGTGGCCGCGTTGGAGGAGGGTGCGGCGGACGGTGGCGACGGTGTGGTCGTCGGCGCCGGTGGGGCGGAGGAGGACGGTGCTGATGGTGGGGCGGTCGTAGAGGTCGAGGGCGGGGTTCTTGGTGATGAGGTCGGCGAGGTGGTGGGCGGTGGCGAGGGTGCGGTCGATGAGGTCGGCGAGTCCGGTGCGGCCGAGTGCCTGGAGGGTGACGGCGATCTTGAGGGCGTCGGGGCGGCGGGTGGTGCGCAGGGAGCGGCCGAGGAGGTCGGGGAGGCCGGCTTCGGTGTCGTCGTCGGCGTTGAGGTAGGGGGCGTGGTGGTGGAGGGGGGTGAGGTGGTGGTGTTCGGGTACGGCGAGGAGGCCGGCGCAGGCGGGTTGCCAGCCGAGTTTGTGCAGGTCGAGGGTGACGCTGTGGGCTCGGTCGAGGCCGTGGAGGAGGGTGCGGTGGGTGGGGCTGAAGAGGAGGGGTCCGCCGTAGGCGGCGTCGATGTGGAGTTCGGCGCCGTGGGTGGTGCAGAGGTCGGCGATGGCGGGGAGGGGGTCGATGTCGCCGGTGTCGGTGGTGCCGGCGGTGGCGACGACGAGGAGGGGGCGGTGGAGTTCGGTGAGGGCTTGGTCGAGGGCGGCGAGGTCGAGGGTGCCGGTGGGGGCGGGGACGACGACGGGTTGGGGGAGGCCGAGGAGCCAGGCGGCGCGGGTGATGCTGTGGTGGGCGTTGGCGCCGCAGATGGTCTGTACGGGGCCGTGTCGTTCGCGGGCGAGGAGCAGGGCGAGTTGGTTGGCCTCGGTGCCGCCGGTGGTGATGACGGCGTCGGGTGAGCGGGTGTGGGGGTAGATCTCGGCGGCGAGTGCGGTGGTGAGGTCGGCTTCGAGGGCGGAGGCGGCGGGGGCCTGGTCCCAGGAGTCCATGGAGGGGTTGAGGGCGCTGGCGGCGAGGTCGGCTGCTGCTGCCAGGGCGAGGGGTGGGGTGTGGAGGTGGGCGGCGCAGTGGGGGTGGGCGGGGTCTGCGGCGCCTGCGGCGAGGGCGGTGACGAGGCTCCGGAGGGCGTGGTGGGGTCCGGTGCCGTGGTCGGGGATGAGGGGGTGGGTGGCGGTGCGGGTGTGGGGGGTGACGGTGTCGGGTCCGCCGGCGGGGAGGGGGCCGTCGCGGAGGGTCGCGCCGTTGTGGAGTGCGGTGAGGACGGTGTCGATGAGGGGGCGGAGGGCGGCGGGGCCCGCGGTGCCTCCGGCGAGGGGCGGGGTGGGCATGGGTGAGGTGGTCCTTCGGGTGCGCGGGGGTGGGCGTGCCGGCTTGTCCCGGGTTTCGGGTGGCGCGGCCGAAGAGCCCAACGATCTGAACTCGAAAGGGGTACTGCCGGTTGGTGTCGCCCGATGGGGGGTGGGGTGGGGTGGGTGGGCCGTGGGAGCGGGGTGGCCGAAGCACACCGCTGTACCGATTGACGGCGGAGTTCTTCGAGGCGCTGGGGCACCCGGTCCGGATCAGGGTGCTCGAACTGCTCAGGAACGCGGGCACGCGGTCTCGAAGATGCTGAACGAAGTGGGGGTCGAGGCCGCCCATCTCTCGTCACAGCTGGCCGTGTTGCGCCGTGCCGGTCTCGTGACGGCCCGGCGGGAGGGCTCGGCCGTCCACGGCACGCTGGCCGACCCGGGGGGGTGGCGGAGCTGCTGCGGGTGGCGCGGACGGTTCTGACCGGGGTGCTGGCGGGCCAGGCGGAGCTGCCGGCCGATCTGCGGGCGACGGGCGGGTCCGGGGGCCGTACCCCGGTCGGGGCTCCGGACGACGTCGCGGACGGGAGCGGTGACGGCCGCGGCCGATCCTCCGCACCGCACGGCCGCGGCCGATCCTCCGCACCGCACGGCCGCGGGGCGGGAAGCCGTTCCCGTCCCGCGGCGGTGCGCCTCGGTCAGTCGGCGAGGGCGACGGCCGACCGTACGGCGAGGGCGCGGCGCAGGTCGTCGAGCTGGTCGACGAGCTTGCGGCGCAGGGCGGGGGTGAGGGCCGGGTCCTCCAGGGCGCGGGTGCCGGTGCCGAGGCTCGTGGGGTCGACGGCGTACGCGGGGAAGGCGTAACGTCCGGCGGCTTCGGCGATGGCGGGGCCCCGGCGGGCGGCGAGGGCGATGGCGTCCGGGTAGAAGCGGGCCACGTAGTCGTCGGTCAGCTCTTCCTGTCCGGGCTGCCAGAAGCCCTGGGCGGTGGCGGTGAAGAGGTAGTTGGACAGGGTGTCGTCGGTGAACAGGGCGTCCCAGGCGGCGGCCTTGGCCTCTGCGGTGGGCAGCGCGGCACGGCAGCGGGCGGCGCCCTCGCGGCCGGTGGCGCTGGGGTCGGCTGCGAGCGCGGCCGCGATGGTGGTCTCGTCGGTGGCGCCGAGGACGGCGAGCCGGGTGAGGATGCGCCAGCGCAGCTCGGGGTCGAGCTCGGGTCCGCCGTGGACGGTGCCTTCGTCGAGCCAGCTCCGGAGTGTGTCGGGCTGGGTGGCGGCGTCGATGAAGTGGCGTACGGCGATGAGGCGGAGGCCCGGCTGTGAGCCGTCCTCGGTGCGGCGGATGAGGTCGCGGCAGAGGTCGGTGAGGGTGGCGCGGGCGGCGGGCAGGTCCTCGGGGATGGTGTAGCGGTCGACGACCTGGCCGGCGGCGAAGGACAGGACGCCCTGGACGAGCGCGAGGTCGGTCTCGTGCGGGAGGTGTGTGCGGGCGGTCGCGAGGTAGGTGGCGGGAGGGAGCTGCGCGTCGCGGACCATGTCGCGGGCGGTGTTCCAGACGACGGCCCGGGTGAGGGCGTCGGGGATGCCGGAGAGGCTGGTCAGGACGGTGTCCCAGGAGGCGGTGTCCAGGCGGATCTTGGCGTAGGTGAGGTCGCCGTCGTTGAGGACGACGAGGGCGGGGCGGCGGCCGGGGCGGATCGTGGGCGTCCCGTCGCCGGGTACGTCGAGGTCGAAGCGGTCGCGCAGGGCGAGGTGGCCGGGGGCGGGCTGGGTGCCCAGGGCGTGGTCGTAGGCGCCGACGGTGACGCGGTGGGGGCGGGAGCCGTCGCGGGTGACGGTGAGGGCCCAGGACTGGCCGTTGCCGGTCGGCTCGGTGGGGCCGGCGGTGGGCTCGGGGGCGGTGATCTCGGCGGTGAGGGTGTCGATGCCGGTGGTGCGCAGCCACTGTTCGGCCCAGGCGTGGACGTCGCGGTCGGTGGCGGAGGCCAGGTTGTCGATGAAGTCGGCGAGGGTGGCGTTGGCGAACTTGTGGCGGGCGAAGTGGGTGTTGATGCCGGCCAGGAAGTCCTTCTCGCCGAGCCAGGCGACGAGTTGGCGCAGTGCGGAGGCGCCCTTGGCATAGCTGATGCCGTCGAAGTTGAGGAGGGCGGACGCGGTGTCGGGGACGGCGTCGGGATCCGGCGCGACGGGGTGGGTGGAGGGGCGCTGGTCGGCGTCGTAACCCCAGCCCTTGCGGGCGACGCCGAAGTCGACCCAGGTGTCGGGGAAGGGGACCTCCCCTGCTCGCACGGAGTTGAGAGCTCGGGGAAGCGTGGCCTCGGTGAGCGTCTGGTAGCCCATGTACTCGGCGAAGGACTCGTTGAGCCAGATGTCGTCCCACCAGGCCAGGGTGACGAGGTCGCCGAACCACATGTGGGCCATCTCGTGGGCGATGACCATGGCTCGGGTCTGCCGCTCGGTGTCGGTGACGGCGGAGCGGTAGACGAACTCGTCGCGGAAGGTGACGAGTCCGGGGTTCTCCATGGCGCCCGCGTTGAATTCGGGGACGAAGGCCTGGTCGTAGGAGTCGAAGGGGTAGGGCTCGTCGAACTTCTCGTGGTAGCGGTCGTACAGGGCGCGGGTGATGTCGAGGATCTCGTCGGCGTCGGCGTCCAGGTACGGCGCGAGGGAGCGGCGGCAGTGGATGCCGAAGGGCAGCCCGGCGTGCTCGGTGGTGACCGAGTGCCAGGGTCCCGCGGCGACCGCGACGAGGTAGGTGGAGACGAGGGGTGTGGGGGCGATGGTCCAGCGCCCCTCCCCCGTGTGTTCGGCGACGCCGTTGCCGAGGACGGTCCAGCCTTTGGGCGCGGTGACGTCGATGGCGAAGACGGACTTCAGGTCGGGCTGGTCGAAGGCGGCGAAGACGCGCTGGACGTCCTCCATGAACAGCTGGGTGTAGACGTAGGTCTCGCCGTCGGTGGGGTCGGTGAAGCGGTGCATGCCCTCGCCGGTGCGGGAGTAGTGCATCGCGGCGTCGACGCGCAGTTCGTGGGGGCCGGCGGTGATTCCGGTGAGGGGGTAGCGGTTGCCGTCGAGGAGGGCGGGGTCCAGGGGGTGTCCGTCGAGACTGATCGAGCGCAGGGTGGCGGGCTTGACCTCGACGAAGGTGTCTCCGGCCGCGCGGGCGGTGAACCGGATGGCGGTGGCGGAGTCGAAGGTCTCCTCGCCGGTGGTGAGGTCGAGGGCGATCGTGTACCGCTCCACGTCGAGGATCTGGGCTCGGGTCTGCGCTTCGTCGCGCGTCAGTACGGACATGTCCCCATGCTGCCGTACGGCATACGGCGGGCGCAGCGGGGTTCTCCCTGGGCGGACGGGGCGGCCCGGGGGGGCGCGCGGGGCGGGTCTCGCGGGCGCGTCCCCCGTGGCGGGCGGGCCTCGCCGGGCGGATCTCACCGGGCGGGTCTCGCGGTGCGCGTCCCCGGAGCAGGCGGGGCGGGTCTCGCGCGGGCTCTCCCCCGGAGCAGGCGGGGCGGGTCTCGCGCGGGCTCTCCCCCGGGCCGGCCGGTCAGGCTTCGGCGGCGGTGGCCGTCGTGCCGCCGGTCCGGCCGGCGTCGCCGTTCTCCGCTTCGTCGGCGATGCGCTCGTGGTGGCGGATCACCTCGGCGATGATGAAGTTCAGCAGCTTCTCGGCGAACGCCGGGTCCAGGTTGGCGCTCTGCGCGAGCTGTCGGAGCCGGGCGATCTGTCGGGTCTCGCGGGCGGGGTCGGCGGGCGGCAGCCTGTGGTCCGCCTTGAGGCGGCCGACCTGCTGGGTGGCCTTGAACCGCTCGGCCAGCATGTGGACGACGGCGGCGTCGATGTTGTCGATGCTCTCGCGCAGCCGGTTCAGCTCGGCCTGGACGGACGCGTCGATTTCGCTCGTACTCATGGTCAGCGAGCTTAGAGCCCCGCACCGCCGCCCCCCAATCGTCGGTGGGCAGTGGGGGGCGGGCCGCGGCGCTCAGGTGGTGATCGTCGGTGGGTCGTCGGGGTCGGGCACCTGGTCGCTCCAGCCGCCGGGCACGCTGCGGCCCTGCTGTTCGCGGAAGCGGACGGGGGCGGTGCCGACCCGGCGGGCGAAGAGCCGGGAGAAGTAGGCGGGGTCGTCGTAGCCGACGCGGCGGGCCACGGCGGCGACCGGGAGGTCGGTGGCGGCGAGGAGTTCCTTGGCCCGGCCCAGGCGGATGCCCAGCAGGTAGTCCTTGGGGCTGCAGCCGGCGCCGCGCCGTACGGCGGTGCGCAGTTCGGCGGGGGTCATGCCGTGCCGGGCGGCGTGCTCGGCGACGGTGAGCGGCTGGTAGGCGTCGCGGGCCAGCGCCTGGAGGACCGGGTCGCCGTCGGGGCCGATGTCGGCGCGGGCGCGGCGCAGGGTGACGAGGAGTTCGTGGACGGCGGCCCCGGTCTCCACCTCCAGGAGGGGGTTGCCGCGCCGGGCGGCGCGCACGATGCGTCCGACGGCCGCGCGGGGTGCGGCGGTGTCGGAGAGGGGGACGAGGGGGCGGTCGGGCTCGATGTAGCCGAGTTCGGTGTACGTGGTGGTGGCGGGGCCGGTGAAGTCGACGAAGCTCTCGTCCCAGCCGGTGCCGGGGTCGGCGCCGTAGTGGTGGGGGGTGCCGGGGGTCAGCCAGATGAGGCTGGGGCCGGTGACGGGGGTGCGGCGGCCGTCGGGGCCCTTGAACCAGCCGGTGCCGGAGTTGACGATCACGGCGACGTGGTGGTCGAGGGTGCGGGGCCCGACGGTGGGCAGCGCCCCGTGCTGGAGTCCGACGCCGAGGCAGACGAGGCCCAGGCGGTGGTGGAGCGGGCTCGGGGTGAAGAAACGCATCCAGGTGTGGTACATCGCGGTCCCTTCCTCTCCCTGCTGGTCCGGGTGCCGACCGGCTGGTCCGGGTGCCGACCCGGCAGGTCCGTGGTGTCGGGTCCCCGCTGATCCGTGGTGTCCGTTCCCGCTGGTCCGTGGTGTCCGTTCCCCGCTGGTCCGTTGTGTCCAATCAACAGCGATCTTTGTCCATGGACCGGGTGCGGCGCCAGAGGTGAAGGTGGTCGGACCAATCGACCCGAGGGGCCGCCGGGCGCGGCCGAGCACAGGAGCGTACGAGCACCATGACCGACTTCACCGTGGGGGACGACTGCTTCCGGCTCGACGGGAGGCCCGTGCGGCTGCTGTCGGGCGCGCTGCACTACTTCCGCGTGCACGAGGCGCAGTGGGAGCACCGGCTGGCGATGCTCGCCGCGATGGGGCTGAACTGCGTCGAGACGTACGTACCGTGGAATCTGCACGAGCCCCGGGAGGGCGAGGTCCGGGATGCCGGGGCCCTCGGCCGGTTCCTGGACGCGGTGGGGCGGGCGGGGTTGTGGGCGATCGTGCGGCCGGGTCCGTACATCTGCGCCGAGTGGGAGAACGGCGGCCTCCCGGTGTGGGTGACGGGCCGGTTCGGGCGTCGGGTGCGCACCCGGGACGCGGCGTACCGGGCGGTGGTGGAGCGGTGGTTCCGGGAGCTGCTGCCGCAGGTGGTGCAGCGGCAGGTGTCCCGGGGCGGTCCGGTGATCCTCGTACAGGCGGAGAACGAGTACGGGAGTTACGGCAGCGACGCGGTGTATCTGGGGTGGCTGGCCGGGTTGTTGCGGCAGTGCGGGGTGACGGTCCCCCTGTTCACGTCGGACGGCCCGGAGGACCACATGCTGACCGGTGGTTCGGTGCCGGGGCTTCTCGCGACGGCGAACTTCGGTTCGGGAGCGCGGGAGGGTTTCGAGGTGCTGCGCCGGCATCAACCGAGGGGCCCGCTGATGTGCATGGAGTTCTGGTGCGGCTGGTTCGACCACTGGGGGGCCGAGCCGGTGCGCCGGGAGCCGGGGCAGGCGGCCGGGGCGCTGCGGGAGATCCTGGAGTGCGGGGCGTCGGTGAACATCTACATGGCGCACGGGGGGACGAACTTCGGGGGCTGGGCGGGGGCGAACCGGTCGGGCCCGCATCAGGACGAGTCGTTCCGGCCGACGGTGACGTCGTACGACTACGACGCGCCGGTCGACGAGTACGGGCGGGCCACGGAGAAGTTCCGGCTGTTCCGGAAGGTCCTGGAGGCGTACGCCGAGGGGCCGTTGCCCGCGCTGCCGCCGGAGCCGGTCGGGCTCGCCGGGCAGGTGCGGGTGGAGCTGGCGGAGTGGGCCGGGCTCGGGGAGGTCCTGGAGGCGCTGGGTGATCCGGAGACGGAGTCGGGGGTGCCGCCGACGTTCGAGGAGCTGGGCGTGGACCGGGGGCTCGTGCGCTACCGGGTGGCGGTGCCGGGGCCGCGCCAGGCGTATCCGCTGAGCGTCTCGGGTCTGCGGGACCGGGCGGTGGTGTACGTGGACGGGGCCCGGGCCGGGGTGCTGACCGAGGAGTCGGGGACGCTGCCGGAGCCGGTGGCGGGCCCGGCGGAGGTCGAGCTGTGGGTGGAGTCGCTGGGCCGGGTCAACTACGGGCCGCGTCTCGGCGAGCCGAAGGGCGTCACGGGCGGGGTGCTGCACGAGCGGCAGTATCTGCACGGGGTACGGGCCCGGGGGCTGCGGCTCGACGCGTTCGAGGCTGCGGACGCACTGGCCGAGGTCCCGTTCGGGCCGGTGGAGGCCGCCGCCGGGGCGGGTGACGCGGGGCGGACGGGGCTGTTCCGGGGGACGTTCACCATCGAGGGGGCCGGGGGCGCGCCAAAGACTTCAGGCACGTCAGCCACCTCCGGCACGTCAGCCACCTCCGGCACGTCGACCACCTCCGGCACGTCAGCCACCTCCGGCACGTCCGGCGTCGATCACGCGGGGCTCGAACTGCCGGGCTGGACCCGCGGGTTCGTCTGGGTGAACGGCTTCTGCCTGGGCCGGTACTGGTCGGTGGGCCCGCAGCGGACCCTGTACGTGCCGGGTCCGGTGCTTCGCGACGGCGCCAACGAGGTGTGGGTCCTGGAGCTGGAGGACGCGGGCGAGCCGTGTGTGGAGCTGGGCCCGGGGGCGCCCGCCGATGCGGACGCCCCCGGGGTGGTTCAGCCGTGATCACCGGCCGGACGTGCGGTGGTCCGGCGGCCGGCCCGGACCGGGGTCCGGGCCCGGACGGGGGTCAGAGCGAGTCGGCCGCGGAGGCGATGTCGCCCGCGAAGTGCGAGACCTCGGTGTAGACGCCCGGGTAGTCCGGGCGGGCGCAACCCCGGCCCCAGCTGACGATGCCGACCTGGATCCACTCGTCGGCGTCGTCCTTGCGGAACATCGGGCCGCCGGAGTCGCCCTGGCAGCTGTCGACGCCGCCGGTGTCGAGGAGGCCGGCGCACAGCTCCTCGCCGGGGACGAGGTCGCTGTAGGCGCTCTGGCAGTCGGCGTCGGAGACGAACGGGACGTCGGCCTTGAGCAGATGGCGCTGCTGGCGGCCGCCCTCGCGGTCGGCGCCCCAGCCCGCGACGGTGAAGGTGCCCTCGTCGTAGGTGCTGTCGGTGGCGGTCTTCAGGGTGGGCTGATCGATCGGCCGGGCGAGCTTGATCAGCGCCCAGTCCTTGCCGGTGCCGTTGTAGCCGGGGGCCTGGAGGACCTTGGTCGACCGGACCTTGACCGCGTCGGGCGACTTGAGGTCGGCGACGCCGCCGGTGACGGTGATCGAGGTGTCGTTGCCCGAACCGTCCACGCAGTGGGCGGCGGTGAGGACGATGTCCTGGGCGTAGAGCGAACCGCCGCAGCCCATGGAGAGCCGGACCATGAAGGGGAACTCGCCCTGTTCGGCGCGTTCGCCGCCGACGATCGGCTGGGGGGCCGCGGAGGCGGGCTGGAGGCTGACGGTCGCGAGGGCGACGGCGGCTATGGCGACGGAACACCTTTTCAGCGCGCTCAGAAGCTTCACGGAGGCCTTCTTTCGTGGGGGATTTCGTGTGGGGGGTTGCTGTGGGAGGTTGCCGTGCCGCGTTGTGGTGCAGGAGCCCCTGGAGTGCGGGAGTCGTGGGAGTGCTGTGGTCGCGCGGTCCGGCACGCGTGCCCCGGGCGGGCGACGGCCTTCGGCACCGAAGCCGAACTAGTCATGAACCCGTCAAGAACGCTCCGATTATCGGCGCGTGGTGACCGCTGCCACAAGGCGCACTTTTCGGCCAAGCCGATCAGGGCGCTTCCGGGGCCCCTCCCCCGGCCCGGCATACAGTGGAGGTCCGTCGACCGTCACGGAGGGGGGTTCCGACGTGGCGAACGGCCCTCCGGGCGCACCCGTCGTCCATGGCTTTCCGCATCTGGACACGGTCCGCTCCGCCATCACCGCGCTCTACCGGCGGCTCTCCGCGGACGGCGTCCACGCCTACGCCACCAGCCTCCCGCCCGTCGACGCCGCCTTCGCGGACCACGACGATCTGCATCTGGGGGCCCAGCGGGTGGCGCGCTCCCTGGTCCAGCACCTCCATCTGCCCGAGGCCCGCATGATCGTCGGCTTCCGGGCGATGGAGCACGCGGCGAGCGTGGAACTGACCGCCGGCCCCGAGTACTTCATCGAGCTCAACGACCGCTTCCGCACCCACCGCAGGGACATCGGGGCGGCGCTCGCCCACGAGGTCACCCATGTGCTGCTGCACCGGCTCGGCCTGGAGTTCCCCGGCACCCGCGCCAACGAGATCCTGACCGACACGACGACGGCCTACCTCGGCGCGGGCTGGCTGCTGCTGGACGCGTTCCGGGAGGACGCCACGTCCCGTCAGAAGCTCGGCTACCTCACCCCCGAGGAGTTCGGATACGTCCTGGCCAAGCGGGCGTTCGCCTTCGGTGAGGACCCCTCCCCGTGGTTCACCAGCCCCCAGGCGTACACCGCGTACACCAAGGGGCGGGAGCGGGCCCTGCACGATCTGCGCAGGCCCCCGCTGACCGCCGCGGGCTGGGCGGGCCGCCGCCGCTACGCGAAGGACCGGCGGTACGCCCAGGACCACCCCGGCACGAGCCCGGACCCGAACGTCCCGTACGCCTTCGAGACCGGCGATCGGGGGCTGCGCGTCTCGTTCCCCTGCCCCACCTGCCACCAGCGCATCCGGGTCCCCGTCCGAGGCCGGTTCACCGCGCGCTGCGGACTGTGCCGGACCGCCCTGGAATGCGACACCTGAGCACTGT
Organism: Streptomyces sp. NPDC017520; assembly: GCF_044329855.1. Lineage (NCBI taxonomy): Bacteria > Bacillati > Actinomycetota > Actinomycetes > Kitasatosporales > Streptomycetaceae > Streptomyces > Streptomyces sp. NPDC017520. The sequence continues at coordinate 215,614 of NZ_JBIRKB010000002.1, forward strand.
TTCGGCCACCGTAGGATCGAAGCATGACGAACGAGCCGATCAGGGACGAACTACACCTGTTCGACGCGCTGTACGAGGACGAGAACGCGGTCGTACGAGCGCTGCGCTCGGGCGCGTCGGCCGAGTCGAGCGACGAGGAGGGCACGACGGCGCTCTATCTGGCGTCGGTGCAGGACCTCCTGGAGGCCGTGCGCCTGCTGCTCGCCGCCGGGGCCGACCCGAACCGGGCGAGCGGCCCCGGGGCGAGCGACCTGCCGCTGTGCGGTGCGGCGTGCGGCGGGCACACCGAGGTGGTGGAGGCGCTGCTGTCCGCCGGGGCCCGGCCGGATCTGCGCGAGGAGTTCGGTTTCACCGCGCTGCGGTGGGCGGTCGGTCTGGGGCACGCCCCGACGGTGAAAGTGCTCCTCGCCGGGGGCGCGGACCCGCTGCTGCCGGGCCCCCGGGGCGAGGCGATGCTGGTGCTGGCGGCGCAGCGCGGATCGGTGCGGACGGTACGGGCGCTGCTCGCGCACGGTGCGGGGGCGGCGGGGCAGGAGGCGGTGGTCGCGCTCGCGCTGGCCGAGGCGCGGCGCATCGCCGCCCTCGATCCGGAGCGGGAGTTGCGGCGGCGGCTGGAGGAGTCGTACGGCTCCGATATCGAGACGGTGACGCTCCGCGACCGCAGGGACGGTGAGGAGACGGTGGCGGTGGAGCTGCTCAGGGACGGGGCGCCGTCGGCGGGCACGGACCAGCACACGGGACACGGGGAGATCGCGGACCTGCTGGGCGGGCCGTCGTCGTAGTCGCCGCCGGAGTCCTTACCGGCCTCGCTCCCAGGCCTCACGGGTGAGTACGTACTCGACCTCGCCGTGCTCGGAGCCCTCGATGGCCTCCGGCCAGTCCTCGGTGTAGGTCCGCAGAAAGGTCAGCCCCGTCTTCTCCATCACGCGCCGGGATCCCGTGTTGACGGCCATGGTGTTGGCGGTGACCCGCTGGACCCCGAGGTCGGTGAACCCCTTGTCGACCAGGGCCCGCGCGCCCTCGGTGGCGTAACCACGGCCCCAGGCGGCACGGTTCAGCCGGTAGCCGAGCTCGACGACGGCGGGGTCGTGGTCGTCCAGCGGCCGGAGCTCGAACCAGCCCAGAAAGACGCCGGTCGCCTTCTCCCGCGCGGCCCAGAAGCCACGGCTTCCGGTGCACGCGTGATCGTGGAGGAGCTTCGGCAGGGTCCGGTCCCGGATGTCCTCGGGGCTCGTCGGCCGGCCGCCGTTGATGTACCTCATGACGGCGGGGTCGCTGTCGAGGGCGAGCAGGTCGGGGGCGTCGGCCTCCGTGACCGGGTGCAGGACGAGCCGGTCGGTCTCCAGGAAGATGCGCATACGGCGATCCTCACAGTCGGCGACCGGGCCGCGCCACCCGATATGCGCGGGCGTCAACGGTCCGGGCCGTAGCCCTGGTGCCGAGCCTGGATCAGGAACGTCAGCCCCTCCGGACTGCGCAGCCGCGCGACACGGCGACCGCCCTGCCCGGCGAGGGTGACGAGGTCCGGCCCGTGGGCACGGGCCCGGCGGATCACCGCGTCGGGATCGTGCACGGCGAGGGCCAGCTCCCACTGCGGTGCGGAGCCGGTGGCGGCGCCCGCACCTGTGCCGGTCCCGCCGGGTCCGGCTTTCCGGAAGGAGGCCCGGCCGAGGGGCGTGCCCGTCGTCCTGGTGTAGAAATCCCGGGCCCGCGCGGGGTCTTCGCAGACCAGGACCGCGTGGTGGGGCGTGCCCTCGGCCGTGGTCGATACCGGCCACCCGGCGAACCCTCGTGGCCGCCAGAGGGAGACGACGGCACCCATCGGGTCGATCAGCGTGGCGATCCGGCCCTGGTCCCCCGCGTCGAACGGCGCGACGACGAGCTGCGCACCGTTCGCCACGGCCAGATCCGTGCGGTGGTCCACGTCGTCGACCGCGAGGTAGTAGGCGATGTGCGGCGGCGTACCGGGCGGGTACACGGGCTGGGCGAGGTCGCTCAGCCCGCCGATCCGGCAGGTTCCGGCGGAGATCTTCACGGCCCGCCGCCAGTCCTCCTCGTCCACGGCGAAGTCCCAGCCCAGCACCGAGGAGAAGAAGGCGGCGGTGCCGGACGGGTCGCGGGTCTTGAGGTCCATCCAGCAGAACTCGTTCATCGGGCCGTGCCTCGTCATCGTGCGCCCCCAGGTGTTTCTCTGCTGGATACCGGGTGCCCGCGGGTGTTCGCAAGCGGGTTCCCCGCGCCGTACGCGATGCGCGGGGCGCGGGGAACGTGCGGGGGCCGGTGCCGGTGCGGGTCACGCGAGCCCGGACGACGGCGAGGAGGTCGAAGGGTCACGGGCGGGGGGTGTGGCCCGTGTTGGGGTCAGCTGACGGACCGGATGGTGCTCCAGCTGCTCGCACCGACCGTAGTGCGCTCGCCGTCCACCGGCCGGCCCGCCGCACCAGTCGCGCCGGCGTAGAACATCAGGGTGCCGGTGCCCTCGTTCGTCGTGGTCCACATGTCGGCGACGCCGTTGCCGTCGGCGTCGGCTGCCCCCGCGATCAAGGGACGGTTGACGAGGCCGTAACCGTGGCCGTAGAGGGTGCGGTCGTCGAAGCTTCCTCCGTCGCGGCCCCGGTAGAGCCAGAGGTCACCGTTGGCCGTGTTGCGGGCCAGCAGGTCGGGGCGGCCGTCCCGGTCGGCGTCGCCGGGGGCCGTGAGGGTCATCACGTCCCAGCCGCTGCCGCCGATGAGGACGGGGGCGGCTACGGCCGGGGCGGTGCCGCGCACGCCCGCGAAGAGCCAGAGCTTGTCGTCGTAGGAGAGAACTGTGTCGGGGTGGCCGTCCCGGGTGACGTCCCCGGGACTGACGACCTTCGCGTCCGTGGGCAGGCCGCCGGCGACCACGACGGGGGCGGCCAGCGAGCCGTCCCCGCGGTTGGCATAGACGCGTAGGTCGCCGCCTACCCGGGCGACGACGTCCTCCGCGCCGTCTCCCGTCCAGTCACCGCGGTGCGTCACGGAGGCGCTCCCCCAGCCACCGGTGCCGATGATGTCGTGGGCGCCGGGCACACCGCCGGTCCCCTCGCCGTGGTAGAGGCGCAGCTTGCCCAGGTCGTCGGTGGCCAGGAGGTCCGGCTTGCCGTCACCGGTCATGTCGCCGGGGACGGGCGCCTCGCGGAGGTAGGCGATGACGGGGGCGTGGTCGGAGTAGCCGTTCGGCGGGTTGGTCGCCTCGGTGCCGGTGTTCCGGGTCCGGTCCATACGGGACTGGTCGACGGTGCAGAGGACGAAGCGGGGGCCGTCGGCGCGTGGGGTGGTGAACAGGTGGTCGAGCCAGTGGCGGCTGGGCGCGGCCGCGGTGGACGCCCAGTACTGGTAGGTGTGGTCGCCGTTGACGCAGCGGTCCAGCTTCGAGGTGACGGGGGCAAGCTCGGCGGACGCGGCGTTGCGGTTGAAGTCGCCGCCGATCACCACACCGACCGGAATGTCGTCCTGGAGGTGAGCGGCGATGGTCCGGGACTGGCGCGCGGCGATCGCCGACTCGTCGGGGATCAGGTGCACGCTGCAGAACTTGTCGGTCAGGCCGGTGACCCGGGCGCACAGCATGGGCAGGTTGCGCGAGGACAGGTCGGCCGGCACCGTCTCGACCCGCTCGACGGGGCCGTCGAACGTGCCCTTGACCGCGAGCAGGACGCCCAGGTCGCCGCCGAGCGCTGCACCGCGGCAGCGGCTGTCCAGGTCCGATTCACGGTTGCCGGGCGCGTGTGCGAACGACCATCCGGCGCCGAGACGTTCCTTCAGGAGCGCCATGTGGCTCTTGCGCCAGTTGGCACGGCGCTCGGTCTCGGGTGTGGCCTCGTCGTAGCCGCAGACCTCCTGGAGCATCACCACGTTCGCCTGGTGCTCGGTGACCAGTTGGGCGACTTGCTCCGCCTTGCGGTCGGGCTCGTTGCGGTAGGCGCAGTAGCCCGCCGCGCCGCGGGGGCTGCCGGCCTCTCCGCATATGTTCCAGGTGATGACCCGCGTCTCCCCCGGGTATGGCGAGGTCACCTGTGCCGTCCGGGCTGCCGCGGTCGTCTCGACCGCCGGTGCCGCCGGTGCCGCCTGTACCGCCTGTACCGCCTGTACCGGCGCGCCGAGCAGCAAGCCGCTGGCGACGGCCAGTAGCAGCATCGCCGTTGTCACTCTCTTCAACGCTTTTCCTCCCCTGATGTCCAGGCCCGAAGCGACCCGGACGCCCGCAGATCATCTCAAGCGGCAGATCATCTCAAGCGCGAAGAGGACAGTTCGTCCCGATCTCCGTGATCCTCGACGACCTGGCCGCCAAGAGCTACGTCAACACCGCCGCCGACGACCACTCCCGCCTCGCCCGCAGCGAGATCCGCACCTGGCGCGACGCGTTCCCCGGCCGACCGCACACCTCCCATCACCACCGCGGACACACCCCGCTCGCAGGCAAACCGCCCGCCAGCCGCGTCCCCAACCTCACAGGGCAGTACACCTAGGACGCCCCGTAGACCCGCCCCGGCTCCTCCGCCTCCGCCAGCAGTCGGCGCACCGCTTCCCCCGCCTCGGCCGGGGACCTGCGCGCGCCCCGGTCGTCGGTGGGGCCGGGGCGCCAGCCCTCCATGACGGTGATGCGGCCCGCCTCGGCCTCGAAGACGCGGCCCGTCACGCCGTCGCTCGCGGCGGAGCCGAGCCAGACGACGAGGGGCGAGACGTTCGCGGGGGCCATGGCGTCGAACTCCCCCTCCCCCGGGGCCGCCATCGTCTCGGCGAAGGTCCGCTCGGTCATCCGGGTCCGGGCCGCCGGGGCGAGGGCGTTGACGTGGACCCCGTACCGGCCCAGCTCGGCCGCCGCGACCAGGGTCAGGGCCACGATTCCGGCCTTGGCCGCCGCGTAGTTGCCCTGGCCGACGCTGCCGAGGAGCCCGGCGCCGGAGCTGGTGTTGATCACCCGGGCGACCGGCGCCTGGCCCGCCTTCGCCTCGTTCCGCCAGTGGGCGGCGGCGTGCTTGAGGGGCAGGAAGTGGCCCTTGAGGTGGACCCGCATCACCGCGTCCCAGTCGTCCTCGTCCAGGTTGACGAGCATCCGGTCGCGCAGGAAGCCCGCGTTGTTGACCAGGGTATCGAGGCCGCCGAAGGCGTCCACGGCGGTGGTGACCAGGGAGGCCGCGCCCTCGGCCGTGGCGATGTCGCCGCCGTGCACGACGGCTTCGCCGCCCGCCGCCACGATCTCGTCGACGACCGCCCGGGCCGGGCCGGCGGATCCCCCGCCCCCGTCAGGTCCGACGCCGAGGTCGTTGACGACGACGCGCGCCCCTTCGGCGGCGAAGGCCAGGGCGTGGGCCCGGCCGAGCCCCCGCCCGGCGCCCGTGACGGCGACGACCCGGTCCACGCAGAGTCCGGCACGGTGCGCGATGGGTGCGGTCATCTCATCTCCCCATGATCGAGCGGTGGTTGACGGTCGACGGTTGACGGCCGGTTGGCGGCCGGGGGTGCGACTGCTACCGTCCACCTAACAAATGTTTGGTGGAAAGGTAGCTGATCCTCCGATGAGTGTCTCCACCGCCTGCCCCTCGGACGGCGTGCGCGTCGTCACCGTGGACCGTCCGCCCGTCAACGCGCTTCCCGTCCAGGGCTGGTACGACCTGGCGGACGCCGTCCGGGCGGCGGGCCGCGACCCCGGGGCCCGCTGCGTCGTCCTGGCCGCCGCCGGGCGCGGCTTCAACGCGGGCGTCGACATCAAGGAATTGCAGCGCGATACGGGGCACGAGGCCCTGATCGGCGCCAACCGTGGCTGCGCCGAGGCGTTCGCCGCGGTGTACGCCTGCGAGGTCCCGGTCGTCGCGGCGGTGCAGGGGTTCTGCCTGGGCGGCGGGGTCGGACTCGCCGGGAACGCCGACGCGATCGTCGCGAGCGAGGACGCGGTCTTCGGCCTGCCGGAGCTGGACCGGGGCGCGCTCGGCGCCGCGACCCACCTGGCCCGGCTGGTCCCGCAGCACCTGATGCGCACGCTGTACTACACCTCCCGCACGGTCACCGCGACCGAACTGCTCGCCCACGGTTCGGTCTGGCGGGTGGTCCCCGCCCGCGAACTGGCGGAGAACGCATTGGAGTTGGCGACCGAGATCGCCGCCAAGGACGGCCATCTGCTGCGGCTCGCGAAAGCCGCACTGAACGGCATCGACCCCGTCGACGTACAGCGCAGCTACCGCTTCGAGCAGGGGTTCACCTTCGAGGCGAACCTCGCCGGGACCGCCTCCCGGGTCCGCGACACCTTCGGCAAGGAGGCCTGAACCGTGACCAGTTCCCCTCGTCCGCGCGACAAGACGATGACACCCGAGGAGGTCGTCGACCGACTGAGCAGCGGCATGACGATCGGGATCGGCGGCTGGGGGTCGCGCCGCAAGCCGATGGCCCTGGTCAGGGCGCTGCTCCGGTCGCCCGTCACCGATCTCACGGTGATCTCCTACGGCGGCCCGGACGTGGGACTGCTGGCCGCGGCGGGCCGGATCGCCCGTCTGGTCACGGCGTTCGTGACGCTCGACTCCATCCCGCTGGAGCCGCACTACCGGGCGGCCAGGCAGCGGGGGGCGTTCGCGCTGACGGAGATCGACGAGGCGATGTTCATGTGGGGACTGCACGCGGCGGCGAACCGGCTGCCCTTCCTGCCGGTTCGCGCGGGCATCGGTTCGGACGTGATGCGGGTCAACCCCGATCTGCGCACGGTGACTTCACCGTACGAGGACGGCGAGGAGTTCGTGGCGATGCCGGCCCTGCGGATGGACGCGGCGCTGGTCCACCTCAACCGGGCGGACCGGCTCGGCAACGGCCAGTACCTGGGCCCCGACCCGTACTTCGACGACCTGTTCTGCGAAGCGGCGGACGCCGCGTACGTCTCCTGCGAACGCATCGTGCGTACGAGGGAGTTGACCGAGAACTCCATCGCCCCGCAGACCCTCCTCGTCCAACGGCACTCGGTCGCCGGTGTGGTGGAGACGCCGGGCGGGGCGCACTTCACCTCCTGCGTACCCGACCACCCGCGTGACGAGCCGTTCCAGAAGGCGTACGCGGCCGCTGCGGCGGACCCGGCGGCGTGGGCGGATTTCGCAGCCCGCTTCCTGCCGCCGGACGGCGACGAGAAGGGCTACCAGCAGGCGGTCCGCACCTGGCACGAGGAGCAGAATTGAACGCGTCCACGAGGGGGGACATCACCCGTGCCGAGTACTGCGTGATCGCGTGCGCGGAGGCGTGGCGGGGCGACGGCGAGATCCTGGCCAGCCCGATGGGCGCCGTGCCGTCGGCCGGGGCGCGGCTGGCCCGGCTGACCTTCGCCCCCGACCTGCTGCTCACGGACGGCGAGGCGACGCTCGTCGGCCCGGACGGTGAGGCGGAGGGCTGGCTGCCCTACCGCAGGCACCTGGCCCTGGTGACCGGCGGGCGGCGGCACGTGATGATGGGCGCGAGCCAGATCGACCGCTTCGGCAACCAGAACATCTCCTGCATCGGCGACTGGGAACAGCCCTCGCGGCAGCTGCTGGGTGTCCGTGGCGCTCCCGTCAACACCCTGAACAATCCGGTGAGTTACTGGGTCCCCCGGCACTCCCCCCGGGTCTTCGTCGAACGCGTCGACATGATCTGCGGGGTCGGCCACGACAGCGCGAGGGCGGCGGGTCCGTCGGCCACCCGTTTCCACCGCATCCCCCGGGTCGTCAGCGATCTCGGCGTCTTCGACTTCGCGACGCCCGACCGCTCGATGCGCCTCGCCTCGGTCCACCCCGGCGTCACGGTGGACCAGGTCCGGGAAGCGACGGGTTTCGCGCTCACGGTCCCGGACGGCGTCCCGGACACCCGCGCCCCCTCCCCCACCGAACTCGCCCTGATCCGCGAGGTCGTCGACCCGGCCCGCACCCGGGACCGGGAGGTCCGGTCCTGATGCGCACCGCCCTCACCGACCTCGTCGGCGTACGGCACCCGATCGTGCAGACCGGGATGGGCTGGGTGGCGGGCCCCCGCCTGGTCACCGCGACCGCGCGGGCCGGGGCGCTCGGCATCCTCGCGTCGGCGACCATGTCACCGGACCAACTGCGTTCGGCCGTACGGGAGGTGAAGTTCCGGACGGACGCGCCGTTCGGGGTGAATCTGCGGGCGGACGCGGGGGACGCCCGGGAGCGGGTCCGGATCATGGTCGAGGAGGGCGTGCGGGTGGCGTCGTTCGCGCTCGCCCCGTCGCGGGAGCTGATCGCGGAGCTGAAGGACGCGGGCGTGGTCGTCGTCCCGTCCGTGGGGGCCCGGCGGCACGCGGAGAGGGTCGCGGCGTGGGGCGCGGACGCGGTGATCGTGCAGGGCGGCGAGGGCGGCGGCCACACCGGCGAGGTCGCCACCACGGTGCTGCTGCCGCAGGTCGTCGACGCGGTGGACATCCCGGTGGTCGCGGCGGGCGGCTTCCACGACGGCCGGGGCCTGGTGGCGGCGCTGGCGTACGGGGCGGCGGGCGTCGCGATGGGGACCCGGTTCCTGCTGACCTCGGACTCGACGGTCCCGGACGCGGTGAAGGCCCGCTATCTGGCGGCGACCGCCAAGGACATCATCCTGACGAGGGCGGTGGACGGCCTCCCGCACCGGATGCTCCGTACGGAGATGGTGGCGGAACTGGAGGGTGCGGGCCGGCTGCGCTCCCTGTACCGGGCGCTGCGCCGGGCGTCCGGCTTCCGCCGGATCTCCGGCCTGAGTTGGCCGGGCATGGTCCGCGACGGCCTGGCGATGCGGCACGGCAAGGAGCTGAGCTGGAGCCAGGTGCTGCTGGCGGCGAACGCCCCGGTGCTGCTGAGGGCGTCGATGGTCGACGGCCGCACGGACCTCGGCATCATGGCCTCGGGCCAGGTCGCGGCCCTCATCGAGGACCTGCCGGGTGTGGCGGAGCTGGTGGACCGGATCGTGGCCGAGGCGGAGGCGACCCTCACGGTGCTGGGCGCCTCTGCCCCTTCCAGCCCGTCCGGCGCCCGAGGTCACGGCCCGGCCAGCTCAAGCCCGTCCGGCGCGTGAGGACCGGGGGCCGGGGCAGCGCCCCGTCACACCCGGGCCGCCCGCGGCAGGCTCTCGGCCGATACCAACAGCCCGGCGGCCGCATCCAACCTGTCCGCGACCACCCAGCCCGTCCGGCGCTTGAGGACAGAGCCCCGGCCCGGGGCTCACGGGGCTCTGCCCCGGCCCCCGGTCCTCAATCGCCGGACGCCCAGAGGTGGCCCGGTCCTCAATCGCCGGACGGCTTGAAGTGGGTGGCCCTACGCGGCCCGGCGCCCCCGCGCAGGCGCGCCGGAGCGCCCGGCGCCACGGGACTCGCCGCCCGAGCGCGCCCCGGCACCGGAGCGCGCGGCCCCGCCCGAGCGTGCCGCGCCGCCACCCGCACCGCCGGCCCCGGCACCCGCACCGGACCCGCGCCGGCCACGTCCCCGGCTGCCGGAGCGCACCGCTCCCCCGCCGGAGCCGGTGCCGGAACCGCCCGACCGGGCCCGCTGCTTCGGCGGCGTCGGCTGCGGCACCTCGATCACGATCGCGACGCCCGACGGCTCGCGGGCCCCCGTGATCCGGCCCAGTTCCGCGTCGCTGGAGGTGACCCGCGTGGTGCGCGGCGCGATGCCGGCGTCCTGCATCAGCCGGGTCATCTCGCGCTTCTCCTCGGGCAGCACCAGCGTGACGACGCTGCCGGACTCCCCGGCGCGCGCCGTGCGCCCGCCGCGGTGGAGGTAGTCCTTGTGGTCGGTCGGCGGGTCCACGTTGACGACCAGGTCGAGGTCGTCGACGTGGATGCCGCGGGCCGCGACGTTCGTCGCGACGAGCGCGGTGACCTCCCCGTTCTTGAACTGGTCGAGCGTCCGGTTGCGCTGCGGCTGCGAGCGCCCGCCGTGCAGGGCGGCCGCCCGTACACCGCTGGCGAGCAGCCGCTTGGCGAAGCGGTCGGCGGCGCGCTTGGTGTCGACGAACATGATCACCCGGCCCTCGCGGGCGGCGATCTTCGTGGCGACGGCCTTCTTGTCGGTCTCGTCCAGGACGTGGAGGACGTGGTGCTCCATCGTGGTGACCGCGCCGGCGGACGGGTCGACGGAGTGCACGACCGGGTCGGTGAGGAACATCTTCACGAGCCGGTCGATGTTCTTGTCGAGGGTCGCGGAGAACAGCATCCGCTGTCCGTCCGCCTCGACCTGCTTGAGCAGGGCGACGACCTGCGGCATGAAGCCCATGTCGGCCATCTGATCGGCCTCGTCGAGGACGGTGATGGAGACCTCGTCCAGGCGGCAGTCGCCGCGCTCGATGAGGTCCTTGAGCCGGCCCGGGGTGGCGACAAGCACTTCGGCGCCGCGCCGCAGGGTGGCGGACTGCTTGGTGATCGACATGCCGCCGACGACCGTGGCCATCCGCAGGTTCACGGCGGTCGCGTACGGGGTCAGCGCGTCGGTGACCTGCTGCGCCAGCTCGCGGGTGGGGACGAGGACCATGGCGAGCGGGGCGCGCGGCTCGCTGCGGCGTCCGGCGGTGCGGGCCAGCAGCGCCAGGCCGAAGGCGAGCGTCTTGCCGGAGCCGGTGCGCCCGCGGCCGAGGATGTCACGGCCGGCCAGCGAGTTCGGCAGGGTCGCGCCCTGGATCGGGAACGGCTCGGTGACGCCCTGCGCGGCGAGGGTCTTCAGCAGCCCGGCGGGCATGTCCAGGTCGGCGAAGGCGTCGACGGCGGCCAGCGCGGGGGTCACGGTCTCCGGCAGGGCGAACTCGCCCTGCGGCGGGGTGGCGCGGCGGCGGGCCGGGGGCTTGGAGCCGCCCTGGACCTTGGAGCGGGGTGCGCCGCCCCGGCCGTTCGCGGGAGCCTGGGTGCCGTGGGTTCCGGCGCCCTGGCCGCGGCCTCGGCCACGGGCCGGTCGCGAGCGGGGGGTGCGGTCCTGGCGTTCGGAGCTGGTCATACGGAATTGCCCTCCTGGGGGATTCCTGGGCAACTGCCGAATGGGTTTACTGCGATGTGCCGGCCCGACCGTCCGGGTGCGCCCCCAGGATGTGCGCACAGAACGGGTTTGTTGCGACGGGTTGTCGCTCGGACAGCACAAACCGGGGCCCGCACCTTCACGGTGCGGGCCCCGGTCAGCGAGGTACGCGTCCGGCAATTAGGCCGGGACGATGTTCTCCGCCTGCGGGCCCTTCTGGCCCTGCGTGACGTCGAAGGAGACCTTCTGGCCCTCCTGGAGCTCACGGAAGCCCGAGGTGGCGATGTTGGAGTAGTGGGCGAAGACGTCGGCGCCGCCGCCGTCCTGCTCGATGAAGCCGAAGCCCTTTTCCGAGTTGAACCACTTCACGGTTCCAGTAGCCATGTCATTCTCCTAAAAGAGGTGCAGTGCCGAGAACCCGCACTTTACGGATTCCAAGTCGCCGCATTGAGCCCCACCCGGAGAAGCCGGAAAACAATAAAGCGCCTGAGGAAGCATTCCCGTCAGGCGCACATAAAGTTCATGGGTACCAAAACTGCAACGGGAAACACCCTAGCACGTCCTCTCCTCCGGCGGTGGATCTTGCCGCACCACCGGAGGGAACACTTGGCTGACCAGAGGGTGTACGGGCGGGGTCCGCCGGGGGCACGGGCGGGCCCGGGGCCGGGCTCTCAGAGCCGCTCGACGATGGTGACGTTGGCCTGTCCGCCGCCTTCGCACATCGTCTGGAGCCCGTAGCGGCCGCCGGTGCGTTCCAGTTCGTGCAGGAGGGTCGTCATCAGCCGGGCCCCGGTCGCGCCGAGCGGGTGGCCCAGCGCGATGGCTCCGCCGTTGACGTTGACCCGCTCGGGGTCGGCACCGGTCTCTTTCAGCCAGGCGAGGACGACCGGGGCGAAGGCTTCGTTGATCTCGACGAGGTCGATGGCGTCGAGGGTGAGGCCGGTCTTCTTCAGGGCGTGCGCGGTGGCCGGGATCGGGGCCGAGAGCATCCGGATCGGGTCCTCGCCCCGTACGGCCAGGTGGTGGACCCGGGCACGCGGGGTGAGCCCGTGTTCGGCGACGGCCCGCTCCGAGGCGATGAGCAGGGCGGCGGCCCCGTCGGAGACCTGGGAGGAGCAGGCCGCGGTGATGGTGCCGCCCTCCACGACAGGTCGCAGACCGGCCATTTTTTCCAGGGTGGTGTCGCGGCGCGGCCCCTCGTCCGTGGTGATGTCCCCGTACGCGACGGTCTCGCGGGCGAAGCGGCCCTCGTCGATGGCGCGGAGTGCCCGGTGGTGGGAGGTGAGGGCGAACTCCTCCATGTCCCGGCGGCTGATGTCCCACTTCTCGGCGATCAGCTGGGCGCCGTGGAACTGGTTGACGGGGGCGTCGCCGTAGCGGGCGCGCCAGCCCTCGCTGCCGGCGTACGGGCCCTGGGTGAGACCGAGGGGTTCGGCGGCCTGCCGGGAGGCGAAGGCGATGGGGATCTGGGTCATGTTCTGGGTGCCGCCCGCGACGACGAGGTCCTGGGTGCCGGAGAGGACGCCCTGGGCCGCGAAGTGGAGGGCCTGCTGGGAGGAGCCGCACTGCCGGTCGATGGTGACGCCGGGGACCTCCTCGGGGAGTCCGGCGGCGAGCCATGACGTACGGGCGATGTCGCCGGCCTGCGGCCCGACGGTGTCGAGGCAGCCGAAGACAACGTCCTCGACGGCCGCCGGGTCGACTCCGGAGCGGGCGATCAGCTCCTTCAGCACGTGCGCGCCGAGGTCGGCGGGGTGGACGGCCCCGAGGCCGCCCTTGCGCCGCCCGACGGGGGTGCGTACCGCTTCGACGATGTAGGCCTCGGCCATGGCTGCTGCTCCTCGGTGCGCTCGGGGTGGACCGGTACCGGCTACCGGGTGCCGGTTACGTACGCAGGGCGATTCCGTCGAGCACCATCGAGAGGTACTGACGGGCGATCTCCTCGGGGCTGTGGTGTCCGCCGGGCCGGTACCAGGAGGCCGCGACCCAGACGGTGTCGCGGACGAAGCGGTAGGTGAGGCGGATGTCGAGGTCGTCGCGGAAGGCGCCTTCGGCGACGCCGCGTTCCAGGGTGCCGAGCCAGGCCTTCTCGAACTTCGTCTGTGATTCGACGAGGTAGGCGAAGCGCGGCTGGGTGGCGAGGTGCTTGGACTCCTTCTGGTAGATCGCGACGGCGGGGCGGTGCCGGTCGATCTCCCGGAAGGACTCGGTGACCAGGGCCTCGATGGTCTCGCGGGGGCCGAGGCCGGCCTCCAGGACCGTGTCGTAGCCCCGCCAGAGCTCGTCGAGGAAGGTGGAGAGGATCTCGTCGATCATCGATTCCTTGGAATCGAAGTGGTAGTAGAGGCTGCCCGCGAGCATCCCGGCCTCGTCCGCGATCCGGCGGACGGTGGTGGCGTTGTATCCCTGGGCGGCGAAGACCTCGGCGGCGGTGGCGAGCAGTTCACGGCGTCGCTCCGGCGTGGGGGTCACCTGGGGCTTCTTCTTGGTAGGCACCCGGCCATTGTCCGCCCGGGGTCGGTGTGTTCGCGCATGTGCTCACGCATGCTGGCTGCTGACGGGGACGACCTCGCCGGTCATGTACGAGGAGTAGCCGCTGGCGAGGAAGACGATCACGTTGGCGACCTCCCAGGGTTCGGCGTACCGGCCGAAGGCCTCCTTCCCGGTGAGTTCGGCGAGGAGTTCGGCGGAGGTGACCTTGGCCAGGTGGGGGTGCATGGCGAGGCTGGGGGCGACGGCGTTGACGCGTACGCCGTAGTCGGCGGCCTCGGCGGCGGCGCAGCGGGTGAGGGCCATGACGCCGGCCTTGGCGGCGGCGTAGTGGGCCTGGCCGCGCTGGGCGCGCCAGCCGACGACGGAGGCGTTGTTGACGAGGACTCCGCCGGTTCCGGCGGCCTTGAGGGAGCGCAGGGCGGCGCGGGTGCAGCGGAAGGTGCCGTTCAGGGTGACGTCGAGGATGCGCGTCCACTGGTCGTCGGTCATCTCGGTGAGTTCGGCGGTGCCGCCGAGGCCCGCGTTGTTGACGACGATGTCGAGGCCGCCGTGGGCGCGTTCGGCGTGGGCGAAGAGGGCCCCGACCTGGTCCTCGTCGGTGACGTCGCAGGTCAGGTGGGTGACGCGGTCGGTGCCGAACTCGTCGGCGAGGGCGCGGGCGCTCTCCTTCAGCCGGCGGGCGTGGGCGTCGCCGATCACGACGCGGGCGCCCTCCTCCAGGAAGCGACGGGCGGTCGCGCCGCCGATCCCGGCTCCGGCGGCGGCGGTGACGACGGCGGTGCGGCCGGCCAGCAGTCCGTGTCCCGGCAGGTACGGCGGTGTGCCCATGGCCCGGTCCCCCGGCTTCTCGACGGTCTGTGGGCCGTACGTTAACCTACCAAACACTTGTTAGGGAACACTCTCGGCGACGGCTATGGCGACGGCTACGGTGCCGACCGGACGGAAGGTGGGTGCTTCATGGATCTGGCGCAGACGGCACGGACAGCAGCCCTGCGGGCCGAGGCCCGGGCCTGGCTCCGGGACCGCGTACCGGCCCGGCCGCTGCCCTCCCTGGAGACCGAGGAGGGGTTCGCCGCGCACCGGGAGTGGGAGGCGCTGCTGGGGACCGGCCGGTGGTCGGCGGTCTCCTGGCCGGAGGAGTACGGGGGCCGGGGCGCGGATCTCTTCGGCTGGCTGGCGTTCGAGGAGGAGTACTGGGCGGCGGGTGCACCGGGCCGGGTCTCGCAGAACGGGATCAGTCTCCTCGCCCCGACCCTCCTCGCCCACGGCACGGCCGAGCAGCGGGCCCGCGTGCTGCCCACCATGGCGAGCGGCGAGGTCATCTGGGCGCAGGCCTGGTCGGAGCCGGAGGCCGGGTCGGACCTGGCGGCGCTGCGGTCGCGGGCGGTGCGCACGGACGGCGGCTGGCTGTTGTCGGGGCAGAAGACCTGGTCCTCGCGGGCGGCGTTCGCGGACCGGGCCTTCGGTATCTTCCGCACCGACCCCGGGGCTTCGAAGCCGCATCAGGGGCTGACGTATCTGATGTTCGGGCTGTCGGAGCCGGGGGTCACCGTGCGTCCCATCGGGCGGCTGGACGGCAAGCCCGCGTTCGCCGAGATCTTCCTCGACGAGGTCTTCGTACCGGACGCGGACGTCATCGGGGAGCCGGGGCGGGGCTGGCGCATCGCCATGTCGGCCACCGGCGACGAGCGCGGCCTCACCCTCCGCTCCCCCGGCCGGTTCCTGGCCGCCGCCGACCGGCTCAAGGACCTCTGGCGGGAGGCGGGCGACCCGGCGGACACGGCGCTGCGCGACCGGGTGGCGGACGCGGTGATCGGGGCACGGGCGTATCAGCTGTTCACCGCCGCCTCCGCGGCCCGGTTCGCGGCGGGGGCCTCGCTGGGGCCCGAGTCCAGCCTGAACAAGGTGTTCTGGTCGACGTACGACATCGCGCTGCACGAGACGGCGCTCGATCTGCTGGGCCCGGACGCGGAGCTCGCGGACACGGCGTGGGCACAGGGGTACGTCTTCGCGCTCGCGGGCCCCGTCTACGCCGGGACCAACGAGATCCAGCGGGACATCATCGCCGAGCGGCTGCTCGGCCTGCCGAAGGGACGGCGCTGATGCGTTTCCTCCTCGACGACGAGCAGCGGGAGTTCGCCCGGTCGCTGGACGCGATGCTGACGGCGGCCGGCACCCCGTCGGTCCTGCGGGCGTGGGCCGCCGGGGACCACGCGCCGGGGCGGGCCCTGTGGGGGCGGCTCGCGGACGCGGGGGTGTTCGCGCTCGCGGTGCCGGAGGCGTACGGGGGTCTCGGGCCGCTCCCCGTGGAGACGGCCGTCGCCTGCGTCGAGCTGGGGCGGCACGCGGTGCCCGGACCGGTGGCGGAGACCCTGGCGGCCGGGGTGCTGCTGGGGGGAGCCGGCGGGCCGGCGGCCGAGGAGTGGCTTCCCCGGATCGCCTCCGGGGCCGTTGTCTCGCTGCGGCTGGCGGGGCACGGGCCGTACGCCCTGGACGCGGACGCGGCGGACGCGGTGTTCACGGTGGACGGCGACGAACTGCGGCTCGCGCCGGGGCCCGGGGAGCCGTCGGCGTCGGCGGATCCGGCGCGGCGGCTGTTCCGGCCGGAGGCGGGCGGCGCGGTGGCGGCGGCCGGTCCCGGGGTGCGCGAGGCGGCGCGGGCGGCGGGCGACTGGGCCTCCTTCGCTACGGCGGCCCTGGCGCTGGGCTGCGGGGAGGAGCTGCTGCGGGCGACCGTGGCGTACGTGAAGCAGCGCACCCAGTTCGGGGTGCCCGTCGGGTCGTTCCAGGCGGTCAAGCACCGCCTCGCGGACACCCTGCTCGGCCTGGAGTTCGCGCGCCCGCTGCTGTACGGGGCGGCGGTGGAGCTGGCAGGCGGATCGGCCGGGGCGGGGGCGGCGGTCGCGGCGGCGAAGGCGGCGGCGGGCGAGGCGGGGTACGCGGCGGCCCGCACCGCGCTCCAGTCGCACGGCGCGGTCGGCTACACCGAGGAGCTGGACCTCGCCTGGTGGCTGCGCCGGGCCCGGCCGCTGCGGGACGCCTGGGGGACGCCGTCCGCCTGCCGGGCCCGGGTGCTGGCGGGCTGAGGGCCGGGCGTGCGCCGCTCCCGGCCCGTACCGCCGCCCCGGTTCAGGACACGTCGGTCGGCGGGGTGTCGTCGCCGGTACGGCGCACGGTGCGCAGCGGCCGCCCGGGACGCCAGGACCGGATGACCAGCGCCTCGCCGTCGAGCCCGATGCGGACCACCTCGGTCAGCTCCGCCCGGAAGAGGTGGAAGGGCTCCGGCGGGGTCGCCTCCTCGATGAAGCGGGCGATCGTCCGCGGGTCGGTGACCTCCACGGCCCGGCCGCTGACGCGGACGTCCCCGTCGTTCAGCTCGGCGTCGGGCCCGGGGTTGGCCTGGAGCGCGAAGCGCGGATCGCGCCGCAGGTCCAGGGCCTTGCGGGAGTTCGGCATCATGCCGAGCAGCAGCTCACCGAAGCGGAAGTCGGCCTCCAGGCCGGTGACCCGGGGAGAGCCGTCCTTCCGCAGGGTGGCCAGGACGTGGTGCTTGTAGAGCCGGAAGCGGCGCCGCACGGTGTCGGCGAACTCGGGTTCGGCGGCGGCGAAGCCGTCCCAGGAGACAGGCGCGTGCGAGGGGGATGAAGAGGTGGTGGATGCCATGGGTGCCATGGAACACCGGATACCCGACATCTCCTGTCGGTGTTTGGGCGCGACAGGCGGACGAATTCCGGCGAGCCGAACGTCTGCACCGCTTCACCGCCCTCACCGCCCCGCCGCCTCACCGCCTCACCGCCTCAGGCGTGGTTCTCCGGAGCCGGCCGGGTGAGCCTCAGCATGACCTCGTCGTACTCCTCGTCGACGCGGCGGCTCTCCTCCACGAAGCCCATCCGGGCGTAGAAGCTCCGGGCCCCCGTGTTCTTCTCGTACACCTCCAGGGTCAACGCGCCGTGCAGCGCCGCCGCGTGTTCGACCAGACGTCGGCCCACCCCGGTGCCCTGTGCCTCCGGAGCCACGAAGAGGCCGCCGATCTCGGTGTCCAGGAGGCCCAGGAGAGCCACGACACGGCCGTCCGTCTCGGCGACCCAGTTCTCGGCGTGGACGAGATAGATCTCGCGCATCTTGCGGGCGCGCTCGCCCTCGCCCTCGCCGGGGATGAAGGGATGGGCCAGGACGCCGGCCCGGGACCAGACGTCCACCGCCGCGTTCTCGTCAGCGGCGGCGTAGCGACGGATCACGGTGCGTTCGGGTGCGATTTCGGGCATGCGCGCGACCGTATCGCGAGGCGAGAAGACCGGCAGCCGAGTTTCCCCGCCGCCGGGCACCGGCCACCGGGCAGTGCTCGCCGGGCACCGTTCCCCGGCCCCCTGTCGGTCAGGCGTCCGAGAAGGTGATCAGCACCGCCTGGCCCATCGTCCGCAGGACCCCGGGCGACGCCCCGGCCGCCAGCACCGCGTCATAGCGGTCCAGCCGGACGCCCCCGCCCTCCAGCTCCGCGCCGTCGTCGAGGGAGACGGCCAGCACCGCGCCGTCCTCGGGTGGCAGCAGGCGGACCGTGCCGCAGACGACGGCGGTCTCCGCCCGCGTGCGGGCCCTGCGGTACATGACGTTGAGATTGACGACGGGGCCGCCCAGCAGGAAGCCATCGGTGGGCAGGTCGCCGGGGAAGCCGTGCGGCCACAGCGGCTCGTCGACGATGTGGTGCTCGCCGCCGACGACGAGGTCCATGCCCGCGCCCTCGACCACGGTCAGCACGCGCTCCACGCCCGGGAAGGCGGAGAACGGCCCGTCGGCGGTGACGTCCGCCAGGCTCACCCGCCAGTCGAAGGCGTCCGTCCCGGCGCCCTCGGGGCCGGTGGCGATCTCGCGGACGGTCCCGCCGCCGTTCCTCCACGGGGAGGGCGTACGGTCGGCGGCGCGCAGGATCCGTACCGTCATCGGACGATCCCCCGCTCCCGGGCGGCGGCCAGCCAGAGCGGGAACTCGGCGACGATCCGGTCGTACAGCTCGGAGTCCGGGACCTTCCGGGGGTCCTCGCCGGCGTGGAAGTACCCGGCGTTGTCGACGGCCCGCTTCGCGGGGACGGCCAGCTCGTCGAGCTTGCGGAGGAAGTCGAACTGGCTGCTGCGGGTGTTGCCGAAACCGACGAACTGCCAGAACAGGGGCAGCTTCGCGGCCTTGCAGAGATAGCGCTCGGCGGCGAGCTTGTTGATCGGCCCGCCGTCCGTCTGGAAGACGACCAGGGCGGGCTCGGTGGAGCCGCTGTCGAGGTAGTGGTCGATGACCGCGTCCATCGCCAGGTGGTAGCTGGTCTTCCCCATGTGCCCGAGGCCCGACCGGATCTCGTCGATCCGGCCGCGGTGGTTGTCGAGGGCGATGTCGGTGACCGCGTCGACGTCGGTGGAGAAGAAGACGACGGGCACCGTGCCGTCGTCGTCGAGGTTGGCCGACAGGCCCAGCACCCGGTCGGCCAGCGCCTGGACGCTGCCGTCGTTGTAGTACGGCTTCATCGAGCCGGAGTGGTCCAGGACGAGGTAGACGGCCGCTCGGTGACCTTCCAGTCCGTGCTTCTCCAGTGAGATCCCGGCGCTCGTGTAGTGGCCGACCAGGGCCGGAGCCGTCTCCCGCACCTTGGTGAGGCTGATGGCCGGGCCAGCGCCCACGGCCGTGTTCGCACCCTGCATGACGGCCCCCGTTCTGTGCTCCGCGGACCTTGAGCGTAGGCCACCGCCGGGCCCCGGGCACATGGCCCACCGCACCGGTTCGCTATCTTGATCGCCGCCGCCCCCACCGGCCCCGTTGCAGACCCCCAGTGAAGGAGCCGGCCATGGAGGCCGCCGCCACCGCGTGTTACCGCCATCCGTCCTACGAGACGTATGTCCGCTGCACCCGTTGCGACCGCTACATCTGCCCGGACTGCATGCGGGAGGCCGCTGTCGGTCACCACTGCGTGGAGTGCGTGAAGGAGGGACAGCGCTCGGTGCGCCAGGCCCGTACGGTCTTCGGCGGTGCGGTGTCCCGGGCGACGGCGCCGATCGTGACGTACGTCCTGATGGCGCTCAACGTCCTGGTCTACATCGGCGAGGTGGTCAGGCCGGAGATCGTGGACCGGTTCGCGGTGCTCGGGGCGGCGCTCACGGGGCCGGACGGCGAACAGTACTACTACCGGGGTGACACGTACGCCGGGTACGAGCTGACGGGCATCGCGGACGGGGAGTGGTACCGGCTGGTGACCGGGGCCTTCCTGCACCTTCCGCCGGACGCCTCGTTCGGGGTGATGCACCTGGTGTTCAACATGTTCGCGCTGTGGAACATCGGGCGGGCGGTGGAGGGCCAGCTCGGGCGGGCCCGCTATCTGGCGCTGTATCTGCTGTCGGCGGTGGGCGGTTCGGTCCTGGTGTACCTGCTGGCCCCGGACACCTCGACGGTCGGCGCCTCCGGCGCGGTCTTCGGGCTGGCCGCCGCGTACTGGGTCATCCACCGGCGGCTCGGCCGTGACATGGCGGCCGTCAACCGTTTCATGGCCGGATTCCTGCTCTGGATGCTGATCTCGGCCGCGTTCACGTCGTGGCAGGGGCACCTGGGCGGGCTGCTGACCGGGGCGCTGGTGACGTACGGGCTCGCCTTCGCACCGGCGAAGCTCCGGGTGTGGCCGGTCCAGCTCGCGGGCGGGCTGGTGCTGGCGGGCCTGTTCGCGGTGGCGGTGGTGCTGAAGACCTCGGCTCTGACGGGCGGCTGAGGCCGGGCCCCGTAGCCGGGGCGGCCCGTAGCGGGGACCCGGCCCCGGACGCGCCACGGCGCCCGCTGGAGTCCGGTCGGGGACAGGCAGGCGCCGCGTTCAGTTCCGTACGCCGTTGTACGGGACGTCTTGTGGGGGCTCCCCCGGGCCGCGTGGCCCAGGGGGAACCCGGGTGGTGCTCAGACCAGCAGGGACCGGTCCGTCGGGCGGATCGGCGCGTGCAGGGCGCTGGTCCCGGTCAGGAAGCGGTCCACTCCGCGGGCGGCGGAGCGGCCCTCGGCGATCGCCCAGACGATCAGCGACTGGCCGCGACCCGCGTCACCGGCGACGAAGACGCCGTCGACGTTGGTCGCGTAGTGCTCGTCGCGGGCGACGTTGCCGCGCTGGTCGAGCTCCAGGCCGAACTGCTGGACCAGACCGTTGGACTGGTCGGTTCCGGTGAAGCCCATGGCGAGGGTGACGAGCTGCGCGGGGATGCGCCGCTCCGTGCCGGGCTTCTGCTCAAGCTTACCGTCCTTGAACTCGACCTCCACCAGGTGGAGGGCCGCGACGTTTCCGTCCTCGTCGCCCTCGAAGTGGGTGGTGGAGACGGAGTAGACCCGCTCGCCGCCCTCCTCGTGCGCGGAGGTGACCTTGTAGAGCATCGGGAAGGTCGGCCACGGCTGGTTGGCGTTCCGGTCCTCGCCCGGCTTCGGCATGATCTCCAGCTGGGTGACGGAGGCCGCGCCCTGGCGGTGGGCGGTGCCCACGCAGTCGGCGCCGGTGTCGCCGCCGCCGATGACGACGACGTGCTTGCCGCCGGCGTGGATCGGGGCGACCGTCAGGTCGCCCTCCTGCACCTTGTTGGCGAGCGGCAGGTACTCCATCGCGAAGTGGATGCCGCCCAGCTCACGGCCGGGGACGGGCAGGTCGCGGGAGACGGTGGCGCCGGCCGCGATGACGACCGCGTCGTAGCGGCGGCGGAGCTTCGCGGCGTCGATGTCCTTGCCGATCTCCACCTCCGTGCGGAACTTGGTGCCTTCCAGGCGCATCTGCTCGATGCGTCGGTTGATGTGCGACTTCTCCATCTTGAACTCGGGGATGCCGTAGCGCAGGAGGCCCCCGATGCGGTCCGCGCGCTCGTAGACGGCGACGGTGTGGCCGGCCCGGGTCAGCTGCTGGGCGGCGGCGAGTCCCGCCGGGCCCGAGCCGATGACGGCGACGGTCTTGCCGGAGAGCCGCTCGGGCGGCTGCGGGGTGACGTCGCCGCTGTCCCACGCCTTGTCGATGATGGAGACTTCGACGTTCTTGATGGTGACGGCGGGCTGGTTGATGCCGAGCACGCACGCCGACTCGCAGGGGGCCGGGCACAGCCGCCCGGTGAACTCCGGGAAGTTGTTCGTGGCGTGCAGCCGCTCGGAGGCGGCGGTCCAGTCCTCGCGGTAGGCGTAGTCGTTCCACTCGGGAATGAGGTTTCCGAGCGGGCAGCCGTTGTGGCAGAACGGGATGCCGCAGTCCATGCAGCGGCCGGCCTGCTTGCTGATGATCGGGAGCAGGGAGCCCGGAACGTAGACCTCGTTCCAGTCCTTGACGCGCTCGGCCACGGGGCGGGTCTGGGCGACCTCGCGTCCGGTGGTCAGGAAGCCCTTGGGGTCAGCCATGGGTCGCCGCCTCCATCATCTTCTCGGTGGTCTCCTGCTCGGAGAGACCGGCGAGCTCAGCGGCGTCCTTGGCGGCGAGCACTGCCTTGTACGTGGACGGGATGATCTTGCTGAAGCGGGTCACGGCGGTGTCCCACTCGGCGAGGAGCTTCTCGGCGACGGTGGAGCCGGTCTCCTCGTGGTGGCGGCGCACGACGTCGTGCAGCCACCGCCGGTCGGTGTCGTCGAGTTCCTCGACCGCGCCGAGGTTGCCGACGTTGACGTTGTCGCGGTTCAGGTCGATGACGTACGCGACGCCGCCCGACATGCCGGCGGCGAAGTTGCGGCCGGTCTCGCCGAGGACGACGGCCTGGCCGCCGGTCATGTACTCGCAGCCGTGGTCGCCGACGCCTTCGGAGACGACGAGCGCACCGGAGTTGCGGACGCAGAAGCGTTCGCCGGTGCGGCCGCGCAGGAAGACCTCGCCTCCGGTCGCGCCGTAGCCGATGGTGTTGCCGGCGATGGTGGAGTACTCGGCGAGGTGGTCGGCGCCCCGGTCGGGGCGGACGATCACCCGGCCGCCGGAGAGGCCCTTGCCGACGTAGTCGTTGGCGTCGCCCTCCAGGCGCAGGGTGATCCCGCGCGGCACGAAGGCACCGAAGGACTGGCCGGCCGAGCCGGTGAAGGTGAGGTCGATGGTGTTCTCGGGCAGGCCGGAACCACCGAACTTCTTGGTCACCTCGTGGCCGAGCATGGTGCCGACGGTCCGGTTGATGTTGCGGATCGCGACCTGGGCGCGGACCGGCTGGGCGGCTTCCGGGGTCTCGGCCCCGAGCGCGTCGGCGGCCAGCTTGATCAGCTGGTTGTCGAGCGCCTTCGTCAGACCGTGGTCCTGCTCGACGATGCGGTGGCGGACGGCGCCCTCGGGCAGCTCGGGGACGAAGAAGAGCGGGGCCAGGTCCAGGCCCTGTGCCTTCCAGTGGGTGATCGCCCGGTCGGTGTCGAGGAGCTCGGCGTGGCCGACGGCCTCCTCGATGGTGCGGAAGCCCAGCTCGGCGAGGATCTCGCGGACCTCTTCGGCGATGAACTCGAAGAAGTTGACGATGTACTCGGCCTTGCCGGAGAACCGGTCGCGGAGCACCGGGTTCTGGGTGGCGATGCCGACCGGGCAGGTGTCCAGGTGGCAGACGCGCATCATGACGCAGCCGGAGACGACGAGCGGCGCGGTCGCGAAACCGAACTCCTCGGCGCCGAGGAGCGCGGCGATGACGACGTCGCGGCCGGTCTTGAGCTGGCCGTCGGTCTGTACGACGATGCGGTCGCGCAGGCCGTTGAGCAGCAGGGTCTGCTGGGTCTCGGCGAGGCCGAGCTCCCAGGGGCCGCCCGCGTGCTTGAGCGAGGTGAGCGGGGAGGCGCCCGTTCCGCCGTCGTGGCCGGAGATGAGGACGACGTCCGCGTGGGCCTTGGAGACACCGGCGGCGACCGTGCCGACGCCGACCTCGGAGACCAGCTTCACGTGGATCCGCGCCTGCGGGTTCGCGTTCTTCAGGTCGTGGATCAGCTGGGCGAGGTCTTCGATGGAGTAGATGTCGTGGTGCGGCGGCGGCGAGATGAGGCCGACGCCGGGCGTCGAGTGCCGCGTCCTGGCGACCCACGGGTAGACCTTGTGGCCGGGCAGCTGGCCGCCCTCGCCGGGCTTGGCGCCCTGGGCCATCTTGATCTGGATGTCGTCGGCGTTGACCAGGTATTCGCTGGTCACACCGAAGCGGCCGGAGGCGACCTGCTTGATGGAGGAGCGGCGCGCCGGGTCGTACAGGCGGTCCGGGTCCTCGCCGCCCTCGCCGGTGTTGGACTTGCCGCCGAGCTGGTTCATCGCGATGGCGAGCGTCTCGTGCGCCTCGCGGGAGATGGAGCCGTAGGACATGGCGCCGGTGGAGAAGCGCTTGACGATCTCGGAGGCGGGCTCGACCTCGTCGAGGGAGATCGGCTCGCGGCCGGAGTCGAAGCCGAAGAGGCCGCGGAGCGTCATGAGGCGCTCGGACTGCTCGTTCACCCGCTCGGTGTACTGCTTGAAGATGTCGTAGCGCCGGTTGCGGGTGGCGTGCTGGAGGCGGAAGACCGTCTCCGGGTCGAACAGGTGCGGTTCACCCTCGCGCCGCCACTGGTACTCGCCGCCGATCTCCAGCGCGCGGTGCGAGGCCGCGATGCCGGAGGCGGGGTACGCCTTGGTGTGCCGGGCGGCGACCTCCTTGGCGACGACGTCCAGGCCGGCGCCGCCGATCTTGGTGGCGGTGCCGTTGAAGTACGTCGCGACGAAGGCCTCGTCGAGGCCGACGGCCTCGAAGACCTGGGCGCCGCGGTAGGAGGCGACGGTGGAGATGCCCATCTTGGACATGACCTTCAGGACGCCCTTGCCGAGCGCGTAGATCAGGTTCCGGATGGCCTGCTCGGCCTCGATGTTCTCGATGAAGGTGCCGGCGCGGACGAGGTCCTCGACGGACTCCATGGCGAGGTACGGGTTGACCGCGGCGGCGCCGTAGCCGATGAGCAGCGCGACGTGGTGGACCTCGCGGACGTCCCCGGCCTCGACCAGCAGGCCCACCTGGGTGCGCTGCTTGGTGCGGATGAGGTGGTGGTGGACGGCGGAGGTGAGCAGCAGCGAGGGGATCGGCGCGTGCTCGGCGTCGGAGTGCCGGTCGGAGAGGACGATCAGGCGGGCGCCGTCCTCTATGGCGGCGTCGACCTCGGTGCAGATCTGTTCGATCCGCGCGGCCAGCGCGTCGCCTCCGCCGCCGACCCGGTAGAGGCCGGAGAGGGTGGCGGCCGTCATGCCCGGCATGTCGCCGTCGGCGTTGATGTGTATCAGCTTGGCGAGCTCGTCGTTGTCGATCACCGGGAAGGGCAGCGTGACGCTGCGGCACGCGGCTGCGGTCGGTTCCAGGATGTTGCCCTGGGGGCCCAGCGAGGAGCGCAGCGAGGTGACGAGCTCCTCGCGGATGGCGTCCAGCGGCGGGTTGGTGACCTGGGCGAAGAGCTGGGTGAAGTAGTCGAAGAGCAGCCGGGGGCGTTCGGAGAGCGCGGCGATCGGCGAGTCGGTGCCCATGGAGCCGAGCGGTTCGCCGGCGGTGCGGGCCATCGGCGCGAGGATGACGCGGAGCTCTTCCTCGGTGTAGCCGAAGGTCTGCTGGCGGCGGGTGACCGAGGCGTGGGTGTGCACGATGTGCTCACGCTCGGGCAGGTCGCTCAGCTCGATCTCGCCGGTCTCCAGCCACTCCTGGTAGGGCTGCTCGGCGGCGAGGGAGGCCTTGATCTCGTCGTCCTCGATGATGCGGTGCTCGGCGGTGTCGACGAGGAACATCTTGCCGGGCTGGAGGCGGCCCTTGCGGACGACCTTCGCGGGGTCGATGTCCAGGACGCCGACCTCGGAGGAGAGCACGACGAGGCCGTCGTCGGTGACCCAGTAGCGGCCGGGGCGCAGACCGTTGCGGTCGAGGACCGCGCCGACCTGGACGCCGTCGGTGAAGGTGACGCAGGCCGGGCCGTCCCAGGGCTCCATCATCGTGGCGTGGTACTGGTAGAACGCGCGCCGGGCCGGATCCATCGAGTCGTGGTTCTCCCACGCCTCGGGGACCATCATCAGCACCGAGTGCGGCAGCGAGCGCCCGCCGAGGTGGAGCAGTTCCAGGACCTCGTCGAAGGAGGCCGAGTCGGAGGCGTCCGGGGTGCAGACGGGGAAGATCCGGTCCAGCTGCGCCTGGCCGAAGAGTTCGGAGGCGAGCTGGGACTCGCGGGCCTTCATCCAGTTGCGGTTGCCCTTGACCGTGTTGATCTCGCCGTTGTGCGCGACGAAGCGGTACGGGTGGGCCAGCGGCCAGCTGGGGAAGGTGTTGGTGGAGAAGCGGGAATGGACCAGCGCGACCGTGGAGGCGAAGCGGCGGTCGGAGAGGTCCGGGAAGAACGGCTCCAGCTGCCCGGTGGTGAGCATGCCCTTGTAGACGATGGTGCGGGCGGAGAGCGAGGGGAAGTACACCCCGGCCTCACGCTCGGCACGCTTGCGCAGGACGAAGGCCTTGCGGTCCAGGACGATGCCGGTGGACTCGCCGTCGGCGACGAAGACCTGGCGGAAGGTGGGCATGGTGGCGCGGGCGCCGTTGCCGAGAAGTGCGGGGGTGACCGGGACGTCGCGCCAGCCGAGGACCGTCAGGCCCTCCTGCTCGGCGATGTGCTCGATCGTGCGGACGGCCTCGGTGGAGTCGTCCGCGGGGAGGAAGGCGATGCCCACGGCGTACGAGCCGGCCTCGGGGAGTTCGAAGGAGGTCTCGGCGCGGAGGAAGGCGTCCGGGACCTGGCAGAGGATGCCGGCGCCGTCGCCGGAGTCGGGCTCGGAGCCGGTGGCGCCGCGGTGTTCGAGGTTGCGCAGTACGGTCAGCGCCTGCTCGACCAGCTCATGGCTGGCCACACCGGTCAGAGTGGCCACGAACCCGACACCACAGGCGTCGTGTTCGTTACGGGGGTCGTACATCCCCTGCTGGGCGGGGCGACCGTCCATGGGCGACCAGGCGTCGATACGCATCGGCTCTCCCGTCGTCGTCGTGGCATTTGCGGTGCCGAGGGACGACGTTGGCCCTCTGCGAAATTTCGTGCAGGTTACATGATGGGGCGCTTCTCAAGAAGCGGAAGGCGCGTTCCAGCATGCGGACACCGTGGTGACCGGAAGTGACTGGGTGACCAGTGGTGACCGGGTGGACCAGGGGGTGGGTCGCGGTCGGAACGATCGGCGCCCGGACCCGCAGAGAGCAGGCGTCGTTGCCTGCGGTGTCTACGGCTCTTTCCCGGCGGACACAGATCTGAAACCGCCGAGTAATGGCTACTTATGTGTAGCGCTGCATAGGACCCCATTTTACGACCGCCCCGCGTCCTCCGCCCAGAGGGGTGCGTCACGACGTACGTCACACCAAGACGTCGGCACAGACGCCGGGAGGCGGAAAAGGCGCTGGTGAGGGCCGTTCCCTCTTGCTAGGTTCAGGGCGTTTGTCAATGGACAGCAGGGGGGACCACATGCGCCGCATCAAGATCATCGGCATCGCACTCGTACCTACGCTCACCCTGACGCTCGGCGTCGTCGGCGCGGGCCTCACCACAGCCCTCGTCGTGGGAACTCCGGCCGCTTCCGCCGCCGAGCGGGCGTGGGGGACGCCAACCGCGCTGACGGACGAGCGCGGCGCCAACACCGGCACGGGTGTGAAGGTCACGTCCGACGGCACCGCCGTCACGGTGTGGATCAGCGGTACCAACGACGGCCCTCAGGAGTTGTGGGGCGCCACCCGCCCGGCCGGTGCCACCGCGTGGAGCGCTCCGGTCCGGATCGCCGCCGATCAGCAACGTGTGTCCGACGTGTACCTGGTCACGGGCCGGGACGGCTCCGCCACCGTCTCCTGGGACCGCTTCACATCGGAGCGCTTCGACTCGCACAGCACCTCGACACTGCTGCCCGGCGCCGCGTCCTGGACGGCGCCCGCGCCGATCACGTCCGCGCTCTTCGGGCACGACCTCATGCTGGTGAGCGGTCCCGGCGGCCGCCTCACCGCTGTCTGGAACGGGAACCCGACCCCGGGTGAGGACGAGAGCGACGTGGGGGTCTTCACCTCCGATCTGGTGGAGCGGGGAGCCGCCTGGTCACAGGCGGTGCAGATCGGCAGCGGGTCGGCCTACGAGCTGCGGGCGGCAGCGGCGGGCGACGGCGCGGTGACCGTCGCCTGGCAGGCCGACATCTCCGGACCGGAAGCGCTGCGGGTCTCGACCCGGGCGGCGGGGGCGGCCGACTGGAGTGCCCCCGAGGTCATCAGGAACGGCAGTTCGAACCCGGGCGAACTCGACGTGCAGGCCGCACCCGACGGCGCTGCCCTGGTCAGCTGGTCGGGGATCACTTCCGGCCGCTCCTTCGTCTACCGCCCGACCGGCAGCACGACGTGGGGCCGGACCGAATACCTTCCCGTCGACGAGGCCAGGAACTCCACGCTCGCGCCGCAGCTCGAACCGGACGGCCGGGTGACGGCTCTCTGGGAATTCGAAGGCGCCCAGCTCCGGACGGCGACCCGCGCGGCCGACGGCACGTGGTCGCCGATCCGCACCCTGGTCGAGAACAGCGAAGCGTCCAGGTTCTGGGTCCCCGACGTCGGCCGGGACGGCTCGCTCGCGGTCATGTGGACGACATACGAAGGCGACCTCTGGGCGCTGGTCCGCTCGGACGGCGCCTGGCCCAAGCCTCTGTACGTGGGTCGGGCCGACCTCCACACGGTGGGCTCCCTCGCCGCCGGCCCTGACGGCAGTGCGGTCGCCGTATGGAACAAGCGGCTCGGCACGACAAGTGACTACTACCCGATCGAACAGGTCTGGGCGACGGCCACCGGAGCGGCGAAGCCGACGCACCGGGACCACGTCGGCGACGACGGCTTCCCCGACCTCTACGCGCGGGGGACGAACGGTTCGCTGCGCGTGTACCGGGGCGACGCCGCGGGGAAGCTGCCGGGCACCGCCGACGGCGGTACCTGGCCCACGGCCTCTACGCTGATCCCCTTCGGGGATCTCGACGGTGACGGGGCGAACGACACCCTGGTGACCAACAGCGCGGGCGACCTGTACCGCCACAGCCCGCAGCGGGGCAGCGTCGTCACGCCCCAGGGGCCGGCGAAGAGGATCGGCAGCGGCTGGAAGCCCTTCGACGGCCTGACCGGCTCCGGCGACTTCACGGCGGACGGCCGGCCCGACCTGGTGGCCCGGGAGACCGCGACCGGCGACCTGTACCTGTACGCGGGCACCGCCGCGGGCGGCCTCACCCGAACCGGAAGGATCGGCAACGGCTGGAAGAACCTCACCATCGTCGGCGCGGGTGACCTCAACGGCGACGGGCACGCCGATCTCGTCGCCCGCACCGCCGCGGGCGACCTGTTGCGATACGACGGCACCGGCAGGGGCACCATCGTCAACGGCGTGAGAATCGGCACCGGCTGGGGTGGGATGGTCGACATCGTCGGCATCGGCGACCTCACCGGCGACGGCACGGACGACATCCTGGGCCGTACAACGGGCGGGGACCTCTACCGGTACGCCGGCAACGGCACGGGGGGCATCGGCGCGGGAGTCAAGATCGGGACCGGCTGGAAGAGCTTCGCCGGCATCCGGTAACGCTTGCGCGCGAGCGGCGAAGGCACGGCCCGAGGCGGGCCGTGCCTTCGTCGTGCACGGGAGAAACCGTCACCGGAGAAGCCCGGGACCGGTGAGACGCGTACGCCGGAGCGACCCGTACGCCGGAGCGACCTGTACGCCGCGGAAGCCCGATAGTCCCGATACGCGCAGGGCTCCCGCGTTCCGCACCGCCTGGCCGTACCGCCCGGCCGTACCGCCGGGGGAGGTGTTCCGTCAGCCGACGGCGACGCCGAACAGGGTGCCGAGTCCGTACGTCATCGCCGCCGCCGCACCACCCAGGGCGAGCTGGCGCAGCCCGCTGAACCACCAGCTGCGGGCGGTCACCCGGGCCACCACGGCACCGCAGGCGAACAGGCCGATCAGCGCGAGGAGCACCGCGGGCCACAGGGCGCTCGCGCCGAGGAGGTAGGGCAGGACGGGCAGCAGGGCGCCGAGTGCGAACGCGCCGAACGACGAGACGGCGGCCACGAGCGGCGAGGGCAGATCGCCGGGGTCGATGCCGAGCTCCTCGCGGGCGTGGATCTCCAGCGCCTGCTCCGGGTCGCGCGACAGCTGCCGGGCGACCTCGGCGGCCAAGGGGGCGTCCACGCCGCGCGACTCGTAGAGGGCGGCCAGCTCGGCCATCTCGTCCTTGGGGTGCTTGCGGAGCTCCCGGCGTTCGACGTCGAGCTCGGCCTCGACCAGCTCACGCTGCGAGGCGACGGAGGTGTACTCACCCGCCGCCATGGAGAAGGCCCCGGCCGCGAGCCCCGCCAGACCGGTGATCACGATGGTCTGCTGGGAGACCGCGCCGCCCGCGACCCCGGTCATCAGGGCGAGGTTGGAGACCAGACCGTCCATCGCGCCGAAGACGGCGGGGCGCAGCCAGCCGCCGTTCACATCCCGGTGGGTGTGGTTGTCCCGGTGCGCCTCGTGCAGGACGGCTTCGGTCTCGATGATGGCCACGGCGTGCTTCTCCCCTTCGCTCCGGCGGGCCGTCACCCCGCCGTTCCCCGCTGAATACAACTTTCGACAAAGTCC
This sequence comes from Streptomyces sp. NPDC017520, assembly GCF_044329855.1. Taxonomy (NCBI): domain Bacteria; kingdom Bacillati; phylum Actinomycetota; class Actinomycetes; order Kitasatosporales; family Streptomycetaceae; genus Streptomyces; species Streptomyces sp. NPDC017520. The sequence goes on from NZ_JBIRKB010000002.1 coordinate 245,646, forward strand.
AAACTACGCCGTCCGGGCGACCTCCGCCAGCAAGCCAGGCCTGGCTAACCACCCCTCTGACCTGCGAAGAAAGGCCAGCCTTAGCTATCCGGCCCGTCATCCGCCTGGCCCCTTTCCTCGTGTTTCCCGCCTCTCTTCGCCCTCCGCGTGGCACAGATGCGGACAGGGCCCGGAAACGGAATCGGATCCGGACTCGGGTGCGGACTCGGGTGCGGACTCGGGTGCGGATGCGCACCGCCGGACGAGCGAAGGGCGACGCGATGAACACGGCCGTCGGCAATGACCGGGCCAGGGGTGCGCTGCTGGGACTGGCGGTCGGGGACGCGCTCGGCGCCCCGGCGGAGAACCTGCGGCCCTCCGAGATCCGCCGCCGCTGGGGGCGGATCGAGGGCTTCGTGAGCGATGACCCGGCGGGTACCGACGACACGGAGTACGCGATCTTCTCCGGGCTGCTGCTGGCCCGGCACGGTTCGGCGCTTGACGTCTCCCATGTGGAGCGGGCCTGGCACCACTGGATCGCCGATCTGGACGAGGGCCCGTTCCGTGGGGCCGGCTTCAGCGAGCGCGGCACGCTGGAGAACCTGCGCCGGGGCCTCGCCGCGCCGATCTCGGCCCAGCACCGGCACGCCTGGAGCGACGGGCTCGCGATGCGGGCGGCCCCCTTCGGGGTCTTCGCGGCGGGCCGCCCCGCCGAGGCGGCCCGGCTGGTCGCGGTGGACGGCCGGGTCAGCCACGAGGGCGAGGGGATCTACGGGGGCCAGGCGGTCGCGGCCGGGGTGGCGGCGGCCATGGTCGGCTCGGGCCTCGCCTCGGTGATCGCGGCCGCGCTCTCGGTGGTCCCGATGGATTCCTGGACGGCCCGGTCGCTGCGCCGGGCGGTGGCGGCGGCGCAGCGGCCCTACCCCGACCGGCTCACGATGGAGCGGGCGGTGCGCTCGGCGGTGGTGATCGCCGGCTACCCGTGGACGGACCTCGCGCCGGAGGCGGTGGGCCTGGCGTTCGGGGCGTTCACGGCGGCGCGCGGGGACTTCCGGACGGCGGTGCTCACGGCCGTCAACATGGGCCGCGACGCGGACACGACGGCGGCGGTGGCGGGGGCCCTGGCCGGGGCGCTGAACGGGGAGAGCGCCATCCCGCCGGACTGGGCGGGCGCGATCGGCCCGGTCCGGGGCAGCTGCCTGCCCTCGATGCGCGGCTACCACGTGCTGGACATCGCGGAACTGCTGACCCCCGAGGACCCGGACGGGACCGGCGCGGCGGGGCACCCGCAGGAACAGGGCGGCGGCGAGCCGTGGCCCGTGCCGGGCCTGGCGTCGGTGGCGGCTCCCTCCGTACCCGTACGGGACATGGCATCCACAGCGGCACCCTCCGCACCCGTACGGAACATGGCATCCACGGCGGCACCCTCCGCACCCGTACGGGAGAACCGGCGATGACGACACCGGGCGGGGCGACCGGAGGCCGACCGGCCGTGACCACACCACGCGGAGGGCCCGCGGGAGGCCCGGCGGAGCCGGCACGCGACGCGGCGGGACCGGCGGCCGCCCCCGGGGCCAACGCCCCCTCCCGCCGCGCCCGGATCGAGGGGCTGCTGCTCGGTCTCGCGGCGGGCGACGCCGCCGGGTGGCCCGCCGCCCGGCACCGGGCGGCCCGGATGCCCGAGTGGACCCGGCGGCTCACCCGGGAGCTGGACACCTTCGCCGAGCAGAACGCCACCACCACGCTCCCGGTGCCCATCGCCCTGAACCAGCCTCCCGAGCCGCTGCGGCTCGGCCCCTCCGACGACGCCGAGTGGGCCGCGTTCGCCGCCCGTACGGTGCTGGCGGCGGCCGAGGACGCGGTGGGCCTGGCCCCCGGCCGCCGGATGCGGGACGCGGTCGACCGGGCCTGGAACGCGCTGGCCGCCACCGTCGCCGCCGCCAGCGCCCGGGCCCCCGAGGTCGAGGCCGCGGTGCTCCCGCTGCGGGCCCGGATCTCGGTGCGGGCCGGGCTCGGCAACCTGGCCGCCGGGCTGCGGCCCCCCGCCACCGGGCACGACAACCCGCACTACTTCGACGACGCCGCCTGCGTACGGGCCGCCGTCCTCGCCGTGGTCCACCCGGGCGACCCGGAAGAGGCGGCGGCGCTCGCCGAGTTCGACGCCCGCTACACGCAGGACGGCGACGGGGTGCACGGGGCACGGGCCGTGGCCGCCGCGATCGCCGTGGCACTGGCCGGGGCGGACGTCGACACCGTGGTGAACGCGGCCCTCGCCCAGCTCCCCGAGGGCACCGAGATCGCCCGCAACGCCGCGCACGCCGTCCGCCTGGCCCGGGAGTTCGCGGACGAGCCCGCCGGGGCGTTCGCCCTGGTCCCGGTGGTGGAACACCAGATCGTGGACCACGTCTACAGCTACGGGATCGCGGCGGCGGAGACCGTGCCGGTCGCCCTGGCCCTCACCACGGCGGCCCGGGGCGAGATCGCCCAGGCGGTCCCGGCCGCCGCCTGCCTGTCCCGGGTCGCGGACTCCGCGCCCGCCCTGGCCGGGGCGCTGACCGGGGCGATCGGCTCGATCACCGCCGTACCGGCGGGCTGGCGCGAGGCGTGCCGGACGCTGGCGGGCTGTGCGCTGCCCCGGCTCGCGGGCACGGACCTGATCGAACTCGCCGGGTTGCTGGCAGCCACGGAACCAGCTACCTCGGGTGGACAATTCCGACATGACGACCACAACGGCCATGGAAGCCGCCCTCTCGGCCCCGCACCCCTCCCCCACCACGCCCGGACTCGATGAACGCGTCCGCCGGGCCCTCGTCGGAGCCGCCGTCGGCGACGCCCTCGGCGGCCCGGTCGAGGGCTGGACCCCCGAGCAGATCGCCGAGCGCCACGGCGGCCGGGTCACCGGGATCGTCGGCCCCTGGTACGGCGAGGACTGGCGTACCGCGCGCCCCATCGCCCCGTACCACAAGGGCGACGGACACGTCACCGACGACACCCTGATGACCCACGCCCTGGTCCGGGTCTACGGCCGGGTCCGCGACCACCTCGACGCGTACGCCGTCGCTGACCACCTCGTCCCGGACCTGCTGTCGCCCCGCTGGATCCCGGAGCTGGAGGCACAGGCCCTCCCCCTCCAGCGGATCTTCCTGGCGGAGAAGTGGATCGTGGCCCGGCTGCACTACGGGCACGTCGACCCGCGCGAGGCCGGTGCGGGCAACATCGTCAACTGCGGTGCGGCGATGTACATGGCCCCGGTCGGGCTGGTCAACGCCGGTCACCCGGAGGCCGCGTACACCGAGGCACTGGAGGTCGCGGCCCCCCACCAGTCCTCCTACGGCCGGGAGGCCGCGGGCGTCTTCGCCGCCGCCGTCGCCGCCGCCTGCCGTCCGGGCGCCACCCCCGGCACCGTGGTCGACGCGGCCCTCTCCACGGCCAGGGACGGCACCCGGTCCGCGATCGAGGCGGTCGCCGAAGTGGCCGTGCGCCACGAGGACTTCGAGTCCGCGCTCGCCCCGCTGCGGGCGGCCGTGGAGCCCTTCGACACGGTCGGCCCCGACTACCGGAACCCCTCGCTCGGCGCACGCCGTCCCTCCCGGCTGCACTCCATCGAGGAACTGCCCATCGCGCTGGGAATGTTGCTGGTCGGGTGCGGTGACTACCGGCGTACGGTGCTCGGTTCGGTGAACTACGGGCGGGACTGCGACTCCATCGCGACGATGAGCGGGGCGCTCGTGGGCGCGCTGGGCGGCGAGGTCCCCGCCGGCTGGGCCGCCACGGTCGCGGAGGCGAGCCGGCTGGACCTGGACGCCCCGGCGGGGGTGCTGGCACAGGTGGCCCGGGAGGTCTTCGCCCGGGACCTGGAGCGCCGCCGGGCCCATGAGCAGGCGTTCGGCGCGCTGGCCGGCGAGCGGTGAACGTCCGCGTCACCTGGGTGCAGCCGGAGGACCTGGTCGGTCACGAGCTGCGGCAGGCCGCGCTGGACGGCCGGGACGCCCGGGAGATCGAGGAGCGGTGGTACGCGGCCGGGGGCACCCCCGCCCCGGACCGGGCGGGCGCGTCCGAGCCGCCCGCACCGCCGCGCCTGCGCGCACTGGCCGAACGGCTTCTCGACGAACTCGCCCTGCTCGATTCGCCGTTGGCGGCCGACGAGCCGACCGGTCTGGACGAGATCGTGGCCGCCTGCGCGCACTGGCCTGGCCCGGTGGACGGCGCGCCCGTCGTCGGCCGGGACCGGCTGCACGCGGCGTGGCTCGGCCGGGCGGCGGGCTGCCTGCTCGGCAAACCGGTCGAGAAGCTGCCGCTGGACGGCATCCGCGCCCTGGCCCGCGCCACCGGAAACTGGCCCCTGACCAGCTGGTTCACCGCACACGGCGTACCCGCCGAACTGCTGGCCGCCCACCCCTGGAACCGCCGCTCGGCCCCCACGTCCCTGGCCGAGAACATCGACGGCATGCCGGAGGACGACGACCTCAACCACCCGCTTCTCACGCTGTTGTTGCTCCAGCGGCACGGCCGCTCCTTCACCACCGCCGACCTGGCACGGCTCTGGCTGGACGAACTGCCGGCCGGGCGGACCTTCACCGCCGAGCGCATCGCGTACGGCAACCTCCTCGCGGGCGTCGAGCCCCCGGGGACCGCCCGCCGCCGCAACCCGTTCCGGGAGTGGATCGGCGCGCAGATCCGGGCCGACGTGCACGGCTGGACCCACCCCGGCGACCCGGCCGGAGCCGCCGCCCAGGCCCACCGCGACGCGGTCCTCACCCACACCGGCAACGGGGTGTACGGCGCGATGTTCACAGCGGCGGCCCTCGCCGTCGCGGCCGGCGGCGAGAGCGATGTGCACGGCTGTCTGGCCGCCGGGCTGCGGGTGGTGCCACCGCACTCGCGGTACGCCCGCGCGATCCGCCTCGGCATCGAAACAGCCCGTACGGAACGGGAGTTCGACACCGTCGTGGACCGGCTGCACGCCGTCTACGCGGACACCCACCACTGGGTGCACGTACTGCCCAACGCCGCGGTGCTGGCCGCCGCCCTCACCCACGCCGACGGCGACTTCACCCGGTCGATCGGCCTCGCGGTCTCCGGCGGCTGGGACACCGACTCCAACGGGGCGACCGCCGGATCGCTGGCCGGGCTCCTGGCGGGCGGGCCGGACGCCCTGCCCGAGCGCTGGACGGCCCCGCTGAAGAACCGGCTCGCCACCTCCGTACCCGGCTTCGACCGGACCGGGTTCGACACCCTCGCCGCACTGACCCACCAGGAGGCTCTGCGCCCATGACCCGCATCGCGGTGCTCGGCAGCACCAATATGGACCTCGTCGCCTACACGGCACGCGCCCCCGGACGCGGTGAGACCGTCACCGGCCGGGAGTTCCGGACGGTCCCCGGCGGCAAGGGCGCCAACCAGGCCGTCGCCGCCGCCCGCGCGGGCGGGGAGGTGACGATGATCGGCGCGGTCGGCGACGACGCCTACGGCGCCCTGCTGCGCGACGGCCTCGAACACGCGGGGGTGGACACCGACCTCCTGCACACCGCCGAGGGCCCCAGCGGCACCGCGCACATCGTGGTGGACGACACCGGGGCCAACGCGATCGTGGTGGTCCCCGGCGCGAACGGCGTCCTCGCCGCGCTGGGGCCCGGGGAGATCGCGGCGATCGCCGCGGCCGATCTGCTGCTGATGCAGCTCGAACTCCCCCTGTCCGCCGCCGTCGAGGGAGCCCGCGCGGCCCGGGCCCAGGGCGTACGGACCATCCTCACCCCCTCCCCTGTGCAGCCCCTGCCGGATGAACTCCTCGACCACATCGACCTGTTGGTCCCCAATGAGCACGAGGCCGCCGAGCTGTCCGGGCAGGCCGAGCCGCACGCCGCGGCGCAGATCCTGCTGCGCCGGGTGCCCGAGGTGATCGTCACACTCGGCGCGAAGGGCTGCCTGTACGCGGCCCGGGGCGGCGAGCCGGTGCTCTTCGAGGCCCCTCCGGTGACCGCCGTCGACACGACCGGCGCCGGGGACACCTTCGTCGGGACGCTGGCCGTGGCGCTCGGCGAGGGGCGGCCGGTGGCCGAGGCCGTGGCGTTCGCCTCATCGGCCGCCGCGCTCTGCGTCCAGAAGCCCGGCGCGTCCACGTCCATGCCCTACCGCAGCGAGATCGAGGCCCCATGAGCTCCACCGCAGCAGGCCCCCTGACCGGGCTGAGCGTCATCGACCTGGCCACCCTCTTCGCCGGACCGCTCGCGGCCACCATGCTCGGGGACTTCGGCGCCGATGTGATCAAGGTCGAGCACCCCCGTAGACCGGACCCCTCACGCGGGCACGGGCCCGCCAAGGACGGGATCGGCCTGTGGTGGAAGCTGCTCGGCCGCAACAAGCGCACCCTGACCCTCGACCTGTCCGCGCCCGGCGGCCGTGACCTGTTGCTGGAGTTGGCCGCCGAGACGGATGTGATCATCGAGAACTTCCGGCCCGGGACCCTGGAGCGCTGGGGCCTGGGCCCCGCGGAGCTGCACGCCGTCAACCCGCGTCTGGTGCTGGCCCGGGTCACCGGCTTCGGTCAGTTCGGGCCGTACGCCCACCGCCCCGGCTTCGGCACGCTCGCCGAGGCGATGAGCGGCTTCGCGGCGATCACCGGGGAGCCGGACGGTCCGCCGACGCTGCCGCCGTTCGGCCTCGCGGACTCCATCGCCGCGCTGGCCACGGCGTACGCGGTGATGGCCGCTCTCGCGGGACGGGAGAAGACCGGCAAGGGGCAGGTGGTGGACCTGGCGATCATCGAGCCGATCCTCACCGTGCTGGGCCCGCAGCCGCTCTGGTACGACCAGCTCGGCTACGTCCAGCCGCGCACCGGCAACCGCTCCCGCAACAACGCCCCGCGCAACACCTACCGCACCGCCGACGGCCACTGGGTCGCGGTCTCCACCTCCGCCCAGTCCGTCGCCGAGCGGGTGATGCGCCTCGTCGGCCGCCCGGACCTGATCGACGAGCCGTGGTTCGGCGCGGGCACCACCCGGGCCGAGCACACCGAGGAGCTGGACGCGGCGGTCGGCCACTGGATCTCCCGGCACGGTCGCGAGGAAGTCCTCGACCGCTTCGAGAAGGCGGAGGCGGCCGTCGCGCCGATCCACGACGTGCGGGAGGTGATGGAGGACCCGCAGTACCGGGCACTGGACACCGTCACCGAGGTCGACGACCCGGAGCTGGGACCGCTGCGGATGCAGAACGTCCTCTTCCGGCTCTCGGAGACCCCCGGCGGGATCCGGTGGGCCGGCCGCCCGCACGGCGCGGACACCGAGGAGATCCTGGCCGGCCTCGGCCTCTCGGAGACCCGGATCGCGGCGCTGCGGGACCAGGGGGCGCTGTGACCGGCCGCCCGATCCCCGCCCCGCCGCTGCCCGAGGGCCCGCCGCCACCCGTCGGACGGCCGCCGCTGACCTGGCTGTACGTGCCCGGGGACCGGCCGGAGGTGGTGGCCAAGGCGCTGAGCAGCGGGGCGGACGTGGTGATCGTCGATCTGGAGGACGCCGTCGCCCCGGACCGTAAGGAGTACGCGCGCTCCGCCACCGCCGAACTCCTCGGCGACCAGGTGACGGCGGCCCCGGACGCGGTGCCGGTCCATGTCCGGGTGCACGGCGAGGACGACATCCGGGCGCTGGCGGAGCTGCCGGGCCTGGCCGCGTTCCGGCTGCCGAAGATCACCCACGCGGTCTCGGTGTCCCATGTGGCGGCCGTGGCGCCGGGCGTACCGCTGTATCCGCTGCTGGAGTCGGCGCTCGCGGTCGAGCACGCGTACTCGATCGCCTCGGCCCATCACGCCGTACACGGCATCGCCCTGGGCGAGGCGGACCTGCGGGCGGACCTGGGCGTACGGGAGGACACCGGGCTCGACTGGCCGCGCAGCCGGATCGTGGTGGCGGCCCGGGCCGCGGCTCTTCCGCCACCCGCCCAGTCGGTGTTCCCGGACGTCCGGGACCTGGACGGGCTGTGGACGTCGTGCGGGCGGGGGCGGGCGCTCGGGATGCTGGGCCGGGCGGCGATCCACCCGCGGCAGCTGCCGGTGATCGAGCGGGCGTTCCGGCCGACGGCCGAGGAGATCGAGGCGGCCGAGGAGATCGTCGCGGCCTCGGCGGTGGAGGCGGGAGCACTGGCGCTGCCGGACGGGAGGTTCGTGGACGCGGCGGTGGTGGCGTCCGCCCGCAGAACGATCGCGCTCGCCGAGCGGGCCTGAGGATGCGGGCCCGCCCGGCGAGCGGGAGGTGGTGCGGGGATGCGCCGGAGGGGGCGCGTCCGGTCAGCTCTTCTCGGCTGCCCCGGCTGCCCCGGCCGCTTCGGCGTTCTCGGCGGTGGCGTCCTTGCCGGGCGTGTCCTTGCCGGGCGTGTCCTTCTCCGCCCCGGCGTCCGGCTCGTCGGCGTCCGCCTTCGCGGGGCCGTCCTCGGCGGGGCCGTCCTGGTCGGAGTCCTTCGCGGGGGCGGCGTCCCGGTCGGGTTCGACGATCTCCTCGCGGCCCGGACGGATCTTCGCGGAGATCACGATGTAGACGACGGCGAGGACGAAGACGAGGATCGCGGTCCACACGTTCAGGCGGAGGCCGAGGATGTGGTGGGCCTCGTCGACCCGCATGTACTCGATCCAGCCGCGTCCCGCGCAGTAGGCGGCGACGTACAGCGCGAACGCCCGTCCGTGGCCGAGCCGGAAGCGGCGGTCGGCCCAGATGACCAGGAGCGCGACGCCGATGCACCACAGCGACTCGTACAGGAAGGTCGGGTGGTACGTCCCGGCGAGCCGGTTCGGGCCCTCGCTGATCTCCAGCGCCCAGGGGAGATCGGTGGGCTTGCCGTACAGCTCCTGGTTGAACCAGTTGCCCCAGCGGCCGATGGCCTGGGCGATGGCGATGCCCGGGGCCAGTGCGTCGGCCCAGGCGGGCAGGGGAATGCCCCGGCGGCGGCAGGCGATCCAGGCCCCGACCGCGCCGAAGGCGATGGCGCCCCAGATGCCGAGGCCGCCCTCCCAGATCTTGAACGCGTCGACCCAGTCCTCACCGTCGCTGAAGTACAGCTGGTAGTCGGTGATCACGTGGTAGAGCCGGCCGCCGACGAGGCCGAAGGGCACCGCCCAGACGGCGACGTCGGCCACGGTGCCGGCTTTGCCGCCCCGGGCTACCCAGCGCTTGTTGCCGAACCAGACGGCGACGAAGACGCCGATGATGATGCAGAACGCGTAGCCGCGGAGCGGGATCGGGCCGAGCTCGATCACGCCGGTCGACGGACTGGGGATGAAGGCAAGATTCATGGCGAGGTCGACGCTACCTTGCCGGGCGGTGGGTACGGCAAGCTCCCCGGCAACTTCTGGGTAACGGGGGCCGCCCTCACGGGCGGGTGCGGGGCGCGCTCAGGAAGCGGGCTCCGACGACGAGTCGGACGGGTCGGCCGGGGCGGACGGGGCGGCGGTGCCCGGCTTCTTGCCCTTGTTGGCCGCGGCGACCCACTTCTTCAGATTCTCCGGGGAGATCTGCTCCCCGCCCTTGCTCGGGAAGACGGACTCCCCGTTGAGCAGCACCGTCGGCGTGCCCTGGAAACCACCCTCGCGGAACGCCGTGTCGGACTTCTTCACCCAGCTGTCGTGCTCGCCGTCCTCCACACAGCTGCGGAAGCTTGGTGTGTCGAGCCCCTTGACCTCGCCGGCCAGCTCGATCAGCCGGCTGTTCTTGCCGAAGGCGTCGTCCGGCTCCGGAGGCTGGTTGGCGAAGAGCACGTCGTGGTACGGCGCGAACTTGCCGGCGTCCTGGGCGCACGCGGCGGCGTTGGCGGCACGCAGTGACCCGGTGCCGCCGAGATTGCCGTCGATGATCGTGGCCAGGTGGTACTCCACCTTGACCTGGCCCTCGTCCGCCAGCTCCTTGATGGTGTCCCGGAAGGCGGTCTCGAACTGGGCGCAGACGGGGCAGCGGAAGTCCTCCCAGATCGTGAGGGTGGACGGGGCGTCCGCGGCCCCGACCGGCACGGTCAGGGCGTCCTCGCCGATCGCGCCCGAAGGGGCGACCGCCGGGCCGGAGGCGGTGTCGCCGCCGTCGTCCTTGCCCGCGTTGGCCGCGATCAGGCCGACCACGGCGGCCAGGGCGAGCACCCCGACCACCGCCGAGGCGACGATCAGGGTCCGGCGGCGCTTCTCGCGCCCCTTCTCCCGCTCGCGCTGCTGGGCCAGGCGCTCACGCGCACTTCTGTTTCCCTCAGGGATCTTGTCGCTCACACCCGGGGAACGAACCGGGGAGGCACCTCCGCGCCTCCCCGGTCCACAATCCACCCATTCGGGTGATTCAAGGGCTCAGCGCTTTCGAACGCCCTCGGCCAGTTCGCCCGCCAGGGAGCGGACGGCGGCGAGACCGGCGGCCTCGTCGGGGGCGTCCAGCATGGCCTTGACGAAGGCCGAGCCGACGATCACCCCGTCCGCGAACCCGGCGACCTCGGCGGCCTGCGCCGCGTTGGAGACGCCGAGGCCGACGCAGACCGGGAGATCGGTGGTGGCGCGGGTGCGTCCCACCAGGTCCTGGGCCTGGGCGCCGACGGAGGCGCGGGTGCCGGTGACGCCCATCAGGGACGCGGCGTAGACGAAGCCGCTCCCGGCCGCCGTGATGGTGGCGAGGCGGGCGTCCTGGCTGCTGGGGGCGACGACGAACACGGTCGCGAGGCCGTGCTTGCCGGCGTGCTCGCGCCAGAGCGCGGACTCCTGGACCGGCAGGTCGGGCAGGATGCACCCGGCGCCGCCGGCCTCGGCCAGCTCGGCGGTGAAGCGCTCGACGCCGTAGCGGTCGATGGGGTTCCAGTACGTCATGACCAGGATCGGGACGCCGGTGGCCTCGTGCGCCTCGCGGACCGTACGCATCACGTCGGCGATCCGGACGCCGCCGCGCAGGGCGATGTCGTCGGCGGTCTGGATGACCGGACCGTCCAGGACCGGGTCGCTGTGCGGGAGCCCGATCTCGACGATGTCCGCGCCGCCCGCGATGACGGCCTTGACCGCCTCGATGGAGCCGTCGACGGTCGGGAAGCCCGCCGGGAGGTAGGCGATGAGCGCCGCCCGGTCCGCGGCCCTGGTGGCGGCCAGGGTGGTGTTCAACAGCTCGATGTTGCCGCTCACTTGACGTCCCCCTCGATCTCGGCGCGGTCGCTGTCGGCGTCCGCCTCGACGGCGGCGTCGGTGTCGTAGAGCCCGAAGTAGCGGGCGGCGGTGTCCATGTCCTTGTCGCCGCGGCCGGACAGGTTGATGAGGATCAGCCCGTCCTTGCCGAGCTCCTTGCCGAGGTCCAGGGCGCCGGCGAGGGCGTGGGCGCTCTCGATGGCCGGGATGATCCCCTCGGTCCGGGACAGCAGGCGCAGGGCCTGCATGGCCGCGTCGTCGGTGACGGCGCGGTACTCGCCGCGCCCGACGTCCTTGAGGTAGGCGTGCTCCGGGCCGATGCCGGGGTAGTCCAGTCCCGCCGAGATGGAGTACGGCTCGGTGATCTGGCCCTCGTCGTCCTGGAGGACGTAGGAGCGCGAACCGTGCAGGATGCCGGGCTCCCCCGCGGTGAGGGTCGCCGCGTGCTCGCCGGTCTCCACCCCGTGCCCGGCGGGCTCGCAGCCCACCAGGCGGACGTCGGCGTCGCGGAGGAAGGCGTGGAAGAGGCCGATGGCGTTGGAGCCGCCGCCGACGCAGGCGACCGCCGCGTCGGGGAGGCGGCCGGCGCGCTCCAGGATCTGGCGGCGGGCCTCGACGCCGATGACGCGGTGGAAGTCGCGGACCATCGCCGGGAAGGGGTGCGGGCCCGCGACCGTACCGAAGAGGTAGTGCGTGCGGTCCACATTGGCGACCCAGTCGCGGAACGCCTCGTTGATGGCGTCCTTCAGCGTCCGCGAGCCGGACTTCACGGCGACGACCTCGGCGCCGAGCATCCGCATCCGGGCCACGTTCAGCGCCTGGCGCTCGGTGTCGATCTCACCCATGTAGATGGTGCATTCGAGGCCGAAGAGGGCGCAGGCGGTCGCGGTGGCGACGCCGTGCTGGCCCGCTCCGGTCTCGGCGATGACACGGGTCTTGCCCATGCGCCTGGTGAGGAGGGCCTGGCCCAGCACGTTGTTGATCTTGTGCGAGCCGGTGTGGTTCAGGTCCTCGCGCTTGAGGAAGATCCGGGCGCCGCCGGCGTGCTCGGCGAAGCGCCGGACCTCGGTCAGCGCGCTGGGCCTGCCCGTGTAGTCGACCATGAGCTCGCCCAGCTCGGCGGCGAAGGCGGGGTCGGCCTTGGCCTTGTCGTACTCGACGGCGACCTCGTCCACGGCGGCGACGAGCGCCTCCGGGATGAACTTGCCGCCGTATGCGCCGAAATAGCCCTCGGCGCTGGGGATCAGACCCTCGGGGTCCGGAATGAAGAAGTCGGACGACATGCGACGTGCTCCTTGGCATGGCAACGGATGGATGCACCGTATGCGCGGAGCGGCGAGGGCCGCCGCGACCGGCATGCGGTCACGGCGGTGCGGTCCTACGTACGAGAAGAGCGGTGTGTCGTGCGGTACGTCGGCCGGGGCTCGCCTACAGCGCGGACCGCGCGCGCCATCGCATGCCGTTCACCTGGCCGGGCTCGTCGCCGATGACATACCGGACGCGCCGGCCGTGCACACGCCGGGCGGGGGCGCGGCAGCCTCGCGGCCTGCACCCGCGCGCCAGCGGGGCGTGCGGGTCCCGGGCCGAAGCCCCGGCGGGGCGGAGGCCCAGCCGGGTGCGGGGCACGGGACGGTCGGTCATGGTCGCTTCGTCCCCGGTCAGCCGCGGCCGTGGCGGAGCGCCGGGTGGGCGCCCGCGGCGACGAGGTCGGCGACGGCGGCGCGCGGGTCGCGGCCGGTGACCAGGGACTCGCCGACCAGGACGGCGTCGGCGCCCGCGTTGGCGTACGCGATCAGGTCGTGCGGGCCCCGGACGCCGGACTCGGCGACCTTGACGATGTGGTCGGGGATCTCGGGGGCGACGCGCTCGAAGGTGGAGCGGTCGACCTTGAGGTCCTTCAGGTTGCGCGCGTTGACGCCGATGATCTTGGCTCCGGCGTCCACGGCGCGTTCCGCCTCCTCCTCGTCGTGCGCCTCGACGAGCGGGGTGAGCCCGATCGACTCGGCGCGCTCGATCAGGGAGACCAGGGCCTCCTGGTCGAGGGCGGCGACGATCAGCAGGGCGAGGTCGGCGCCGTAGGCGCGGGCCTCCCAGAGCTGGTACGAGGTGACGATGAAGTCCTTGCGGAGGATCGGGGTGTCGACCTTGGCGCGGACGGCCTCCAGGTCGGCGAGCGAACCGCCGAAGCGGCGCTCCTCGGTGAGCACCGAGATGACGGACGCGCCGCCCGCCTCGTAGTCCGCGGCGAGCGCGGCCGGGTCGGCGATGGCGGCGAGGGCCCCCTTGGAGGGGGACGAGCGCTTGACCTCGCAGATGACGGTCACGCCCTCGCCGCGCAGGGCGGCGACTCCGTCCTTGGCCTGGGGAGCGCGGGCCGCGCGCTCCTTCAGCTCGTCGAGGCTGACGCGCGCCTGCCGCTCCGCGAGGTCGGCGCGAACGCCGTCGATGATCTCGTCGAGCACACTCACGCGAGCGGCCCCCTTCCGAACGGTTGACGGTGGACTGGATCAGCCCTGTCGATGGTATCCGCAGGATGCCCCGGGGCTCGCATCCGGCCACGTCGCATCCCACTTCCTGGTCACTCGGGGGGCCGGAGCCGAGCCTTTCAGGGGGCCAGGGCCGAGCCGAACGGCAGATTCCGGACCACGGTGAAGAGCAGCAGGACGGCGCCCACGCCCCACCACCAGACGGGTGCGAGACCGATGCGCAGGGGCTGTCCGCGCCAGGCCCGGAGCAGCCAGAGGGCCCAGACCGCGGCGAAGAGGAAGTAGCCGACGGTGGCGATCGCGTTGGCTTCGAGTGCCGCGCCGAGGTCTCCGTGGATGAAGGCGTGGGCGCTGCGCAGCCCGCCGCAGCCGGGGCAGAGGACGCCGGTCAGCTTGAGCAGCGGGCAGACCGGGTAGTGGCCGGACTCGTTGGGGTCGACGGCGCCGACGTAGGCGAAGGCGCCTGCGACGGCGGCGAGGATGCCGATGGGGGTGGCCAGCCGGCGTACGCGGCCCGGCGGGCCGCCTGCCCAGCTCGTCGGGCCGCCCGCCCAGCCCGGCCGGCTGCCCACCTGGTCCGTCGGGCGGCCCGCCCAGCCCGTCCGGCGTTTGAGGACGGAACCGTGGCCTTGGGGGCCGGGCACCTGCGAGGGCCCCTCGCCCTGGGGACCTGTGAGCTCCGGGCCCATCCAGGCGAGGGTTCCGTCCTCAAACGCCGGACGGGCTGAAGAGGCGAGGGTTCCGTCCTGGTCGGACGCCGGGCGGGCTGGAGCGGCGAGGGTTCCGTCCTCGTCGGACGCTGGGCGGGCTGGGACGGGACGGGCCATGTCGGGGGTCGGGCAGACCGTCAGCGGCATGGGTCCGTGACCCGGCGGGGGCCCCGTTTCCGGGTCCGGGGGCTGGGCGGCAGAGGGGGTAGGCGAGGCGTCCACCCGCTGATTGTCCCCCGCCGACGCGAAAAGGCGCAGCCCCGGGTGCGGGCTGCGCCTGTCGGCGTGTCGGTCGCCGGGACGGGCCGGCGACCGGGTCAGTGGGAGATCTGCGCCCGCCCGGCGCGCTCCCTGGCCTCGATCAGCTCGGCCGACTCCTTCGGCATACCGAGGCCGGCCACCTTCATGGCGAGGCCCACGAGACCGCCGGCGAAGATGACGGCGATACCGGCCCAGAAGCCGAGCGGGTTGGCCGCGACCATGAAGACGCCTGCGACGCAGAAGCCGATGAAGGCGATGATGACACCGGTCCAGGCGGCCGGGGTGTGTCCGTGGCTCGTGCCCGCCATGAGTTGCTCCTCGTTGGTGTTGCGCCGTGGGTGGCGCTGTACGTGTGGCCGCCGCCCGGGGACGGCTCGGGTTCATTGTCCCGTACGGGACCGTGAGAGGTGATCGTGGGGTCAGGCCTCGCGCGTCGGGTCCTCGCCGCGGTCCAGGGCCTTCCACAGGTCCTCGGGCCTGTCCGGGTCGGCGGTGGGGCGGGGCGCCTTGCCGGGGCGGGGGGTGCCGTCGCGCTCGTACTTTCCGGACATGGCGGGCCAGCGGCTGCCGTAGCGCAGGGCGAGGAGCCCGGCCAGCAGGATCAGCAGGCCGCCGGCGGCGGTGACGTAGGGCCAGGCGGTGTAACCGATGGCGTGGATGGTGGCCGCCGCGTCGCCGGTGGTCCTGGCGGCCTCCTCGTCGAGGGCCGTGCTGTCGGAGCCGCCGGCCCAGGCGCTGAGCGTCGCTCCGAGGCCGCTGAGGGCGAGGAGCGCGGCGACGATCCGGCGGCCGACGCCGCGTACGGCGAAGACGGCGACGAGAGCGGCGAGGCCGACGACGGCCAGGGCGGCCGGGACGCCGGTGACGTCCTGGCCGTCGACGGTCAGCGGGAGGGCGCCGCCGCCGGTGGCCGCGTCGCCCTCGGCCCAGGTCTGCCCGGAGGCGAGGAGGACGACGGTCGCGCCGGCCGCGCCGAGGAGCAGACCGGCCGCGAGACTGCGCCGGCTCCCTGCGGAGTCGGGCGCGGCGCCGGACGCGGAGTCGGCGGTTCGGGCACGGGGCTGGGGTACGGGGACAGCACTCACGCCCTCCACTATCCCCTACCGCCCCGACGCCCGTGGAGCCGGTCGGCCGTCAGCGGTTCAGCGGTCGTGGAGCCGGTTGGCCGTATGGACGGCGCGGAGCACGGCCGCCGCCTTGTTGCGGCACTCGGTGTCCTCGGCGACCGGGTCGGAGTCGGCGACGACCCCGGCTCCGGCCTGGACGTACGCGGTGCCGTCACGGAGGAGGGCGGTCCGGATGGCGATGGCGGTGTCGGAGTCCCCGGCGAAGTCGAGGTAGCCGACGCAGCCCCCGTACAGGCCGCGGCGGCTCGGTTCCAGTTCCTCGATGATCTGCATGGCGCGGGGCTTGGGGGCGCCGGAGAGGGTGCCCGCGGGGAAGCAGGCGGTGAGCACGTCGAAGGCGGTGCGGTCCTCGGTGACGCGGCCGGTGACGGTGGAGACGATGTGCATCACGTGGGAGTAGCGCTCGATCGACATGAAGTCGACGACCTCGACGCTGCCGGGTTCGCAGACCCGCCCCAGGTCGTTGCGGCCGAGGTCGACGAGCATCAGGTGCTCGGCGCGCTCCTTGGGGTCGGCGAGGAGTTCGTCGGCCAGCGCCTGGTCCTCCTGCGGGGTGGCGCCCCGGTGCCGGGTCCCGGCGATCGGGTGGACCATGGCCCGGCCGTCCTCGACCTTGACGAGGGCCTCGGGGCTGGAGCCGACGACGTCGAACCCGTCGAAGCGGAAGAGGTACATGTACGGGGACGGGTTGGTGGCCCGCAGCACCCGGTAGACGTCCAGGGCGCTCGCCGTGCACGGGGTCTCGAAGCGCTGGGAGGGGACGACCTGGAAGGCCTCGCCCGCCCTGATGCGCTCCTTGATGTCCACGACGGCGTCCCTGTAGGCCTCGCCGCCCCACAGTGCGGTGTACGGCGGCAGCTCGGACGGGGGCAGAACGGCGGGGGCGTTCTCGACCGGGCGGCGCAGGTCCCGCTCCATCGCGTCGAGGCGGGCGACGGCGTCCGCGTGCGCCTCGTCGACGCCGGTGTCGAGGTCGTTGTGGTTGATCGCGTTGGCGATCAGCAGGACGGTGCCGTTCTGGTGGTCGAGGACGGCGAGGTCCGAGGTGAGGAGCATGGTCAGCTCGGGCAGCTTCAGGTCGTCGCCGCCGTGCTCGCCGATCTTCTCCAGACGGCGTACGACGTCGTAGCCGAGGTAGCCGACCATGCCTCCGGTGAAGGGCGGAAGGCCCGCGTCGCTCACCAGGTCGCGGGGGGTGTGGAGGGTCTCGACGGTGGCGCGCAGGGCGTCCAGCGGGTCGCCGGCGACGGGAACGCCGACGGGCGGGGTGCCGAGCCAGTGGGCCTCGCCGTCGCGGGCGGTGAGGGTGGCGTCACTGCGGACGCCGATGAAGGAGTAGCGCGACCAGGTCCGGCCGTTCTCGGCGGACTCCAGGAGGAAGGTGCCGGTGCGTTCGGCGGCGAGCTTGCGGTACAGGCCGACGGGGGTGTCGCCGTCCGCGAGGAGGCGGCGGCTGACGGGGACGACGCGCCGGTCGACGGCCAGTTTGCGGAAGGTGTCGAGATCCATGGCCGGACCTTAGCTGTCGAGGAGGGGCAGGGCGTCGGCATCGAAACAGGTGCGGTCGCCCGTGTGACAGGCGGCGCCCGTCTGGTCGACCTTGACGAGGACGGTGTCGGCGTCGCAGTCCAGGGCGACGGACTTCACGTGCTGGACGTGACCGGAGGTGTCGCCCTTGACCCAGTACTCCTGACGGCTGCGCGACCAGTAGGTGCAGCGGCCCGTGGTGAGGGTGCGGTGCAGTGCCTCGTCGTCCATCCAGCCGAGCATCAGCACCTCGCCGGTGTCGTACTGCTGGGCGATGGCCGGGACCAGGCCGTCGGCGCCGCGCTTGAGGCGGGCGGCGATGGCCGGGTCGAGGCTGCTGGCGGGCGGCGTGGCGCCGGGCGTGCTCGTCATGGGCCCATTGTGCCGTGGCCGCGAGGGCTTCCCGGGCGGACGTCCACTGGGCGGACCAGGGGTGACGGTCGTACGCTGGCGGGCATGTCGACCCATGCGAAGCGTGAACGTCTTCTGCTCGCCGATCTGTTGGAAGCGGCCGGCCCCGAGGCCCTCACCCTGTGCGACGGCTGGAAGACCCGCGATCTGGCCGCCCATGTGGTGGTTCGCGAACGTCGCGCGGACGCGGCGGGCGGGCTGCTGGTGGGCGCGCTGAAGGCCCGGCTGGAGCGGGTGCAGGCGGAGTTCGCGGCGAAGCCGTACGAGGAACTGATCCAGCTGATCCGCACCGGCCCGCCCCGGTTCTCCCCGATGTCCCTCAAGCAGATCGACGAGGCGGCGAACACCGTCGAGTTCTTCGTCCACACGGAGGATGTGCGCCGGGCCCAGCCCGACTGGTCGCGCCGCGAGCTGGACCCCGTCTTCTCCGACGTGCTGTGGTCCCGGACCGAGAAGACGGCCCGCCTGCTGGGCCGCAGGTCACCGGTGGGGCTGGTGCTGCGCCGCCCGGACGGCCAGACGGCGGTGGCCCACAAGGGGACGCCGGTGGTGACGGTGACCGGGGAGCCCGCCGAGCTGCTGCTGTACGCGTTCGGCCGGCAGGACGCGGCGGACGTCGAGGTGGAGGGCGACCAGGCGGCGGTGGAGCGGCTGAGGGCGGCCGAGCTGGGGATGTAGGCCCCAGGTTCCGGGGGGCCGGGGGTGCCGGGGGCTCCGGGAGCGCCGGGTCAGGAGGGGCGCCGGGTCAGCGGGGGCTCCGGGTCAGGAGGGGCGCCGGGTCAGCGGGGCAGTTCGGCGCGGCGGAGTGCGGTGAAGGCGAGGCCCGCTGCGCCGCCCGCCGCGCACACCGCGGCGCTGACGGCGTAGACCGGCCCGGTGCCCCAGAGAGCGATGGCGGCCCCCGTGACGGGGTAGCTCAGCGGGATCAGCGCGTAGGTGAAGAGCGTCGACACCGAGGTGACCCGGCCCAGGTACGCCGGGTCGGCGGCGGTCTGGACGAGGGCGGCGCCCAGCGCACCGGCCAGCCCGATGGAGAGGCCGACGAACGCGGCGGTCGCGGCGGCGAGGGCCACCGAGGGGGCCTGGGCCAGGCCGGCGATGCCCGTCGCGCCGACGAGGACCGTCAGGCACATCACCCGGCCCGCGTGCGGCACCCGGCCCCGGACGGCGAGGAGGAGGGCGGACCCGGCCGCGCCGGAGGCGAATCCGGCGACGATCCAGCCCATGCCGGCCGCACCCCAGCCGCGCTGCTCGGAGAGCAGGATCAGCCCGAGGTTGAGCGGCCCGACGAAGCCGAGCTCGCTGAGGGCTATGACGATCATCAGCGGGCCGAGCACGGGGTGGCGGCGGACGTACCGGAGCCCGCTGACCAGGTCCTGCCAGGCGTTCGGTGTCCTCCCGGTGTCCGTCGACGCCTCCTGCGCCTCGGCCGTCCCGTCCACCGGCTCGGGCAGCGGGCCGACCCGCAGGCGCAGGAGCAGCGGCAGGGAGAGGGCGAAGAGAACTCCGGCGGCGGCGAAGGCGAGCGCGGGGCCGCCCGCGGCCACGGCGACCCCGCCCAGCGGCGCGCCGACGATGGAGGCGCCGCGTGCGGCGAGTCCGCGCAGGCCCTGGATCCGGGCGAGCTGGCCCGGAGGGCTGATCCGGGGCGGCAGGGCTCCGACGGCGGGCAGGAACAGGGCGTCGACCGCGCCGAAGAGCAGGGCGACGGCCACCAGGACGCCCACCGTGGGCCCGGTGAGGACCAGGGTGGCGGCGAGCCCGAGGACGAGCAGCGCACGGGCCGCGTCGCTGCCGATGACGACGCGGCGGGGCCCGAGCCGGTCGGCGAGCACTCCCCCGCCGAGCATCAGGAGGGCCCGGGGTATGGAGCCGGCGGCGAGGACCAGGCCGGTGCCGGAGGCGCTGCCGGTGCGGGCGGCGGCCCAGGCGAGGGCCATGAAGTAGATGCTGTCGCCGATCATCGACGCGCTGTACGCGCCGAGCCAGCGCAGGACGTTGGGGTCGCGGTGGGCGGGGCGTTCGGGGGCTTCCGCGGCGGTGACGGTCATGCGGTTCGTCCTCTCGGGCGGAGTGACGGGCGGAGTGACGGGCTCAGGGGCGGAAGGGGAATCCGTACGTGTGCAGGGCGACGCTCTCGCGGCCCTCCGTGTCGCCCGCTTCCTCGCGGGCGCGGCCCGCTTCCTCGTAGCGGTCGATCAGCGCGCCCATCTCCCGGCCGAGGGCGGCCAGTTCCTCCGCGGTGAGGCGCAGGAGGTTCTCCGCGCTCCAGGAGGCGCCGCGCCATTCCGCGTCCCAGGTGTGCCGTGTGTCCTGGTGGGCCCGGTAGAGCTCGACGTGCTGCTCGAAGGACATCCGGCCGGCGGCGGCATAGACGGCCGCCTTGTCCGGCGCGTCGTCGAAGTCCGTGTCGCTGAAGGTCAGCCCTCGGGAGGACGGCTGCCACCAGCGCTCCCGGCCGTCGGTGCCCTGGCCCTCGGCCGGTTCGATCAGTCCGTGGTCGGCGAGCTTGCGCAGGTGGTAGCTGACGAGGGAGACCGCCTCGTCGACCTGGTCGGCGAGCTGGGAGGCGGTGGCGGTGCGCTTGATGTGCAGGGCTCGGTAGAGCTTCAGGCGCAGGGGGTGGCCGATCGCCTTGAGGGTGTCGAGGTCGGAGACGCGGTGTCGCTCTTCGCTGGGCATGACTCGACCGTAGACGCACAGGAAAAGTTGCGCAAGAATAATTGCGCAATATTTATTGTGGAGTTCGCCAGGTGCCGGTTCTTCAGGTGCCGGCCCTTCAGGTGCCGGCCCTTCAGGTGCCGGCCCTTCAGATATCGGCCCTTCAGGTGCCGGCCCTTCAGGTGCCGAGCAGCCGCCGCGCCGCCAGGGCGAGCGAGACCTCGACCGCGTCCCGGGGGCGGGTCAGGCAGCGGCCGGTGAGCTGTTCGAAGCGGCGGAGGCGGTTGAGGACGGTGTTGCGGTGACAGTAGAGCTTGGCGCCCGCCCGCTGCGCCGAGCCGTCCGCGTCCAGCCAGGCGGTGAGGGTCTCCACGATGACGTCGCGGTCGGCGGGGTCCAGCCGGCCCAGCGCACCCAGCACCCGGTCGGCGAGCGCCCCGGCGAGCGCCGGGGACGACACGACCAGGGCGTCCGGGAGGTGCTCGTCGAGCAGGACGGTCCCCCCGGACGCGGGACAGGCGCGCAGCGCGGTCTCCGCCAGCCGCCGGGCGTCGCCGAGGGCGGCCAGGCCCTCGACCGCGGAGCCGATCCCGGCCCGGACGCCCGCCGGTACGTCCAGCGCGGCGGCCAGTGCTCTCAGCTCGCCCGACGGGCCCGCCAGCGGCAGGATCGCGAACTCGGCTTCCGGGCCCGGGTGCCAGAGCGCCGGGGCGTCCGGGCCGCCGGGCAGCGTCAGCGGCGGGCGGGCGGCGGACCCCGGACCGCGCGGGGCGGCGGCCACCGCGAGCACGGCGTACCGGCCCTGCTCCGGCAGGCCCAGCATCGCGGCCGCCTCGGCGAGGTCGGCGATCCGGGCGGTCCCGTCCAGCAGGGCCGCGACCATGAGCCGCTGCCGGTTCTCGCGCCGCCAGGACAGGCGCCGCTCGGCCTGCCGGTAGGCGTCCGCGACGATCCCGCAGTGCTCGTCGACGAAGTTCCACACGTCGGCGGCGACATGGACGAGCAGCCGTACGTCGTCGGGGTCGCGCCTGGCGGTCTCGTCCACGAGGTCCTGCCAGACCATCGCGCCGCCCATCCGGAAGGCGTGCAGGACGGCGTCGAGCGGCACTCCCTGCTCGGCGCGGGTCTCACCGATCCAGCGGGAGGTGCGGTGGGCGGACTCCCGGAACTCCCGGGGCTGGATCAGGGAACCGACGTTGTGCCGCAGCGAGTGGTGGACCTCCTGCCAGACCTCGGCCCGGCCGGATTCGATGGCCGCCCGGTAGCCCGGCTCCTGGACGTACAGGGCCTCGACGAGCCGGTCGGTGAGGGCCGGCAGTGAGGCGACGAGGACCCGGGCGGCCCGGTGCAGCACCTCGACGGCCTCGCGGTCGGCCAGGGACCGGAAGCGGTGCGGCAACGGCGTTACCGGGGACGGGCGGTGCGGCGCCCCGATCCGCGAACGTACGACCTGTGGCATGGCGGCCTCCACCGGGAATCGACCGGCCGCGCGAGCGGCGGGCCCGGCACTCGCGGCCCGGGCGGGGCGCGAGCGCGGCGACACGATCCTGACGCCCGCAGAATGACATACCGCCCAGTCGGTACCTAGGGGTCTGCGCGGAACTCGTCATCACGGTCTCGCAACCGACCACGTCCAGGTCCGCGTCGCACTCGGCGAACAGGTCCGATTCCTCCCGACCGCTCCCAGCCCTTCCGAGGGCTCCGGGTCCTCCCCGGCGGGTATGCCCCTCACCCGCGGTGCGGAGACGGTCCGCCGCAGCGGACGAAGCGCGGCTGCCGTGCTCGGGACCAGCATGGACGTCATGACGCCAACGCCCCCGCCCCTCCCCGCCTCCGCGCCCGTCTGGGCTCGCCGCGCCGCCCACGCGATCGCTCTGTGCGCCGTCCCGTCCGGCCTGTGGCGCATCGCCATGGCTACCGGTGTCCCTGTGGGCTACAGCGACCAGGTGCTGCGGGACGTCTTCGACATCCCGGGCTGGGGCATCGCGTACGTCGTCGGCCTCTCCGTCCTCGCCGAGCTGGCCGCGCTTTTTCCGCTGCTGCTCGTCAGCGACCGGTGGCGACCGCTCCACCCGAGGGTCCTCGCCCCGCTGGCCTGGGCCGCCTCGGGCGCCCTGGTCCTGGTGGCGTTGTGGCAGCTCGTGGTCGCCGTGACCGTCGAGAGCCAGACGTACCTGTCGAGCGGTACGGCACAGACGGTCTGGGGCCTCGCCTTCGCTCCGCTGTTCGCCATCCCGGCCCTGATGACCGCGGTGACCTGGTCGTACGCCAAGCGGCACCGGGCACGGGGACAGGCGCGGCCGCTGTCTCGCCGTTGACGTCGACCACACCCCTGCCGGCCGCGTGAACGGTCCTGCGGGTCAGTACACCGGCCCCAGCAGCCGGGCCAGTTCGGTGCGGGAGCGGATGCCGAGGGCGGCGAAGACGTTGCGGAGGTGGTGGTCGACCGTGCGGGGGCTGAGCGACAGCCGCAGCGCCACTTCCCTGTTGGTGGCCCCCTCGGCGACGCAGCGGGCGATGCGCAACTGCTGGGGGGTGAGCGCCGCCAGCGGTCCGTCCGCCGTGTTCCGCGGGGTTCCGACCGGCTCCCCCGCCGCCCGCAGCTCCCCGGCCGCCCGGTCGGCCCAGGCACGGGCCGAGCAGCGCTGGAAGGCGACCAGGGCGTCCCGCAGCGGGCCGCGGGCCTCGCGGGTGCGCCGACGGCGGCGCAGCCACTGCCCGTACAGCAGGTGGGTGCGGGCCCGTTCGAAGTCGCCGCCCGCCCGGCCGTGGTGGGCCAGGGCCTCGGCGTAGCGGGCGTCGGCCTCGTCGGCAGGGGCCAGGAGGGCCCGGCAGCGCGCCAGTTGGGCGGGCGCCCCCGGGTCGGCGGTCCGGGCGGTCCAGGACGCGAACGCGTCGACGGCGGCGTGGAGTTCACGGGACTCCTCGGGCTGTCGGCCGCCCAGCACGGCGGCCTCGACCCAGCAGGGCACGGCGAGCATCCGGGCGGCGAAGTGGCCTCGGCCGGGGCCGGTCCCGACGAGGGGGGCCAGCCGGGCGGCCGCCTCGCCGGGCCGTCCGGAGGCCAGGTCCGCGCGGGCCCGTGCCCAGGTGGCGAGGGTGACGGCCTGGGCCAGCCCGTGCGGCCCCGCCCCGGTCAGCGCGGCGTCGGCGTGCGCGGCGCACGCCTCGGCGGGCCCCGCCACGGAGGCGGCGAGGGCGAGGACGGCGTGCAGATGGGCGGAGCTGTTGGGCTGCCCCGTACGGCGGGCGGCGTGCAGCCCCTCCAGGGCGTGGGCCCGCGCACCGGCGTGGCGCCCGGCCCGCAGTTCCGCGTAGGCGAGGTGTTCGAGCGCCTGGGGCAGCAGCGCGTCGGGGCCCCTGGTCCGTACGGCGGCGAGCGCGCGGGCGCCCGCGCGGCAGGCGGCGGCGACGTCCCCGAGAACCAGTGCCGCGACCCCGGCCCGGAGCAGCGCGGCCGGGGCGCCGGGGTCCCCGGCGGGGTCGAGGCAGTGGCGGAGCAGGGTGTGACCCTCGGCGGTGCGGCCCGCGAGCACGGCGCACATGCCGGCCCGGTAGTGCTCCAGGCCCGCTTCCAGCGGGGTGCGGGCGAGACGGTTCATGGCGTCGAGACAGCCGAGCGCGTCGCCCGCCGCCCAGGCGGCCTCGGCCGCGCCGAGGAGGGCGTCGAGGGTCCGGCGGGGATCGTGCGGGCCGAGCAGCGCGGCGGCGGCGAGCAGCGCTTCGTGGGCGTCCGCCGCCGGCCCCGAGCGCAGGGCCAGCATGCCGTGGACGTAGGGGGCGAGGCCCCGCGCGGGCTCGGGGGCCGGTCCGGCCGCGCCGGGCGCCCGGGGTCCGGTCCTGGCCAGCAGCGCCCGGGCCAGGGCCGGGTCGCCCGCGAGCCCCGCCTGCTCGGCCGCCGCGGCGAGGCGGGCCGCCCGCTGCGCCGGTTCGGTGGAGAGGAGAGCGGCGCGGGCCAGGGCGGCGGAACGTTCGGCGTGCGGGAAGGGGGCTCCGGCGGCCGCTTCGAGCCGGGCGGCCAGCGCGGCGTCCGGCCCGGGCGCGGCACAGGCCCGCTGGACGAGGGCGGCCAGCGGGGCGGGTGGGGGTGCGGTGGCCGGGGCGTCCGGAGGGGGCGCGGAGGAGGCTCCCGGGAAGACCCGGTCTCCGGCCTCCGTCAGCAGGGTGGCGAGCAGTTCGTGGGCGGCGCGGCGGTGGGGCCAAGGGGCGTGGTGGAGTACGGCGCGGGCGACGAGGCGGTGGGCGAAGTGAACGCGGCTGCCCGCCCGTTGGAGGAGGCCGTCGGTGACCGTGGTGCCGAACAGGGCACGGTCCAGGAAGTCCCGGGGCAGTCCGCGGCGGGTGCCCGCGCGCAGCAGGAGCAGGGCATCCGCCCCGGCGCCCTCCGGCTCGTGCTCCTGGGCCGCGGCGGCGAGCAGGAGCAGGGTGCGAGTCCGGTCCGGGAGGCCGTCGAGCCGTTCGGCGTGGGCGGCGAGCACCGCTTCGCCGCCGGGCAGGGGGTAGGGCAGCGGGGTGCGGCCGGCGAGCTGGTCCGGGGTGAGGCGTCCGGTGAGCCCGGCGAGCAGGCGTGGGTTTCCGGCCGCCTCACGGAGCAGCTCGGCCCGCACGACCGGGTCGACCCCCTCCGTACCGGGGACCGCACCGGGGACCGCGCCGATTCCGAAGGCCGCACCGGGGGCCGCGCCGAAGGCCGTACCGGAGGCCGTCCCGAGGCTCGTGCCAGGAGCCGCCCCGAGGGCCGTCCCGCCGGTCAGCCGGTCCAGGAGCGCCGAGGCCGCGCCCTCGTCCAGGGGTGCGAGGTGGAGCGTGGGCAGTCCGGCGAAGGCGGTGCCGTCGGCGGCCGAGAGCAGGACGGCGGTCCGGCTGCCCGGGCCCAGCCCGCGGGCCGCGAGGGCGAGTGCGGACCTGGACGCCGGGTCCCAGGCGTGCGCGTCGTCGGCGCAGACCAACAGGGGGTGCCCGGCGCCCGGTTCCCGCAGTCGGCGGGCGAGCGCCTCGGGGGCGATGACCGGGTACGGGGCGGCGGGCGGCAGGCCGGTGGTGAGGGGCGGGCCGAGCGGGGCGACCGGCCCGCCACCCGGCACGGACCGTCCGGTGGAGGCGGCCGTGGCGTACAGCACGGGGCCCCGGCCCCGGTGTGCGTCGGCGGCGGCGCGCAGCAGCGCCGTACGGCCGAGACCGGGCGGCGCGGCCAGCACGAGCGCACCTCCGTCACCCCGCCACAACAGCTCCAACAGGCTTTCCAGAGCGGCGAGTTCATCGTCCCGGCCGTACAGCCGGAGCGGACTGGGCACGGTCGTCGATGGGGTCACACCGGCACCGTACGGTCGCGTCGGCGAGGGTGGAAGCGCCGCGTCCAGGTACCCGGCGGCGACGGCCAGGTGCGGTGCGCGGTCCCAGCCGGAGCCCTGCCGCGCTGTGCCGGAGCACAGCGCGGCAGGGCCGGCGGACGCCGGGATTACGCGGTGTGCGGGCAGTTGCCCCGGTACTCCGCGATGGTCAGGCTCGGCCGCGGGAGCGGGCAGAGGAACTGCTCGTAGCGGGTGTCGTTGTCGATGAATCGCTTCAGCCAGGAAATGCTGTACTTCGCGATCGTCGTGTTGGAGCTGTTCGGCGTGAAGTGCGAGGCGCCGCGCAGTTCCAGGTACGCCTTGTCCAGGGAGCCGGGCAGCGACTCGTAGAACGGCTCGGAGTGCGTGGCGACAGAGGCGACCGTGTCACCGTCCGCACCCACCACGAGGGTGGGCGTGCGCAGTTCGGGCCAGGTCTTGTCGGTGTTCCAGCCGGTCAGCGGGATCGCCGCCTTCAGCGAGGTGCGGCTCTTGGCCGCCTCCAGGCTGCCGCCGCCCCCCATCGAGTGGCCCATCACCCCGAGCCGGGAGGCGTCGACCCGGGTCCGCACCGAGCTGCGCTGGGTCAGGTAGTCCAGAGCGGCGAGGAGTTGGCGGCCCCGGCTGTCGGGCTGGTCGAGCGTGGTGTTGGTGTCGATGGTGAAGACCACGAAGCCCTGGGACGCCAGGCGCGGGCCGAGCCAGGCGATGGAGGACTCGTAGGCGGTGAAGCCGGGCGAGATGACGACCGCACCGAAGGTGCCGTCGGCGGTGGACCTGGGGTAGTAGATGGTGCCGCCGCCGAACCCGCTCACGGCGAGCGAGGAGACGGAGGTCTGCGAGGTGGCGTAGGAGCCGCGGCTCGCCTCGATGGAGGCGTTGGTGGGGGCGGGGCCGCGCTCGTAGGGGTTGTCGGCGGCCTGGGCGCCCGGGACCAGGGCGGTCATCAGGAGACCTGCGGTGGCCGCGGCGGCGGTCAGCAGACCGGCGAGCGCCCGGGGGCGGCTCGGGCGCGGGGGGACGGTGCCGGAGGGGAGGCGCTGTTGCACGGGGGGATCCTCTCGGTGGTGGCGGAACCGCACCACGCGAGGCCCACGAAGCCCGTCGTCCGGGGGCTCGGGGTGCGCCGCGTGGCCGCCGACGTCGTCCGTCGGTGGTCGCCACTCTCGGGCCGCGTCCCGTGAACACGCATCGGCGGTATCACCGGCCTCGGGCGGGCCGGTGATACCGCCGGTTCTCCTCCGTGCTCAGCGGACCGGGTGACCCGCTTCCCGCAGGGCGCCCTTGACCTCGGCGATCCGCAGGTCACCGAAGTGGAAGACGGACGCGGCGAGCACCGCGTCCGCCCCGGCCTCGATCGCCGGGGCGAAGTCGGCGAGCCGGCCCGCGCCGCCGGAGGCGATGACGGGGACGGTGACGTGCTTGCGCACCGCCTCGATCATCTCGGTGTCGTAGCCGTCCTTCGTGCCGTCGGCGTCCATCGAGTTGAGCAGGATCTCGCCCGCGCCCAGCTCGGCGGCCCGGTGGGCCCACTCGACGGCGTCGATGCCGGTGCCCTTGCGGCCGCCGTGCGTGGTGACCTCGAACGTGCCGTCCGGGGTGCGGCGGGCGTCGACCGAGAGCACCAGGACCTGGCGTCCGAACCGTTCGGCGATCTCACGGATGAGGTCGGGGCGGGCGATGGCGGCGGTGTTGACGCCGACCTTGTCGGCCCCGGCGCGCAGCAGCTTGTCGACGTCGTCGGGGGTGCGGACGCCGCCGCCGACGGTGAGCGGGATGAAGACCTGCTCGGCGGTGCGGCGGACCACGTCGTACGTCGTCTCGCGGTCGCCGCTGGAGGCGGTGATGTCGAGGAAGGTCAGCTCGTCGGCGCCCTCGGCGTCGTACAGCTTGGCCATCTCGACGGGGTCGCCCGCGTCGCGCAGGTTCTGGAAGTTGACGCCCTTGACGACCCGGCCGTTGTCGACGTCCAGGCAGGGGATGACCCGTACGGCGAGGCTCACTTCGCGCCTCCCCGGTAGGCCTCGACCTCGACCTCGACGACCAGGCTCGGGTCCACGAAACCGGACACGATGATCATGGAGGCGGCGGGGCGCACGGCGTCGAACAGCTCCTTGTGGGCGCGGCCGATGTCCTCCACGTCCCGGGCGTGCGTGAGGTACATGCGGGTGCGGACGACGTCCTCGCGACCGAGGCCCGCCTGCTCCAGCGCGGCGAACGCGACGTCGAAGGAGGTGATCGCCTGCTCGTACGGGGAGCCCGCGGAGATCTGGCCGTTGACCACGGAGGTGCAGCCGGCGACCAGGACGAGCCCGTTGGGGAGTTCGACGGCGCGCGAGTAGCCGAACTTCTCCTCCCAGGGCGCGCCGGTGGAGATCCGGCGTACGGCGGAAGCGGAATCGGTCATGCGGCGACCGCCTTGAGGGCCTCTTCCAGCGTGAACGCCTTCGCGTACAGCGCCTTGCCGACGATCGCGCCCTCGACGCCTTCGGGGACGAGGAGGGAGATGGCGCGGAGGTCGTCGAGGGAGGAGACGCCGCCGGAGGCGACGACCGGGCGGTCGGTGGCGGCGCAGACGTCCCGCAGCAGCCCCAGGTTGGGGCCTTCCAGGGTGCCGTCCTTGGCGATGTCGGTGACGACGTAGCGGGCGCAGCCCTCGGCGTCGAGGCGGGCGAGGGTCTCGTAGAGGTCGCCGCCGTCGCGGGTCCAGCCCCGGCCGCGCAGGGTGGTGCCGCGGACGTCGAGGCCGACGGCGATCTGGTCGCCGTGCTCGGCGATGACCTTGGCGACCCACTCCGGGGTCTCCAGGGCGGCGGTGCCGAGGTTGACGCGGCGGCAGCCGGTGGCGAGGGCGGCGGCGAGCGAGGCGTCGTCGCGGATGCCGCCGGACAGCTCGACCTTGATGTCCATGGCCCCGGCGACCTCGGCGATCAGGGCGCGGTTGTCGCCGGTGCCGAAGGCGGCGTCCAGGTCGACGAGGTGCAGCCACTCGGCGCCGGCGCGCTGCCAGGCGAGGGCGGCCTCCAGCGGGGAGCCGTAGGAGGTCTCGGAGCCGGACTCGCCGTGGACGAGGCGCACGGCCTGGCCGTCGCGGACGTCGACGGCGGGGAGCAGTTCAAGCTTCGGCATTACAGCGTCTCGATCCAGTTGGTCAGCAGCTGGGCGCCGGCGTCGCCGGACTTCTCGGGGTGGAACTGGGTGGCCCACAGCGCGCCGTTCTCCACGGCGGCCACGAATCGTTCGCCGTGCGTGGCCCAGGTGACCTTGGGGGCACGGATCTTGGCGTTGGTCACTTCGAGGGACCAGTCGTGCGCCGCGTAGGAGTGCACGAAGTAGTACCGCGCTTCGGCGTCCAGGCCCGCGAAGAGCCGGGAGTCCTCGGGGGCCTCGACGGTGTTCCACCCCATGTGCGGGACGACGTCGGCCTTGAGCGGGCCGACCGTGCCGGGCCATTCGTCCAGGCCCTCGGTCTCCACGCCGTGCTCGATGCCGCGCTCGAAGAGGATCTGCATCCCGACGCAGATGCCCATGACGGGACGGCCGCCGGAGAGCCGACGGCCGACGATCCAGTCGCCGCGGGCCCGCTTGAGCCCGTCCATGCAGGCGGAGAACGCGCCGACGCCGGGGACGAGGAGCCCGTCGGCGTTCATCGCGCGGTCGTAGTCGCGGGTGATCTCGACGTCCGCGCCGACATGGGCGAGGGCCCGCTCGGCGGAGCGGACGTTGCCGAAGCCGTAGTCGAAGACGACGACCTTCTTCTTGGCAGCCGATGTGCCAGCCGATGTTTCAGGCGATGTGCCAGTCGATGTGTCAGTCACAGCGTGCCTCTCAATCCCACAGTCCCTGGATCCGCAGGATGCCCGCCACCAGGCACATCACGGAGCCGATCGACAGCAGCGCGATGACGCCCTTGGGCATCCCCTGCTTGGCGAAGGAGTAGACGCCGCCGGCCAGGAAGAGGCCGACGACGATCAGGATGGTGTTGAGGCCGGTCACAGGGCGCCCTTCGTGGAAGGCAGGATGCCGGCGGCGCGCGGGTCGTGCTCGCTGGCGTACCGCAGGGCGCGGGCGAGCGCCTTGAACTGGCACTCGACGATGTGGTGGGCGTTGCGCCCGTACGGCACGTGGACGTGCAGGGCGATCTGCGCCTGGGCGACGAAGGACTCCAGGATGTGCCGGGTCATCGTCGTGTCGTACTCGCCGATCATCGGCGCCATCTTCTCGGGCTCGGTGTGCACGAGGTAGGGGCGGCCGGAGAGGTCGACGGTGACCTGGGCGAGCGATTCGTCCAGCGGGACGGTGCAGTTGCCGAAGCGGTAGATGCCGACCTTGTCGCCGAGGGCCTGCTTGAAGGCGGCGCCGAGCGCGAGGGCGGTGTCCTCGATGGTGTGGTGGCTGTCGATGTGCAGGTCGCCCTCGGTCTTGACCGTGAGGTCGAAGAGGCCGTGGCGGCCGAGCTGGTCGAGCATGTGGTCGTAGAAGCCGACCCCGGTGGCGACATCGACCTTGCCGGTGCCGTCGAGGTTGATCTCGACGAGCACGGACGTTTCCTTCGTGGTGCGTTCCACGCGGCCTACGCGGGGGCTCATGCGTCGTGCTCCTTCTTCAGTTCGCGTACCGCATCGAGGAACGCGTCGTTCTCTGCCGGGGTTCCCGCGGAGACCCGCAGCCATCCCGGTACGCCGTTGTCCCGGACCAGGACTCCCCGGTCGAGGATCTGCTGCCAGACGGCGTGGCTGTCGTCGAAGCGGCCGAACTGGACGAAGTTGGCGTCCGAGTCGGTGACCTCGTAGCCGGTGGCGCGCAGCTCGGCCACCAGCCGGTCGCGCTCGCTCTTGAGCTGCGCGACGTACCCCAGCAGCGTATCGGTGTGCTCCAGGGCGGCGAGGGCGGTGGCCTGGGTGACGGAGGAGAGGTGGTACGGCAGCCGTACCAGCTGGACCGCGTCGACCACGGCCGGGTCGGCGGCCAGGTAGCCCAGGCGGAGCCCGGCCGCGCCGAACGCCTTGGACATGGTCCGGGAGAGGACCAGGTTGCGGCGGCCCTCGATCAGCGGGAGCAGCGAGGCGTGGTGGCTGAACTCTCCGTAGGCCTCGTCGACGACGACCATCGAGGGGCCGGCGGCCTGGGCGGCGTCGTACAGGGCGAGGACGGTCTCCGCGTCGACGGCGGTGCCGGTGGGGTTGTTGGGCGAGGTGATGAAGACGACCTCGGGCCGGTGCTCGGCGATGGCGGCGCGGGCGGCGTCCACGTCGATGGTGAAGTCCTCGCCGCGCGGCCCGGAGATCCAGCCGGTGCCCGTGCCCCGGGAGATCAGGGCGTGCATGGAGTACGAGGGTTCGAAGCCGATCGCGGTGCGACCGGGCCCGCCGAAGGTCTGGAGCAGCTGCTGGAGGACCTCGTTGGAGCCGTTGGCGGCCCACACGTTGGCCGTGCCGACCTCGTACCCCGCCGTGCGGGACAGGTAGCGGGCCAGCTCGGTGCGGAGCTCGACGGCGTCCCGGTCGGGGTAGCGGTTGAGGCCGCGGGCGGCCTCGCGGACCCGCTCGGCGATCCGGTCGACCAGCGCCTCGGGGAGCGGGTAGGGATTCTCGTTGGTGTTGAGGCGTACGGGGACGTCGAGCTGGGGTGCTCCGTACGGGGACTGGCCGCGCAGTTCGTCGCGGATGGGGAGCTCGTCCCAGGGGTTGCGCGGGGTGGTGCTGCCGTTCGTCACTGCTGCGGAACCTTCCAGCCGAACCTTGCCTTGAGCGCGGCGCCGTGGGCGGGGAGGTCCTCCGCCTCGGCGAGGGCCACGACGTGGTGGGTGACCTCGGCGAGCGCGTCGCGGCTGTAGTCGACGATGTGGATGCCGCGCAGGAAGGACTGCACGGACAGACCCGAGGAGTGGCAGGCGCAGCCGCCGGTGGGCAGGACGTGGTTGGAGCCGGCGCAGTAGTCGCCGAGCGAGACCGGCGACCAGGGGCCGACGAAGATCGCTCCGGCGTTGCGGACCCGGTCGGCGACGGCGGCCGCGTCGGCGGTCTGGATCTCCAGGTGCTCGGCGCCGTACGCGTCGACGACCTTGAGGCCGTCCTCGATGGAGGAGACCAGGACGATGGCGGACTGGCGGCCGGCGAGGGCGGGCTCGACACGGTCGGTGATGTGCTTGGTGGCGGCGACCTGGGGGACCAGCTCGGCCTCGGTGGCGGCGGCCAGCTCCTCGGAGTCGGTGACCAGGACGGCGGCGGCCATCGGGTCGTGCTCGGCCTGGCTGATCAGGTCGGCGGCCACGTGCGCCGGGTCGGCGGTGGCGTCGGCGAGAATCGCGATCTCGGTGGGCCCGGCCTCGGCGTCGATGCCGATGCGGCCCTTGAGGAGGCGCTTGGCGGCGGCGACGTAGATGTTGCCGGGGCCGGTGACCAGGTTGACCGGGAGGCAGTCCTCGGTGCCGTACGCGAACATCGCGACGGCCTGGGAGCCGCCGGCGGCGTACACCTCGTCGACGCCGAGCAGGGCGCAGGCGGCGAGGATCGTGGGGTGCGGCAGTCCGCCGAAGTCCTTCTGCGGCGGGGAGGCGACGGCGACGCCCTCGACGCCCGCCTCCTGGGCCGGGACGACGTTCATCACGACGGAGGAGGGGTAGACCGAGCGCCCGCCGGGGACGTAGAGCCCGACGCGCTCGACGGGCACCCACTTCTCGGTGACGGTGCCGCCGGGGACGACCTGGGTGGTGTGCGTGGTGCGGCGCTGCTCGCGGTGGACGAGGCGGGCGCGGCGGATCGACTCCTCAAGTGCTGCCCGGACGGCCGGATCCAGCTCCTGGAGAGCGCGGGAGAGGGCGTCGGCGGGCACCCGGACCGACTCGATCCGGACACCGTCCAGCTTCTCCCCCCAGTCGATCACTGCCGCGGAGCCACGATGGCGCACGTCCTCGCAGATGGGCCGCACCGTCTCCAGGGCGGCTTCCACGTCGAACTCGGCACGGGGCAGCAGGTCGCGCAGGGCGGCGCCCTCGGGGAGGACGTCACCGCGCAGATCGATTCGAGAGATCACACGGCAATTCTCTCAGACCGCTCGGAGCGGCCGGTCGCCCGTATCACTGGCTGATACCGGACGTCCGTACCAGTGGCCGATACGTGTCTCGGCCATGTCCGGCTGTCACTGCTGACCGCTAGCTTTCACAGCGTCACACGGAGGGAAGAACAGCACTACAGCATGTGTGCACGGAGGGAGCGGCCGTGACCGAGCCGCACGAAGGCGATATCCCGGACGGCCTCAGCGCAGCGGAGCTGGGCATGTGGCAGTCCTTCCGCAACGGGACCACCTACGACTTACGCAGCTACGACCCGTCCCACAACGACCCGTTCGCCCCGCAGCTGTGGGGGCCCGAGCGGAGCGTCGGCGCGCGCACGGTGGCGCGGCTGCTGCTGAGCGGCCCGCCGGCCCGGCCCGGCCGGGTGGCGGCGCTGAAGCTCCGGGGGGTGCGGATCACCGGAAAGCTGGACCTGGCGGGCGGCCGGGTGGCTCCGTACGTGGAGCTGACCGGCTGCCGCTTCGAGCAGGAGGTGGTGCTCCCCGAGTGCCACTTCACGACCTTGCGGCTGGTGGGGTGCGCGCTGCCCCGGCTGGAGGCCGCGCGGCTGCACACGGAGGGCGATCTGCATCTGCCGCGCTGCCGGGTCGACCGGGGCATCCGGCTGACCGACGCCCAGATCGGCACGGACCTGCTGATCAACCAGCTCAGCGTCGGCCCGGACCGACACGGTCGGGCCGTCGTCGGGGACGGCATGGCGGTCGCCCAGGACCTCCAGGCCGAGATGATCGAGACGCTCGGCGAGCTGAGCCTGCGCGGGGCGAAGATCGGCGGTTCGCTGAGCCTGCGCGGCAGCCGGCTGCGCGCCGCGGAGGACCGTCGCGCGCTGAACGCCCCGCAGCTGACGGTGGAGCGCACGCTCTACATGACCGAGGCGTGGGTGAGCGTCGACACGGGGAACCAGGGCACCACTCCCCCGTACGGCGTGGTCTACGCCCCGACGCCGGCGCGCGGCACCCGCTCGCAGATCTTCGAGTGCCGGGGCGGGGTGCGGCTGGACGACGGGCGGTTCGGGGACGCGGTGGACCTGCACAAGGCCCGGTTCACCATGACCCGGCAGGAGGAGCTGTCGCTGCGCCGGATCGTGACGCCGGAGCTCCGGTTCAACGCGGAGCGCCCGGAGGAGGGCCGGGTCGTGCTGAACGGCGCGAAGGTGGTGACCCTGATCGACCTGTCGACGAGCTGGCCGGGCCCGGGCGGTCTGGCGATGGGCGGTTTCGTCTACGAGAACCTCGTCCCCTACGGCCACTTCCCGCTCTCCCGCAGGCTGGAGTGGGTGCAGGCCGCGACCCCGGAGTACGTCCCCGAGCCGTACGAGCGGCTGGCCACGGTGATGCGCAGTTGCGGCGAGGACGCGGACGCGCGCGAGGTGCTGCTGGCCAAGCAGCGCCGCCGCCGCGAGACGCTGCCGCCCGCCGCGAAGGCGTGGGGCTACCTCCAGGACTGGACGGTGGCGTACGGCTACCGGCCGGGGCGGGCCGCGGTGTGGATGGCGGTGCTGTGGGCGGCGGGCACGGCGGCGTTCGCGCAGCACGTTCCGGCCTCCATCAAGGGCGAGGAGCACCCGCAGTGGAACCCCGCCCTGTACGCGCTGGATCTGCTGATCCCGGTGATCAACCTCGGGCAGGACGGCTACTGGCGGATGGAGGACGCCTGGCAGTGGGCCGCGGCCGGCCTGGTGCTGGTGGGGTGGATTCTGGCCACCACTGTGGCGGCGGGGGCGTCCCGGATGCTGCGCAGGGGCTGACCCCGGGAGCTCTTCACGGGGTCGTGGGCGGTCGGGGCCAGGGCCCCGGCCGCCCGCACCCCGCGACCGGAGGGACGGGCGAGCGTCACGGGAGGGTGCGATCCAGCCAGCGAAGGGCATTTCCTTTGCCCTTTCTTGACCCGGTCCGATACAACCCATTCACTCGGCACAGAAGCTTCACAGCACACCTCTGGCGCGGCCCTCACCAGCGCTTTTCAATGGTCTGCACCATGGCATTCCTTCGCGCTCTGCTCAGTACCGCGCGCATGATCCGGCACAGCCCTCCGCTGTCCGCCGGACTGTCCGCGGATGACGCGGTGCTGCTCGACGCCCCGGACGAGCGGCTCTCTCCCGCGCTGGTCGCCGCTGCCCTGGGCGACTACGAACCGGCCGCCGAGCTGCTCGCCACCACCCGGTCCGCCGCCGACTGGGAGAACCGGGACCGCTACCTCGGCCGGCTCGTCGCCTTCGCCCGCGGCCGGGACGGCTGGCTCGTCGACTGGCTGGCCGCCGCCCCGCGCGACCCGGACGCGCTGCTGGTCAAGGCGGAGCTGTCGGTCCGCCGGGCCTGGGAGTCGCCCGCCCGCGCGGAACGGCTCCGCGAGGTCGGCCCGCTGATCACCGCCGCCGCCGACGCGGACCCGCGCGACCCCGTGCCGTGGCGGCTCGCCCTGGACCACGCGCGCGGCACCCACGCCACGCACACCGCCTTCGAGGCGCTGTGGGAGCAGGCCGTACGGCGCTCCGCGCACCACTACGGCTGCCATGTGGCGGCCCTGCGCTACCTCTCCGCCGCCTGGTACGGCTCGCACCGCGAATGCTTCGACTTCGCCGAGCAGGCCGCCGAGGACGCGCTGCCCGACTCCCTGGTGCAGGCCCTCCCCGCCCGGGCGGCCTTCGCCCTGCTCCTGGACGCCCAGGCGGCGGGCCGCACCACCTCCGTACTGGAGGAGCGGATCGACGCGGCGGCCGACCTGGCGATCAGGCTCTCCGCCGCCTACCGGCCCGGCGATCCGTGGCCGGCCGAGGTCCGCAACCTCCTCGCGTACGTCCTGCTCGCCCGGGGGCGCTGGACGGAGGCGCTGCACCAGTTCAACCTGATCGGCCTGCACGCGACGTCGTTCCCGTGGTCGTCGGTGTCCGAGGACGCGCTCGGCCGGTTCCTGGACGCGCGGGACGGCGCACGGCTCCAGGCGGCCTCCCTGACCCCGTTGCGCAACCGGGCCGACCACGGCCGCCCCCAGGGCCATTACGCTTGAGCGTTGTGACCACCGCCCGCCTTCCCCTTTTCCCGCTCAACGCGGTGCTGTTCCCCGGCCTGGTGCTGCCGCTCAACGTCTTCGAAGAGCGATATCGCGCCATGATGCGGGAACTGCTGAAGAGCGACGAGGACGAACCTCGCCGCTTCGTCGTGGTCGCGATCCGCGACGGCCGCGAGACCGCCCCTACGGCCACCGGCATGCCGGACACCGTCGCGGCCGCCCCTCCTCCCGAGCGCGCCCCGGCGGAGGGCTTCGGCCCCGACCCGATCCAGACCTTCCACCGGGTGGGCTGCGTCGCCGACGCGGCGACGATCCGCGAGCGCGCGGACGGCAGTTTCGAGGTCCTGGCCACCGGCACCACCCGGGTCAGGCTGCTGTCCGTCGAGGCGAGCGGCCCGTATCTGACCGCCGAGGTCGAGGAGCTGTCCGAGGAACCGCCGGGCGAGGGGGACGAGGCGGGAGCGCTCGCCGAGGGCGTCCTGCGGGCCTTCCGCGCCTACCAGAAGCGGCTGGCCGGGGCGAGCGAACGGTCCCTGGCGACCGGCGCCGACCTCCCCGACGACCCGTCCGTGATCTCCTACCTGGTCGCGGCGGCGACGGTCCTGGACGTCCCCACCAAGCAGCGCCTGCTCCAGGCCCCGGACACGGCGACCCGGCTGCGCGAGGAGCTGACGCTGCTGCGCAAGGAGACCGCCGTCATCCGGTACCTGCCCTCGCTCCCCGCGACCGACCTGACCAGGGCCCCCACCCACCCCAACTGACGAGGACAGGCCCCCGGTGGCGAAGAAACCCAAGAAACAGCAGTCGGGCGGCACCCCGGCCACGGTCGCCCTGACCGCGGCGGGCACCGCCTTCACGGTCCACGCCTACGACCACGACCCGGCCTCCCCCTCCTACGGGGAGGAGGCCGCCGAGGCCCTGGGCGTCTCCCCCGACCGGGTCTTCAAGACCCTGGTGGCGGACGTGGACGGCGCCCTGACGGTCGCGGTGGTCCCGGTGGCCGGCTCCCTGGACCTCAAGGCCCTGGCCTCCGCGGTGGGCGGCAAACGCGCCACGATGGCGGACCCGGCCGCCGCGGAGCGCACCACGGGCTACGTACGCGGCGGCATCTCCCCCCTGGGCCAGCGCAAGCGCCTGCGCACGGTGCTGGACGCGTCGGCGCGCGCCCACACCACGATCTGCGTGTCGGCGGGCCGCCGCGGCCTGGAGGTCGAACTGGCGGCAACGGATCTGGCGGAGCTGACGGGGGCGGTGTTCGCGGAGATCGCGCGGGGCGGCTGAGCGCCCTTTCGGGGGCCCCGGACCCCGCTCTTCCAGCCCCTCCGGCAAACCCTCCAGCCCCTCCGGCGTTTGAGGAGCGGGGTCCGGGGCAGCGCCCCGGTTCCGGGAAGGGGCGGGTAGGGGAACAGGCCCGCCGCAGGCGACCCTAGGCCGCCCCACCGCCCCCACCCGCAGAAGGCGTCCCCCCGCCCGGAGACCCGGAAGACGGCCCCGCCAGGGGCCCCTGCACCGGCCCCCCGTAGAACTCCGAGTACCCCGAGTACCCCGGCCCCGGCCACTCCGGCTCCACATCCCGCGGCCCGAACGCCGCCGTGAGCAGCAGGTGGATCCCCATCGCCGCGAACGGCCACGCCAGCACCGCCACCCCCACCGAGTGCAGCTCCAGCGGCGCGTCGAACGTCACGCCCTGGCCGGCCTCCCGGGCCCGCGCCACCACGTCGGACGACGGTCCCAGCCAGATGCCGACCCGCCAGGCCACCAGCGAGGCGAGCAGCGCGCCCAGCGCCAGCCCCACGACGACGAGGACGCCCCCGCGACGCAGCCGCCAGAAAACGGCGGCGGCCGAGAGCGCGCCGAAGCCGAGGGCCAGCAGGACGAAGGTTCCGTCAGCCCCGATCGCCTCCTCGCCCTCGCTGTTCTTGAGGAAGACGGCCGTGTCGTCGGAGATCAGCGGCACACGCGGCGCGAGCCACAGCCACAGCAACCCGAGCGCGATGCCCGCAAGCGCGACCAGAACAAGGACAACGGCGGCCTGACGGAGCTCCGTGGCCGTATCCGGGTGGTCCGGACCGCCCGCCGAGGGTGCTGGGTGGGAGCCCGAGGGCGGGGCCTGCCACGGATCGTGGGGGCCGGGCTGGTGAGGCGGCGTCAGGGGTGCGGTCACCGTGCCATCGTGCCAGGCCACCCGGTGAGGCGCCTCACCGGATGCCGCACCCGGGCGCCTACCGTACGGCGGCCCGCCGGTACGCCCACGTGGCCACGGCCAGCGAGAGAACCCCCACCGCCGCGCAGATCGCCAGGAAGAAGGCGATGAGCCCCCAGTCCGGGCGGGCGTCGAAGGACCGGGCCAGCGCCTCGACCCCGTACGTCGAGGGCAGCAGGTCACGCGCCCACCCCACCGGCTCCGGCAACCGGTCGGCCGGCAGCACGCCGAGCAGCAGGGCGGCGGACATCCCCAGCTGGCCCAGCAGGGTCGCCAGCTCCGGGCGCGGGGCGAGCAGTCCGAGGGCGGCGCCGAGACCGGCCAGGGCCGCGCCGGAGAGCGGGACTACGGCCACCAGGACCCAGAGATGGGTCATCGGCAGCTGGAACAGCACGCTGCCGGTGATCGCCGTGAAGACCGTGCCGGGCACGGTGAACGAGGCATAGGCGGCGGCCGCGCCGAGCACCACCGCGGCGGGCGGCACCGGCAGGGTGGCGTAGTGGTCGAGCCCGCCGCCCGCCCGCAGTTGCCCGAAGTACTGGGCGAGCAGGTTGAGCGCGACGAACGCGACGACCAGGACGCTGGATCCCGCGACCACCGCGCGGGCCTCCGCACCGCCGTCGACGACGCCCCGCATCAGGACCATGATCCCGACGGACTGGAAGGTCGCCACGAAGAGCAGCGGAATCCGGGCGACGCGCGCCCGGGAGAGCTGGGCGCGGTAGACGGCGGCCAGCGAGGGCAGCAGCCGGGCGCGCGGCGCGAGGGGCGCGGCGACGGTACGGGCGGGGCCCGTGCCGGTGGTGCCGGGCGCCGGCCGGACGCCCGGCGGTGCGGTCCTGGCCGGAATGATGCTCGTCACCTGCGGCTGCCCCCCTGAGACACGTCCACGTCCCACCCGTACAACACGTCCGAACTGCCGCATCCACGCATCGCGTCCACCGTGCTCACCCCGTTCATCCTGCCCACACCTCTCACGCCGTTCACGCCTTGACCAGCCCCTTGGTCGCATTGGCCGCGTCTCCCCCGAGCGCGAGATAGACATCCTCCAGGCTGGGCGTGGCCAGGGTGAAATCGTCGAGCGCGGCGAAGGCCGCGCCGCCCGTCACCGCGGCGACCGCCGCCCGTGCCTCGTCCGGCCCGAGCCGCAGCACCCAGCGCCGCCCGGACTCCTGGGCGGACGGCCGCAGGGCCGCCACCTCGGGGACGTCCAGCGGGGCCCGTTCTCGCCACACCAGCTCGACGCGCACCTCCCCGGCGACCTGCTCCTTGAGCCCGGCGGGGGTGTCGCAGGCGATGACCCGGCCGCGTTCGAGGACGGCGACCCGGTCGAGGACGGTCTCGGCCTCGATCACGTTGTGGGTGACCAGCAGGACGGTGGCCCCGCGCTCCGCCCGGCGGCGGTCGACGGCGGCCCAGACGGCGCGGCGGGCGACCGGGTCCATTCCGGTGGTCGGTTCGTCGAGGACGAGGACGGGCCGGTCGCCGACGAGGGTGGCGGCGAAGCAGGCGAGCCGCCGCTGACCGCCGGAGAGCTTCTTCAGGGGCCGCCCGGCGAGGGCGGTGAGGCCCAGCTCCTCCAGGACCGCGTCGCGCTCGGCGCGCGCGTCCCGAACGGCGAGACCGCGCAGCCGTCCGGTGGTCTCGGCGGCGAGCGAGACGGTCAGTTCGTCGAGGGCGGTGGACTCCTGCCCGAGGTAGCCGATCAGCCGGGAGGCCCGTTCGGGGTGGCGTACGAGGTCGTGGCCCAGCACCTCGACGCTGCCGGAGTCGGGCCGCATCAGCCCGGTGAGCTGGCGGACCAGGGTGGACTTGCCGGCGCCGTTGGGGCCGAGCAGTCCGAAGATCTCGCCGCGCTCGACGTCCAGACTGATGCTGTCGGTGGCGCGGATCCCGGGCGTCGCGGGGGCGCCCCGGCGGCCTCGGACGGCGGGATAGGTCTTGACCAGATCGCGCACCGCGCACACGGTGCCGGTGTCCCTCTGCGCCTGTGCAGTGCCCGTACTCACGAGGTACGAGGGTACGGGGTCACATGCCCCGGTTCACGTCCGGGGCCACCCCGCGTCGCCGGGCGGCACGGGATGGTGCGGGACGGCTACTCCCCCGCCGGTACGTGCTCGGCGGCGGCCCGCACGTCGATCTCCCGCCAGAAGCCGGCCCGGATCGCGTAGCGGTCGTGCTCGTCGATCTGGTCGTCCTTGTGGGCGAGGAGCCCGAAGCGGGCCGCGTAACGCAGCAGTTCGCCGTCGATCCGGTGCGGGATGCGCGGGTACATGGTGGAGAGCTTCTGGAGGTGGACGGTTTCCGGCAGGCGCTCCATCCAGCGGCGGGCGAAGACCTGGCCCACCTCGAAGGGGTCGCCGCCGACGGTGGTGATGTCCTCCTCCCGGTCGGCCCAGCGCTGTTCGGCGCTGGTGACCTGGGCGAGGGTCGGCAGGGACGCGGTCTCCGCCGGCTCGCCGAGGGGTCCGCCGCGCTCCACCCAGCCCTTGTCGGAGGACCAGCGCAGCGTGGCGTTGGCGGGCTGGGGCGGGTGCTGGCGGTCCGGGTGGGTGGCGTGGGCGCGCAGCGCGGCCAGGTCCTTGGGGGTGGGGACGGTCTTGTGTCCGGGGGCGGACGGGGTGTCGGACGGAGCGGCGGCGGTGTTCTCCGCGGGGGCGGTGGCGTCGCTCCGGGCCGCGGCGGCCTGGGCCTCGGAGGCGCGTTCGGCGGAGGCGGCGATGGCCGCCTCCGGCAGCGGTGCGGAGAGGATCGCGGCGATCTCGGGGCGCGGGACGGGCGGCGGGGCGCAGGTGCCGCCGAGGTCCTTGGCGCGTACGGCCTTGGTGATCCAGGCCCGGTCCAGGACCCGCCGTTCGTCGGCCTCCGCGACGAGGTCCTCGGACTGGTTGTAGTCGCCGTCGGCGGCCTGCACGGCCCAGAGGTGGACGGCGACCCCGTGTTCCTTGGCGGACATCAGACCGGGCAGCAGATCGCCGTCGCCGGTCACCAGGACCACGTCCGAGCAGGCCCGGTTCCTGGCCAGTTCGGTCAGCTCGGCGTGCATCGCGGCATCGACGCCCTTCTGCGCCCAGCGCCCGTCGCTGCGGGTCAGGGCGCCGAGCCGGACGGTCACGCGAGGCATCACGCGGAGCCGGCGGTGCTCGGGCTGGGGGACCCGGTCGGGGGCGCCGTCGAACCAGTAGATGCGCAGCAGGGGCTGTTGGGTGTCGGCCTCGGCGCGCTCGCGCAGCCCCTGGATGAGGGCCGTGTGGTCGACGGTGATGCGGGAACGGGCGGGCTCTCCGGCCAGCAGACTCGCGGCTGCGCCCAGCAAGTAGCCGGCGTCCACCAGGACGACGCAACGGTCCACGCGTTCCACCCTCTTCCGAATTCGGGAACGGTTCAGCGGCCCGCTCCTCGATGACCGGGTCCGCTTACCCAGGGTTTCCTTCGAGTCTGCCCGACCGCGCGGGGGTTAACGTCCGGAACTGGATCATCGGCGTGGCGGATCCGGAAAGGAAGAGGGAAGGAAGAGGGAAGGGAGGGTGAGAAGGGAGGAAGGACGCGTCGCGCGAGGCGCCGCGGAGACGCGGAAAAGCCGGGCGAGGGCGGCGGAACCGGGCCCCACTGCGGATACCGCTACGCACGGTAATGATCCAACATGCGGTGTTTGCGGCGCCATGTGAATCTGACAGCGGTCCTGGCCCCCCAGGATTCCCCACAGGAGGCATTCACCATGGCCAAGAACAAGAACCGCAAGCAGGGCAGCCAGCACGACCGCGCGTCCGCGTCGGAGCGCAGCGCGGAGCAGGCCAAGTCGACGGCGTACGAGTCGCAGAACCAGCCGCAGGCGCAGGCCCAGGGCAGCCCGTCCGACGTGGCGCGCAAGCATCAGCGACGCTTCGGCCACAACTGACCCGTCGGCCGCTCGCGGTAGAGACTGGCATCAAGGACAGCGAGAGGGGCGTCCCGCGCGTGCGGGACGCCCCTCTCGCCGTTCGCGTCGCCGGCGGCTCGCCTGCTCAGCCGGCCAGGCAGGCCGGGCCGAGCAGCACCTTCAGGTCGCCGAAGAGGGCCGAGTCGGCCTTGACCCGGTGCCGGTCGAGCCGGAGCACCGTGGTCTTGCGGGGGCCCTGGAGCTTGATGCGCACCTCGGTGTCGCCCCGGTGGTGGCTGAGCACCTCGCCGAGCCGGGTGACCATGGGCGGGGT
Source organism: Streptomyces sp. NPDC017520 (assembly GCF_044329855.1). Classification (NCBI taxonomy): domain Bacteria; kingdom Bacillati; phylum Actinomycetota; class Actinomycetes; order Kitasatosporales; family Streptomycetaceae; genus Streptomyces; species Streptomyces sp. NPDC017520. The sequence goes on from NZ_JBIRKB010000002.1 coordinate 287,740, forward strand.
GATCTTGACGGTGGGGATGGTGAGGACGACGGGCGCGTTGGTCCCGGCGTTGGAGATGTCGGGGACCTGCATCTCCATGGCGACCAGCCGGGGAACGTCCTCCCGCTTGTCGAGCCGTCCCTTGACGAAGACGACGGTGTCCTCGACGAGCTGGGTGGAGACCAGCTGGTAGGTGGCGGGGAAGAACATGCACTCGATGGAGCCCGCCAGGTCCTCCACGGTGGCGATCGCCCAGGCGTTGCCCTGCTTGGTCATCTTGCGCTGGAGGCCGGAGATGATGCCGCCGACGGTGACGATGGCGCCGTCACCGTAGTCCCCGCCCATGAGCTGGGAGATCGAGGAGTCGGCCTTGTCGGACAGCACGTGCTCCAGGCCGAACAGCGGGTGGTCGGAGACGTACAGGCCGAGCATCTCCCGTTCCTGGGCGAGCAGGTAGGCCTTCTCCCACTCGATGTCGGAGAACTCCACGTCGAGCCCGAATCCCGGCTCGCCGCTCTCCTCCTCGCCGCCCCCGAAGAGGTCGAACTGCCCCTCGGCCTCCTTGCGCTTGACCTGCACCACGTTGTCGATCATCGGCTCGTGGTGGGCGACGAGCCCCTTGCGGGTGTGGCCCATCTCGTCGAACGCGCCGGCCTTGATGAGCGATTCCACGGTGCGCTTGTTGCAGACGACCGCCTCGACCTTGTCGAGGAAGTCGGGGAAGGAACTGTACTTCCCCTTCGCCTTGCGGGACCGGATGATCGAGTCGACGACGTTCTGGCCGACGTTGCGGATGGCGGTCAGGCCGAAGAGGATCACGTCGTCGCCCTGGGCGGCGAAGTTGGACAGCGACTCGTTGACGTTGGGCGGGAGCACCTTGATGCCCATGCGGCGGCACTCGTTGAGGTAGACCGCGGACTTGTCCTTGTCGTCCTTGACCGAGGTCAGCAGGGCGGCCATGTACTCGGCGGGGTAGTTCGCCTTGAGGTATCCGGTCCAGTAGGTGACCAGTCCGTACGCGGAGGAGTGCGCCTTGTTGAAGGCGTACCCGGCGAACGGGACCAGCACGTCCCACAGCGCCTTGATCGCGGCGTCGGAGAAGCCGTTCTTCTTGGCGCCCGCCTCGAAGAGGACGAAGTTCTTCGCCAGTTCCTCGGGCTTCTTCTTGCCCATCACGCGGCGCAGGATGTCGGCCTCGCCCAGCGAGTACCCGGCGACGATCTGGGCCGCCTTCTGGACCTGCTCCTGGTAGACGATCAGGCCGTAGGTGAGGCCGAGGACCTCCTTGAGGGGCTCCTCCAGCTCCGGGTGGATCGGGGTGATCTCCTGGCGGCCGTTCTTGCGCTCCGCGTAGTTCGTGTGCGAGTTCATGCCCATCGGGCCCGGCCGGTAGAGGGCCGAGACGGCGGAGATGTCCTCGAAGTTGTCGGGCTGCATCTGGCGCAGCAGGGAGCGCATCGGCCCGCCGTCGAACTGGAAGACGCCGAGCGTGTCGCCGCGGCAGAGCAGTTCGTACGTCTTGGGGTCGTCCAGCGGGAGGGAGAGCATCTCCAGGTCGACGCCCTTGTTGGACTTCACCATCTTGATGGCGTCGTCCATGATCGTCAGGTTGCGCAGGCCGAGGAAGTCCATCTTCAGCAGGCCGAGCGACTCGCACTGGGGGTAGTCCCACTGCGTGATGGTGACGCCGTCGGTGTGCCGCGTCCAGAGCGGCGCGTGGTCGACGATCGGCTCGCTGGACATGATGACGCCGGCGGCGTGCACGCCCATCTGCCGGACCAGGCCCTCGACGCCCTTGGCGGTGTCGATGACCTTCTTGACGTCCGGTTCGCTCTCGTACATCCCCCGGATCTCGCCCGCCTCGCTGTAGCGCGGGTGCTTGGGGTCGGTGATGCCGTTGAGGTCGATGCCCTTGCCGAGGACGTCGGCGGGCATGGCCTTGGTGAGCCGGTCGCCCATCGCGTACGGGTAGCCGAGGACGCGGGCGGAGTCCTTGATGGCGTTCTTGGCCTTGATCTTGCCGTAGGTGCCGATCATGGCGACCTTGTCGGCGCCGTACTTCTCGGTGACGTACCGGATCACCTCGACGCGCCGGCGCTCGTCGAAGTCGATGTCGACGTCGGGCATGGAGACGCGCTCGGGGTTGAGGAACCGCTCGAAGATCAGCCCGTGCTCGATCGGGTCGAGGTCGGTGATGCCCATCGCGTACGAGACGATCGATCCGGCGGCGGAACCACGGCCGGGGCCCACCGCGATGCCGTTGTTCTTGGCCCACATGATGAAGTCGGCGACGACCAGGAAGTATCCCGGGAACCCCATCTGGATGATGATGTCCATCTCGTACTCGACCTGCTTCTGCCGGTCGTCGGGGACGCCGTTCGGGAAGCGGCGGGCCATGCCGACCCGGACCTCCTCCTGGAACCAGGTGATCTCCGTGAAGCCGTCCGGGATCTCGAACTTCGGCATGAGGTTCTTCGCCTCGAACATGCCGGTGGTGTCGATCTGCTGGGCGACCAGGAGCGTGTTGGCGCAGCCCTGCTGCCAGGCGTCGGAGGAGTCGACGGCGTACATCTCGTCCGTCGTCTTGAGGTAGTAGCCCGTGCCGTCGAAGCGGAAGCGGTCGGGGTCCGAGAGGTTCTTGCCGGTCTGGATGCAGAGCAGGGCGTCGTGGGCGGTGGCCTCGTGGGCGTACGTGTAGTGGGAGTCGTTCGTCACGAGGGGCGGGATGTCGAGCTTCTTGCCGATCTCCAGCAGCCCGTCGCGGACCCGGCGCTCGATCTCGATGCCGTGGTCCATCAGCTCCAGGAAGTACTTGTCCGCCCCGAAGATGTCCTTGTAGTCGGAGGCCGCCTGGACCGCCTCGTCGAACTGGCCGAGCCGCAGCCGGGTCTGCACCTCGCCGGAGGGGCAGCCGGTGGAGGCGATGAGGCCCTCGGACCACTGGGAGATGGTCTCCTTGTCCATCCGAGGCCACTTCTGGAGCCAGCCCTCAGCGTACGCGTCGGAGGAGAGCCGGAAGAGGTTGTGCAGTCCGGTCTTGTTGGACGCCCAGATCGTCTTGTGGGTGTAACCACCGGATCCGGACACATCGTCGCGCTTCTGGTGCGGCTGTCCCCACTGCACCTTGCGCTTGTGTTTGCGCGACTCCGGGGCGACATACGCCTCGATGCCGATGATCGGCGTGACGCCCGCCTTCGTCGCCGAGTGGAAGAAGTCGTAGGCCCCGTGAAGGTTGCCGTGGTCGGTCATCGCGATGTGCGACATGCCCATCTCGTTGCAGGCCTCGAACATGTCCTTGAGCCGCGCCGCACCGTCCAGCAGCGAGTACTGGGTGTGAACGTGCAGGTGCGTGAAGGGCGGCTTGGTCACGGCGTCGGGCCTCCGGGAAGTCGGGCGATGACGGACGGGGGGACAGCGTGGAAGTCTACGACGTGACGGAGTCGAACGACGGGCACTCCCGGCTTCCGCCGAGCGTTGGAGAGGGCGGGACACCTGTCCGTTTTGTCATGCACTCAGTCAGGACCCGATCGGGCGGACCCACGGTCCGGCCAGAGACGCCAGCTACAGCAGGAGGCAGCAAGAAATGTCGGAAACGCAGACCGGCGCAGCGCAGCGCGGGGAGCAGATTCTCGCCGTTTTCGACACCGCCTTCGGGGAGCTGCTGGCCGCCGATCCGGCTGCTTTCCGGGTCAAGTTCCGCAAGATGGCGGGCTCGGCCTTCGCGTTCTACCGGGGCACGGCCTGCCTGTTCTACGGCGACCTGGAGCGGGAGCGGCACGGCGGCCCGTTCCTGGACGAGCGCACCGGCCGGGTGTGGATCCACGGCGATCTCCACGCGGAGAACTTCGGCACCTACATGGACGCCAACGGCCGCCTCGTCTTCAACGTCAACGACTTCGACGAGGCGTACGTGGGCCCCTTCACCTGGGACCTGAAGCGCTTCGCCGCCTCCGTGGCGCTGATCGGTTACGCGAAGGCGCTGGCCGACGAGCAGATCAGCGAGCTGGTGACGGTCTTCGCCATCGCCTACCGCGAGCGGATCCACGCGCTGGCGACGGGCGCGAAGAACGAGGAGGTGCCGCCGTTCACGCTGGACACCGCGGACGGCCCGCTGCTGGGCGCGCTCCGCGCCGCCCGGTCGCGCACGCGTTTCTCGCTGCTGGACTCCATGACGGTGATCCGGGACTTCGAGCGCCGGTTCGCGGACGGCGGCGGGTCCATCGACCTGGACGCCGCGACGCGCTACAAGGTGCTGGCCGCGTTCGACGGCTATCTGGAGACGCTCCCCGAGTCGAGCCTGACGCGTCCCGACTCCTACCGGGTCAAGGACGTGGTGGGCCGCCGGGGCATCGGCATAGGGTCCGCCGGCCTGCCCTCGTACAACATCCTCCTGGAGGGCAACAGCGACGCCCTGGAGAACGATGTGGTGATCTACCTCAAGCAGGCGCAGACCCCGGCGGTCTCCCGGCACATCGCGGACGCCGCCGTGCGGGAGTACTTCCAGCACGAGGGGCACCGCACCGTGATCTCGCAGCGCGCGCTCCAGGCGCACGCGGACCCGTGGCTGGGCTGGACCGAGCTGGACGGCTCGGGACAGCTGGTCGCCGAGGTCTCGCCGTACGCGGTCGACCTGGACTGGTCCGACATCGACGAGGCGGACGAGATCGCGGCGGTCGTCGCCGATCTGGGCCGGGCGACGGCCACGATGCACGCGGCGGCCGACGACGAGAGCGGGCACTCGCTGGTGCCGTTCTCCACCGAGCGGGCGATCGACGCGGCCATCGCGGCCGACGAGGAGAGCTTCGCACCGATGCTGGTCGACTTCGCCCACAGCTACGGGGCGAGGGCCCGCGCGGACCACCAGATCTTCGTGGACCTCTTCCGCAACGGCCGGATCCCGGGCCTGTAGGGCCCGCAACGGCCGGATCCCGGGTTTGTAGGCCGCCGGAAAGTCCCGGGAAGCCGTCGCGGGGACTCTCAGCCTCTTTTAAGGTCCGCTTACCTCGGCGCATGACACACTTTCCGGCAATGGACATCTCAGGGACGCAGCTCAGGGTCGCGCGCGCGGCGGTCTTCACCGCGCTCGTCGTCACCCTGTCCACGGCGTCCCATGTGCTGCTCTCCGGGGTCCCGCTGCCGCTGACCGCGGTCGCGCTGCTCGCCGGTGCCGTCTTCGCGGTGGCGTACGCGCTGGCCGGCCGGGAGCGCGGCTTCGGGGCGATCGCGGGCCTGCTCGTCCCGCTGGAGCTGGCCGCCGACACGCTCTTCACCACGGGCCAGCACCTCTGTTACGGGGCGGCGGGCGGCCCGGTCGCGGGCACGCTGCGCGCGGTGGGCTTCGACGTCCTGTGCGGCGGTGGCGAGGTCGGCGCGGGCGGGGCCCGGATCGCGGGCGTCGGCGCGGTGGGCATCCCGCTGGCCGATGTGGCCGGTGCGGGCGACCGTGCGGCGGCGCTGCTGGCGCAGCCGGGACCGGCCGTGCCGTGGCTGCTGCTCGTCGCCCATGTGGCGGTCGGGCTGCTCGCCGCGGCCTGGCTCCGGCGCGGCGAGGCGGCCCTGGCCGGGCTGCTGCGCGCCACGGCCCTGCTGGCGTTCCGGCCGCTGCTGGTCGCGGTCGCGGTGGTGCGCGCGGGCACCCGGGCCGCGGCCCGCCGCTCCACGCCCGCCGGGCGTCCGCACCCGCCGCTGACCGCCCGCTTCCTCGTGCACTGCGTGGGACGCAGGGGCCCGCCGCTCGCGACGTACGCCGCTGCCTGAGGGCACGGCCACGCGACGACGGCAGCACCCGACCACCCCCACACACGTACTCACGGAGAACGATCATGAGCAAGCGCAACACCCAGGCGAACAAGGCAGCGGCCCGCGAGCGGCTGCGCGCCGAACGTGAGGCCCAGGCCAAGAAGGACAGGACCCGCAAGCAGCTCGTCGTGGCGGTCTCGGTCGTCGCCGCCCTCGCCGTGGTCGGCGGCATCAGCTACGGCGTGATGCAGCTGAACAAGCCGGACGCCTGGGAGACGGCAGCCGACGCGAAGAACGTCACCGCGCCGAAGAACACCTCGGGCGACGACGGCACCACCGTGGTGATCGGCGAGCCGGGCGCGAAGAAGACCCTGGAGCTGTACGAGGACTCGCGCTGCCCGGTCTGCGCCACGTTCGAGCAGGGCGTCGGCGAGACCGTCTCGAAGGACGTCGAGGCCGGCAAGTACAAGGTCAAGTACGTCGGCGCGACCTTCATCGACAACACCGACAACGGCGAAGGCTCGAAGAACGCCCTGAGCGCGCTCGGTGCGGCGCTGGACGTGAGCCCCGAGGCGTTCATGGAGTACAAGGCCGCGCTGTACTCGGCGAAGTTCCACCCCGAGGAGAGCGACGACAAGTTCGCCAAGGACAGCTATCTCATCGAGGTCGCGGACTCGGTCGACGCGCTGAAGGGGAACAAGGACTTCCAGAAGGACGTCGAGGACGGCACGTACGACGCCTGGGCCATGAAGATGTCCAAGACGTTCGACAAGAGCGGTGTGCAGGGCACGCCGACGGTGAAGATGGATGGCAAGAAGGTCACGGCCGAGGGCAGCGAGAACGCCCCGATGACGGCCGACGAGTTCACGAAGGCCATCGACAAGGCGCTCAAGGCGTAACGGCCTCCGCCTTCCGCGGCACCCGGCGGGCCGACCGCCCGGTGCGCCGGGTGCCGCGCGTTTCTACAGGGTGGCGAGGAAGCCGAGCGCGACCTTCCAGGTCTGCTCGGCGGCCGCCTGGTCGAAGTCGTGCAGACCGGGGTCGGTGAACAGGTGCCCGGCCCCGGGATAGCGGTAGACCTCGACGTCAGCGCCGGTGCGCTGCATCTGGAGGTACCAGCTGTTCAGCCAGTCGTGGGACTCGAACGGGTCCGGGTCCGCGACGTGCAGCTGCACGGGGAGCTCGTCCACCGAGGCGTTCTCGGCGAGGTCCGAGGTGCCGTGGAACAGCAGCAGCCCGCGGGCCTTCGCGTCGCCGAGCGCCAGGGTCTGCGCGGTCGCCGCCCCGAGGGAGAAACCGGCGTAGACGAGCCCCTGGTCGGAGTAGGGCGCGGCGGCCAGCACGGCGCGCTTCAGCAGCTCCTCCTTGCCGATCTCGTCCTTGTACGCCATGCCCTCTTCCACCGTGTCAAAGGTGTGCCCGTCGAACAGATCGGGCACGCGCACCTCGTGGCCGGCGTCCCTGAGGCGCGCGGCCGCGGCGTGCACGGCGGGCCTGAGCCCGTACGTCGAGTGGAAAAGCATGATGTTCATGAGGCCCATGGTGCCATTTGTGCCCTGGGGCCTGCCCTACAGCTTGGAGGACGAGGGAATGGAGAGCGTGCTGCGCCCGCTGATCGTCATCGGCGGTTCCGTGGTGATCACCCTGCTGGTCGGCTGGCTGGTCGACCGGCTGCTGCGGCGGGCCGACAGCCGTCACCACGAGACCCCGCTGTGGGGGCTGCTGCGGCGCTGCCGGCCTCCGCTCCAGGTGGTGATCATCACGGCGCTGCTGCGCGGCAGCTACCGCCAGATGAGGATCGACTGGGTGTGGGATCACCGGGCCGGGATCGGCCAGGTCCTGACCCTGGTGCTGATCGGCGCGTCCGCCTGGCTGGTGGTTCGGATCGCGGCGACGGTCGTGGAGGCCAGTTACGCCCGGTACGCGACGGGCAGCCGCGACCCGGCCCGGGTCCGCCGGGTCCGTACGCAGGTCACGCTGATCCAGCGAGTGGTCATCGCGGTGGTGACGGTGGTCGCCATCGCGGCGATGCTGCTGACGTTCCCGCCGATGCGGGCGGTCGGCACGTCGATGCTCGCCTCGGCCGGTCTGCTCGGCATCGTCGCGGGTGTCGCCGCCCAGTCGACGCTCGGAAATCTCTTCGCCGGATTCCAGATCGCGTTCGGCGACATGGTCCGGCTCGGCGACACCGTGGTGGTGGACGGCGAGTGGGGCACGATCGACGAGATCACCCTGACGTTCCTGTCGGTACGCACCTGGGACGAGCGGCGGATCACGATGCCGGTCTCGTACTTCACGAGCCAGCCGTTCGAGAACTGGTCGCGCGGCGGGGCGCAGATGACGGGCACGGTCTTCTTCCACCTCGACCACTCCGCCCCCGTCGCCGCGATGCGGGAGAAGCTGCGGGACCTCCTGGGGGACATCGCCGCCTGGGACGGACGCGACTGGTCGCTGGCCGTCACCGACACGACGCCGTCCACGATCCAGGTGCGGGCGGTGGTCACGGCGAAGGACGCGGACGACATCTGGACGGTGCGCTGCGCGGTGCGTGAGCAGCTGATCGGCTGGCTGCGCGACCACCACCCGTACGCGCTGCCGCGGATCGCCACCTCGCCCGCCGTCCTGCCGCCGGGCGAGCAGTGGGCGGAGTTGACGGGCGCCGGGCCCCGGGCGGTCCTCGACAAGGCGGCGACCGCCGACGGGGACGACTCCAGGGCCCCGCGCACGGGCCGCGGCTGAGGCTGCCCCGCGACGGCTCCTCAGCGCAGCGAACGGAAGTCCAGATGCCGCAGCACCCGGTCCACGACCTCCGGGTCGGAGCCGGGCTCGCTGCGCGCGGAGAGCACCTCGTGGCGGGCTGCCGACATCATCTCGCGCTGGACACGGCTGATCGCCTTGAAGCGTTCCGCGCGCTGGGCATAGGCCTCGCGCCGTTCCTCGTCGACCATGTCCGGGCTGATCCGGGCTCCGATGTCGTACGCGGCGCGCTGGAGCCGCTCCATGACCTCCTCGGGGAACTCCTCGACCTCCTGGATCTCCTTGAGGCGGTACTTGGCGGCCCTGGCGGCCCGGACGGCGAGGTCCCGCTCCAGTGCCTCTTCGGCGTCGGTGTCCGCCCGGACCCTCAGCTTGCGCACCAGCCAGGGCAGGGTGAGTCCCTGGAAGACCAGGGTGGCCATGATCACGGCGAACGCGATGAAGATGATCTCGTCGCGGCCGGGGAAGGGCCGCCCGTCGTCGGTCTCCAGCGGGATCGCCAGCGCCAGGGCGACCGAGGCCACCCCGCGCATCCCGGCCCACCACATCACGACGGTCTCCCGCCAGCTGGTGGGGATCTCCTCGCCGGCGTCACGGCGCGTGTGGAGCCGCTTGGCCAGCCAGGTCGCCGGCAGCAGGTACAGCAGCCGTACGCCGACGACGACCGCGACGATCGCGAGCCCCCAGCCGACCATCTCCAGGGCGTGCCCGTCGGCGGTGCCGAACACGCTGTGCAGCTCCAGGCCGATCAGCCCGAAGGCCACGCCGGTCACCAGGGTGTCGACGATGTCCCAGAACGTACGCCCGGTGAGCCGGCCCAGCACGTCGTCGGCGTCGGCGGTGTGCTCGGCGAGGAACAGCGCGACGGTCAGGACGGCCAGCACGCCGGAGCCCATCAGCTCCTCCGCGAGGACGTAGGCGACGAACGGCACCAGCAGGGTCAGCCCGACCTGGAGGGTGGCGTCGCCCAGCAGGTTCATCAGCTTGATGGTGAGCCAGCCGAGGGCGAGGCCGACGGCGACCGCGACGACGGCGGAGAGGACCAGCAGGCCGAAGGCCTCGGGGAGCGAGAAGGTGCCGCTGACGGCGGCGGCGATGGCCACGTGGTAGAGCACGATGGCGGTCACGTCGTTGAAGAGCCCCTCGCCCTCCAGGATCGACACCAGCCGGCGCGGCAGTCCCACGGAGCCCGCCACGGCCGTCGCCGCGACCGGGTCGGGCGGGGCGACGAGCGCGCCGAGGGCGACGGCGGCGGCGATGGGCAGCCCCGGCACGATCGAGTTGGCGACCGCGGCGACGGCGGCGATGGTGACGAAGACGAGGGCGACGGCCAGCAGGAAGATCGGGCGTCTGTTGGCGGCGAACTGCCGCCAGGAGGTGCGCTGCACGGAGGCGTAGAGCAGCGGCGGAAGCAGCGCGGGGAGGATGATCTCCGGCGGGATGTCGACGTTCGGCACGAACGGCATGAACGCCATCGCCACGCCGATGAGGGTCATCAGCACCGGCGCGGGCAGCCCCAGCCGGTCGCCGAGCGGCACCGTGACCACGGCTCCGAGCAGCAGCAGGAGCAGCAGGGACATCTGTTCCACGAGGTGCCTTCCGGAGCGTGCGGGTCCGGCACACCACGGGCTGCCGAACAGGCCACCCACCCTGCCACGCGGGGTGCGGGATTCGGCCGATACCCCCCGCTACCGGACGTCAGGCCGGGCGGATCTCCCGCCGCATGGCCCGGTGGGGCATGCCCGCGTCGGGGAACTCGGGGCCGTACGCGACGTATCCGAGCCGCTCGTAGAAGCCGAGGGCGTGCGTCTGGGCGTGCAGGTCGACGGCGGCCAGGCCCAGCGTCCGCGCCTCGTCCTCGATGGCCCGTACGAGGGCGGCGCCGACGCCGAGACCACGGGCCTCCCGGCTCACGGCGAGCCGGCCCAGCGAGCCGACTGCCGGGTCGCCGCCGGTCTTCCCTGCCGCGTCGGCACCGTGCAGCAGCCGGCCCGTGCCGAGCGCGGCCCCGTCCGCCGCGACGGCCAGGACATGCACCGCGGTCGCGTCGTAAGCGTCGTACTCCAGTTCCTCGGGCACGTTCTGCTCGCCGACGAAGACCTCCTTGCGCACCTGGAAGCAGGCTTGGAGGTCGCTCTCCTCGACGGCCCTGCGGGTGCTGTACGGGGAGGGGACGGAGGTCACTGGCTCTCCGCGGAGATGGTGTCGAGGGCGTGCTGGAGGTCGGCCGGGTAGGTGCTGGCGAACTCCACCCAGCTACCGTCGCTCGGGTGCTCGAAGCCCAGGCGCACAGCGTGGAGCCACTGGCGGGTCAGCCCGAGGCGCTTGGCCAGGGTCGGGTCCGCGCCATAGGTGAGGTCGCCGACGCAGGGGTGGCGGTGGGCGGACATGTGGACCCGGATCTGGTGGGTGCGGCCGGTCTCCAGCTTGATGTCGAGGAGGCTGGCGGCGCGGTAGGCCTCGATCAGGTCGTAGTGGGTCACCGACGGCTTGCCCTCGGCGGTGACCGCCCACTTGTAGTCGTGGTTGGGGTGGCGCCCGATGGGGGCGTCGATGGTGCCGCTCATCGGGTCCGGGTGGCCCTGGACGAGCGCGTGGTACTTCTTGTCGACGACCCGGTCGCGGAACTGGGCCTTGAGCAGGGTGTAGGCGCGCTCCGACTTGGCGACGACCATCAGGCCGGAGGTGCCGACGTCGAGGCGGTGGACGATGCCCTGGCGCTCGGCGGCCCCGGACGTCGAGATCCGGTAGCCGGCGGCGGCGAGGCCGCCGATGACGGTGGTGCCGGTCCAGCCGGGGCTGGGGTGGGCGGCGACGCCGACCGGCTTCATGATGACGACGATGTCGTCGTCGTCGTGGACGATCTCCATGCCCTCGACGGGCTCGGCGACGATCTGGACGGGAGCGGGCGCCCCCGGCATCTCCACTTCCAGCCAGGCGCCCCCGTGGACCCGCTCGGACTTCCCGGCCACCGAACCGTCCACCTGGACCTTCCCGGCTGCGGCCAGCTCGGCGGCCTTGGTGCGGGAGAAACCGAACATCCTGGAGATGGCGGCGTCGACGCGCTCGCCTTCCAGGCCGTCCGGTACGGGCAGGGTGCGGATCTCGGGGTGCGTACTCACCTGTCGAGTATGCCTTGCGCTCGCGGGTCCCCGCGCCGGGCGGTCAGTCCTTGTGCACGGTCCCGTCGGGGTCCAGGCCCTTGAAGGAGAGGATCACGATGAGGATGCCGCCGCAGACGATGGCGGAGTCGGCGAGGTTGAAGACGGCGAAGTGCTTGGGGGCGATGAAGTCCACCACCGCGCCCTCGAACGCGCCGGGCGCCCGGAAGAGCCGGTCGGTGAGGTTGCCGAGCGCACCGCCCAGGAGGAGACCCAGGGCGATGGCCCACGGCAGGCTGTAGAGCTTGCGGGCCAGTCGGATGATCACCACGATCACTCCGGCGGCGATGATGGTGAAGATCACCGTGAACGCCTCGCCGATCCCGAACGCGGCGCCCGCGTTCCGGAGCGCCCGGAACTGGAGCCAGTCGCCGATGATGTCGATCGGCGGCTGGTGCTCCAGCTTCGCGACCACGAGCATCTTGGTGCCCAGGTCCAGCAGATAGGCCACGACGGCCACGCTCAGGAGGACGAGGATCCTGCGCTTGCCCCGGCCGGCGTTCACGGCCGCGTCGGCGGCCGTGCTGCCCCCCTCGTCCGTGCCCTCGGCCTCGGGATCGTCCGGCGTACCGATGATGCGCTCCGCCTCTGCCACGTGAGTCCCTCAACCCTAGGTGCCTGCCTGAGGACGAGGGTACGACACACCTGTGCGGATCAGCCGCGCCGCTCCTGCTTCTGTTTGTCCTCGACGCACAGGGTGGCCCGGGGGAAGGCCTGCATCCGCGCCTTGCCGATCGGTTTGCCGCAGACCTCGCAGAGCCCGTACGTCCCCGCCTCCAGCCGGGCGAGCGCCCGCTCGGTCTGCTCCAGCGTCTCCTGGGCGTGGGCGGCCAGCGACAGCTCGTGCTCGCGGGTGATGTTCTTGGTGCCGGTGTCGGCCTCGTCGTCGCCCGCACCGTCGCCGGAGTCCCGCATCAGCCCGGCGAGCGCCGCACCGGAGGCCTCCAGCTCGCTGCGGAGCCGCAGCGTCTCGCTCGTCAGCAGGGTGCGCGCCTCGGTGACCTCCTCCGGCGTCCAGGGGTCCTCCCCGGGCCGGACGGCCAGCTCGTCGGGGGCGGCGGCGCGGGCCGGCGGCAAGGGGGCCGTGGCCTGTGCGCCTGCTGCGGGACGACTCGCGCTCTTCTTGGCTACCACCGTGTGGGCTCCCGTCTGCTCGGCGGCCCGGGCCGCCTCCGTGGGCTTCTCCGAGGCCTTCTTGGCCGCGCTCTTCTTGGCGGTGCTCTTCTTGGCGGCGGTTCTCCCCGCCGTCGTCTTCTTGGCGGACGCCTTCTTGGCGGCGGCCTTCTTCGCCGTCCTCCTCGCGGGCGCGGGCGCCTGCTCGGCCGGCGACTCGTGGCTGCCGTCGTGCTCGGCCGCGGTCTCTTCCGCCGTCTTCTTCGCCACCATGGCCGCGGCCCCTTCACATATTGTGATCTTGCTCGCGAATCGTGCTGGGACGATAAATCGACTCCAGCCCCGCGGCAACGGGGCACGCCGCCTTCTCGCCCCTCCCCGTATCCGGTCGCGGCGCGCCTGCCTCCGTTGTTCCCAGCTCCCCGTCCGGTAATCCGGCCCTCGGGCCCCGCCGGGAAGTCCCTGTACCCCGTCCCGCCACCCGGGTCACGCCCGCGCGCCCCCGATAACCGGTCGGCCGTCGCCCGGACGGGCCCGTACACTGGCCCCAGCGAGAGGCTTGGATGGGACGAGTAGCGCCGTACGCAGCCAGGAGCGACCCGGGGACGGTGGGAGCCCGGGGGCTAGCGCGTCGTGAAGATCACCCCGGAGCCGCCGGAAGAACGCCTTGACCGATGGGCCCCGCCCACCGACGCAAGGCCACTAGAACCGGCATCGCGACCCCAATGAGGGGGCCACGGGCCTGCGCCCGGGGCCAAGGAGGGTGGTACCGCGGGAGCCGAGACGCTCTCGTCCCTCCGACGGAAGTGGAAGACGTCCGCCGGAGGAAGCCGCACATGACATCGCCGCAGTACCGCCAAGTGCCCGCCCAGGTCGACCTGCCCGCGCTCGAACACGCCGTGCTCGACTTCTGGCGCGAGAGCAAGGTCTTCGCCAAGAGCCTCGACCAGTCCGAGGGCCGCCCCGAGTGGGTCTTCTACGAGGGCCCGCCCACCGCCAACGGCATGCCGGGCGCCCACCACATCGAGGCCCGCGTCTTCAAGGACGTCTTCCCCCGCTTCCGCACCATGCAGGGCTACCACGTCGGCCGCAAGGCCGGCTGGGACTGCCACGGCCTGCCGGTCGAGCTCGCGGTCGAGAAGGAGCTGGGCTTCAACGGCAAGAAGGACATCGAGGCGTACGGCATCGCCGAGTTCAACGCCAAGTGCCGTGAGTCGGTGACCCGGCACACCGACGCGTTCGCCGAGCTCACGACCCGCATGGGCTACTGGGTCGACCTGGACGACGCGTACCGCACGATGGACCCGGAGTACGTGGACTCCGTGTGGTGGTCGCTCAAGGAGATCTTCAACAAGGACCTGCTGGTCCAGGACCACCGCGTCGCCCCCTGGTGCCCGCGCTGCGGCACCGGCCTGTCCGACCACGAGCTGGCCCAGGGCTACGAGACGGTCGTCGACCCCTCGGTCTTCGTCCGCTTCCCGCTCACCTCGGGCCCGCTGGCCGGTGAGGCGGCCCTCCTGGTCTGGACGACCACCCCCTGGACGCTGGTCTCCAACACGGCGGTCGCCGCCCACCCCGAGGTGCGCTACGTCGTCGCGACGGACGGCGAGGAGAAGCTCGTCGTCGCCGAACCGCTCCTGGAGAAGGCCCTCGGCGAGGGCTGGGAGGTGACGGGCCAGTCGTTCACCGGCGCGGAGATGGAGCGCTGGACCTACGAGCGCCCCTTCACCCTGGTCGACTTCCCCGCGGAAGCGCACTACGTGGTGAACGCCGAGTACGTCACGACCGAGGACGGTACGGGTCTGGTCCACCAGTCCCCCGCGTTCGGCGCCGACGACCTCGTGGTCTGCCGTGCGTACGGCCTGCCGGTGGTCAACCCGGTCCGCCCGGACGGCACGTTCGAGGAGGGTCTCCCCCTGGTCGGCGGTGTCTTCTTCAAGAAGGCCGACGAGGCGCTCACAGCGGACCTGGACGCCCGCGGCAAGCTCTTCCGCCACGTCCCGTACGAGCACAGCTACCCGCACTGCTGGCGCTGCCACACGGCGCTGCTCTACTACGCGCAGCCCTCCTGGTACATCAGGACGACGGCGATCAAGGACCGGCTCCTCCAGGAGAACGAGAAGACCAACTGGTTCCCGGACTCGGTCAAGAACGGCCGCTTCGGCGACTGGCTGAACAACAACGTCGACTGGGCGCTCTCCCGCAACCGCTACTGGGGCACGCCGCTGCCGATCTGGCGCTGCGAGGACAACCACCTCACCTGCGTGGGCTCCCGCGCGGAACTGACGGAACTCACGGGCACCGACCAGTCAGCCCTTGACCCGCACCGCCCGTTCATCGACGAGATCACCTTCACCTGCACGCACGAGAACTGCCAGCTGGAGGCGTACCGCGTCCCGGAGGTCATCGACGCCTGGTACGACTCGGGTTCGATGCCGTTCGCGCAGTGGGGCTACCCGTACAAGAACAAGGAAGTCTTCGAGAGCCGCTACCCGGCGCAGTTCATCTCGGAGGCCATCGACCAGACCCGCGGCTGGTTCTACACGCTGATGGCGGTCGGCACCCTGGTCTTCGACAAGTCGAGTTACGAGAACGTCGTCTGCCTGGGCCACATCCTCGCCGAGGACGGCCGCAAGATGTCCAAGCACCTGGGGAACATCCTCCAGCCGATCCCGCTGATGGACCAGCACGGCGCGGACGCGGTCCGCTGGTTCATGGCGGCCGGCGGCTCCCCCTGGGCGGCGCGCCGGGTCGGCCACGGCACGATCCAGGAGGTCGTCCGCAAGACGCTCCTCACCTACTGGAACACGGTCGCCTTCCAGGCCCTGTACGCCCGCACCTCGGGCTGGGCCCCCTCGGAGGCCGACCCGGCCCCGGCGGACCGCACGGTCCTGGACCGCTGGCTGCTCAGCGAACTGAACGCGCTGGTCGACCAGATGACCGTCGCGATGGAAGGCTACGACACCCAGCGCGCCGGCAAGCTGCTCTCGGCGTTCGTGGACGACCTCTCCAACTGGTACGTACGCCGCTCTCGCCGCCGCTTCTGGCAGGGCGACAAGGCGGCGCTGCGCACGCTGCACGAGGTCGTCGAGACGGTGACCCGGCTGATGGCCCCGCTGACCCCGTTCATCACCGAGCGGGTCTGGCAGGACCTGGTCGCGCCGGTGACCCCGGACGCCCCGGAATCGGTCCACCTGTCGGCCTGGCCGAAGGCCGACCCGTCGGCGATCGACCCGACGCTCTCCTCCCAGATGGCGCTGGTGCGCCGCCTGGTGGAGCTGGGCCGGGCCACGCGCGCCGAGTCGGGCGTGAAGACCCGTCAGCCGCTGTCGCGTGCGCTGGTGGCGGCGACGGGCTTCACAGCCCTCTCCCCCGAACTCCGCGCACAGATCACGGAGGAGCTGAACGTCACGTCGCTGGCCTCGCTCTCGGAGGTGGGCGGCTCCCTGGTCGACACGACGGCGAAGGCCAACTTCCGCGCCCTGGGCAAGCGGTTCGGCAAGGGCGTCCAGGCGGTGGCCAAGGCGGTGGCGAACACGGACGCGGCCGCGCTCTCCCTGGCCCTGCGCGAGGGCACGGCATCGGTGGAGGTCGACGGCGAGCGGATCACCCTCTCCCCCGACGAGGTCATCATCACGGAGACCCCGCGCGAGGGCTGGTCGGTCGCCTCGGACTCGGGCGCGACGGTCGCCCTGGACCTGGAGATCACCCCGGAACTGCGCCGCGCGGGCCTGGCCCGTGACGCGATCCGCCTGATCCAGGAGGCCCGCAAGAACAGCGGCCTGGACGTCGCGGACCGCATCGCCGTCCGCTGGACCTCGACGTCCCCGGCAACGGTGGAGGCGCTCACCGAGCACACCCCGCTGATCTCCGAGGAGGTGCTCGCCCTGGACTACGCGGAGGGCGAGGCGGACGACAGTTACGGCGACGTGTTCGAGGACGAGGGCCTGGAGCTGAGGTTCCGCCTGCGGAAGCGGTAGCGGTAGCCCGCAGGACCAGAGGGGCCCGCCGGAACGGATTCCGGCGGGCCCTTCGCCGTACCCCCTCAGGGGCTCCGCCCCCGAACCCCCGCGCCTCAAACGCCGGCGAGGCTGAAAGATGTCCTCAATCGCCGGACGGGCTGAGTACGCCCTCCCGCACCAGACGAACGGGGCCCGGGGCCTATCAAGCCCCTCCGGCGATTGAGGAGCGGGGCCCGGGGCAGCGCCCCGGAACCAGTCCGTCCGGCGCTTGAGGACAAAGGGGACCAGGGGCCGCGCCGCCCACGCCAAAGGGCCGGGCCCCGGGGAAACCCCGGGGTCCGGCCCTCTGCCTGCCGACGGCTACGCGCTCAGCGAGCGCGCACCGCTCAGTTGTCGTCCTCGTCGATCAGGAACCCGCGCATCGGCGAAGGCGCCTGCTGCATCGGCTGCGGTGCCTGCGGCCGCACCGGCGCCATCGGCTGCGTCATCGCGGGCGACATCTGCTGCTGGCCACCGTAGGACGGCGCGCCGCCCATGGAGGACGGGCCGCCACCCATCTGCTGGCCGCCGTGGCCACCGTGGTTGGAGCCGCCCATGGAGTGACCCATCGCACCCGCACCGGCCGGGGCCAGCGAGGGGGACGGCGGCAGCGAAGCGGCTGCCGGAGTCCGCGGCGGGGCGAGCGAGTCGTCCGCCTGGGTCTCCAGCTGACGCAGCTGGCTCTCCAGGTAGGACTTCAGCCGCGTGCGGTACTCGCGCTCGAAGCCACGCAGGTCCTCGACCTTGCGCTCCAGCGTCGCGCGGGCCGACTCCAGCGAGCCCATCGCCACGCGGTGCTTCTCCTGAGCGTCCCGCTCAAGGGCGTCGGCCTTGGCACGCGCGTCGCGCTCCAGGCCCTCGGCACGGCTGCGCGCCTCGCCGACGATCTTGTTGGCCTCGGAACGGGCCTCCGCGATCGCCTGGTCGGCGGTCTGCTGTGCGAGCGAGAGGACACGCGCGGCGCTGTCGCCACCGGGGCCCTGCTGCTGCTGCATCTGCGGCGGCTGCATCTGCTGCATCTGCTGCTGCTGCTGGGGGTGCTGGCCCATGGGGCCGCCCTGCATCGGGCCACCCATGGGACCGCCCTGCATCGGGCCGGGGCCGTGCGGGCCCTGCGGACCGGGACCATGGCCACCCTGGGGGCCGTGGCCACTGGGACCTGCGGGCAGCTGCGGCGCGCCACCGGGCAGCTGGGGCGGACCCATCTGCGGGGGCTGCTGCTGCTGCGGCGGTCCTGATATGGCGGCGGGAACGGGTGCACCCGGGCGATCCTGCTGCTCCGGAGGCTTGCGCATACCCTGCTGCTGCTGTTGCTGCTGCTGGTTCTGCGCGGCGGCACGCGTCGCGGCGGCCAGCTTGGCGCGCAGGTCCTCGTTCTCACGGAGCAGACGGGTCAGCTCCGATTCGACCTCGTCGAGAAAGGCATCGACCTCGTCCTCGTCATAGCCTTCTCGGAGGCGGACGGTCGTGAACTGCTTGTTCCGCACGTCCTCGGGGGTCAACGGCATCTCTTCTTCACCTCTACGTAGTCGTCGGCAGTCGGCAAGACCGTATCGCTCACAACCTGACCACAACGCTGATCAGGATGTAGACGATGATCATCAGAACGAAGAAGGACAGGTCGAGTGCCACGCCCCCGAGACGCAGCGGCGGAATGAACCGCCGCAGAAGCTTGAGCGGTGGATCGGTGACAGTGTAGGTGGCCTCAAGTACGACCACCATCGCCTTGCCGGGTTGCCATGAACGTGCGAACTGGAAGACATAGTCCATGACCAGCCGGAAGATCAGCACGATGAGGAAACACATCAGCGCGATATAGACCACATCCAGTGCGACGCCCATGTCCCGCGGTTCCCTCTCCCCTGGCTCTCGTCAGCTCCGGCCTCGTGGCCGGCACCGGCCTCTCGGCCGGGTTGTTCCCGGTGTCGTGTTCTCAGCTCTGGTTGAAGAATCCGCCCTCTGCGATGCGGGCCTTGTCCTCCGCCGTGACATCGACGTTAGCAGGCGACAACAGGAACACCTTCTGCGTCACGCGTTCAATGCTGCCATGGAGACCGAAGACGAGTCCCGCGGCAAAGTCGACAAGTCGCTTCGCGTCCGTGTCGTCCATCTCCGTGAGATTCATGATCACCGGAGTGCCCTCACGGAAGTGTTCCCCGATGGTACGGGCCTCGTTGTAGGTCCTGGGGTGCAGCGTGGTGATGCGGTACGGCTCCCGCTCGGACACGACCTTGGGCATGATCACCGGTGCGTTCTTCTCCATGTTCGGGCGTTCAGGTGTGATGGATGCCACGGGCGCGATCCGGGCGGGTCGCACGGTTTCCACGGGGAGCTGAACCGGCTCGCGCTGGGCGGGCGGTTGCACCACTCGTACCGGTTCGTCCCTTTCGCGCTCGCGCTCGCGTTCCCGCTCCACCTGGTGGGGGGGCTGATGCCGCCGCCGGTCGCGCTCAGGCTCCGGCTCAGGTTCGAATTCGTCATCGGGGTCGAACCCCGGACCGTCGTACCCATCGTCCTCCACGAGGCCGAGGTAGACCGCCATCTTGCGCATCGCGCCGGCCATGCTCCGAGTCCTCCGCTCTGTGGTGGATCGGCATTCGTCACCAAGTGCCCGCGATCCACTGTGGCCTGCCCGCTGTGAGCGGTAATGACCATATTTTCTGCTGTGGTCCGACTTGCTTCGCGACGTTACCCGAGCCGGGGTCGGACTCCGAGTACCGCCGTACCGACGCGTACATGTGTCGCTCCGGCCGCCACCGCGTCCTCCAGGTCCCCGCTCATACCGGCGGAGACCATGTTCGCAGCCGGATGACCCGCGCGCAGGCGGGATGAGATTTCCAGCAGCCGGTCGAACGCGGCCCGTTGCCGGCCGGCGTACTCCCCGGCCAGTGGCGCCACGGTCATCAGTCCGTCGAGCCGGAGTCCGCCGGCCGCGCCGATCGCGGCCGCCAACTCCTCGACCCCGTCCGGCGCGACGCCACCGCGCTCACCGCGCTCACCGCTCTCCGCGTCCAGGGCGACCTGGATCAGGCAGCCGAGTTCACGCTCCCCGCGCACCGCGGCGGCGGAGAGGGCGGTGACCAGCTTGGCGCGGTCCACCGACTGCACGACATCGGCATAACTGGTCACGGAACGAACCTTGTTCGTCTGCAATTGTCCGACAAAGTGCCATGTCAGTGAAAGATCCGCACAGGCGGTGGCTTTGGGGGCGGCGTCCTGGTCGCGGTTCTCCGCGACATGGCGCACACCGAGTTCATGCAGGATCCGCACATCGCTCGCGGGGTAGGTCTTGGTGACCACGATCAGGGTCACTTCCTCGCGCTTGCGACCGGCCGCGGCGCAGGAGGAGGCGATCCTTTCCTCCACCTGTGCCAGATTCGCGGCGAGTTCAGCCTTACGGTCCGTCATGCGCTATCAGTCCAACCAGACATATCCGGCGAGCCGCCCGGTGGTCCGGTCGCGGCGGTACGAGAAGTGGTCGCCCGATTCCAGGGTGCAGTACGGCGAGATGTGCCGGTCCCTCACACCGAGGGCGGTGAGCTGGGCGTGGACTCCGCCGGTGACGTCGACCGCCGGGGTTCCCCAGCTGGTCTCGGACCAGGTGCCGGGGACGGCGTCGGCGACCTCGGCCCGCATCGTCTCCGGCACTTCGTAGCACCGTCCGCAGACGGCCGGCCCGGTGTGCGCGGTGATCCGGGAGGGGTGTGCGCCGAGCGCGACCATGGCCTCGACCGCCGCCGGAACGACTCCGGCGACCAGCCCCGGCCGCCCGGCGTGCGCCGCCCCGACGACCCCGGCGACCGGGTCGGCGAGAAGAACGGGAGTGCAGTCGGCGGTGAGGACCGCGAGCGCCAGTCGGCGCCGGGCGGTCACCGCCGCGTCCACGGCCGGAATCTCCGCGTCCGCGCCCCAGGGCCCGTCCACCACCGCGACGTCCCGGCCGTGGACCTGGTTCATCCAGACGACGTGGGCCGGGTCGAGGCCGAGGCGCCTGGCCGCGCGCTCCCGGTTCGCGCCGACGGCGGCGGGGTCGTCGCCGACCGCGCCGCCGAGGTTGAGCTCACCGTACGGAGCGGCGCTCACTCCGCCCCACCGGTCGGTGAAGGCGAAGTGAGCGCTGCCCGTGACGGGTGCCGCCCGGTGCTGGGCTATCACTTCAAGAAGTCCGGAACATCCAGCTCTTCGGCCTGGGTGTCCTGGTAGGGACGGGCCGGCGGGACGTGCGGCGGCGAGACCGGCCCGAGCGCGCTCTCACTCGAAGCCGACGCGGGGGCGGGCTCGGCCGGAGCCGGGCTCTCCTCGCGCGGAGGCACGGAACCGAGTCCGCCCGTCGGGCGCGTGGACTCGGCGGAGGACCTGGCCGGGGCGGCCGGCTCCTCGCGCTTGTTGCTGTTCGCGCCGAGGACGGTCTCCCGGCGGGCCGGCGGCTGGCCGCCGTCGAAGCCAGCCGCGATCACGGTGACCCGCACCTCGTCGCCCAGGGCGTCGTCGATGACGGCGCCGAAGATGATGTTCGCCTCGGGGTGCGCGGCCTCGCTCACCAGCTGGGCGGCCTCGTTGATCTCGAAGAGACCGAGGTCGCTGCCGCCGGAGATGGAGAGGAGGACACCGCGGGCGCCGTCGATGGAGGCTTCCAGGAGCGGCGAGGAGATCGCCATCTCCGCCGCCGCCACCGCTCGGTCGTCGCCGCGTGCCGAGCCGATGCCCATGAGCGCCGATCCGGCCTCGGACATGACCGACTTGACGTCGGCGAAGTCGAGGTTGATCAGACCCGGGGTGGTGATGAGGTCGGTGATGCCCTGGACGCCCGAGAGCAGCACCTGGTCGGCCGACTTGAACGCGTCGAGCACGCTGACCTGGCGGTCCGAGATGGACAGCAGACGGTCGTTGGGGATGACGATGAGGGTGTCGACCTCTTCGCGGAGTTCGGCGATGCCGTCCTCCGCCTGGTTCGCGCGTCGCCGGCCCTCGAACGTGAACGGGCGGGTGACCACGCCGATCGTCAGGGCGCCGAGCGAGCGGGCGATGTTGGCGACGACGGGTGCGCCGCCGGTGCCGGTGCCGCCGCCTTCTCCGGCGGTGACGAAGACCATGTCGGCCCCCTTGAGGACCTCCTCGATCTCCTCACGGTGGTCCTCTGCCGCCTTACGACCGACGGCCGGGTTCGCCCCGGCGCCGAGGCCCCGGGTGAGTTCGCGGCCGACGTCGAGCTTGACGTCGGCGTCGCTCATCAACAGGGCTTGTGCGTCCGTGTTGATCGCGATGAACTCGACGCCCTTGAGACCGACCTCGATCATTCGGTTGATGGCATTGACACCACCGCCGCCGACACCGATGACCTTGATGACTGCGAGGTAGTTCTGCGGTGCTGCCACGTCGAAGGCCTCTCGCCTCGAGTTACGTGTCGTCGCTCTGCGGGAGCTCCGCGGCGACGACTGATGTCGATGGGGACGGTCCGAACGCCGACCCAAACCCTAACGTTGAAGTTTAGGGTTACCAGTGTGTCTGCTTCCTGGACTCTTCCGAACAGGACACTAAGTCGACAAGTGGCGCACGTTCAACGAACACGCCGAACCTCCCGTTTTTCTTTTCACCCTATGTGATCACCCGTAGCGCTGACCAACCAGGGTGCTGGCCAGCACAAATACCCGTCAACTCGTCGATACCGCCGGGGCGGTGGGAGCGCTTACGTCGAACTGTCCCGCTTTGGGGGCCGCTTTCATGAGTGCGGTGAGGACGCGCGCCTTCACCACCCCGTCTTCACCACTCCCCCAGGTCACCACACGATCCCCGGTGAGCAGCAAGGAGATCGCGTCGTACGAGGTGACCCGTACGGCCTCGGTGTCCTCGGCCACACCTGCCGGAAGGTCGCCGGCGACCCGGACCGCTTCCCGCAACAGACCGTCACCGCCGAAGCGGCGAAGGCTCGCGGACGGTTCGGGAGTCAGTTCCAGCAGGGGCACGCCCTCCGGCGCCTTGTCCACGGTGGCGAAGCGCACGCCCTCGGCATCCACTTCCACGAACGCGCCGTCCTTTTCGACCAGCAGGACCGGCTTCCGTTCGGTCACCTTAAGGCCGATGCCGTCCGGCCAGGACCGAACGACATCAACTGTGTCGATACGAGGCAACTTCTGGCGCAACCGGCGCTCCATGGCGTCGGTGTCCACGGAGACCAGCGGAGCACCGATCGGTGTGGCGGCAACCGCTTCCACTTCTTCGCGGGTCAGCACCTCGACGCCGCTCGTGCTGACCTTCTCGACACGGAGCCAGGAGGAGCCGTAGAGCACCCAGATCACGAACGCGGTGAGCAGGGCGACCGCGACGCCGATCAGGATCAGCAGGGTGCGGCGGCCGATCCGGGGCCCCTCGGGGCCGCTGTGCGGCGGGTTGGCGGAGATGTCCGTCCGCCCGGGTGCGCCGCGCTGGGCGGTCGTCGGTCCGGCCACGCTCGCTCCTTCGACGGACCCGGGACGCCCGCCCCGGGTCCGCACCGCATCGCGCCGGGCGCCTAGCGGCGCGCGGCAATCGCTTCGTACACCATGCCGACGAGCAGGTCGTCGGCGTCGCGCCGGCCGAACTCGGCCGCGGCGCGGGACATTTCGTACAGCCGGTGAGGGTCCGACAGTACCGGCAGGACGTTGCCCTGCACCCACTCCGGCGTGAGCGCCGCGTCGTCCACCAGCAGGCCGCCGCCGGCGTTGACCACCGGCTGGGCGTTGAGCCGCTGTTCGCCGTTGCCGATGGGCAGCGGGACGTAGGCGGCGGGGAGCCCGACGGCGGAGAGTTCGGCGACGGTCATCGCGCCCGCGCGGCAGAGCATCATGTCGGCCGCGGCGTACGCGAGGTCCATCCGGTCCACGTACGGTACCGGGATGTAGGGCGGCATCCCGGGCATGTTGTCGATGCGCGGCAATTCGTTCTTCGGGCCGACCACGTGGAGGATCTGGATCCCGGAGCGCTGGAGCAGCGGCGCGACCCGCTGGACCACCTCGTTGAGGTGGCGCGCGCCCTGCGAGCCGCCGGAGACCAGCAGCGTGGGCAGGTTGGGGTCGAGGCCGAAGGAGGCGCGGGCCTCCGGGCGGACCCGGGCGCGGTCCAGGGTGGCGATGGTGCGGCGCAGCGGGATGCCGATGTAGCGGGCGCCGCGCAGCTTGCTGTCGGGGGTGGAGACGGCGACCCCGTGGGCGTACCGCGAACCGATCTTGTTGGCCAGGCCCGGGCGGGCGTTGGCCTCGTGGACCACGATCGGCACACCGGCCCGCTTGGCCGCCAGGTAGCCGGGCAGCGCGACGTAGCCACCGAAGCCGACCACGCAGTCCGCCTTGGTGCGCTCCAGGATCTGCTCGGCGGCCTTGATGGTGCCGCGCAGCCGGCCCGGGACGGTGATCAGTTCGGGTGTGGGCTTACGGGGCAGTGGCACGGCGGGAATGAGCGCCAGCTCGTACCCCCGCTCGGGCACGAGCCTGGTCTCCAGTCCGCGTTCCGTGCCGAGGGCAGTGATTCCCACGGTCGGGTCCTGCCTGCGCAGGGCGTCTGCGAGGGCAAGCGCGGGCTCGATGTGTCCGGCGGTCCCCCCGCCGGCGAGTACGACATGCACCGAAATTCACCGCTCTCCGGACGGACGCTTCTTGACGCGCCGTCTCATCGTCTTCCATCTCAGCCCGGGCTTCCGCATGGCCAGGGCCGCCTTGGCGGCTGGGTCCTCCCGTGCGAAGGCGATCATCAGCCCGACCGCGAACATCGTCGGCAGCAGGGCCGACCCCCCGTAGGAGAACAGCGGGAGCGGCACCCCGGCGATCGGCAACAGGCCGAGCACCGCACCGATGTTGATCACGGCCTGGGCCGTGATCCACGTGGTCACGCCTCCCGCGGCAAACCTCACGAAGGGGTCCTCCGTGCGTCCGGCCACGCGGATACCCGCATAGCCTAGAGCCGCGAACAGGGCGAGGACGGACAGCGTCCCCGCCAGACCCAGTTCCTCACCGGTGATGGCGAAGATGAAGTCGGTGTGAGGTTCCGGGAGTTGACCCCATTTTTCCACACTCGCACCCAGTCCGGAACCGAACCATCCGCCGGACGCCAGAGCATAGATCCCGTGTGCGGCCTGCCAGCATCCGCCCTCCGGATCGGGTTCGCTCGCGCCCATGCAGGCCAGCCGGGACATGCGGTTCGGGCTCATCCTGATCAGCAGGAACGCGATGACGGCGGCGAAGCCGAGCACCCCGGCGAACAGCCGGGTGGGAGCGCCCGCCAGCCAGAGCAGACCGAACAGGATCGCCGTGAGAATGATCGCGGTTCCCATGTCGCCGCCGAGCATGATCAGTCCGAGCAGCATGAAGGCGACCGGCACGAGCGGCACGAGCATGTGCTTCCACTGCGTCAGCAACCGCTTGTCCTGCTTGCGGGCCAGCAGGTCCGCCCCCCACAGGATGAGGGCCAGCTTGCCGAACTCGCTGGGCTGGAGCTGGAACGGGCCACCCAGGTAGAGCCAGTTCTGGTTGCCGTTGACCGACATCCCTATCCCCGGCACCTGGACCAGGACCATCAGGAAGACGGTGACCATCAGTATCGGGTAGGCCAGCGCCCGGTGGAGCTTCACCGGCATCCGGGCGGCGACCAGCATCAGCACGCCACCGATGACGGCGGCGAGGAACTGCTTGCCGAAGAAGTAGGTCGAAGGCTTGCTGATGTCCAGCGCCTTGATCATCGAGGCGGAGTAGACCATCACCAGGCCCAGCACGGTGATCAGGAGGCTGGAGCCGAGGATCACGTAGTAGGCGGTCAGGGGCCGGTCCCAGGCCCGTCGTGCCCGCTCGTAGGTACGGCGGGGTCCACCACCGCGCCCGGTGCGCGGGGGACGGGGGGCCGAGCCGCCGCGTCCGGGGCCGCGGGGCTTCTCGGGGCGCCGGGCTCCGGTGGCGAGCCGCCCGCGCAGGGCGAGCCCGCCGGGCAGCGGTACCCCGGAGGAGGCGGGCGTCGCGGTGAGGGGGCGGGGAACCGAGGCCCTCGCGCGGTCCCGCCGTACGGCGAATCTCTCGTCGGCCGGCATTGTCGCTGTCCCCTCCACTGCTCGTGCCCGGGGCCCGTGACCCCGGGCGCGGAGGCCCGGTCGGTCAGGCGCTCTCGTCGGCGCGTGCGCGGACCGCGTCCGCGAACGCCTCGCCCCGCTTGTTGTAGTTGGTGAACATGTCCATCGAGGCACAGGCCGGGGCCAGCAGTACCGTATCGCCCGGCCGGGCGAGCTCGGCCGCCCGCGCGACCGCTTCGGACATCGCCCCAGTGTCGGTCCGGTCGAGGTCGACCACCGGGACTTCGGGGGCGTGTCGCGTCAGGGCTTCGCGGATCAGCGCCCGGTCGGCGCCGATCAGCACGACCCCGCGCAGCCGCTTCGCCGCGCCGGTGACCAGCTCGTCGAAGGTGGCGCCCTTCGCCAGTCCGCCCGCGATCCAGACGATGGAGTCGTAGGCGGCGAGGGAGGCCTCGGTGGCGTGGGTGTTGGTGGCCTTGGAGTCGTCCACGTAGGCGACTTCGCCGATGTCCGCGACGTGTTCGATGCGGTGGGCGTCCGGCCGGAAGGCGCGCAGTCCGTCGCGGACCGCGGCCGGTTCCACGCCGAAGGCGCGGGCGAGGGCGGCGGCGGCGAGCGCGTTGGCGATGTTGTGCGGGGCCGGCGGGTTGACGTCGGTGACCTCGGCCAGTTCCTGGGCCTGCTTCTGGCGGTTGGCGACGAACGCCCGGTCGACGAGGATGCCGTCGACCACGCCGAGCTGCGAGGGGCCGGGGGCGCCGAGGGTGAAGCCGATGGCCCGGCAGCCCTCTTCGACGTCCGCCTCGCGCACCAGGTCCTCGGTGGCCGGGTCGGCCGCGTTGTAGACGCAGGCGACCGTGTTGCCCTCGTAGACGCGGCCCTTGTCCGCGGCGTACGCCTCCATCGAGCCGTGCCAGTCGAGGTGGTCCGGGGCCAGGTTGAGGACGGCGGCGGAGTGGGCGCGCAGCGAGGGCGCCCAGTGCAGCTGGTAGCTGGAGAGTTCGACGGCGAGGACGTCGTAGTCGGTCTCCCCGAGCACCGCGTCCAGCAGCGATACGCCGATGTTGCCGACGGCCGCGGTGCGCAGGCCCGCGGCCTGAAGGATCGAGGCCAGCATCCGTACGGTCGTGGTCTTGCCGTTGGTGCCGGTGACCGCGAGCCAGGGGGCGGCCTCGCGGCCGTTGGTCCCGCGCAGTCGCCAGGCCAGTTCGACGTCGCCCCAGACCGGGACGCCCGCCTCGGCGGCAGCCAGGAAGAGCGGCTTGTCCGGCTGCCAGCCGGGGGCGGTGACGATCAGTTCCGTGGACGGCGGCAGGGTCGCGCCGTCGCCGAGGCGCACGGTGATGCCGAGCGCCTCCAGTTCGGCCGCCTGCGCGCGGGCGCGTTCGTCGTCGCCGTCGTTGACGACGGTGACGAGCGCGCCGCGCTCGTGCAGGGCGCGGGCCGCGGGGATGCCGCTGACGCCGAGCCCCGCGACGGTGACGTGCTTGCCCTGCCAGTCCACGGTGCTGCTCACTTCTTGGCTGCCCATCCCGCGTAGAAGAGGCCGAGGCCGACGATCACGCACATGCCCTGGATGATCCAGAAGCGGACCACGACAAGGACTTCGGACCACCCCTTGAGTTCGAAGTGGTGTTGGAGCGGCGCCATCCGGAAGACCCGCTTGCCGGTCATCTTGAACGAGCCGACCTGGATGACCACGGACATGGTGATCATCACGAAGAGGCCGCCGAGGATGGCGAGGAGGAACTCGGTGCGGGACAGGATCGCGAGACCCGCGAGGGCGCCGCCGAGGGCGAGCGAGCCGGTGTCGCCCATGAAGATCTTGGCGGGCGAGGTGTTCCACCAGAGGAAGCCGAAGCAGGCGCCCATCAGGGCGGCGGCGACGACGGCGAGGTCGAGCGGGTCGCGTACCTCGAAGCAGGCGCTCGGGTTGGTCAGCTTGTCCGCGTTGGCGCAGGACTCCTGGAACTGCCAGAGGCCGATGAAGGTGTAGGCGCCGAAGACCATGACGGAGGCGCCGGTGGCCAGACCGTCGAGGCCGTCGGTGAGGTTCACGCCGTTGGACATGGCGAGGATCATGAACAGTGCCCAGACGCAGAAGAGCACCGGGCCGATCGACCAGCCGAAGTCCTCCACGAAGGAGAGCCGGTCGGAGGCCGGGGTGTTGCCCGCGGAGTTGGGGAACTGGAGCGAGAGCACCGCGAAGGCGA
Organism: Streptomyces sp. NPDC017520; assembly: GCF_044329855.1. NCBI lineage: Bacteria > Bacillati > Actinomycetota > Actinomycetes > Kitasatosporales > Streptomycetaceae > Streptomyces > Streptomyces sp. NPDC017520. Next base: position 315,731 of record NZ_JBIRKB010000002.1, read on the forward strand.
TGCCGACGATCAGCTGTCCCGCCATCTTCGCCTTGGCCCGCAGACCGAGCGAACGCTGCTTGACGATCTTGATGTAGTCGTCGAGGAACCCGACGAGGCCCATGCCCGCCATGAGGAACAGCACGAGGACGCCGGAGTAGCGGATGTCCTCACCCGTGATGACCTTCGCGAGGAGGTACGCGATGATCGTCGCCATGATGAAGGCGATGCCGCCCATCGTGGGCGTGCCCTTCTTGCTGCCGTGCGTGCGCGGGCCGTCGTCCCGGATGAACTGCCCGTATCCCTTGCGGGCCAGCAGCTTGATCAGCAGCGGGGTACCGACCAGGGTCAGGAAGAGCCCGATGGCCCCCGCGAAGAGGATCTGCCTCATCGGCCGGCGACCTCGCCCTCGGTCGAGTTCTCCAGCAGTGCCTGGGCGACCTTCTCCAGGCCGACCGACCGGGACGCCTTCACCAGCACGACGTCTCCCGGGCGCAGTTCACTGCGCAACAGGTCGACGGCCGCCTGTGCGTCGGACACGTGCACCGACTCCTCACCCCACGAACCCTCGTTATATGCGCCCAGTTGCAGCCAGGAGGCTTCTCTCCCCCCGACAGCGACGAGCTTGCTGACGTTGAGCCGGACGGCGAGCCGTCCGACCGCGTCGTGCTCGGCGAGCGACGCGTCACCGAGCTCGGCCATCTGACCGAGCACCGCCCAGGTGCGTCCCCCGTCGGCCCCTCGGGCCTGGCCCATGGCAGCCAGCGCACGCAGTGCGGCTCTCATGGATTCGGGGTTCGCGTTGTAGGCGTCGTTGACGACCGTCACACCGTCCCCGCGCTCGGTGACCTCCATGCGCCAGCGGGAGAGAGTGCCCGCCTCCGAGAGCGCCTCGGCGATCTCGGTCACGGACATGCCCAACTCATGGGCGACGGCGGCCGCGGCGAGCGCGTTCGACACGTGGTGCTCACCGTACAGGCGCATGGTCACGTCGCTGCACCCGGTGGGTGTGTGGAGCTCGAAGGCGGGCCGCCCGTCGGCGGTCATTCTGACCTTCTCACCCCGTACGTCCGCTTCCGGGGCTTCTCCGAAGAGCAGGACGCGGGCCTTGGTGCGGGGGGCCATGGCGCGGACGAGGGGGTCGTCCGCGTTGAGCACGGCGCAGCCGTCCTCGGGCAGGACCTCGACCAGCTCGCCCTTGGCCTGGGCGATGGCCTCCCGGCTGCCGAACTCGCCGAGGTGCGCGGAGCCGACGTTCAGGACGAGGCCGACGCGGGGCGGGGTGAGGTTGGCCAGGTAGTGGATGTGGCCGACGCCGCGGGCCCCCATCTCCAGGACCAGGTGCTCGGTCTCGGCGGTGGCGGTCAGCGCCGTGACCGGCAGGCCGATCTCGTTGTTGAGGGAGCCGGGCGTCCAGACGGTCGGGCCCTTGCGCTGGAGGAGCTGCGCGATCAGGTCCTTGGTGGACGTCTTGCCGGCGGATCCGGTGAGGCCGACGACGGTGGTGCCGAGGCGTTCGACCACGGCACGGGCGAGGGCGCCGAGCGCGCCGACGACGTCGTCCACGACGATCGCCGGAACGCCGACGGGGCGGGCCGCCAGTACGGCCGCGGCGCCCGCCTCGACGGCGCGCCGGGCGTAGTCGTGGCCGTCGACCCGTTCGCCGGCGAACGCGGCGAACAGGCTGCCTGGCGCGACCTCGCGGGAGTCGATGACGACGGGTCCGGTCACGGTGACTGCCGGATCCGGTATGTCGAACGACTGCCCGCCGACGATTTCGGCGATCTCGGCGAGGGAAAGGGTGATCACTTGGTCATCCCTGACTGTTGTTCTCGAGGTGAGGGGCACGGTCCGCGGCGCCGGGGCGCGTGCGGGACCGCTCGATGGCTGCGTGCAGGACCTTGCGGTCGTCGAAGGCGCGTACCACCCCGTGGATGTCCTGGCCCTGTTCGTGCCCCTTGCCCGCGACGAGGACGGTGTCGCCCGCCTCCGCGCGGGCGACGGCGGCGGCGATGGCCGAGGCGCGGTCGGCGTCGACCAGGACGTCGCCGCGCTCGTGGACGGGCACTTCGGCGGCGCCGGAGAGCATCGCGGCGAGGATCGCGAGGGGATCCTCGGAGCGGGGGTTGTCGGAGGTCAGCACGGCGGTGTCGGCGAGCCGGGCGGCTGCCGCGCCCATCGGGCCGCGCTTGGTGGTGTCGCGGTCGCCGCCGCAGCCGAGGACGATGTGCACCTTGCCCTCGGTGACCTTGCGCAGGGAGCGCAGTACGGACTCGACGGCGTCGGTCTTGTGCGCGTAGTCGACGACGGCGAGGTAGGGCTGTCCGGCGTCCACCCGCTCCAGTCGGCCGGGGACCCCGGGGACGGCCGCGATGCCGTCGGCGGCGGTCTGCGGGTCGACGCCCGCGACGGCCAGCGTGACGATGGCGGCGAGGGTGTTGGCGACGTTGAACGGGCCGGGCAGCGGGGCGCGGGCGGTGATCCGTTCGCCGCCCGGGCCGACGGCGGTGAAGGTGCTGTCCTGCGGTCCGACCTCGACGTCCTCGGCGTGCCAGTCGGCGTCCGGGTGGCCCTCGGCGGAGAAGCTGGTGACCGGCACCCCGGACTCGGTCAGAAGCCTGCGGCCGTACTCGTCGTCGAAGTTCACGACGCCGCGGTGGCTGCGTTCGGGGGTGAACAGCTGGGCCTTGGCCTGGAAGTAGTCCTCCATGCCGGAGTGGAACTCCATGTGCTCCGGGCTGAGGTTGTTGAAGACGGCGACGTCGAAGACGCAGCCGTCGACCCGGCCGAGCACCAGGGCGTGGCTGGAGACCTCCATCGCGACGGCCTCGACGCCGCGTTCGCGCATGACGGCGAACAGGGCCTGGAGGTCGGTGGCTTCGGGGGTGGTGCGCTCGGACTTGATGCGCTCGTCGCCGATCCGCATCTCGACGGTGCCGATCAGCCCGGTGGGGCGTCCGGCGGCGCGCAGTCCGCCCTCGACGAGGTACGCGGTGGTGGTCTTGCCGGAGGTGCCGGTGATGCCGAGCTGGAGCAGGCCGATGCCGGGCCGCCCGTAGATGTCGGCGGCCAGCTCGCCCATGACGGCGCGCGGGTCCTCGGTGACCAGCACCGGCAGGCCGGTGGCCGCGGCGCGTTCGGCGCCGGCGGGATCGGTGAGGACGGCGGCGGCGCCCAGGCCGGCGGCCTGGGCCGCGAAGTCGGCGCCGTGGAAGCGGGCGCCGGGCAGGGCCGCGTACACGTCTCCGGGTCGCACGGCCCGCGAGTCGTGGGTGATGCCGGTGACTTCACCGGTCCCGGCCGTTTCTACGCCGAGCCGGTCTGCCAGCTCGCCGAGAGGGGTGGGCCGGAGCCGGTCCGGTCGGGGCGCTCCCGGGTAGGTCACAGGCGCGTCCTTCTGAGAGGTTTGGGACTGATCAGCGTGGGGCACGGCGGTGAGCGTACCGGGCCGGTGCGGCGTCTCGCGAAGCGAGGGACCTTGGTCCCGGCGGTTCTCGTTCCGGTTCCCCGGATCGGGGGTGATGGTTGTCACTGAGGGTTCCCTTGGAGGAGATGCTCGCGCATCCCCGTGTTCACTCGCCGGGCTTGAAGGACACCGGCAGCCGGGGCGGCTCGCTGCCGGACGGGGGGGTCTGGAGCGTCTTGAGCGCGAACTCCATGACCTGCTTGTAGATCGGGCCGCAGATCTGGCCGCCGAAGTAGCTGCCCTTGGTGGGGTTCTGGATCGCGCAGTAGACGGTGACCTGTGGGTTGTCGGCGGGGGCGAAGCCCGCGAAGGAGGCGGTGTAGCCCTTGTAGACGCCGCGGACGGGGTCGACGCGGTTGGCGGTGCCGGTCTTGCCCGCGACCCGGTAGCCGGGGATGGCGGCCTTGGTGCCGGTCCCTTCCCGGTCGTCGACGACGGACTCCAGCATCGTCGCCAGGGTCTTGGCGGTCTTCTCGCTGACCACCCGGTTCTCCTCGGGGGCCTCGGCGGCCGTGAAGCGCCCGTCGGAGCCCTTGGCGCCGCGGACGAGGGTGGGGGCGATCCGTACGCCGCCGTTGGCGATGGTGGAGTAGACCGAGGCTGCCTGGACGGCGTTGAGCGAGAGGCCCTGGCCGAAGGGAATCGTGTACTGCTGCGAGGTCGACCAGTCCTTGGGGTGGGCCAGCAGTCCCGGCGACTCCCCGGGGTAGCCGAGCCCGGTCTTGGAGCCGAGGCCGAACTTGCGCAGGTAGGAGTAGAGGACCTGGTTGGACTCGGCCTGGGTCTTGCCGAGCTGACCCGTCGCCAGGATGGTGCCGATGTTGCTGGACTTGGCGAGGACCCCGTTGAGCGTGAGGTACCAGGTGGGGTGGTCCACGTCGTCCTTGAAGAGCCGGTCGCCGCGGTGCAGCCGGTTGGGGACGGTGACGTGGGTGCCGGGTGTGGCGGCCTTCTCCTCCAGTACGGCGGCCATGGACATGACCTTGCTGGTGGAGCCGGGCTCGTACACGTCCTGGAGGGCGGCGTTGCCGAGGGAGGCGGACGTCGCCTGGGAGAGGTCGTTGGGGTCGTAGCCGGGGGCGTTGGCCATGGCCAGCAGCTCGCCGGTCCGTGTGTTCTGCACGATGACGTAGCCGCGGTCGGCCTTGGACTTCTCGACCTGGTCGCTGATGGCCTTCTGGGCGGCCCACTGGATGTCGCGGTCGATGGTCAGCTCGATGTCGGAGCCGGGCACGGCCGGAGTCTCGCTGCCGCCCGCGGTGGGAACCCGACGGCCGCCTGCCTGGGCGTAGCTGATCTTGCCGTCCTCGCCCGCGAGTTCCTTGTCGAGCTGCGATTCGAGGCCGCCGCCGCCCTTGCCGTCGGCGCTGACGAATCCCAGTATCCCGGCGGCGAGATCCCCGTTGGGATAGACGCGCTTGGTGGTCGGCACCTGAAGGACGCCGGCCAGGACGTTGGCTCCCGGACCACCCTTCAGCTTGTCCTCGTACGCCTTCTCGGCGAAGACGGACTTGAGGTCCTTGATCTGCTTCCAGACCTGGGGGGTCTGCCGGTAGGCGAGCACGGTGTAGCGGGACTTGGGCACCGACAGCTTCTTGACGAGCTCGTCGACGTCCTTGCCGAGGATCGGGGCGAGCAGGGCCGCGGCCTGCTGGGGCGCGTCGGGGGCCTTGCTCTCCTCGGGCGTGAACATCTTCGGGTCGGCCGTGATGTTGTGCGCGTCCACGCTGGTGGCGAGCGCGACGCCCTTGCGGTCGGTGATCTCGCCGCGCTCGGCGGCGACCGTGTACTCCAGGTAGCGGTTCTTCTCCGCCTTGGCCGCGTACGCGCTGGCGTCGACGGCCTGGACCTGGAGCAGGCGGGCCACGAAGGCCAGCATGACCAGCGTCAGCCCGAGGCTGACGAGCCGCAGCCGGGGGCGGGGGCTGCCGAGGCGCAGGGAGCGCTGTGCGCCTGGGCGCGCGGTGGTGCGCCCCGGGGCGGAACGGGGGCGGCGGGCCGGTGGGCGCGCGCCGGAGCGGCCGGATCCTGATCCCCCGCTACGGGGGCGGGCCGGGCCGGGTACGCGGCGGCGCGGCGGTTCCTTGGGCGGCACTGCGTCACCTGCCGGGGCTCGTCGGGGGCGGGGGGCTCTCCGCCGCAGTTGCGGGGTCGGGCTCGGTCGCGAGATCGGTCACGGGATCGGTCACGGGATCGGTCACGGGGTCGGATCCGGAGGGCGAAGCGGGGCCCGAGGGCACGGCCGGGGTCCCGGCGGCCGGGGTCCCGGCGTCGGCCGGGGCGCCGGTGCTCGGCGTGGGGCTGGGGCTCGGCGACGGCGGGGCGGTGGCCTCGGTGGGGTTGCCGCGGACCGTGCCGTCGGGGTTCAGGAAGGCGGGGCTGCCGCCGGGAACCATGCCCAGCTCCCGGGCCCGGCGCTCCAGGGCGTCGGGCTGGGAACGGCTGTCGACGTCGCGCTGGAGCGCCTGCTGCTCGTCGGTGAGCTCGGTGGTGTCCCGCTTCAGCTCGCTGAGCCTGAACGAACCCTCGTTGAGCGCGGAGTTCAGCACGAGCAGGGTGATGAGCCCGCCGCCCAGGAGCAGGACGACCAGCAGCACGAAGGGGGTGCGGGCCGCGGTGCTGGGCCCGGTGGACGGCATCAGCCGGGCGAGCCGCGCGGCCCGCCCCTTCAGCGGTGCGGCCGGCTTGCTCACCGCACGGCTCCCCGGCCGCCCGGGGCCGGGCGGCCGCTTCGCGTGGGGCGACGCCGGGTGCTCATCGCTCCTCCGCGCGGATGCGCTGGGCGCCGCGCAGCCGGGCGGGAGCGGCACGCCGGTTCTCGGCGACCTCCTCCTCGCCTGGCAGCTCGGCGCCTCGGGTGAGCTGCTTCAGCCGGGGCTGGTAGCGCTCGGGGACGACGGGCAGGCCGGGGGGCGCGGTGTTGGCGGCGCCGGCCGCGAAGACCTGCTTGACCAGCCGGTCCTCCAGCGAGTGGTAGGACAGCACGGCGATCCGGCCGCCGACGTCGAGGCACTGGACGGCGGCCGGAATGGCCCGCTCCAGGACGCTCAGCTCGCCGTTGACCTCGATGCGCAGGGCCTGGAAGGTCCGCTTCGCGGGGTTGCCGCCGGTGCGCTTGGCGGCCTGCGGCAGCGCGTCGCGGATCAGCTCGACGAGCCGGGCGCTGTTGCTGAAAGGCTCCTTCTCGCGCTCGCGGACGACGGCGGAGACGATCCGCTTGGCCTGCTTCTCCTCGCCGTACGCGCGCAGGATCCGGACCAGTTCGCCGGGCGGGTAGGTGTTGAGCACCTCGGCGGCGCCCATGCCGGTGGACTGGTCCATCCGCATGTCGAGCGGGGCGTCCTGGGCGTACGCGAATCCGCGGTCGGCCTCGTCCAGTTGCATGGAGGAGACGCCGAGGTCGAACAGCACGCCCTGGACCTTGGGGATCCCGAGCCGCGCGAGGACCTCGGGGAGTTCGTCGTAGACCGCGTGGACGAGGGTGGCGCGGTCGCCGTAGGGGGCGAGCCGTTCACCGGAGAGGCGGAGCGCCTCCCTGTCGCGGTCCAGGGCGATCAGCCGGGCGGTGGGGAAGGAGGCGAGCAGCGCCTCGCTGTGACCGCCGAGGCCGAGGGTGCAGTCGACGACCACGGGCTCCGGGTGGACCGGGTCCTGGAGAGCCGGGGCCAACAGGTCCAGACACCTCTGGAGCATCACGGGGACGTGTCGGGTCTGGCTCAAGGCGCCCTCTCAGGCTCTGTCCCGCGCGGCCGGCACGTACGTCCTGGTCCCCGCCCGCTCTGAAGGGGAGGTCCGCCGGCGCCGGGGAAGAGGCGTCGGCCGACCGAGAGCGGGAGAGGGCCGGGTCGCACGTACGCCGCACACCACGGGGGAAATACGGAATATGCAGGAGGTGCGGGGGGGGTGCGATGGGGCAGTGGGCAAGGCGGTGGTTGGTGACTTCGCGTTACTTTAGTCCACCCTGCCATTCGATCGATTCACGATCAACGAACCGGGCAGCGAGTCGCGCCACCCGTCCGGATGCGGCGAGCCCACCCGAACGGGCGCATCCCCGCGAGTCCTGTGGGTTAGCTCACAACAAGCCGAGTTGACGTTTTTTGTCCGCTCTCACAGCACGCCCCGGCCAGGTGGGAAGGCTAACGTCGTCTCCATGTCGACTTCTGCTCACTCTCCCGCCGAGTCCGTGACGCCCACCGCTGCGGCGGTCCGCGAGGGGGGCCAGGTCACCGACCGGCTCGTCGCTCTGAACGCCGAGTACGCGAAGGACTTCCGCGATCCCGGCATGGACGCGCGCCCCGTCCTCCAGGTGGCCGTGGTCGCCTGCATGGACGCCCGTCTCGACCTGCACGCGGCGCTCGGTCTGGAGCTCGGCGACTGCCACACCATCCGCAACGCGGGCGGCGTGGTCACCGAGGACGTGATCCGCTCGCTGACGATCAGCCAGCGGGCGCTCGGCACCCGCAGCGTGGTCCTCATCCACCACACCAACTGCGGCCTGGAGTCCCTCACCGAGGACTTCCGTCAGGAGCTGGAGCGTGAGGTGGGCCAGCGTCCGGCGTGGGCGGTCGAGGCCTACTCGGACGCCGACCAGGACGTGCGCCAGTCGATGCAGCGGGTGCGCACCTCGCCGTTCCTGCTCCACACCGACGACGTGCGCGGGTTCGTCTTCGACGTGACCACCGGTCTGCTGCGCGAGATCCACTCCGCTTCCTGAACGCACTCACCGCGCCTGCCCGGCCCTCCGCCGTACCTCACGCACTCATCACCGCACCTTGCGGTGCCGAAATCGCGACAGACGCTGACATTTCACACCCACTTATCCACAGGCGAGTGACACGAAGCGGTAACGGCAACAAGAATGCGGGTGTGACACCCCCGGGTCTTCCGGAGGAGTGTCCGATTTTTCGGGGTGGGCCGCGCGGGTACGCGCGACGGCCCCTGCGCAAAAGGGCCGAGGAGGGCCGGGTGACGACCTATGACGATCGAGCGAGCCTCACGGATCTGACCACCACAGCAGAGCGGGTACGCAGGTCGGTGGAGGGTGTGATCGAGGGCAAGCCCGAGGTCGTACGGCTATCGCTGACGGTGCTCCTCGCCGAGGGGCACCTCCTCATCGAGGACGTCCCCGGTGTCGGCAAGACCATGCTGGCCAAGGCGCTGGCGCGGTCCATCGACTGCTCGGTGCGACGGATCCAGTTCACACCGGACCTGCTGCCCTCGGACATCACCGGTGTGTCGATCTTCGACCAGCAGCGTCGGGACTTCGAGTTCAAGCCGGGTGCGATCTTCGCGCAGATCGTGATCGGCGACGAGATCAACCGCGCCTCGCCGAAGACGCAGTCGGCGCTGCTGGAGTCGATGGAGGAGCGCCAGGTCACCATCGACGGGCACTCCTACGAGCTGCCCGACCCGTTCATGGTGGTGGCCACCCAGAACCCGGTCGAGATGGAGGGCACCTACCCGCTGCCCGAGGCCCAGCGCGACCGCTTCATGGCCCGGGTCTCCATCGGCTACCCCAGCCCGGAGGCCGAGCTCCAGATGCTCGACGTGCACGGGGGCGTCTCCCCGCTGGACGACCTCCAGCCGGTGGCCCACGCCCACGACATCGTGAAGCTGATCGACGCCGTCCGTACGGTGCATGTCGCCGACGCCGTGCGGCGCTACGCCGTGGAGCTCGTCGGGGCCACCCGGAGCCACCCCGATCTCCGACTCGGCGCCTCCCCGCGCGCGACGCTGCACCTGCTGCGCGCCGCGAAGGCGTCCGCCGCGCTCAGCGGGCGCGACTACGCCCTGCCGGACGACGTGCAGGCGCTGGCCACGCCGGTGCTCGCGCACCGGCTGCTGCCCACCGCCCAGGCCCAGCTGAACCGCCGCACGGCGGAGCAGGTGGTCCTGGAGATCATCCAGCGCACCCCCGTGCCGACCTCGGCCGGCGGCACCGCGCCGCCCGCGCCGGTCGGGCAGGAGCCGGGCCGTCCGCTGTACCACCAGCAGCAGCCCGGGGCACGGCGGCTGTGATGGCGGCCGGCGAGCCCGGCGCCGTGGAGGACGGCGACAGGAAGGGCGGCCTCCGGGCGGCCCTGGGCGGACTGACCACCCGGGGACGCTCGTTCCTGGCCGCCGGTCTCGCCGCCGCTGCCTGCGCGTACGTCCTGGGCCAGGGTGATCTGCTGCGGGTCGGACTGCTGTTGGCCGTGCTGCCCCTGGTCTGCGTGACCGTGCTCTACCGCACCCGCTACCGGGTGACGGGCACCCGGCGGCTCTCACCGTCGCGTGTGCCCGCGGGCGCGGAGGCCCGGGTGCACCTGCGGATGGAGAACGTCTCCCGGCTGCCCACCGGACTGCTGATGCTCCAGGACCGTGTTCCGTACGTCCTCGGCCCGCGCCCCCGCTTCGTCCTGGACCGGGTGGAGGCGGGCGGCCGGCGCGAGGTGTCCTACCGGGTCCGCTCCGACCTGCGCGGACGCTATCCGCTGGGCCCGTTGCAGCTGCGGCTCAGCGACCCGTTCGGGATGTGCGAGCTGACCCGCTCCTTCAGCGCGTACGACACCCTCGTCGTCATCCCGCGCACGGAGCCGCTGCCCGTACTGCGGCTGGCGGGCGAGGCCTCCGGATACGGCGACGGGCGGCAGCGGTCCCTCGCACTGGCCGGTGAGGACGACATCATTCCGCGCGGCTACCGGCACGGCGACGATCTGCGCCGGGTCCACTGGCGCTCCACCGCCCGCCACGGCGAGCTGATGGTGCGCCGTGAGGAACAGCCGCAGCGGGCCAGGTGCACGGTCCTGCTGGACACCCGGGGGATCGGCTACCAGGGCGCCGGGCCCGACTCGGCCTTCGAATGGGCGGTCTCCGGGGCGGCCTCGGCGCTCGTGCACATGCTGGAGCGCGGCTTCGCCGTACGGCTGCTCACGGACGACGGGAACGCGGTGCCCGGCGAGGGTTCGGGCGGTTACGCGGGCTCGACCCAGGAGTCGGCGGACTCGGCGGGCCTGATGCTCGACACGCTCGCGGTGGTCGGCCATTCCGACGGCGGGGGCCTGTCCCGCGCCCATGACGTGCTGCGCGGCGGCAACGAGGGACTGCTCATCGCCTTCTTCGGCGATCTGGACGAGGAACAGGCCGCGGTCGCGGCCCGGATGCGGCAGCGGGCCGGGGCGGGGGTCGCCTTCGTCCTGGACAGCGCCGCCTGGGCCGGCGACGAGGACGGCGTGGGGCGGGCAGAGGAGCGGCTGCGGCGGCTGCGCGAGTCGGGCTGGACCGCGGTGCCCGTGGAGCCGGGGGCCGAGCTGCCCGCACTGTGGCAGCTGGCGGGCGGGATGCGCACGGATGCGCCGTCGGCCACGAGCGGCGGCGCGACGGGGGTCACGGGGAGATGGTCATGAGCGGGCGGGCCAGGCTGGCGCTGTGCGCCTATGCGGCGACTCTGCTGGCGGCGGGGGCGCTGATCCCCCTGGTGGAGGGGGTCGGCTGGCTGGTGCAGGCGGCGGTGCTGCTCGGCGTCCAGAGCGGGGTGGGCGCCCTCGCGCGCCGGGTGCCGCTGGCGAGGACGCTGACCATCGGCGTCCAGACGCTGGTCACCCTGCTGTTGCTGACGCTGGTGTTCGTCCGGGACCACGCCCTGTTCGGGGTGGTGCCGGGGCCGACGGCCCTCATGCGGCTCGGTGAGCTGCTGGTGGCGGGCGGTGAGGACGTCGGCACGTACGCCATCCCGGCCCCGATGACCGACGGCATCAAGCTGATGGTGGTCGGCGGGGTGGTCCTCATCGGCCTGGCCGTGGACGCCCTGGCGGTGACCTTCCGCAGCGCGGCCCCCGCCGGGCTGCCCCTCCTCGCCCTGTATTCGGTCGCGGCCGGTCTCTCCGACGGGGATGCGAGCTGGCTGTGGTTCCTGCTGGCCGCCTCCGGCTATCTGCTGCTCCTGCTGGCGGAGGGCCGGGACCGGCTCTCCCAGTGGGGCCGCGTCTTCGGTGGCGCCACGCGGAATTCGGGCGGTCTGGCCGACGGGCTGGCCGGGGTGAGCGGCGGCTCCTCCCCCGTCCGGACCGGGCGGCGGATCGGCGTGTTCGCGCTCGGCATCGCCCTGGTGGCCCCCCTGGCCCTGCCCGCCCTGGACAGCGGCCTGCTGGGCGGCGACGGGCCTGGGAACGGCAGGGGCAGCGGCGGCGGCACCATCTCCGCGGTGAATCCGCTGGTCTCGCTGCAGAACAACCTCAACCAGCCGGACAACCGGGAGGTGATGACGTACCGCAGCAACATCGAGGACCCGCAGAGTCTCTATCTCCGCATCCTGGCCCTGGACGAGTTCAACGGCAGCGAGTGGCGTTCCTCCACCCGCCGGCTGACGGACGTTCCCGACCGCCTTCCGCAGCCCACCGGTCTCGGCAGGGACGTCTCCGTCACCGAGGTCCGGACGAACATCTCCGCGTCGCGCTCCTACCAGCAGACCTATCTGCCGCTCCCCTACCCGGCCAGCGAGGTCCGCGTCGGCGGTCGCTGGCGGTACGAACCCGAGGGCCGCACCCTGGTCGGCGACGACGGGCAGACCACGCGCGGCGCGAGGTACGAGGTCGGCAGTCTGGTCGTCGAACCCACGGCGGACCAGCTCGCGGCCGCGGGTGCACCGCCCCAGGAGCTGGTCCGCGAGTACACCCGGGTTCCCGGCTCCCTGCCGAAGGTGGTCGCCGAGACCGCCGAGCAGGTCACCGCGGGCGCGTCCGACGCCTACGAGCAGGCCGTGAGACTCCAGGACTGGTTCGCGTCCGACGGCGGCTTCACGTATGACACGACGGTCACCTCGGGGACGGGGTCGTCCGCCATCGCCCGGTTCCTCCGCGACAAGGAGGGCTTCTGCGTCCACTTCTCCTTCTCGATGGCCGCGATGGCGCGGACGCTGGGCATCCCGGCCCGGGTGGCCGTGGGCTTCACCCCGGGGACCGTGCAGGGGGACGGGGCGATGTCGGTCGGGCTGCGCGACGCGCACGCCTGGCCCGAGCTGTATTTCGAGGGGGTCGGCTGGACCCGGTTCGAGCCCACCCCGAGCCGGGGCAGCACGCCCTCGTGGACCCGCCCCGAGGTGCCCACGGACAGCGCCGACGACGCCGCCGAGCCCTCGGCGGACACCTCCGACGAGCCGACCGCGGCTCCCTCCGCCGACGACAGCTGCCCGCCGCAGTTGCGTCAGGAAGGCGGGTGCGGTCCCTCGCAGGAGCCGGGAGCCGCGCTGCCGACCGACCGGGGCACTCCGCTCTGGCAGGTGCTGCTGGTGGTCCACGGGGCGCTCGTACTGGTGGCGGCGCTGGCGTTGTCGCCGCTGCTGTGGCGGATCCGGACGCGGAGCCGCCGGCTGGGCTCCGGGGGCCGGACGCCCGCGGACGCCGCCGCGCGGACGCTGGCTGTCTGGCGGGAGCTCACCGACACCGCCTGGGACCACGGCATCGCGCCGGACGGGTCGCTGACGCCACGGAAGGCGGCGGCCAGGATCGTGCGACTGGGCCGCCTCGACACCACCGCGGCCGAGGCGGTGCACCGGATCGCGGGCTCGGTGGAGCAGGTGCTGTACGCCGCCGAGCCGCGCCCCGCGTCGGGACTGACCGAGGACGCGCAGGCGGTACGGGCAGGTCTGCGGGCATCGGCCGACCGCTCCACCCGGCTGCGGGCAACGCTTCTGCCCCGATCGTCCGTCCGGGTGGTGTGGGCCCTCGCGGAGCGCCGGTCGGCCCTCGGTGAGCGATGGGCGGGCCGCCCGGGAGCCGGTCGCTGGACGGCCCGGCTGCGCCGCCTCACACGTCAGCACGGCTGAGGCGGTCGGCAGCGAAGCACGACTGAGCCTCCGGCCCCGCCCCTGGAAGGGGACGGGACCGGAGGCTCAGTGCTGTCGGGCAGCGGCACCACTGCCGACGGCGTGGTCGGGCCGGGGCGCCGTGGGCAACGGCTCACGTGGCACCGTCGGACAACGGCTGAGGGTGGCCGCAGCACCTGCGGCCACCCCTCACCCATCGGTGTCACGTGCCTTCGGCCGGCCCTGCGGAGAAGAGCAGACCGAGGGCCGAGGCGTCTACTGGCCCTGTTCGTCGCGGCGGCGCTGCCACCGCTGCTCGATGCGGTTCATCATCGACCGGCGTTGTCTCGGTCGGCGGCCTGCGCCGCTGTCCCCGCTGCCTGCGGCAGCCGGCTGTTGCTCACCGGGCTTGGGCGCCTTGCGCCATCCGGTGACCGCGAGCACGGCGCAGCCGAGCATGACGAGGAACCCCACCACGCTGATCCAGATCTGCTGGGCGACCATTCCGGCCATGAGGAGCGCGATACCCACCAGGAAGCCAGCGACCGCCTGATAGACCCTTTTCCGGGTGTACGTACGCAGTCCGCTTCCCTCGAGCGCTGTCGCGAACTTGGGATCTTCGGCGTACAGCGCTCGCTCCATCTGCTCGAGCATGCGCTGCTCGTGCTCCGAGAGCGGCACGGGATCCTCCTCGTCGTCGGCCGCGGGGGCGACCGGTATGCGGCCCTTCCAGGATAGGCAGGGATTCGCCCCCGTGAAACCCGCCCTCTAGCGCTCAGCCAGTCCGGACCGCTGTGTCGGCTCGGCTGTTGAGGCGTAGATTCCCCGACGACCGATCCGCCATGCCGGATGGTGTCACCCGATCATACGGGGCGTACGCCCGGTACGGGGGTCCTGAGTCCCACTCCGTCCGTGCTTGCGTTGCTGATCAGCGGCGCTTCTCGCCCAGAACGTGGAGCTGGGTGGCGACGGAGTGGAACGCGGGCTGCTCGGCGACCGCCGCTTCGAGCTTGAGGAGCGCCTCCACGGCGCCGGGCTCGGTGTCCACCAGGACGCCCGGCACGAGGTCGGCGAAGACCCGGACCCCGTGCACCGCGGCGATCTCCAGACCGGCCGAGGAGACCAGGTCGGAGAGGTGCTCGGCGGTGAACCTGCGGGGCACCGGGTCCCCCTCGCCCCAACGGCCCGCCGGGTCGGTGAGCGCCTGCCGGGCCTCCGTGAAGTGACCGGCGAGCGCCCGGGCCAGGACGGCTCCGCCCAGGCCGGCGGCCAGCAGGCTGAGCACGCCGGAGGGGCGCAGCGCCTCGACCGCGTTGCGTACGCCCTCGGCGGGCTCGTCGACGTACTCCAGGACGCCGTGGCAGAGCACCGCGTCGAAGCCGTCGCGCTCCACGACGTCGAACAGCCCGAGGATGTCGCCCTGGACTCCCCGGACCCGGTCGGCGACCCCGGCCTCGGCCGCGCGGCGCTCCAGCGCGAAGAGCGCGTTGGGGCTGGGGTCGACGACGGTGACCCGGTGGCCGAGCCGGGCCGCGGGCACGGCGAAGTTGCCGGTGCCGCCGCCGGTGTCCAGAACATCCAGGGCGTCCCTGCCGGTCGCCTTGACCTGACGGTCCAGAGCGTCCTTGAGGACCTCCCAGACCACGGCGGTACGGAGGGAGGCGCGGGGGCGCGGCTGGTCCGACACGGCAGATGACTCCTCGGCAACGTGCCGCCGGGGACGGCGGAGCGTGAACAGTGCGGGTGGTGCGGTGAGCGGTCACCACCCTATTGCCTCGCCCCGGGTCACCCGCCGCCCGGACGCTCCGGGCGTGGTTGCGGGAGCACCGGCTGAAGGACCAGGAGCCGTTCCACCAGGCGCAGGAACATGGCCGCGTCGCGCAGCAGGTCGTCGGCGTCGCGCCCGCTGGCGGCTCCCGGCATGCCGGCTTCCGCACGGGCCCTGCGCAGGGCTCCCGAGGCGAAGAGGGCGCTCCATTCGGTCAGTTCCGGTGCTATCTCCGGGAGGACCTCCCAGGCGCTGCGGATGCGTTCGCGGCGGCGCTTGTTCGTCTCGGGGCGGCCCCGGGCGGCCAGCACGGCCGCCGCGGTGCGCAGGGCGGCGAGGTGCGCGGTGGCGTACCGCTCGTTCGGCTCGTGGAGCACGGCGGCCTCGTCGAGGCCGGAGCGGGCCTTGGCGAGCAGTTCGAGAGCGGCGGGCGGCGCCGTGCTGCGGCGCAGCACGGGGTGGACATCGTTGGCCGGACCGGTCAGTGAGGGGGCAGGGCTGCCTGCGCGGCGCCGCGGGGCGGCGGCTGCGGACGAGCTGGCCATGACGAACCTCCTGTCGTCGTGTGACGGCTTCGTGGCCGTCTGTGTCCATGGTGGCGGGCCCCACTGACAATCGACCTCGATACACCTCTGACCTGCCGTTTTGCTTCGGGCGCGCGTTCGGGCTAGTTTTTTGCACTGACTGGTCAGTTCAAAAGGGGAGGGTCTATGGAGAGCCCGCACGGCGCGGCTGTCGCCGCCGAGGACTTCGGACTGGAAGGACCGCGCGGCCGGGTCTTCCGGAACGTGACGTTCAGCGCCGAGCCAGGAGCGCTGGTGGCCATCGAGGGACCGTCGGGATCGGGCCGCACCTGCCTGCTGCTCGCCCTGACCGGCCGGATGCGCCCCACCGCGGGCCACGCCGAGACCGGCGGACTGCGACTGCCCGAGCAGGCCGCCGCCGTCCGCCGGATCGCCGCCCTGGGGCCGGTCCCGGGCGTCAGTGAGCTGGACCCGGCCTTCACCGTCGCCGAGCACCTCGGCGAACGCGCCCTCCTGCAGGGCCGCTACGGCACCTCCCTGCGCACCCTGCTGCGCCCGCGCGCCGAACGCCGGGCCGCGGCCCGGGCCCGGGTCGACGAGGCTCTCGATGCCGCGGGCCTCGACCTCGCCACGCTGCCCAAGGCGGGGCGCACCTCCGTACGGGATCTGGAGCGTCTTGAGGCGCTGCGGCTGTCCATGGCGCTGGCGCTGATCGGCGAGCCGCGGCTGCTCGCCGTCGACGACACCGACCTCAAGCTCCCGGACGCCGAACGCGACCGGGCCTGGGAGCTGCTGCGCGCCGTGGCCGACGCCGGGACGACCGTGCTCGCGGTGTGCAGCGAGGCCCCCGCGAACACCCAGGTCGTGCGTACCGCGCCCGTCACCGATGAACCCACCACCGATGAGGAGACGGCCGATGCGTTCGCCGAAGCTGGCCGCGCTTGAGCTGAAGCGGTTCGGGCGGGGGAGGCTGCCGGCCGCCGCGCTGGTGGCCCTGCTGCTCCTGCCCCTGCTGTACGGCGCCCTGTACCTGTACTCCTTCTGGGACCCGTACGGAAAGCTCGACAGGCTGCCCGTCGCCCTGGTCAACGACGACAAGGGGGCCACCAGCGACGGGAAGCGCGTCACGGCCGGGGACGAGATCAGTAGGAAGCTGCTCGACTCCAAGGTGTTCGACTGGCACGAGGTGAGCCCTGCCGAGGCCGAGAAGGGCGTCGAGGAGGGTACGTACTACCTCTCGCTGACGATGCCGTCGGACTTCAGTAAGAAGATCGCGTCCAGCGGCGGGGACTCCCCCGAGACCGGCGCGCTCCAGGTGCGGACGAACGACGCGAACAACTACATCGTCGGGCAGATCTCCAGGACCGTCTTCGGAGAGGTGCGCAACGCCGCCTCCACGAACGCCTCCCGGGGCTTCCTCGACCGCATCTTCATCAACTTCTCCGATCTGCACGACAGGACCGCCGAGGCGGCCAAGGGCGCCGACGACCTCAAGGGCGGCATCTCGAAGGCGAAGCAGGGTTCCAAGGACCTCGCGGACGGTCTCAAGGACTCCAAGGCGGGCAGCAAGAAGCTCTCCGACGGGATCGTCAAGCTGAACCAGGGCTCGCGGGATCTCGCCACGGGTTCCGCCCAGGTGGCCGGAGGCACCCAGGTCCTGGCCGACAAGGTCAACGGGATCGCCGGTGACGTACGCCCCTTCTTCCGGGACAACGGGAAGTCCATCCGCGACACGGCCCGGCTGGTCGCCGACACCTCCGGGGCCGTACGGCACAACCTCGACCTGTTGGTGAAGAGCGCGCCGACCGCCGCCACGAGCGCCAAGGAGGCGGCCGACGAGCTCACCGAGATCCACCGCACCCGGTGCGAGGAGGCCGAGGAGCCCGACACGGCGGTCTGCCCCTCACTGGAGCGCGCCAAGGTCACCGCCGTCGACGTCGCGAAGATCGCCGCCGATGTGAACACCCTGATCACCAACCAGAACGGCGACCTGAAGAAGCTGAGCACCCAGCTGACCGCCTTCCAGAAGCAGGCCGACGACCTCGCGAAGCGCGCGCCGACGCTGGACGACGACCTGGCGTCGGCCGTGGCCAAGGTCAACGAGCTGAACACCGGCGCCCGGAAGGTCGCCAAGGGCGCGCAGGCGCTGCACACCGGCCTCGGCGGCGCGCAGACCGGCTCCAGCGATCTGGACACCGGCGTCGGCAAGCTGAAGACCGGCGCGGAGAACCTGGACGGCGGGCTGTTCCGGCTCGGCGACGGCTCGACCGAGCTGGCCCGGGGCCTCAACGACGGCGTCGACAAGATCCCGGACTACGACGAGAAGGACCGCGACGCGCGGACCGACGTCATGGCCGACCCCGTCCAGCTGGCCTCCAAGTCGCTGCACGAGGCACCCAACTACGGCACCGGCTTCGCCCCGTACTTCATCCCGCTGTCCCTGTGGGTCGGCGCGATGGTGGCGTACATGCTGATCCAGCCGCTCAACAAGCGGGCGCTCGCCGCCGGGGCCTCCTCGTGGCGGATCGCGCTCGCCGGCTGGCTCCCGGTCGCCGCCATCGGCACGCTCCAGGTCGGCGCCCTGATGGCCGTCCTGCACTGGGGCCTCGGCCTCCAGATGACCAACGCCGCCGGAACGATCGGCTTCCTGGCCCTGGTGACCTGCTGCTTCGCCGCGATCGTGCAGTGGCTGAACGCCTGCTTCGGGGCGGCCGGGCGGATCCTGGTGCTGGTGGTGCTGATGCTCCAGCTGACCTCGGCCGGGGGCACGTACCCCGTCCAGACCAGCCCCGGCTTCTTCGGCGCGATCCACCCGTACCTCCCCATGACGTACGTCGTCGAGGGGCTGCGCAGGCTGATCACGGGAGGCCCTCTCGGCCCGGTGTGGCTGGGCTGCGCGGTGCTGGGGGCCTTCACCGTCGGCGCGCTGGCCCTGACCGCGTTCACCGCCCGCCGCAAGCAGGTGTGGAGCCTGAGCCGGCTGCACCCGGAGCTGAGCCTGTGAGCGCGCCCGGAGCCGCGCCCGCGAGCACGGCGGGGCCTGGAAGAATCGGACTCATGGAAAGCAGTGGCACCACGCGCCGCCAGGCCACCCGGCAGAAGCTCTACGAGGCGGCGGTGACGCTCATCGCCGAGAAGGGGTTCTCGGCGACCACCGTCGACGAGATCGCCGAGCGGGCCGGGGTCGCCAAGGGCACGGTCTATTACAACTTCAAGAGCAAGACCGAGCTGTTCGAGGAGCTGCTCCGGCACGGCGTGGGGCTGCTGACGGCGTCGCTGCGGGCCGCCGCCGAGGAGTCCGAGGAGCGCGGCGGCACCAGGGTCGAGGCGCTGGACGCGATGATCCGGGCCGGGCTCGCCTTCATCGACCGCTACCCGGCCTTCACCCAGCTGTACGTGGCCGAGCTCTGGCGCACCAACCGCGCCTGGCAGTCCACGCTGCTGGTGGTACGTCAGGAGGCCGTCGCGGTCGTCGAGGACGTGCTGCGGGAGGCCGTGAGCAGCGGTGAGCTGAGCGAGGAGATCGACATCCCGCTGACGGCCGCCGCGCTGGTCGGCATGGTGCTGGTGGCGGCGCTGGACTGGCAGGCGTTCCAGCCGGAGCGCTCGATCGACGAGGTCCACTCGGCGCTGTCCCTGCTGCTGCACGGGCGGGTCAGCGGGCACTGAGGCCGGCCGGGCGCACCGGGCCCCCAGCGTTCCGGCCGTCCGGGACCGGGACCGGGAACGTACCGGGAAAGCCGAAGACGCCGTCCGCTGAAGTTCGCATCCCCCGCGAACCTCACCGGACCGGCGTCTTCCGTGCTTCCGGAAACCCGTTCCCCGTGACCCCGTGTCCCCCGTGGTCCCCGGGTCTCCGTCGTGCACCCCCGTTGCGTCGGGGGAACCACGCCGTTCCGCCGCCCCGTGCCGGCGGTCCTGGCGCAGCGCCCCTTCCGTGGTCATCACTCTGCCGTCCCCGCAGGTGGGGGCCTATCCGCACAGCTACTCATCTCCGTCCCTGAGTACGGGTACTCAGGGCTCCGCGCCGAACCCCACCCGGGTCCCGCGCGGGGTCGTTACGATCGCCTGCGTGTCGGTCATCCCCCTGGTGTTCACAAGCGGCTGGGCGAGCGGAATCAACGCGTACGCGGTGGTGCTGCTGCTCGGTCTGTTCGGCGCGGCCGGCGTCTCCGACGAGGTGCCCGCCGCCCTCCAGCGCACGGACGTGCTGATCGTGGCCGGTGTGCTGTTCCTCTGCGAGGCGGTGGCGGACAAGATCCCCTACGTGGACTCGGTCTGGGACACCGCGCACACCGTGATCCGGCCGGTGGCCGGGGCGGTGGTCGCGGCGCTGCTGGCCGGGGAGAGCGGTTCGCTCCCGGAGCTGGCCGCGGGTGCCATCGGCGGGTCCACGGCGCTGCTGAGCCATCTGGTGAAGGCCGGCACACGGATGGCCGTCAACACCTCCCCGGAGCCCTTCAGCAACATCGGAATGAGCATCGCCGAGGACCTCGGGGTCGCCGGAGTCATCACGTTCGCGATATTCAACCCGGTGGCGGCCGCCGTGATCGCGGCCGTGCTGCTGGTGCTCGGCATCGTCACCGTGCTCTTCCTCGCCTCGCGGATCCGCCGATTCCTGCGCCGGCGGGCCCAGCGCCGCGAGGAGAAACGCCTGGCCGGGGCGGGCGGGCACCGGCCTCCCGGCTGAGCTGTCGGCGCCGGTCGATAAAGTCACCGGCATGGCACGAATTGCGGTGATCGGCGCCGGGGCGGGCGCGATGGCGGCGGCCGCCCGGCTGGCCGTGGCGGGCGAGACGGTGACGGTCTACGAGCGGTCCGCGAGTTACGGCGGCTCGGTCGGCCGCCATGAGCACGAGGGCTTCGTCTTCGACACCGGGCCCGGCCTGCTGCATCTCCCCGCCGTCCAGCGGGACCTCTTCGTGAAGACCGGCAAGGAGTCGCTGGAGCGGTCCGTGACCCTGACGCAGGTCGATCCGGCGAGCCGCCATCTCTTCGCGGACGGCACGGCCGTGTCCCTGCCCAACGCCTCCCGGGCCGGGGTGGCCACCGCCCTCGACGACGCCCTCGGTACGGGCGCCGGGGCACGCTGGAGCGACTTCATGGACCGCGCCCGGGATGCCTGGGACCGGTCGCGGCGGCCGCTCCTGGAGGAGCCCCTGCGGGCGGACCACCAGGTGCTGGGACGCGACCCCTATCCGGCGGTGCTCCAGCGCCGCCTGCTGCGCGGTTCCCGGCAGGCGGCCACGGTCGCGGAGATCGGCGCGTGGGAGCTGGCGGACGCCCGGCTCGCCGCCCTGCTCGACGGGTACGCGCTGTCCCACGGCCTCGACCCGCGCACCGCCCCCGCGAGCGCCGCGCTGCTGCCGTACATGGAGCAGACCTTCGGCAGCTGGTACGTGATGGGCGGGATGCGCGAGCTGGCGCGGGCGCTGTACGAGCGGTGCGTGGCCCGCAGGGTGCGGTTCGTCTTCGGGGCCGAGGTGCTCCGGGTCGTCGAGAAGGACGGCCGGGCGGCGGGTGTGGAGCTGGCGGACGGTGAGGTGGCCGAGGCGGACCGGGTGGTGGTCGGGGTCCGGCCGCGCCCGGGTCTGGTGCCGGGTCAGCAGACGTGGGGCGCGGGCGATGTGACGGTCCGGCCGGGCTCCGGCGCGGGCGCGGCGGGGCGGTTCACGGTGCTGCTGTCGCTGCGCGGGGCCCGGGAGGCGGGCGCGGTGCACCGGACCGTGGTGCACGGCGCCGACGGGGCGGCGGAGCAGGGGGCGGTGTTCGGGGGGCGGGTCGCCGGGAGCCCCACGGTGACGGTGCTGCGCCCCGACGATCCGGCGACCCGTCCGGACGCGGAGCACGAGGCGGTGACGCTCACCGCGACGGTGGCTCCGCAGGGGCCGGTCGACTGGCGGGACGCGGGGGTGCGGCAGCGGTTCGCCGACGTCCTGGTGGAACGGGCGGCGGCGGCCGTTCCCGGGCTGCGGGAGCGGATCCTGCACACCGAGGTCCGCACGCCCGCGGAGACCGAGGACGGGACGGGGGCCGAGGGTGGTGCGGTGCCGCCGCCCGCGCTGGCCGGGGCCGGCGGAGCGTATCTGCACCCGGGCAACCTCACGCGGCTGCCGGGGCTGTATCTCGTCGGCGGCTGGTCGCACCCGGGCGGTGGGCTGGCGCACGCCGGTATGTCGGGGGCGCTGGTGGCCGGGCTGGTCGTGGAGGGCGACGGCTTCCGCGGCTCACGCTGAGCGGGGGGGCGCGTGCCGCTGCCGATGGTGGGCCCTCCCCCCGGCAACGGCACGGCCTCAGTAGCGGTACTGCTCGTTCTGGCCGGTGTCGTACCCGTTGGCGTACGGAGCGGGCGTCGCGGGCCGCTCCGGCTCCATCGGGGGGTACTGGTCGGTGTCGCGCTGCTGGGGGACCCAGACACCGCCGGGCGGAGTGTCGGCGACGTAGCCCGGGGCGTAGGGGTCGGGGTAGCTCTGCTGCCCGCCCTGGCTGTCGTAGCCGTCGCCGCCATGGCCGTAGACGTCGCGACCGCCGTAGGAGGGGGCTCCGTTGGTGGTGCCGATGTACGGGTCGGAGTAGGCGGCGTAACTCTGCGGGTCGGTGCCGTAGTCGTAGGTCCCGGCGTAGGGATCCTGGGCCGGGGGCTGTTCGTAGCCGGTGTACGGGTCGTACGCGGCGTACTGCGGCTGGGCCGAGGGGTCGGCCTCGTGGCCGTGGTCCTGGCGGGCGCTGCCGTTCGCGTCGTAGCCCGTGTTCCCGTACACGCCGTACTGGCCGGTGTCGTCGGGCAGGGGCTGCGGTTCGTGGACGGACTGGGCGGGCGGGCCGGCCGGGGGCTGGTCGTACCCGGGTTCGGTGACCTCCAGGTCCGAGACCTCCAACCTGGGGTCCTTCACGGCGGCGCCCTCGCCGCCGCCCCTGCGCCGGCGGCTCTCCCTCGGACTGGCGCCTATGGCCCAGCCGGTGGAGAAGCCGCGCCGGAAGGACAGCGTCACAAAGGTCTGACCGGTGGCGAAGGCCAGCGTCCCGACGACGATGACCGGAACGGAGGCCAGCAGCACTCCGACCACCACGCCGAGGAAGCCGCCGAAGGCGAGGAGCCGCCAGCGCAGTCGTGCCTTGTACTGCAACAGCACCTCGCCGAGCAGCCACAGGGCCACCAGACCGAAAGCGATGTAGAGGACCGTCCAGCCCACGCCCGCCCCCTCCTTCGGCCGTAGCCGCGTCGGCGGCGGGTACGACCGGTCACGACTGCTTGTGCAGTCCGAGTTTTTCGTAGATTTCGAGCGTAGCCGTCGAGTTGTTGAGCGTGATGAAGTGCAGTCCGGGCACACCCTCGGACAGCAGCTTCCCGCAGAACTCCGTTGCGAACTCGATGCCAATGGAGCGTACAGCGACTGGATCGTCCTTGGCTGCGAGGATGCGCTCTTTCAACGACGCGGGCACGGTCGCGTTGCTGAGCTGGGAGAACTTTTCCAGTTGCTTCACGCTGGTAAGGGGCATGACCTCGGGGATCACCGGCGTTTCGCAACCCGCGGCGACCACACGGTCACGCATCCGGAGATAGTCCTCCGGGCGGAAGAACATCTGGGTGATCGCATAATCCGCGCCCGCCCGGCACTTGTCCACGAAATGACCGATGTCCGTCTCCCAGTCGGACGACCGGGGGTGCATTTCGGGGAATGCCGCCACGCCGACGCAGAAGTCGCCCGACTCCTTGATGAGACGGACCAGGTCGGCGGCGTACTTCACCCCCTGCGGGTGCTCGACCCACTCGCCCATCGGGTCGCCCGGCGGGTCGCCTCGGACCGCGAGGATGTTCCTGATGCCCGCGTCGGCGTACTGCCCGACCATGTTGCGCAGCTCGGCGACGGAGTGGTTCACCGCGGTGAGGTGGGCGACCGGGGTGAGGGTGGAGTCGGCGGCGATCTGCTGGGTGGCCCGGACCGTCCCGGCGCGGGTGGAACCGCCGGCGCCGTACGTCACGGAGACGAAGCTGGGACGGACCGCCTCGACGCGCCGCAGCGCGTTCCAGAGATTCCGCTCGCCCTTCTCCGTCTTGGGCGCCCAGAACTCGAAGGAGTACGACGTCTTACCGGTCGCCAGCAGGTCACGCACGGTGAGCGCGCGATCTGTCCTGGTGGAGGGTGTGCCAAGGGCCATAGGGGGAGGTTATCCAGGGGGCGGGTGCTCCCCCAAGCGGAGCAACCGACTTTGTCTCGTTTTGCCGGACTGTTGTCCATCCCTCGGACACGTGCCCGCCGGATTCCGCAGCGCGGGCGAGCAGAGAATCAGAGCGCGCGGGCCCTGACGCGTCGGGCCAGCTCGGCGGTGGCGGCGGCGGGATCGCCGGCCTCGGTGATGGCCCGGACGACGACGACCCGGCGGGCTCCGGCGTCCAGCACCTGATCCAGATTGCCCGCGTCGATCCCGCCGATCGCGAACCAGGGCCGTGACCCGCCGAGGGAGGCGGTGTAGCGCACGAGGTCGAGGCCGGGGGCGTGGCGGCCGGGCTTGGTGGGGGTGGGCCAGCAGGGGCCGGTGCAGAAGTAGTCCACCCCGTCCTGGGCGAGCGCCGCGTCGACCTCGGCCTCGGCGTGCGTGGAGCGGCCGATCAGCCGGTCGGCGCCGATGATCGCCCGGGCGGCGGGGACCGGGAGGTCGCCCTGGCCGAGGTGGAGCACGTCGGCGCCGATGGCGTGGGCGACGTCGGCGCGGTCGTTCACCGCGAGGAGCTTGCCGTGCCGGCGGCAGGCGTCGGCGAACACGGCAAGGTGCTCCAGCTCCTCGGCGGCCTCCATGCCCTTGTCCCGGAGCTGGACGATGTCGACGCCGGCGGCGAGCACCGCGTCCAGGAAGGCGGGGAGGTCACCCTGGCGCCTGCGGGCGTCCGTGCACAGGTAGAGCCGGGCGTCGGACAGCTGCTCGCGAGGCGTGGACATGGGTGGGCTCCCCCGTGGTCGTGACGGTGCACGGGCCGCGCCGGGCGGCCCGTGCACCGCTTCCTGTCGTGTCGGTCAGACGGCGAGCGCCTGGGCGCGGCGCTTCACCTCCGTACCGCGATTCTCGCTCAGCGCCTGCGCGGGGGTGCCGGGCAGGGTCGGGTCGGGAGTGAAGAGCCACTCCAGCATCTCTTCGTCGGAATAGCCGTCGTCCCTCAGGAGGGTCAGGGTGCCGGAGAGGCCCTTGACCACCTTGTCGCCGTCGATGAAGGCGGCCGGCACCTGGAGCGCCCGGTTCTCACCACGGCGTACGGCGATGAGCTGGCCATCCCTGACCAGCTGCCGTACGCGCGTCACCTGGACATCGAGCATTTCCGCGATGTCGGGAAGGTGGAGCCAGGCGGGGACGAGAGCATCGGTCTTTGCGTCAATCTCGGTCACAGGGACAAGCGTGCCATCCCGGACGGACAGCCGGTACCCGGGCCGACCGTACGGGGGCGGCCCGGCGGGTCACCGGTCCCTCACAGGGCGGCGGACTTCAGCGGCACGGCGGGGTCGGCCACCTTCTCCGGGTCGAGGGCGGCCCCCGACTCGATGAGCCTGCGGCCCTGGGCGAGGTCGCGCGGGCGGCCTACGGCGAGCACGGCCGCCAGCGCGCCGTCGCGCAGCCAGCACACCGACCAGGCGGCGTCAGCCCCGTCGCCGCGCCACACCAGGGTGTCGGCGTCCGCGTGGTGGCCGGCGTACTGCACGAAGCGGCCGAACTGCTCGGACCAGAAGTACGGGACCGGGTCGTAGACGGGGAGCGGCTCCCCGTCCCGTGCGGCCATGATCGCGGCGGCCGCCGTGCGGGGGCCCTGGAGGGCGTTGTCCCAGTGGTGGACCAGCAGGCGTGTCCCGTAGCGGGCGGAGGGGAAGGAGGCGCAGTCCCCGACCGCGTACACATCGGGCAGCGAGGTGCGCAGCGCGCTGTCGGCGGTGACCGAGCCGTCGGGGCCCAGCGCGACCCCGGAGCCGGCGAGCCAGCGGGTGGCGGGGCGCGCGCCGATGCCGACGACCACGGCCCCGGCGGGCAGCACCCGGCCGTCGTCGAGGACGACGGCCCCCTCCTCGACGCGGTCGACCCGGGTCCCGGTGAGGAGTTCGGCGCCGCTGTCGGCGTACCAGGCGGCCATGGGGGCGGCCACCTCGGCGGGCAGGGTGCCCGCGAGCGGGCGGGCGGCGGCCTCGACGACGGTGACGGCGCAGCCCGCGGCGCGGGCCGCGGTGGCGAACTCGGCGCCGATCCAGCCCGCCCCGACGACGACCACGTCGTGCTGCCGGTCCAGGACGGGCCGCAGCCGGGCGGCGTCGTCGAGGGTGCGCAGCAGGTGGACGCCGGGCACGCCCTCGGAGCCGGGCAGGGTGATGGGCTCCGCGCCGGTCGCGAGGACCAGGGCGTCGTAGGACACCGGCCCGTCGGCGGTGTCCAGCACATGGTCGGCGGCGCGCAGGGCGGCGACGTCCAGGCCGAGGCGCAGGGTGATGTCCAAGGCCTCGAAGTCGACGTCGAAGGCCGAGTCCTCGGCCTTGCCGAGCAGGACGGCCTTGGACAACGGCGGCCGGTCGTAGGGCTGGTGGGGTTCGGCGCCGATCAGGGTGACGGGCCCGGTGAAGCCCGCCTCGCGCAGGGCCACGGCGCTCTGCACGCCCGCCATGCCCGCACCGGCGACCACCACGTGCCGTGCCTGCCGCGCCGCCCGCTGTTCCGTCTGCTCGCTCACCCGTCCACCTTAATCACCTGATGGTGCGTCAGACAGAGGGGTGCCGGAGGGAACCCGGGAAGGAGCTCAAGAAGGAAGCTGTTCCACCACGCTGGTGCCGCTGCCCTCCTGGGACTCCCAGACCCACCGCTCCTCCAGCCGCACCCGGCCGTCGGCGAGGTCGACGACCGTGGAGAGGCAGTGCCCGGACGAGGTCGTTCCGTCCTGCTTGAGCTGCACGTAGCGGAAGTCCAGCGCGTCCCCGTCGCGGGTGCCGACGAGATGACCGCGCACCACGTCGCCGCCCGCGTACTCGGCCCAGATCCGGCCGTCCCGCTCGTGGTACGTGAAGCGGGTGCGGGTGCCGACCTGGCCCGGGGCCTGGTCGGCGACGGGTGACAGGACGAGTCCGTCGAGCGAACGGGCCATGACGGGCGCTCCTTTACTGACCGCGGGCGAGGGGGTCTAGGCTGGCCACGGTAGAACACTCGCGGGAGCCCGGACGCACCGGGCTGAGAGGGAGGCTGGCCGGCCTCCGACCGTACGAACCTGCTCCGGGTCATGCCGGCGAAGGGAGGGGCTGGACACCCATGCGCGTCTCGGAGAGAAGCTCCGGATCCGATGCCCTCGTCAAGAGAGGCTCCGGATCCGACGTCCTCGTCATCGGGGGCGGAATCATCGGCCTGGTCACGGCGTGGCGGGCCGCCCAGCGGGGGCTGCGCGTCACGGTCGCGGACCCGGAACCGGGCGGCGGCGCCGCCCAGGTCGCGGCGGGCATGCTGGCCGCCGTCACCGAACTGCACTACGGCGAGCAGATGCTGCTCGGGCTCAACCTCGCCTCCGCCGCCCGCTACCCCTCGTTCGTCGCCGAGCTGGAGGAGGCGAGCGGCCGGGACACCGGCTTCCGGACCTGCGGCACGCTCGCCGTCGCACTGGACTCCGACGACCGGGCGCATCTGCGCGAACTGCACGCCCTCCAGGAGCGTTCGGGCCTGGAGTCGGTCTGGCTGAGCGGCCGGGAGTGCCGCCGCCTGGAGCCGATGCTGGCCCCCGGCGTCCGGGGCGGCCTCCGGGTCGACGGCGACCACCAGGTGGACCCCCGCCGCCTCGCCGCGGCACTGCTGACCGCGTGCGAACGGGCCGGGGTCGCGTTCCGCCGGACGACCGCCGAGCGGCTCACCGTGGCCGGGGGCCGGGCCGCCGGGGCGCTGCTCGGCGACGGTACGGAGTTCGCGGCCGATCAGGTCGTGCTCGCCGCGGGCAGTCTCAGCGGCCGGCTCGCCGGGCTCCCGCCGGAGCTCGTGCCGCCGGTCCGCCCGGTCAAGGGCCAGGTGCTCCGGCTCACCGTGCCCCGGGCGTACGCCCCCTTCCTCAGCCGCACCGTGCGCGCCGTGGTCCGGGGCGGTCACCTCTACCTCGTGCCGCGCGAGAACGGCGAGCTGGTCGTCGGCGCCACCAGCGAGGAGATGGGCTGGGACACCACGGTCACCGCCGGCGGGGTGTACGAGCTGCTGCGCGACGCCCACGAGCTGGTACCGGGCATCACCGAGCTGCCGCTCACGGAGACCCGGGCCGGTCTGCGTCCCGCCTCGCCCGACAACGCCCCGCTGCTCGGCCCGACCGCCCTGCCCGGTCTGCTGCTCGCCACCGGCCACCACCGCAACGGCGTCCTGCTGACGCCCGTCACCGGGGACGCGATGGCCGACGTCCTGACCACCGGCGAGCTGCCCGAGACGGCCCGCCCCTTCGCCCCCGGCCGTTTCGAGACCGCCGTCCTCGCCGCCCCCGTACCCCAGGAGCAGCCCGTATGACCCAGCAGTACGCCGTACCGGAATCCGGCGCCACCGTCTCCGTCCCGGTGTCCGCCGCCACCGTCTCCGTCTCGGTGAACGGGGAAGTCCGCGCCGTTCCCGCCGGGACGGATCTGGACGCCCTCGTCGCCACGCTGACCCCGGCCCGCTCCGGGGTCGCCGCCGCCGTCAACGAGAGCGTCGTCCCGCGCGGCCAGTGGGCCGCGACGAGGCTCGGCGAGGGCGACCGCGTCGAGGTCCTGACCGCCGTACAGGGAGGCTGACCATGTCCGACGACGTCTTCACGCTGGGGCCCACCACGTATCGCTCCCGGCTGATCATGGGCACCGGCGGGGCCCCGAGCCTGGACGTGCTGGAGCGCTCGCTGATCGCCTCCGGCACCGAGCTGACCACGGTCGCGATGCGCCGGCTCGACCCGACCGTGCGGGGTTCGGTGCTCTCGGTGCTGGAGCGGCTCTCCATCCAGGTCCTGCCGAACACCGCCGGCTGCTTCACCGCGGGCGAGGCGGTGCTGACCGCCCGGCTGGCCAGGGAGGCGCTCGGCACCGACTGGGTGAAGCTGGAGGTGGTGGCCGACGAGCGGACCCTCCTGCCCGATCCGATCGAGCTGCTGGACGCGGCCGAGGTCCTGGTCGACGACGGGTTCACCGTGCTGCCCTACACCAACGACGATCCGGTCCTGGCCCGGAAGCTGGAGGACGTGGGGTGCGCGGCGATCATGCCGCTCGGCTCCCCCATCGGCTCCGGGCTCGGCATCCGCAACCCGCACAACTTCGAGCTGATCGTCGAGCGGGCCGGGGTGCCGGTGATCCTCGACGCGGGGGCCGGGACCGCCTCGGACGCGGCGCAGGCGATGGAGCTGGGGTGCGCCGCTGTGATGCTCGCCTCGGCGGTGACCCGGGCCCAGGAGCCGGAGCTGATGGCGGGTGCGATGCGTCACGCGGTGGAAGGCGGCCGGCTCGCGTACCGGGCGGGCCGGATTCCGCGCCGCCACTTCGCCGAGGCGTCCTCGCCGGTGGACGGGCGGGCGGCACTCGACCCGGAGCGGCCGGCGTTCTGAGCGCCGGTACGTCATCGGGGGCGCCGCCCCCGAACCCCCGCTCCTCAATCGCCGGAGGGGCTTGAATCGCCCCCGGACGGGCCGGAAGCCCGGGCGCGCGGCCGAAGGACGTGTCCCTGTCACGGATCGGCTGCAGAACGGCCCCGGGTACGCCCTCGCCCGTCCGGGGTGTCGGCGGCGGCTCGTAGACTCTCGGGGTGGACACGACCCTCCAGGACCCTCTCGTCGGGCAGCTGCTCGACGGCCGGTATCGCATTGAGGCGCGCATCGCCGTCGGCGGGATGGCCACGGTCTACCGGGCCGTGGACACCCGCCTGGACCGGGTGCTCGCCCTCAAGGTGATGCACCCGGCGCTCGCCACCGACGTCTCGTTCGTCGAGCGCTTCATCCGTGAGGCCAAGTCGGTGGCCCGCCTGGCGCACCCCAATGTCGTCGCGGTCTTCGACCAGGGCGCCGAGGGCGCGTATGTCTACCTCGCGATGGAGTATGTGGCGGGCTGCACCCTGCGCGACGTGCTGCGCGAGCGCGGGGCCCTCCAGCCCCGGGCGGCGCTGGACATCCTGGAGCCGGTCCTCGCCGCGCTCGGCGCCGCGCACCGCGCCGGGTTCGTGCACCGGGACATGAAGCCGGAGAACGTCCTGATCGGGGACGACGGCCGGGTGAAGGTCGCCGACTTCGGACTGGTCAGGGCGGTCGGCACGGCCACCGACACGACCGGCTCCCTGCTGGGCACCGTGTCGTATCTGGCCCCCGAGCAGATCGAGCACGGCGACGCCGACACCCGCAGTGATGTGTACGCCTGCGGGGTCGTGCTCTACGAGATGCTGACCGGCGTCAAGCCGCACACCGGCGAGAACGCCGCCCAGGTCATCTACCGGCACCTCAACTCCGACGTCCCGGCCCCGTCCGCCGTCGTGCCGGGGCTCCCGGTCGCGCTGGACAGCCTGGTGGCGAGCGCGACCGCCCGCAATCCCGAGGTGCGCCCGCACGACGCGGTACTGCTGCTGGCCGAGGCGCGTGAGGCCCGTGCCACGCTGACCGACGCCGAGCTGGACGCCGTCCCGCCGGGGGCCCTGTCGGATGCCCATGACGGCGCGGACGACCGTACGAGCGTGATCCCGCGGGCCCTCCCGGCGGACGGCGACGGGGGCGGAGTGCACCGCACCAGCCGGCTGGTGATGGAGCCCGCCGGCCCCGCCGCCCCCCGGCGCGGGGCCGGTCGTCGCGGCCCGTTCGGCGGGCCGCACCGCAAGCTGATCACCGTGCTCGCCGCCGTACTGCTGACGCTGGGCATCGGGACGGGCGTCTGGTACATCAACTCCGGGCAGTTCACCCAGGTCCCCTCGCTGCTGGGCCAGACCCAGCAGACCGCCGAGAAGCGGCTCTCCGACGAGGGGCTCGGGCTGAAGGGCGTGGAGCGGGTCTTCAGCGACACCGTCGAGCGGGGCTCGGTCGTGAGCAGCGACCCCGCCTCGGGCGACCGGATCCGGGGCAACGGCTCGGTGAAGCTCGTCGTCTCGCGGGGTCCGGAGATCGTGCGGGTGCCCGATGTGGCGGGCCGTTCCCTCGCGGACGCCCGGCGCTCCCTGAAGAAGGTGGGCCTGGCCCCCGGGATGGTGACCAGACAGTTCAGCGAGGACGTGGCCCGCGGCGAGGTGATCCGCACGGATCCCCGCGCGGGCACCGACCGCACCCCGGACACGGCCGTGGCGCTCGTCGTCAGCAAGGGCGCCCCGATCGACGTCCCGGACGTCACGGGGCTCTCCGCCGAGGAGGCCACCGCCGAGCTGGCGGCCGAGGGGCTGAAGGCCGAGGTGCTGCCGGGCCGGGTCCACTCCGCCGAGGCCGAGGGAGATGTGGCCGAGCAGTCCCCCGGCGGGGGCACCGAGGCCGCCGAGGGCGACACGATCGAGCTGACCGTCTCCAAGGGCCCCCGGATGCTGGACGTCCCGGACGTCACCGGCCGGGACGTCGACGAGGCGCGGAGCACCCTGGAGGAGGCGGGCTTCGACGTGAAGGTCGACCGGCCGTTCCTCTCCTTCAGCGACACGATCGCGAGCCAGTCCGTGGACGGCGGCGAGCAGGCCCCGGAGGGGTCCACGATCACGATCAAGACCAAGGGGTTCTAGAACCAGATGCACACGCTGCGCAACCCGGTGGGCGGACACGTTCCGGTCGCCGGCGGTCTGGCCAAGGTCGGCCTGGAGTACGCCCGGGAGCTGGCGGCGGAGACCGTGCAGGTCTTCGTGGCCAATCCGCGCGGCTGGGCCACGCCCGCCGGGAACCCGGCGCAGGACGAGCTGTTCCGGGCCGGGTGCCGGGCGGCCTCGATCCCGGCGTACGTCCACGCCCCGTATCTGATCAACTTCGGCTCGCACACCGAGGCGACGGTCGAGAAGTCCGTGGAGTCCCTGCGCCACTCACTGCGGCGGGCCCGGGAGATAGGCGCGCTGGGTGTGGTGGTGCACACCGGTTCGGCGACCGGCGGACGGCCGCGCGCCGAGGCGCTGGCCCAGGTGCGCGAGCACCTGCGTCCGCTGCTGGACGAGCTGACCCACGACGACTCCCCGGATCTGCTGCTGGAGTCGACGGCCGGCCAGGGCTTCTCGCTCTGCTCGCGGACCTGGGACTTCGGTCCGTACTTCGAGGCACTGGACTCGCACCCGAAGCTGGGCATCTGCCTGGACACCTGCCACATCTACGCCGCCGGGCACGATCTGGCAGGTCCCTCGGGGATGCGGCAGACGCTCGACCTGCTGGTCGACACGGTCGGCGAGGGGCGGCTCAAGCTGATCCACGCCAACGACTCCAAGGACGTCGTGGGCGCCCACAAGGACCGGCACGAGAACATCGGCGCCGGTCACATCGGGGTGGAGCCCTTCCGGGAGCTGCTCGCGCATCCGGCGACCGAGGGCGTGCCGCTGATCATCGAGACGCCCGGCGGCAAGGAGGGGCACGCGGCGGACGTGGCCCGGTTGAAGTCCCTGCGCGAGCCGCGTCAGAGCTCGGGGCCGTCCCCGGGCTCCTCCTGATAGGAGTAGCGCTGCTCGCCCCAGGGGTCGCCGATGTTGTGGTAGCCCCGTTCCTCCCAGAATCCGCGCCGGTCCGCCGTCATGTACTCGATGCCCCGGACCCATTTGGGGCCTTTCCAGGCATACAGATGCGGGACGACGAGGCGGAGCGGGAAGCCGTGCTCGGCGGTGAGGAGTTCGCCGTCCTTGTGGGTGGCGAACAGGGTGTGCTCGGCGGCGAAGTCGTCGAGGCGCAGATTCGATGAGAAGCCGTACTCCGCCCAGACCATCACATGGGTGGCGTCGGGGGCGGGCGGCGCCAGTTCGAGGACCGTACGGGCGGGGACTCCGCCCCATTCGGCGCCGATCATGCTGAATTTCGTCACGCAGTGCAGATCGGCGACGACCGAGGAGAACGGCAACGCCGAGAACTCCTGGTGGTTCCAGCAGTGCTTGTCACCGTCGGCGGTGGCCCCGAAGACCCGGAACTCCCAGCGGTCGGGCTTGAACTTGGGAACGGGCCCGTAGTGGGTGACCGGCCATCCGCGTTGCAGCCGCTGTCCCGGCGGAAGCTCGGACTGCTCTGTCTCGCGGTTTTCCCGGCTTTCCGGCTGACCCATGCCTCCATGGTGACAGACAGGCAGGGGTGGTCATGACCAGGGGAGCGTCCCATCCGGGCAACTCGTACTAAGCGTGCACTTACTGGACGGCCACCGGGCGCGGTGCGAGGATCTCGCCAACTCGCCAGATCGATCACCGGTTGGAAGGAGCCTTTGCCATGCAGGGCGACCCCGAGGTCCTTGAGTTTCTCAATGAACAGCTGACCGCCGAATTGACTGCCATCAACCAGTACTTCCTGCACGCCAAGATGCAGGACAACTTCGGGTGGACGAAGCTCGCCAAATACACCCGGGCCGAGTCCTTCGACGAGATGAAGCACGCCGAGATCCTCACCGACCGGATCCTGTTCCTCGAAGGGCTGCCGAACTACCAGCGGCTCTTCCATGTGCGGGTGGGCCAGACGGTCACCGAGATGTTCCAGGCGGACCGCCAGGTCGAGGTGGAGGCGATCGACCGCCTCAAGCGCGGTATCGAGGTGATGCGCGGCAAGGGCGACATCACGTCCGCGAACATCTTCGAGTCGATCCTGGCGGACGAGGAGCACCACATCGACTATCTCGACACCCAGCTGGAGCTGGTCGAGAAGCTCGGTGAGCCGCTCTACATCGCCCAGCTGATCGAGCAGCCGGAGAGCTGACCGTCAGGCGGCTTCCGGCAGGCGTGCGTCCCCGAGCGCACGCACGGCGGCGGGCTCCTGTCGCTGGTCGAGCAGCTCACGGCGGGGGCAGTCGCCCCGGCCCAGCAGCGCCTGGATGCGCCGCACACATCCACCGCAGTCCGTCCCCGCCTTGCAGGCCGAGGCGATCTGGCGGGGTGTGCAGGCTCCGGCGTCCGCATGCTTCTTGACCTGTGCTTCCGTGATGCCGAAGCAGGAACAGACGTACATGCGGTTCACCTCCCTGCGGGTCGGTCACGGGCGCCGCTCCGATTTCCACGGTGAGGCTAACCTAACCTTACCCGCCGCTCAACCGGCGGAAAAGCCCGGATACGACTGTGGGGCACGGATCACATGGATCCGTGCCCCACAGGTGCGACTGCCGGAAGATCCTCCCGGCCTGCCGGACTCCTACTGGTCGCGGTACATCTCGGCGACGAGGAAGGCCAGGTCGAGGGACTGGCTGCGGTTGAGCCGGGGGTCGCAGGCCGTCTCGTAGCGCTGGTGCAGGTCGTCCACGAAGATCTCGTGGCCGCCGCCCACGCACTCCGTGACGTCGTCGCCGGTCAGCTCCACGTGGATGCCGCCCGGGTGGGTGCCGAGGCCCTTGTGGACCTCGAAGAAGCCCTTGACCTCGTCCAGGACGTCGTCGAAGCGGCGCGTCTTGTGGCCGGAGGCGGCCTCGAAGGTGTTGCCGTGCATCGGGTCGGTCACCCAGGCGACGGTCGCGCCGGAGGCGGTGACCTTCTCGACCAGCTCGGGGAGCTTGTCGCGGACCTTGTCGGCGCCCATCCGGACGACGAAGGTCAGCCGGCCCGGCTCGCGCTCGGGGTCGAGGCGGTCGATGTAGCCGAGCGCCTCGTCGACCGTGGTGGTCGGGCCGAGCTTGATGCCGATCGGGTTGCGGATCCGGGCGGCGAACTCGATGTGCGCGCCGTCCATCTGGCGGGTGCGCTCACCGATCCACACCATGTGGGCGGAGGTGTCGTACAGCTCGCCGGTGCGCGAGTCCGTACGGGTCAGCGCCGACTCGTAGTCCAGCAGCAGGGCCTCGTGCGAGGCGTAGAACTCGACCGCCTTGAACTCGGCCGGGTCGGTGCCGCACGCCTTCATGAAGTTCAGCGCGTTGTCGATCTCGCGGGCCAGTGCCTCGTAGCGCTGACCGGAGGGGGACGACTTCACGAAGTCCTGGTTCCAGGCGTGGACCTGGCGCAGGTCGGCGTAGCCGCCGGTGGTGAAGGCGCGCACCAGGTTCAGCGTGGAGGAGGACGCGTGGTACATCTGCTTCAGCCGCGCGGGGTCCGGGATCCGGGCCTCCTCGGTGAAGGCGAAGCCGTTCACCGAGTCGCCGCGGTAGGTCGGCAGGGTCACGCCGTCGCGGGTCTCGGTCGACTTGGAGCGCGGCTTGGAGTACTGACCGGCGATGCGGCCGACCTTCACCACGGGCACGGAGGCCGCGTAGGTCAGGACGGCGCTCATCTGGAGCAGCGTCTTCAGCTTGGCCCGGATGTGCTCGGCGGACACCGCGTCGAAGGCCTCGGCGCAGTCGCCGCCCTGCAGCAGGAACGCCTCGCCCTTGGCGACGGCTCCCAGGCGGGCACGCAGCTGGTCGCACTCGCCGGCGAAGACGAGCGGCGGATACGACGCGAGGTCCGCGAGTACATCGCGCAGGGCCTCGGAGTCGGGGTACTCGGGCTGCTGCGCCGCGGGAAGGTCTCGCCAGGTGTTGCCACCGGCGACGGAGGTATTGGCGTTCACGGTCACGAGCACAACATTACGGGGTCGGAAGAGGCGTCCAGCCGTGCGCTCAACAGATGAGACACGCGCTCCGATGCCGGGACCGGTCCGCTAGGGTCGGGGCATGTCGACGCGACTGATCGGGATCTCGATCCAGAACTGGTGGTGGACCGCTCATCCGGCGGCCCGCTGATTCATCGCGCTGACACTTCGCGAAGGCCGCCCGAGGGGCGGCCTTTCTGCGTTGCGGAGCCGTTCCTCCCCCTGTGAATCCCGTACGCGATGCCGTACGGGCCGTCCGGAAGGAACCTGCTCCCATGTCGCAGACCGCATCCCGCTCCGCCTCCGGTCTCATCCGCCGGCTCCTGGCGGACGACGCCCCGCCGTTCGCCCTGCTGCGCCGGCGCACGCCCGGCCGCGACCACGATCACGTCGAACTGCTGATCGGCGGGGTGCGGGAGGCGGACCGGCTGGCCGACCTGCCGGTGGGCGCGGCGCCCGCGCTGGCCCTGGTGCCGTTCCGGCAGATCGCCGAGCGCGGCTTCGACGTGCGCGACGACGGCACCCCGCTGAGCGTGCTGGTCGCCGACGAGACGCACGAGCTGGAGCTCGCGGAGCTGCTGGCCGCGCTGCCCGCCCATGACGTGCGGGTGGAGGACCGGGGCTTCGACGTGGAGGACGCTGAGTACGCGGAGATCGTGCGGCGGGTCATCCGGGACGAGATCGGGCAGGGCGAGGGCGCGAACTTCGTGATCCGGCGGACGTTCCGGGGCGAGATCCCCGGGTTCGGGCGGGCGGACGCGCTGGCGCTGTTCCGGCGGCTGCTGGCGGGCGAGCGGGGCGCGTACTGGACGTTCGTCGTCCACACCGGGGACAGGACGCTGGTGGGGGCGAGCCCGGAGGTGCACGTACGGATGTCCGGCGGGACGGTCGTGATGAACCCGATCAGCGGGACGTACCGCTACCCGGCCGAGGGGCCCACCGCGACGGGCCTCCTGGCGTTCCTGGGGGACCGCAAGGAGAGCGAGGAGCTGTCCATGGTGGTCGACGAGGAGCTGAAGATGATGTGCACGGTGGGCGACATGGGCGGGGTGGTGGTCGGGCCCCGGCTCAAGGAGATGGCGCACCTCGCGCACACCGAGTACGAGCTGCGCGGGAAGTCCTCGCTGGATGTGCGGGACGTACTGCGCGAGACGATGTTCGCGGCGACCGTCACCGGCTCCCCGGTGCAGAACGCGTGCCGGGTCATCGAGCGGTACGAGTCCGGGGGCCGCGGCTACTACGCGGGCGCGCTGGCCCTGCTGGGCCGGGACGCGAACGGGGCGCAGACCCTGGACTCGCCGATCCTGATCCGTACGGCCGACATCGCCCCGGACGGCTCGCTGAAGGTGCCCGTCGGGGCCACCCTCGTACGCCACTCGGACCCGGAGAGCGAGGTCGCCGAGACGCATGCCAAGGCGGCCGGGGTGCTCGCCGCGCTGGGGGTGCGGCCGGGCCGGCCCGGGGCGGAGGCGGAGCGCCCGCGGCTGGCGTCCGACCCCCGGGTGCAGGCGGCCCTGGACGACCGGCGCGGGGGGCTCGCGCCGTTCTGGCTGCGGATGCAGGAGCGCACCCGGGATCTCGCGGGGCACGCGCTGGTGGTGGACGGCGAGGACACGTTCACCGCGATGCTGGCCCATCTGCTGCGGGCGTCCGGGCTCGACGTCTCGGTGCGGCGCTACGACGAGCCGGGACTGCGCGAGGTGGTCCGGGCACACGAAGGACCCGTGGTGCTGGGTCCGGGACCGGGCGATCCGGGCGATCTCACCGATCCGAAGATGCGACTGCTGCGGGAGATCACCGCCGAGCTGGTGCGGGACCACCGGCACGGGCTGCTGGGGGTCTGCCTCGGGCACGAGCTGATCGCGGCGGAGCTGGGTCTGGAGATCGTGCGCAAGGCCGTGCCGTACCAGGGGGCACAGACCCGGATCGAGCTGTTCGGCCGGCCGGAGACGGTGGGTTTCTACAACAGCTTCACCGGGCGGTGCGACGGCCCGGCCGCCGTCGAGCTGGCCGCGCACGGGATCGAGGTGAGCCGCGACGAGGCGAGCGGTGAACTGCACGCGCTGCGCGGTCCCGGATTCGCCTCGGTGCAGTTCCACCCGGAGTCGGTGCTGACGGTGCGGGGCTCGGTGATCGTGACGGAGCTGCTGGCGGGGCTGCCGGTGGTGCCGAGCTGAGAGGCTGCGAGGTCACCCGAGCCTCCGAGGGGCGGCTTCACGCCCTCGGCACGAGGACGTTCTCGCTGTGGCGGCGGGCCAGGTAGTCGGTGACGTTCTTGACGGTCGCGTCGATGATCTGGCCCACCGCGTCCTCGGTGTAGTACGCCTGGTGGGAGGTGACGACGACGTTGGGGAAGGTCACCAGCCGGGCGAGGGTGTCGTCGTCGATGCCCTCCAGGGACTTGTCGAGGAAGAACAGCCCGGCCTCCGCCTCGTACACGTCGAGTCCGACGCCGAGGAAGCGGCCCGCGCGCAACTCGGTGACCAGGGCGGCGGTGTCGATGAGGCCGCCGCGGCTGGAGTTGACGAGGATCGCGTCGTCCTTCATCGCCTTGAGGGCGGCCGCGTCCAGGATGTGGTGGGTGCTCGGCAGCAGCGGCACATGCAGGCTGATCAGGTCGGCCTCGGCGAACAGCCGCTCCTTGTCGACGTACTCCATGCCCAGCTCGACGCAGGCCGGGTTCGGGGCCACGTCCCAGCCGAGCAGCTTCATGCCGAAGCCGTGGGCGATCCGGGTGAACGCCTCGCCGATCTTCCCGGTGCCGAGCACGCCGACGGTCCGGCCACGCATGTCCCGGCCGAGCAGCCCGTCCAGGCGGAAGTCGAAGTCCCGGGTGCGGCTCGCGGCGCGGATGATGCGCCGGTTGACGGCCATGGCGAGCGTCCAGGCGAATTCGGCGACCGAGTACGGGGAGTAGTACGAGACCCGGGCGACACGCAGGGCGAGGCGCTCGGCGACCTCCAGGTCGATGTTGTTGAAGCCGGTGGAGCGCTGGGCGATCATCTGCGTGCCGCCCGCGGCGAGCGTCTGGAGCACCTGGGCGCCGAGGTCGGCGTTGACGCTGGTGGAGACGATCTCATGGCCGGCCGCGATGGGGGCGGTGTCCCGGTTCAGGAAGACGTCCAGG
Source organism: Streptomyces sp. NPDC017520 (assembly GCF_044329855.1). NCBI lineage: Bacteria > Bacillati > Actinomycetota > Actinomycetes > Kitasatosporales > Streptomycetaceae > Streptomyces > Streptomyces sp. NPDC017520. Next base: position 353,994 of record NZ_JBIRKB010000002.1, read on the forward strand.
CAGCGGACCTCGTGCAGCCCCGCGAAGGCCTTCTCGATCAGGGGCTTCTCGTCGGACTGCACACCGAAGGCCAGGATTTCCACGGGTTCTCCCGAGCTGTTTCCGCGGGCGGGGCCGGACAACGCGAATATACGGCTCCGCCCGGTCAGGCGTCGTCGAGGCCGCGCTCGATGGCGTACCGCACGAGTTCCACGCGGTTGTGCAGCTGGAGCTTGCCGAGGGTGTTCTGCACGTGGTTCTGCACGGTGCGGTGCGAGATGACCAGGCGTTCCGCGATCTGCTTGTACGACAGTCCCTTGGCGACCAGTCGCAGCACCTCGGTCTCCCGGTCGGTGAGCTGCGGGGCCTTGGGCTCGTTCGACGCCACGGGGACGGGGTCGGAGGCGAGCCGGCGGTACTCGCCGAGGACCAGGCCCGCCAGGCCCGGGGTGAAGACCGGGTCGCCGGCCGCGGTGGAGCGGACGGCGTCGGTCAGCTCCTGGGTGGAGGCGGACTTCAGCAGATAGCCGGTGGCCCCGGACTTCACCGCCTCCAGGACGTCGGCGTGCTCGCCGCTCGCGGAGAGGACCAGGACCCGCAGGCCCGGGTGGGAGCCGACGAGCTCCTTGCAGACCTGGACGCCGGGCATGCCGGGGAGGTTCAGGTCGAGGACCAGGACGTCCGGGCTCACGGCCTTGGCCCGGCGGACCGCCTGCGGGCCGTCCCCGGCGGTCGCGACGACGTCGAAGCCGGACTCGGCCAGATCGCGGGCGACCGCGTCGCGCCACATGGGGTGGTCGTCGACGACCATGACCCTGATGGGCCGGTCCGCGGCCCCCTGCTCGTCCTGTGTCGTGTTCTGCGTACTCATCGGGCCGATCCTGCCTTCCCCCGGGAAACCTTCGGTGCTTTCGGAACCTTCAACTCGACCTCGCAGCCCTGTCCGGGCACCGAGATCAGCTCTGCCGTGCCGCCCAGGTCGCGCAGCCGGCCCCGGATGGACAGCGCGACGCCGAGCCGCCCCTCCCCCTCCGCCTGGGCGAGCCGCCCCTCCGGGATGCCGGGGCCGTCGTCCCGGACGGTGACGATCACCTCGTCCGGCTCGTCCTCGACCAGGATCCACGCCTGGGCCTCCGGGCCCGCGTGGACCCGCACGTTGTCCAGCGCGGCGCTGACGGCGGCGGCCAGCTCACGGGCCGACTCGGCGGGGAGCAGCACCGGGGCGCCCGGCTCCGCGAAGCTCGTGCGGGATCCCGCGTGCGGGGCGAGCAGGGCGCGCAGGTCGCAGGCGGCCCCGGCCCCTTCGTCGTCGTCCACGTCGACCGTGCGGACCTGGGCCCCCTCGGCGGCGTCCTCGGAGACCCGGGTCGGTGGGACCAGGCCGCTGGAGACCAGGGTGCGCAAAGCGACCTCCTGCTCCCCGGCCATCCGGCCCAGCTCGGCCGCCTCGCCGCCGATGGCGGTGCCCCGGCGCTGGACCATGGCGAGGACCTGGAGCACGCTGTCGTGGATGTCGCGGGCGAGCCGTTCGCGTTCGCGGGTGGTGGCCTCGATCTCCAGGGCGCGGGCCAGGGTGCGTTCACTGGCGCGGGCGACCTCGACGACGTACCCGATGGCGATGGAGGCGACCCAGACCAGCAGGACGTTGTGGTAGGTGTCCCGGCTGGGCTCGCCGCGCTGGATGATGTTGGCGGCGGCGACGAACGTGGAGGCGAAGGCCGCCCACCGCCAGCCGCCCTTGATCGCGAAGGCGAGGACCGCGCCGGCCGTCCAGATCGACGGCAGCGTCGGACCGTCGAACGACTGGGAGTCGAAGTCGGCGAGCGGGGTGAGCAGGATGCCGGTCAGCGCGACGATCAGGTCCGCGACGAGGAACCGTTTGGTGCAGCTCGCGGCCGAGCGGACCTTCGGCAGCGTGGCGAGCGTCCAGACGAGGAGGAACGCCAGGTAGGCGACGGCCACCCACGGCCGCTCGAACCTCTGCTGGCCGAAGTTGTCCTTCCCGAAGATCGCGAGCAGCACCGCGTAGAGCATCGTCAGGACGCGGTAGCCCGTCAGCGCGCGCCAGAGCGGCAGCTCGACCGACATCCGTACGACCCGCTCACGCTTGGCCATGGCCCCCACCCCCCGGACGGTGAACGACGCGGTTACGCGTCGGACCGTTCCGTTCCGTTCTCGTCGCTGCTCGCGGCGGCCTGCTTCTGGGCGCGCTTGGCCTCTTCGGCCCTGGCCTTCGTCTCCTGGGCCCTGGCCTTCGCCTCGTCGGCGATCTGGCGCTTGGCGGCGGTGGCGTAGACGTCCACGTACTCCTGGCCGGAGAGCTTCATGATCTCGTACATGACCTCGTCGGTCACCGAGCGCAGGATGAAGCGGTCGCCGTCCATGCCCTGGTAGCGGCTGAAGTCCAGCGGCTTGCCGATCTTGATGCCGGGGCGCATCAGCTTGGGCATCACCTGGCCGGGCGGCTGGATCTTCTCGGTGTCGATCATGGCGACCGGGATCACGGGCGCTCCGGTGGCCAGCGCGACCCGGGCCAGACCGCCGGGCTTGCCCCGGTAGAGGCGGCCGTCGGGCGAGCGGGTGCCCTCGGGGTAGATGCCGAAGAGGCCGCCGCTCTCGACGACCTGGATACCCGCCTTGATCGCCGCCTCGCCCGCGCCGCGCGCTCCGGAGCGGTCGACGGGGAGCTGGCCGACGCCCTTGAAGAAGGCGGCGGTGAGCTTGCCCTTGACGCCGGGGGCGGTGAAGTACTCGGCCTTGGCGATGAAGGTGACCTTGCGGTCCAGCACGGCCGGGAGGAAGAACGAGTCGGAGAACGACAGGTGGTTGCTCGCGAGGATCGCCGGACCGCGCTCGGGGATGTTCTCCAGGCCCTCCACCCACGGCCGGAAGGCGAGCTTCAGGGACCCGCCGATGGAGAACTTCATTGCGCCGTAGATCAACTCTTGTGCCTCCTGTGTGCTGTGGTTGAGACCTTAGCCTGTGGGGCCGTCGCGGCCGGTGCCCGGCATGGGCGGACCGGCCGCCCGGACGGGCCGTCGCGGGGCGGCCCCGGGGGGCGTGACGGCCCTGGTCGGTGTCGGTCCGGTCGCGTACGGTGAAGTCATCCGTCAAGCACTCCCCCGGGTGCCCGCCCGCCCCGTCCCACGAACAGGAGACCCTGGTGCCGGTCCTCCCTGGAGCCGAGCCGTTCCGCCACGAGGGCGGAGAGGTCGGCGTCCTCCTCTGTCATGGCTTCACCGGATCGCCGCAGTCGCTGCGCCCCTGGGCGGACCATCTCGCCGAGCGCGGGCTGACGGTCTCGCTGCCGCTGCTGCCGGGCCACGGCACCCGCTGGGAGGACATGGCGGTCACCGGCTGGCAGGACTGGTACGCGGAGGTGGACCGGGAGCTGCGGGTCCTCGGGGAGAAGTGCGAGCGGGTCTTCGTCTTCGGTCTGTCCATGGGCGGCGCGCTGAGCCTGCGGCTCGCGGCCAAGCACGGGGACGCGATCAGCGGTCTGGTGCTGGTCAACCCGGCCAACAAGGTGCACGGCCTCTCGGCGTACGCGCTGCCGGTGGCCCGTCATCTGGTGCGGACGACCAAGGGCCTGGTCGACGACATCGCGCTCCCGGGCTCGCACGAGGTGGGCTACGCCAAGGTGCCGCTGCACGCCGCGCACTCGGTGCGGCAGTTCTTCCGGCTGGTCGACGGGGAGCTGCCCCAGGTGACCCAGCCCGTGGTGGTGCTGCACAGCCCGCAGGACCATGTCGTGCCGCCCGCGGACAGCGCACGGATCCTGAGCCGGATCTCCTCGACGGACGTCACGGAGATCCTGTTGGAACAGAGCTACCACGTGGCGACGTTGGACCATGATGCGGAGCGGATCTTCGATGAGAGCTACCGGTTCATCGGCCGTCTCGCACCGAGCGTCGGGATGAAGGGGAGCACGTCCGGTGGCTGAGCACGACGCGGAACGCACAGGCAGCGACGAGGAGCGCGAGCCGCGCCCCACGGAGCCCGAGCCCGCGGCCGTCCCGGAGGGGACGAAGCCGGAGGGGACGAAGCCGAAGGGGGCGGAGGGAGCGGAGCAGGAGCGGGCGATCGACGAGGACGCGGCGTGGGCCGCGATCGTCGAGGGGTACGGGGAGGAGCCGCCGGACCCGCCGGGCGCCAAGCCGTTCAAGTCCATCGAGGACCTGGCCCTGCTGGAGGACGATCAGCGCAATGTGGTGGGGCCGAAGGACGGCTCCGCCGGTGGCCCGGCGGACAAGGGGTCGGGCAAGGCGCCCCCGAAGCCGCCGGAGAAGAAGCCGCTGGGCAGCTCCGTGGTCTTCGCCCCCGGTGTCGCCGGCCCCCGCGACTACGAGCTGCCCGAGTCCAAGGACGACGGCGAGGGCGTGCCGGACGACGGGGACGAGGGCCATTTCGTGCCCCCGGAGCCGCCGCCGCTGCCGGAGGCCGACGTCACGGCGAAGTTCGCCTGGCTCGCGGTGATCGGCGGGCCGGTCCTGATGCTGATCGCGGTGATGCTCCGCTGGGAGATGACGTGGTGGCTCACCACGCTCTGCATCGGCGGCTTCCTCGGCGGCTTCGCCACCCTGGTGGCCCGGATGCCGCACGACGACGATGACGACACCTACGGCGACCCGGGGCGCGGCGCGGTCGTGTGACCCGTGGGAATTCTGAGGGCGGCCAGAACCGGCAGATGGTCCGTGGCCGCCCTCAGGTCGTCCCCGCTCACCCCGTCCAGCCCGCTCGGCACACCGCAGCCGAGCACCTCGATGCCCGGGGTCGCGAAGACGGCGTCGATGCGCTTACGGGGTTCGTCGGGCGGGAACGTCAGCTCGCCGCCCCACGGAGCGACGGCCCGGCAGTCCTGGAGGGGCCCGGCCAGGTGCCGGAACGCCTTGCCGGTCGGTACGTCGTTGAGGTCGCCGCCCGCCACAGCGTGGTCCACGCCCATCGCCGCCATCCGTTCCAGCAACAGGCCGGCCTGGGCGAGGCGTTCGTCGCGCTGGAGGCTCAGATGGCAGCTCAGCACCCCGAGCCTGGTCCCGGCGATCCGCACCACGGCGGTGGCGAAGCCCCTGCGGTGCAGGCCGGGGGTGAGCGGCAGCAGGACGTCCTCGGTGCGCTCGACGGCCACCCGGAGCGAGCACAGCAGCAGCGGTCCGGCGGCGGTGGCCCCGCCGCTCAGCACCACCAGGCCGCTGCTCTTCGCGAGCCTGGCCGCGGCCTTGCGCCAGCGGAAGAAGCGCGGGGCCTCCTGGACGAGGACCAGGTCGGGCGCGCAGGCGCGGATGACGCGGGCCAGCGCGGCGGTGTCGTCGTGCATCGACCGGACGTTGTAGCTCAGCACTCTGATGACGGCCGAACCGTCCGGCTCGGTACGGGAGACGGGCAGGGGCGTCAGGACCATGCGGGCCACGATACGACGGACGCCCGCCGTGGCCCGGGAGGGCGACGACGGGCGTCCGGTGGGTCGGGTGAAGCCGTTCTCAGCCCTGGCGAGCCAGGTCGGCCGCGCCCACGAGCCCTGCCTTGCCGCCGAGTTGGGCGGCCAGCACCTGGGCGTGCGGGCGCCATTCGCCGCCGATCAGCCAGCGCCGGAACGACTTGCGGATCGGGTCGAGGACGAGCTCGCCCTCGTCCGACACGCCGCCGCCGACGATGAACGCGGACGGGTCGAACAGCGAGGCGAGGTCCGCCAGTCCGGCACCGGCCCAGCGGGCCAGCTCGCGGAACGAGTCGACGGCCACCGGGTCGCCCTGGCGGGCGGCCGCGCTGATGTGCTTGCCCTCGATGCCGTCCACCGAGCCGTCGCCGAGGCCGAGCAGTATGGCGGCGTTCTCGGGGGTGGCGTTGGCACGCTGCTTGGCGTACCGGACGAGCGCGCGACCGGAGGCGTACTGCTCCCAGCAGCCCTGGCTGCCGCAGCCGCACAGCAGTCCGTCCGGGACGACCCGGATGTGGCCGAACTCGGCGGCCACGCCGAAGCGTCCGCGGCGCAGCTTGTTGCCGATGATGATGCCTCCGCCGAGGCCGGTGCCGAGCGTGATGCAGATGACGTCGTCGTGACCCTGGCCGGCCCCGAAGCGATACTCGCCCCAGGCCGCGGCGTTGGCGTCGTTCTCGACGACGACGGGCAGGCCGACGCGCTGCTCGACCTTGTCCTTGAGCGGCTCGTGACGCCAGTTGATGTTCGGTGCGAAGAGCACGGTGGCGCGCTTGTCGTCGACGTAACCGGCGGCGCCGATGCCGACGGCCTCCACCTCGTGTCCCTCGCTCGCGCCGGCCACCGCCGCGCAGATCGCGTCGACGATGCCTTCGGCCGTCGGCGGGGTCGCCACCTTGAACGTCGAGAGGATCCGGCCCTCTTCGTCGACCACTCCAGCCGCGATCTTCGTGCCGCCGATATCGACGCCGATGGTGAGTCCCATGAATCCCTCAGTTTCGGTCGAGCCCCGCTAGGGGCAACCGTACCCGAGGCGTGGCCCGGCCTGGCCGGGACCGGTCGGTGACGGCCGGCCGTCCGGTCGGTTACGGCCGATCGCCCGGTCGGTTACGGCCGATCGCCCGGGCGGTGACGGCCGGTCGCCCGGTCAGTCCAGGTCGATGCGTTCGGTGCCGGAGGGGCCTTCGTCCCGGGGGTCGGACGGGTCGTCGGCGGCCTTCTTCGAGGGGTCGGCGGGGCGCGCGGCGCCCGACGCTCCCTCGGTGGTGCGGGTCCAGCGGCTCTCCTGGCCCTCGACCGCGGAGCGGTAGGCGGCCAGCAGCTCGCTGCCCGCGGCGGCGAGGTGGTCGAAGAGCTGGGGGTTGCGTTCGATGACCGGTTCGACGGCGGACCTGGCCTGCCGGATGGCCTGCTGGACCGCGCCCTGGGCGGCGGCGCCCAGCAGCGGGGTCTGGAGCGAGGAGACCTTGTCGGCGACCGCGTCGACCAGCTTGCGCAGTTCCTCGGCGGCGGATCCGGGCTGGGGGCCGTACTGCGCCCGGCGGCGGGCCTTCTCGGCCGCGAGGTCCTCGGCGCAGGCGTCGGCCCACGCGTCGCCGTCGGCGGGACGATCGGTGGCTTCACTCATGGCGGACTCCTGCTACGCGGGGCGGCCGACGGTCGGCCTGCGGTACACGTACCACCGACGTTACCCGAATGGCCGCAGGCCGTTCAGGAGGTGCGCGGCCACAGGGCCGGATCCGGCGTGAACCGCACCCGCAGCACCCCGTCGGCCAGGGCCGCGCCGGAGACGCTGCAGCGGCGCAGCGCGGAGGCGATCCGCACGACGCGGTGGAAGGGGGCGACGGTCAGGAGCAGTTCGTCGCCCCGGCGGACCAGGCGCAGCTGCTCCTTGGCGGCCCCGGGAAGGGGCAGGCACCAGGTGAGGGTGAGGGTACCGTCCTCGGCCTCCGGGTCCTCCTCGATCCACCAGGGGTCCTCGGCCCGGCCGGGCGTCCGGTCGTCGGGGGCGGGTATCTCCAGCGCGGCCAGGTCGTCCGGGCCCTGCGGGTCGCGGCCCAGGTGGTGGGCCTCGTGCACGGGGAGGTCCGGGGCCATGTCCTGGTGCCAGTGGTCCAGGCACTTCTCCTGCTGGGCGGCGAGCGCGGCGAACCAGGGGTCGGGCGAGTGCCGGGGCAGCACGCGGGAGGCGACCAGCAGGTCGGCACGGAGTCCGTGCAGGGCGAGGCCGGTGCGGGCCGAGCGCAGGGCGTCCTCGCCGGCGGGGCCCGGCTCCGCGACCAGGCGGAGCGTGGTGGCCTCGTCCTCGATGAGGGCCTGGACGGCGGCCAGCTCGGCGTCCTTGCGGGCGGCGGCCTCGTACAGCCACTGCGCGGGCATCGGGACCCCGGCGAGCTGGGCGAGGACCGGGCGCAGGGCGCGGGCGGCCTGGCGTTCGGCGGGGAGCAGCCGGCGCAGGTAGCGGCGCAGCTGTTCCGGCAGGGCGAGCAGGGCCAGGGCTTCGGCGAGCGGTGGGAGGTCGACGACGAGGGTGTCGTAGCCGGACCAGTCGCCCTCGGCGGCCCGGCGCAGGGTGTGCAGCAGGGCGAACTGTGGCGAGCCGGGGAGTTCGGTGAGCTCCTCGCCGTCGAGCCGGCCGGCGCCGAGCAGGTCCAGGACGCCGGAGGCGCGCTTCTGGAGCTCGGTGAGTTCGGCGCGGAAGTGCTCGCCGGAGTCGATGCGGGCGTGGTCGAGGCGGTCGGCGGCCCGGGTCGGTTCCGGGGCGGCCGGGAAGCCGGGTATGGCCTCGGCGGAGATCAGCAGGGTGCGGCTGCCGCTCGCGGCGGCGGCCAGTGCGGTGGCCGCGGCGACGGTGGTGCGGCCCGCGCCGCCGGGGCCGGTGACCAGGACCGTGCGCACGGCCCTCAGTTCCCCGGTGCGGACTCGACGCGCTTCTTCAGACCGGCGAGGGCGCGGTCGATGATGACCTTCTCGGCTTTGCGCTTGATCATGCCGAGCAGCGGGATCTTGACGTCGACGGCGAGCTTGTAGGTGACCTCGGTGCGCTCGCCGCCGCCGAGCGGGGCCAGCGCGTACGTGCCGTCCAGGGAGCGCAGCATCTGGGACTTGACGAGGCTCCAGCTGACCTCTCTCTCGCCGGTCCAGGTGTAGGAGAGGACGTGGTCGTCCTTGATCGCTCCGGCGTCCAGGACGAGGCGGACCTGCTCGGCGCGGCCCTGGTCGTCGGTCGAGAGGACTTCGGCCTCCTTGACCTCGCCGGTCCACTCCGGGTAGCGGGCGAAGTCGGCGATCACGCCCATGACGTCGGCCGGCGCCGCCTCGATCGTGATGCTCGAGCTGGTGTGTTCAGCCATCGCCGTGGCCCTCCAGTGCGGTGTAACCGGTCGCGTTCGGCAGGAGCCTGCCGCTGTGCAGGCTATCGCGTGCCCGGCGCGCTCCGGTCCACGCCCCGGCCGCCCGCGGTCACCAGCTCAGCGCCCAGGGTGTTCCGGTCGAGGCGAAGTGGCCGACGTTGACGCACTCGGTGGCACCGATCCGCATCCGGCGGACCAACGGCTGGTGAACATGGCCGAAAAGCGCGTACCGGGGGCGGGTGGTACGGATCGCCTCCAGCAGGGCGCTGCTGCCGCGTTCGAAGCGGCGGGCGACCGTGTCGTACGTCAGCTCGGGGACCTCGGGCGGGATGTGGGAGCAGAGGACGTCGACCGGGCCGAGCGCCTCGACCTTGGCGGCGTACTCCTCGTCGCTGATCTCGTACGGGGTGTTCATCGGGGTCCTGAGGCCGCCGCCGACGAAGCCGAAGACCCGGCCGCCGATCTCGACGCGTTCGCCGTCGAGGACGGTGGTGCCGGGGCGGGCGTACTCGGGCCAGAGGTCGGGGACGTCGACGTTGCCGTAGGTGGCGTACGTCGGAGTGGGGAAGGCGGCGAAGAGTTCGGCGTACTGCTTGCGCACCGCGCCGAGGATCTCGGTGTCGCGGTCGCGGCCCGCCCACAGCTCGCGGCCGAAGGCGCGGGCCTCGTCGTAGCGGCGGGCGGTGCGCAGGGCGACGATGCGGTCGGCGTTCTCCTCGCCGAACAGGTCGGGGAAGATTCCGCGCGAGTGATCGGCGTAGTCGAGGAAGAGCACCAGGTCACCGAGGCAGATGAGGGCGTCCGCGCCGTCCCCGGCGCGGGCCAGGGCCTCGGTGTTCCCGTGTACGTCGCTGACCACGTGGACCCGGGTCGAGCCCCCGGCCCTGTCCCGGCTGTCCGGTTCGCTGCCTCGCATGGGATCACCCTAGGGGGCCGCTTCCGTCGCTGGTAGACCGTCCGGACCTGCGGTTACTTCCACGTCGGGACGGCAGTGGACTACTGTGCGCGAAAGGGTCATGTGTATGTGTGATGCATAAGACATCTGGCCGGAACCCCCTATCCGGAACCGAGTACCGGTGGGTAACGTCCGGGCAGTCCAGTCGTGCTCTCCCCACTGAGCACCCGCCAATCTTGGACCGCAGCCGGTGCGTCACACAGAGCCGTGGCACCGGAGCCCGATGAGGAGCAGCAGTCTTGCGCGAGTTCAGCCTTCCGGCCCTGTACGAGGTCCCGACGGACGGCAACCTGACGGATCTCATCCGCCGCAATGCCGCTCAGCATCCCGAAGTCGCGGTGATGAGCCGCAAGGTGGCCGGCGTCTGGACGGACGTCAGTGCCACGCGGTTCCTGGCCGAGGTGAGAGCCGCCGCCAAAGGTCTGATCGCCTCGGGCGTGCAGCCCGGTGACCGGGTCGCCCTGATGTCGCGCACCCGTTTCGAGTGGGTGCTGCTGGACTTCGCGATCTGGAGCGCGGGCGCGGTGACCGTGCCGGTGTACGAGACCAGCTCGGCCGAGCAGGTGCAGTGGATCCTCGGTGACTCGGGGGCGGTGGCGGTGCTCGTGGAGAGCGACGCGCACGCCGCCTCCGTGGCCTCCGTACGGGACGCGCTGCCGGAGCTGGAGCACGTCTGGCAGATCGACGCGGGCGCGGTGGACGCGCTGGGCAGGGCGGGTGCCGAGGTCTCGGAGGAGACCATGGACCTGCGGACGCGCAGCGCCAAGGCGGACGACCCGGCGACGATCGTCTACACCTCGGGCACCACGGGCCGCCCCAAGGGCTGTGTGCTCACCCACCGCAGCTTCTTCGCGGAGTGCGGCAACGTGGTGGAGCGGCTGAAGCCCCTCTTCCGTACGGGCGAGTGCTCGGTGCTGCTGTTCCTGCCCGCCGCGCACGTCTTCGGCCGGCTGGTCGAGGTGGCCTCGGTGATGGCCCCGATCAAGCTCGGCTGTGTGCCGGACATCAAGAACCTCACGGACGAGCTGGCCTCGTTCCGGCCGACGCTGATCCTGGGCGTGCCCCGGGTCTTCGAGAAGGTCTACAACGCTGCGCGCGCCAAGGCGCAGGCCGACGGCAAGGGCAAGATCTTCGACCGGGCGGCCGATACGGCGATCGCCTACAGCCGGGCGCTGAGCACCCCGCAGGGCCCCGCGCTGGGGCTGAGGCTCAAGCACAGGCTCTTCGACAAGCTGGTCTTCGGCAAGCTCCGCGCCGTCCTCGGCGGCCGGGGCGAGTACGCGATCTCGGGCGGCGCGCCGCTGGGCGAGCGGCTCGGCCACTTCTACCGGGGCATCGGCTTCACGGTCCTGGAGGGCTACGGCCTGACCGAGACCTGCGCGGCGACCGCGTTCAACCCGTGGGACCGGCCGAAGATCGGCACGGTCGGCCAGCCGCTGCCCGGTTCGGTCGTGCGGATCGCGGACGACGGCGAGGTACTGCTGCACGGCGAGCACCTGTTCACCGGTTACTGGAAGAACGAGTCGGCCTCGGCCGAGTCGCTGGCCGACGGCTGGTTCCACACCGGGGACATCGGCACGCTCGACGAGGACGGCTACCTCGCGATCACCGGCCGCAAGAAGGAGATCATCGTGACGGCGGGCGGCAAGAACGTCGCCCCCGCGGTGATCGAGGACCGTATCCGCGCGCACGCCCTGGTCGCGGAGTGCATGGTGGTCGGCGACGGCCGTCCGTTCGTCGGCGCGCTGGTCACGCTGGACGAGGAGTTCCTGAGCCGCTGGGCCGAGGAGAACGGCAAGCCGGCCGGCTCGACGGCTCTGTCGCTGCGCGAGGACGCGGAGCTGCTGGCCGAGGTGCAGCGGGCGGTGGACGACGGCAACGCGGCGGTCTCCAAGGCCGAGTCGGTGCGCAGGTTCCGTATCCTGCCCGCCCAGTTCACCGAGGAGGCGGGCCACATCACGCCGTCGCTGAAGCTGAAGCGGAACGTGGTGGCGAAGGACTTCGCGGACGAGGTGGAGTCGATCTACCGCTCCTGAGCGGTGTTACGCGTACGGAGGGGCCCGCGCCTGGTGACCAGGTGCGGGCCCCTCCGTCGTACGGCGTTCTCACAGCAGGGTCTTGAGCTTCTCCGCCAGCAGGTCCCAGCGCCACTTCTCCTCGACCCAGGCCCGGCCCCGCTCCCCCATCCGCTGCCGCAGCTCCGGGTCGCCGAGCAGCGTCACGATCCGGTCCGCCGACTCCTCGACGCTGCCGCCGCGCACCACCCACCCGGTCTCGCCGTCGAGCACCGCGTCCGGGGCGCCGCCCGAGTCGCCGGCCACCACGGGCAGCCCGGTCGCGGACGCCTCCAGGTAGACGATCCCGAGGCCCTCCACGTCGAGCCCCCGCCGCCGGGTGCGGCAGGGCATCGCGAAGACGTCCCCGGCCCCGTAGTGCGCGGGGAGCTCGGCCCAGGGCACGGGTCCGGTGAAGCGCACCGAGTCCTGGACCCCGGTCTGGGCCGCGAGCCGCTCCAGGTCCTTGGCGTACGGTCCGCCGCCGACGATCAGCAGCACCGCGTCCGGGACCCGCGCGAGGATCGCGGGCATGGCCAGGATCAGCGTGTCCTGGCCCTTGCGCGGCACCAGGCGGGAGACGCAGACGACCACGGGGCGGTCGGAGAGCCCGAGGCGGGCCCGGACCCGGTCCCCGCCGGACGCCGGGTGGAAGGTCTTCTCGTCGACGCCGGGCGGCAGTTGGACCATGCGCCCGGCGGCCTCGGGGGTGAGGGCCCCGGCGATCCGGGAGCGGGTGTACTCACCGAGATAGGTGATCGTGTCCGTGGCATCGCCGATCCGGCGCAGCAGCTGCCGGGAGGCGGGCAGTTGCGCCCAGCCGGCCTCGTGGCCGTGGGTGGTGGCGACGAGCCGCCGGGCGCCCGCGCGGCGCAGCGCCGGGGCCATCAGGCCGAGCGGGGCGGCGGCGCCGAACCAGACGGAGGTGCAGCCGTGCTCGCGCAGCAGACCGGCGGCCCGGCCGGTGACGCGCGGAGTCGGCAGCAGCATCGTCGTCCGGTCGCGGACCACGGGGAACGGCTGCTCGGCGTCGAAGGCGGCGGTGGCCGCCGCGCCCTCCTCGCCGCGCTTCCAGGTGGAGGCGTAGACGACGACCCGGTCGGGATCCAGGCGCAGCGCCATGTTGTGCAGGAACGCCTGGATGCCACCGGGGCGGGGCGGGAAGTCATTGGTCACGATCAAGGTCTTGTCCATCGTCGCCGACAGTACCGAACGGCCGCGCTTCACCGCTGGCGCGCTCTCCCGACGGCATCATGAGCCGCCGGGAACCCGGCCGGGCACGAGCGACGAGGAGGCGGCGATGACGGTGATGGCGGCACGAGAACCCATCGGCGCCGGGCCGTGGCCGTACGCGCTGTGGGCACTGACCCGGGCCTGGCTGCTGGCCTGTGTGTTCAAGGTGGTCACGGTGCCCGGCCCGGACGTCACGGTGGACGTGTCGGTGATCTACCGGAGCTGGTACGAGACGCTGCTGACCGGCACGTATCCGCTGGACGACGTCACCTGGCAGTACCCGCCCGGGGCAGCCCTGGCGATCCTCTCCCCCGCCCTGCTGCCGTTCCTGGAGTACGCGACCGCGTTCTTCGTGGCTGTGCTGCTCTGCGACGCGCTGGTGCTGGGGCTGCTGCTGTACGCGGGGCGGCGGCCGGGGATAAGGGCGGCCGGCGCCTGGGTGTGGGTCGTGGGGGTGCCGCTGCTCGGTCCGACGGTCTACGCCCGCTACGACCTGATGGTGACGGCGGTCGCGGTGGCGGCGCTGCTGGCGGGGGTGCGCCGGCCCCGTGCGCTGGGGGCGTTGGCTGCGTTCGGGGCGCTGCTGAAGGGGTGGCCCGCGCTGCTGCTCGTCGGGGTGCGCAAGGGGCGTCCGACGCGGGCCGCGTGGACGTCGGCGGTGCTGACGGCGGCGGGGCTCGCGGCGGCGTTCGCGCTGTGGATGCCGGGGGCGTTCGCGTTCCTGGCCTTCCAGCGGGACCGGGGCACCGAGGTCGAGTCCCTGGGCGCGCTGGTCTTCCACGTGGCGCGGCGGTTCGGCTGGGAGGGGCGGGTGGAGCTGCGCTACGGCTCGCTGGAGTTCGTCGGCCCGCACGTGGAGCTGGTGTCGACGCTGGCGTTGGGGCTCGGCTTCCTGGCGCTGGGCTGGCTGTTGCTGTGGCGGCTGCGGGCCCGGACGTTCGCCGCGCACACCCCGGCCGAGGCGGCGTTCACGGCGGTGCTGCTGTTCACGGTCACCAGCCGGGTGATCAGCCCGCAGTACGTGGTGTGGCTGGTCGGGCTCGCGGCGGTGTGCCTGGTGTTCCGGCGGGCGGCGATGACGCTTCCGGCGGTGCTGGTGCTGGTGGCGGCGGGGGTGACGCTGCTGGAGTTCCCGGTCGGCTTCGGCCATGTGGTGGCGAGCGACGCGTGGGGCGTGGGGCTCCTCCTCGTACGGAACGGGCTGCTGGTGGGTGCCTCGGTGGTCGCGGCGCGGCGGCTGTGGCGGTCGACGGTGCCGGAAAAACCGCGTGCCCAGGGCGCTCTTCTCCCGGGCGGGGGTCAGCCGAGCCGGGTGGCGAGGTAGTCGCGCCAGTCGGCGGTGAACTGCTCGGGGGTGGTGTCGAGCACCGCGTTCAGCGCCTGCTCCACCGCCCCCTCGCGCCCGTCGTGCGCGCCGACGGCCTCGTAGAAGGCGATCAGCTTCTCCTTGCCCCACCGCTCCGCGATCAGCTCGCAGGCCAGCCAGCCGCCCTCGTAGGCTCCCGCGAGTTTCGCCGGGTCGCCGTCGAAGCCGAAGTCCGGGTCGGCGGGGAGTCCGGCGGGGGTCCGGCCGCTGCGGACGGCTTCGGCCAGCTCGGGGGCGATGGTGTCGGCGGCGCGGTCCTCGCCCCGGTAGGCGGTCCAGTCGGCGAAGCCCTCGGAGAGCCAGACCGGGGTGGCGGTGGAGGTGCTGGTACGGGTGGCGACATGGGTCGTCTCATGGGTCAGGACGATCCGCTGCCCGAAACTGCCCAGGGTGGCGTACGCCTGTGGGTTGACGATCACCCGGTCGGCGATGGCCGGGCGCTCGCCGGTGCCGCCGACCTCGCCGGTGGTGACGGCGGCGATGCCCCGGTAGCTGGCCTCCGGCGAGCCGAGCAGCCCCGCCATGGACTCGACGGAGTCCGGGACGAGGACGACCACCCGGCGGGTCCAGGGCCTCGGCCAGGCGTCCGAGACGGCCGGCACGGCGAGGTCCACGGTGTCGGCGACCTGGCGCAGCTCGTTCTTCGGCCGTCCGACGCCCAGGACGATGCTGTGCTCGCCCTCGACGACCTCGACGTCCCCCTGTTGCCACAGCTGCCCGGAGGCTCCCTCGGCGGGCCGGTCGGCCGTGATGTACCAGCGCTCGCCGTCGCGCATGAGCTCCAGGACGCGGCGGGTGGCGACCGGGGCGGTGTCGTACCCGTCGATGCGGTAGCGCAGTTCCACGTCGGCGGTGGCCCACTGCCCGTCCTGCTGGGTGATGTCCTCGACGTCGTAGGTCCAGGACTTCAGGGGCACGTCGGCGAGCCGGTCCAGCTCGGTGCGCTGGGCGGCCCGCAGCTTCGCGGCGTCCGGCGCGAGGCCGTCGACGTAGCCCGCCGGGTCGTGGGCGAGGACGGCCGCCGCGCGGCGTTCCAGCGTGGCGTCGAGGGCGCCGGTGGTGAGGAAGGTGTCCGTGTCGGCGGGGGCCGTGCAGGCGGCCGCGGTCAGGAGCACGGCGAGCAGCGGGCCCGCCGGGCGCCGTGGTCCCCGGGGGCGTCCCCCTCGCGCGTCACGTCCTCGTACGGCCACCCTGCCGATCGTACGGTCAGATCCGGTCGTACGGTCAGATCCGGGTCACCGAGGAGACGGGCATCATGCCGACCGGATCGTAGCGGACCGGGGCGCCCGGGTAGGGGGCGTGGATGACCTGGCCGTTGCCGACGTACATGCCGATGTGGCTGGCGTCCGCACGGTAGGCGACCAGGTCCCCCGGCCGCGCCTGGGAGAGGGGCACCATGCGGCCCGCGTATCGCTGGGCCTGGGAGGTGCGGGGCAGGCTCACCCCGGCCTGGGCGTAGGCCCACTGCATCAGGCCGGAACAGTCGAACCCGGAGGGCCCGTTGGCGCCCCAGACGTAGGGTCTCCCGAGCGCCTGGTGGGCGGCGGCCACGGCGGACATCGCGCGGGCCGAGCCGGGGACGACGCCGGAGAGGTCGGGCGGTCCCTCGCGGCCGGAGCGGGAGGCCCGGTCGAAGGTGGCGCGTTCCTCCGGGGGCAGCGAGTCCAACAGCCGGCGGGCCTCGCGGAGCTTGGACTCGACGGCGTGCTTGTGGCGCGTGACGGCGGCCCGGTTGCGCTCCAGCTCGGTCAGGGCACGGGTGGTCTCCGCGCGGGTCTGGGCGAGTTTGCGCTGCGCGTGCCGCAGCTTGTCCAGGGTCATCGCCTGCCGGGCGCCGGCCCGCTCAAGGGCGGCGGCCCGCTCCAGGTAGGTGTCCGGGTCGGCGGAGAGCAGCAGAGCGAGCGCCGGGTCGATGGAGCCGGTGCGGTACTGCGCGCCCGCCATCGCACCCAGCGCGTCGCGCATCCGGTTGACCCGCTCCTGGCCCCGGGCCGTGGCGTCCTGGAAGCGGTCCGCCTCGCCGCGCAGCCGGTCCACGCGCTCCCCGGCCTCGTTGTAGCGCTCGGTGGCCTGCTCGGCCTCCCCGTAGAGGCGGTCGACGGCTGCCTTGGCGCTCTCCCGGGTCTCCTTCGGGTCGGCGCTCGCCGGGGCCCCGGTCAGCGTCGCGGCCGCGGTGGCGGCGGCCGCCGAGACGACCGTGACCCGGACGCCTCTGGTGAAGCCGGACGGTGTGGAACGGCGATGGGACACCACAGGTAGCCGCACTCCCTTCCGCTGACGCGGTAGTGCGCAGCCCCTGCCGCCCGGGACGGGCGGACGGAGACCGGGAGCTGCGCGGCAGCCAGACAGTAATCGCGCGACTACGCACCGGCAAAAGACCGCGCCGGTGGCGGCAGAGAGGTCCAACGCCACCGCCCCGCCGGTGACCTTGGTCTCCGGCGGGGCGGGGCGTCAGTGCGGTGCTCGGCGATTCCCTCGTTCGGGTGCGCCGCGGGCGGGCCGTGGCGTCAGATGCGGACGCCGAACTGGAAGGTGCCCATGTAGTCCATCGACTCGTAGCGGACGACGGTGCCCGGCTTCGGGGCGTGCAGGATCTGGTTGTTGCCGGCGTAGAAGCCGACGTGCGCCAGGTTGTTGAAGAAGACCAGGTCGCCCGGCTTGAGCTGGCTGCGGCCGATCTTCGTGCCGTCGTTGTGCTGGGTGAACGTGGTCCGGGTGATGGAGACGCCGGCCTGGGCGAAGGCCCACTGGGTCAGCCCGGAGCAGTCATAGGAGTTGGGGCCCGAGCCGCCGGAGACGTACGGCTTGCCGATCTGCGTGGCGGCTGCGGCCAGGGCGGCGGCTCCACGGCCGGACGCGGGGGACTCGTTGCCGAGTTCGACCCGGTCGCTGGCGGCGCGGCTGGCGCGCTGCTCGTCCTTCTGCATCTTGGCACGCTCGGCCTGCGTCAGCGTGTTGAGCAGCTGCTGGGCGTCGGCCAGTTTGCCCTGGTACTTCTTCTTGTTCTCGCCGAGCGCCTTGCGGACGTCGGCGAGGTCGCCGAGCTTGTCCTGGGCTTCCTTGCGCTGCTGGGCGAGGGTGCGCTGCTTGGACTGGATCTTCTGCAACGACTCCGTCTGCTTGACCGTCAGCTGGTCGAGCGCGGAGGCCTGGTCGAGGAAGCTGTCCGGGTCCGAGGCGAGGAAGAGGGCCACGGAGGGGTCGATGCCACCGGAGCGGTACTGCGCGGTGGCGATCGAACCGAGTTCGGTGCGCAGCGTGTTGAGCTCGGCCTGGCCGCGGGCGACCTTGTCCTGGAGCGCGTCGACTTCCTTCTTCAGGTTGTCCTGCTGCTCCTTGGCCCCGTTGTACTTCTCGGTGGCCGCCTCGGCCTCGTGGTAGAGCTTGTCGACCTTCGCCTTGACTTCGCTCTTGCTCGGCTTGGGGTCGGCGTGGGCGGCCTGGGAGGTCAGGGCCACGGCCGCGGCGGCGGTCGCGGTGAGCACGGTCACGCGGGTGCGGCTCGGCTGCTTGGGACGACGGTGGGACGCCACGAAGGCGAGCTCCTTCTTCCTCAGAGCCGCCTACCGGGCTGTGGGGGAAAGATTCCCCGGCTCCGTGCACATGACGGACTCGGCGGTTCCTTCGCCGTCACCCCCAATGGGTGATCAACCGTGCGAAGGTTCGAGGCCCGACCTTAGTGACCATCTTGTGATCAGTTCAAATCCTCACAGGATTTTTCTCGTCACACCAGGCACTTCTTTACTCTCACCCCACCGCGTGTAGCGGCGACTTGACGGTACGTTCCCATAAAACCGGCATGCCACACATGTCGTGCATATTCCGCTAGACGCGCGAAAGGCGCTTGAGGAGCAAGACGGACGCGACGGGCCGTGCGCCGGCCTTGGCCACGCCGTCCGCCACCTCCCGGTCGGTGGAGACGACCACCACGGGCCGCCCCGGCGGTTCCGCGCGGGCCAGTTGACGGATCAGCTCGTCCGCCGTGACCCCGGCCTTGCTGAACAGCACCCGTACGCCCCGGGGCGGGGCCAGCAGCACCGGGGCGGCCAGTTCGGCCCCGTCGAAGACGCAGGTCATCTCGGCACCGGTCTGCGCCGCGAGCACCGAGAGCCCGCCCAGCAGCCGCAACCGCTGCTTCTCCAGCGGCATCTGGGGATAGCCGGTCTTGGTCACGTTGTAGCCGTCCACGATGAGATGGGCCTGCGGAAGCGCCAGCAGCTGGTCGAGCAGCGCCGGATCGGTCTCCGAAAGGGCCCTGGCCGCAATGTCCTTGGGTGACATCCGGCCGGGCTCCACCGCGTCCACGGTGTCGGCGGGACGTGTCGTCGCCGGGGGCAGCGCCAGCTCCCGCCGCAGCCCCGATGCCGCGTCCAGCACGGTGTCCAGGAGCAGCCGCAGCCGCATGTCCTCCACCGAGCGGCCCTCACGCGCGGCCCGGCGGCTCGCCTCCAGGGCCGCCTCTGCCTCCCCCAGCCGCCCCTTGAGCCGGCGCGACTCGCTCTCCGCGGCGGAGAGCTGGGCCGCCGACTCGGCGCGTACGGTGTCGGCCTCGGCGGCGCCGCGGCGCAGGGCGGCCTCGCCGCGCTTCACCTCGCTCAGGGCGCTGCGCAGCTTGCGGTGCAGCGACTCGGCCTCCTTGCGGGCCGCCTCCAGCTCGGTGCGCAGCCGCTCGGTCTCGGCGCGGGTGTGGGCGCGGGCGCGCTCCAGCTCCTCGCGCAGGTGCTCCAGTTCGCGCCGGGTCTCCTCGTCGGCCCGTTCCGCGTCGGCGCGCTGGACCTCCTCGCCGGCCGATTCGACCAGCTTGACCCAGCCGACCGGGCGCAGCACGTAGGCGGCCGCGGCCACATCGAGGGGATCGGCGGCGGCGGGCGGCGAACCCGCCTCCAGCGCGCCGGTCAGCTCGGGCTGGGACTGGCCGAGCCGCTCCCCGATGCGCCGCCGGAAGAGGGAGTCGCCCTCCAGCGCGGCGGCCATCGCGTTCCCAGCGAACTTCGCCCGCCGGGTCGGGGTGAACCGGGCGTACTGCCGTAGCTGGGCGGGCAGTTCGGAGACGGTCAGGCCACCGAAGGCGTCCGAGACCAGCGCGATCACCCGCCGTCGGACACCCTCGGGCAGCGGACGGCCGAGCACCTCCGCACCGCCGTCGGCCTCATCGGCCGGTCCGGCGCCGCTGGTCGGCTGATCCACCGTCCGTCACCCCATAGATATGTCGAAGGGTGCGCTCCCTCAGGAAGCGGCACCCGGCCTGTCCACCAGTTCGATCTGGTCCACCGCGTTGCACCAACGACAGCGGACCGACTCGATGGTCTCACTGACGACCTCCCGCTCCTCGACACTCGACTCACCGGCCAGGTCGAGGTGCACGTACTCCACGACCTTGGACGAGCGGGTCACGTCGAAGCGCGTGAGATTGCCGCACAGCGTGCAGCGCCAGCGGGTCGAGTCGGTCGGCAGGGGAACCGTCGTCATCGTTGGGTCCTCTTTCGTCGTCGCCAGAAGCCCGCGCCGGGCGCGCCGCCGCGTCTCCACCTGTCTACGTCAAGGATCTCGCGGTGCGCCGTCGAACTGCGGAAGTCCTGGCGTAACCCTACGGCCTCGCGTATAGGCATCGGCACGGCGAGGCGCTCCGTCCGGTTCTCCACCAGTACGTCATGCTCTGTCCATGATCGATGGGCGGCAGGCCGACTGGCGGACCACGGCGGGGAGGATCCGGGACGCGGCGGCGTCGAGCGGCGCCCCGGTCACCTACGGGCTGATCGCCGTCTGCGGTGTGATCTTCCTGATCAGCCCGCTCTCCGGGTTCGGCGGCGCCGCCCGCGGGAGCGAGGACGCTCTCCTCGCCGCGCAGGCCGGGTACTTCGAGCGGTGGGGAGTGATCCCCGCCGAGCTGTGGGCGGGGTCCACTCATGCGCTGATCACACCGTTCACCGCCCTGTTCGTGCACGGCAGCTGGCTGCACCTGCTGGGGAACCTGCTGTTCCTGTACGTCTTCGGCGCGATGGCCGAGGAGCGCATGGGCCGGTTGCGGTTCGCCCTGTTCTACGTGGGCTGCGGCTATGTGGCGCTGGTCTGCTACGCGGCGGCGCACGCGGACTCCGGGCAGACGCTGGTCGGTGCGTCGGGGGCGATCTCCGCAGTGCTCGGCGCGTTCCTCTACCTGTTCCCCAGAACCCGGGTGACCAGCCTGTTCCCGTTCCTCTTCTTCCTGCCGCTGCGCTTCCCCGCCTGGATGGTGCTGGTCTTCTGGTTCGGGCTCCAGTGGGCGGCGGCGCAGGGGGCGGGCAGCGGGCCCGGGGTGGCGTACCTGGCGCATGTGGCGGGTTTCGTGGCCGGGTTCCTGTACGCCTGGGTGCGCTACAGGGGTGGGGCGGGAGGCCCTAGAGTGAAGGTTCCAGCCACCGAGGGAGACAGCCAGCCGTGATCACCGCGATCGTGCTCATCAAGACCAGCGTGGACCGGATTCCGGAGATCGCCGAGGCCATCGCCGCGCTGGACAGTGTCAGCGAGGTCTTCTCCGTCACCGGCACCTACGACCTGATCGCCATGGTCCGGGTCGCCAGGCACGACGACCTCGCCGATGTCATCCCCGGCCGGATCAGCAAGATCCCGGGCGTCGAGGGCACCGACACCCACGTGGCGTTCCGTACGTACTCCCAGCACGACCTGGAAGCCGCCTTCGCCATCGGCCTCGACGCGTAAGGCCTCTCGTGGCCGATCAGGCCGGGGACGGGCGGTGCGCCTGTCCCCGGCCGAGGTGTTTCGTCAGGACGTGTCAGACCTGGGCGGCCTCGCCGCGGTCCGGGACGCAGCGGCCGTCCTCGGTGCGGTAGTTCCAGCGGGCGCCCTCGCGGACCAGCTCGGAGACCGCGCGCAGGAACCGGTCGATGTGCTCGTCGGGCGTACCGGCGCCGAAGCTGACGCGGATCGCGTTGAGCGAGCTCTCGCCCGGCTCGCCTTCCGGCGCACCGCACTCGCCCGGGTCCTGCGGGTCGCTGCCGAGCAGGGTGCGCACCAGCGGGTGGGCGCAGAAGAGGCCGTCGCGCACGCCGATGCCGTACTCGGCGGAGAGGGCGGCGGCGAAGTGCGAGCTGTTCCAGCCGCGCACCACGAAGGAGATGACGCCGACCCGGGGGGCGTCGTCGCCGAACAGCGAGAGCACCCGCACCTCGGGCACCTCGGCGAGCCCCTCGCGGACCCGGCCCACGAGCTGCTGCTCCCGGGCGACCAGGTCCTCGAAGCCGGCCTCGGTCAGGGCCTTGCAGGCGGAGGCGATGGAGTAGACGCCGATGACGTTGGGCGAACCGGCCTCGTGGCGGGCGGCCGTGGTGTGCCAGTCGACGTCCACGCCGCCGTCGGCGCGCCGGGCGACCTTGCGGGACGCGCCGCCGCCGGCGAGGTACGGCTCGGCGGCCTGGAGCCAGTCGGCGCGGCCGGCCAGGACGCCGGAGCCGAAGGGCGCGTACAGCTTGTGGCCGGAGAACGCGACCCAGTCGACGTCCAGTTCGGCGATGTCCACGGGGTGGTGCGGGGCGAGCTGCGCGGCGTCCAGGACGATCCGGGCGCCGTGTGCGTGGGCGGCGGCGGCCAGTTCCCGTACCGGCCACAGCTCGCCGGTCACGTTGGACGCGCCGGTGACGCAGACGAGGGCAGGGCCGTAGGGGTCGCGGTCGGCGAGCACGCGCTCCAGGGTCTCGACGGCCTGGGCCGGGGTGCGGGGCGCGTTGAGGTAGGTGACCTGGGCGTCGCGCCAGGGCAGCAGGGACGCGTGGTGCTCGGTCTCGTAGACGAAGACCTGGCAGTCGGCGGGGATCGCTGCGGCCAGCAGGTTGAGGGAGTCGGTCGTGGAGCGGGTGAAGACGACCTGGTCGTCCGCGCGGCAGCCGAGGAACTCCGCGACCGTACGGCGGCTGTTCTCGAAGAGGTCGGTGGAGAGCTGCGAGAGGTAGCCGGCGCCTCGGTGGACGCTGCCGTAGTACGGGGCGTACGCGGCGACGTCGTCCCAGACCCGCTGGAGGGCCGGGGCGCTGGCGGCGTAGTCGAGCGCGGCGTAGGTGACCTCACCACCGGTGACGAGCGGGACCGTGACGTTCTGCCCCAGAACGGGCAGCGGGGCACAAACCGACGAGTCGAGGGCAGCGGTGGGGACAGACATGGCGAACTCCCGTAAAAGGCAGGCGAAATCCATGCGCCGGCAGTACGCGGCAGCGCAGGGAGGGGGGAAGAAAAAGGGTGCGCGGAAGGAGGGCGACAAGCCCTAGCGCATTCGCTTGCTCACAGAAGACTCCCTAGGGACCAGGACCCCGGGGGCTGGCATCCGCTGGATGCCGAGGGGCCCGCGCTTGCCGCAGACCTCGCTGCCTGCGGCCTGGTCTTCACCCGGGGCACCCCGCCACGGACGGAGGGTTGCCGGACAGCGGGCCGGGGCCGTAGTCGCTGTCACTCATGACCTGCGCAGCATCTTGCCATACGTGTGCACACGCGCAAGGGCGCAGTCCGGCATCCGGACTGCGCCCTGTGCCACACCGTGCGGGCCGCAGGCGGCTCCGTCGCGCGTTCAGGCGTTGCTGGCCACCACCCAGCGCTCCAGGGCCCGCTTGGCGGCCCCGGAGTCGATGGACTCGGCCGCGACGAGGATCTTCGCCGCGAGCTGCTCGGTCAGCGTGCCGGGGGCCGGGTCCAGGGCGACCAGGGCCGCCGCCGAGTTGAGCAGCACCGCCTCCCGTACCGCGCCGCCCTCGCCGTCCAGCAGCCGGCGGGCCACATCGGCGTTGTACGAGGCGTCGGCGCCGCGCAGCGCCTCGACGGGGACGATGGGCAGCCCGACGTCGCGCGGGTCGAAGGGCTCCCCGCGGACCGAGCCGTCGCGCACCACCCAGACCCGGGAGGTAGCGGTGGTGGTCAGCTCGTCGAGGCCGTCGTCACCGCGGAAGACCAGGGCAGAGTTGCCCCGGTCTGCCAGCACGCCCGCGACGATGGGCGCCATCCGGGCGTCGGCGACGCCGACCGCCTGGGCGCGGACCTGGGCCGGGTTGGTGAGGGGGCCCAGGATGTTGAACGTGGTCTGCGCGCCGAGTTCCTTGCGGGCCTTGGCGGCGTACCGCAGGGCGGGGTGGAACTTCACGGCGAAGCAGAAGGTGATGCCCGCCGCTTCGGCGACCTCGACGACCCGCTGCGGGGTCAGCTCCAGGTTGACGCCGAGCTTCTCCAGCACGTCGGAGGAGCCGCTGGCGGAGGAGGCGGCCCGGTTGCCGTGCTTGACGACCTTGGCGCCGGTGCCGGCGATGACGATCGCGGACATGGTCGAGATGTTGACCGTCCTGGCGAGGTCGCCGCCGGTGCCGACGATGTCGACGGTCCGGCCCGGTACGTGGATGGTGTTGGCGTGCGCGTACATCGCGCGGACCAGTCCGGTGACCTCGTCGACGGTCTCGCCCTTGGCCCGCAGCGCGACGGCGAACCCGGCGATCTGCGCGTCGGTGGCCTCGCCGCTCATGATCCGGTCCATGGCCCAGGCGGTCTCCTCGGAGCTGAGGTTCTCGCCGCGCAGGAGGGGGTTCAGCAGGCCGGGCCAGGAACGGTCCGCCACGCTGTCGCCGCCGTTCGGGGTCACAACGTTCATGGTCCGCTCCAGGGTCCACAGCCGGTCAGGAAAGATGGCTCCACCCTATCCAGCCGGGCGGACCGCGAAGAGCCCCGTCCATCGAATGGACGGGGCTCTCACGGTGGCGATCAGTTCAGGTGATCAGTGGTGGCCGTGGCCCTCGCTGATCTCCTTGTACTCCTCGGGGGTTGCCTTGGGGATCTGGTTCCCGTCGGCGTAGTACCCCTTGCTGAGCTTGGCGCGCAGCTTCTGCACCGGGGAGATCTTGCGCTTGACGCCGTTCTCGTCGACCGCGGGGCCGAGGTCGAGCGGCTGGTACTGCTCGTGCGCCGTGAGCGTGTGCAGCTGCCCGGGGCTGAGCGGCTCGTGGATCTCGACGAACTCACCGTGCGGCAGGCGCTTGATGATGCCGGTCTCGCGACCGTGCAGCACCTTCTCCCGGTCGCGGCGCTGGAGGCCGAGGCAGATCCGCTTGGTGACGATGAACGCGATGACCGGTCCGACGAAGAAGAAGATCCGGACGAACCAGGTGATGGCGTTGATCGACAGGTGGAAGTGCGTGGCCCACAGGTCGTTTCCACCGCCGATGAGGCCGATGAAGTACGCCGTGATCCAGGCGACGCCGAAGCCCGTACGGGTCGGGACGTTGCGCGGGCGGTCCAGGATGTGGTGCTCGCGCTTGTCGCCGGTGACCCAGGACTCGATGAACGGGTACACCGCGATCGCGGTGAGGACCACGCCGAAGCCGACCAGCGGGATGAACACGCCCAGGGCGAGCGTGTGGCCCCACAGGTTGATCTCCCAGCCCGGCATCACACGCACCAGACCCTCGGCGAAGCCCATGTACCAGTCGGGCTGGGCGCCGGTGGACACCTGGTCGACCCGGTACGGGCCGATGGCCCAGATCGGGTTGATCGTGGCGATGGCCGAGATGGCCGCGATGACGCCGAAGACGAGGAAGAAGAACCCTCCGGCCTTCGCCATGTACACGGGCAGCAGCGGCATGCCGACGACGTTCTTGTTGGTCCGGCCGGGACCCGCGAACTGCGTGTGCTTGTGGTAGAAGACCAGGATCAGGTGGGCCACCAGCAGGCCGAGCATGATGCCCGGCAGCAGCAGGATGTGGATCGAGTAGAACCGGGCCACGAAGTCGTGGCCGGGGAACTCGCCGCCGAACAGGAACATCGAGATGTACGTACCGACGATCGGCACGGACAGGATCGCGCCCTGGGTGAAGCGGACACCGGTACCGGAGAGCAGGTCGTCCGGCAGGGAGTAGCCGGTGAACCCGGTGAACATGCCGAGCACGAACAGCAGGAAGCCGAAGAGCCAGTTGATCTCGCGCGGCTTGCGGAACGCGCCCGTGAAGAAGACGCGCATCATGTGCACGAACATGGCGGCCAGGAAGATCAGCGCCGCCCAGTGGTGGATCTGCCGGACGAGCAGACCACCCCGGACCTCGAAGCTGATCTTCAGGGTCGAGGCGTAGGCCTCGGACATCCGGATGCCCTGCATGGGCTCGTACGGACCGTGGTAGACGATCTCGCCCATGCTCGGCTGGAAGAACAGCGTCAGATACACACCCGTGAGGATGATGATGATGAAGCTGTAGAGCGCGACCTCACCGAGCATGAAGGACCAGTGGTCCGGGAAGATCTTGCGCATGTTGGCCTTGGCGAGGCCGTAGATGCCCAGCCGGCCGTCCGCCCAGTCGGCCACCCGCTCGCCGGCCGGAGCCTTGCGCCCGCTCGCCGGACCGGCGGCGGAGGGGTTCTTTGTCGCAGTACTCATCCGCGCTCCCAGAAGGCAGCACCGACGGGCTCGTCGAAGTCGCCGAGCGCCTCGAGGTTGCCCTCGCTGTTGACACCGATCCGCAGCTGCGGAAGGGGGTGGCCGGCCGGACCGAAGATGACGCGAGCGCCGTCGGAGAGGTCGAAGGTGGACTGGTGGCACGGGCAGAGCACGTGATGCGTCTGCTGCTCGTACAGGCTGATCGGGCAGCCGACGTGGGTGCAGATCTTGGAGAACGCGACGATGCCCTCGTGGGCCCAGTCACGCTGGCGCTTGTCCTTGATGTCGTCCGGCTCGATGCGGACGATCATCAGGGCCGCCTTGCCCATCTGCGTCTGGAAGTCGTGCGACTCCGGGTCGAGCCCCTCGGGCATGGCGAAGGCCAGCGACCCGACGGTGATGTGCTCGGGGCGCAGCGGCTTCATCGTGTTCATGTTGATGAGCTGCTTGCCCTCCGCCCACAGGGTGGTCCGGAGCTTCTTCTCCGGCAGCGGACCGAGGTCGCGCAGCAGGACCACACCGGAGAGCGGCACCAGGGCCAGCGCACCGAACATGGTGTTGCGGATCAGCTTGCGACGGCCGATCGCGGACTCCTCGGCGCCGGCCCTGAAGTCGGCCATGACCTGGGCCTTGACCTCGGGCGGGGCCTCGATCGGGTGGCGGTCGGCCGCGACCTCGACGTCGGACATCAGAGTGCGCGCCCAGTGGACGGCTCCCGCGCCGATGAAGAAGAGCGCCGCGCCCAGGGTGAGACCCAGGGAGAAGTTGAGCGCGCTCACATGGCCGAAGGGCCAGATGTAGACGATCTTGTCCACCGGGAAGATGACGTAGGAGGCGATGAAGCCCACCGTCGCCAGCATCGAGAGGGTGAACATGAACGCGACGGCGCGTTCCGAGCGGTTCGCGGCGCGTTCGTCGAGGTCCTGGATGCGCGGCTGGTGGGCCGGCAGTCCCGGGTCGGCGAACGGGTCGTCGTGACGCTCCACCGCGCCGTGCGCGGTCTCCTGCACCACAGGCAGGTTGTCTTCTGGAATCTGTTGGCTACTCATGACTTCTTGGCCTTAGCGGTGTGGGCCGCGACCCAAACGGCGACTGCGACGAGCGCGCCGAGTCCGAAGATCCACGCGAACAGACCTTCGCTGACCGGGCCGAGACCGCCGAGGGCCAGGCCGCCGGGGCTCTCCGTCTCGTCACCGTTCACGGTCTCGATGTACGCGATGATGTCCTTCTTCTCCTGCTCCGGCATCGTCGTGTCGGGGAAGGAGGGCATGCTCTGCGGGCCGGTCTGCATGGCCTCGTAGATGTGCTTCGGGCTCACGCCTTCGAGGTCGGGGGCGTACTTGCCCTCCGTCAGGGCTCCGCCCTTACCGGTGAAGTTGTGGCACTGGGCGCAGTTGGTGCGGAACAGTTCGCCACCGTTGGCGACGTCCGCGCCCGCGGGGTCGACCTGCTTGTCGGTCGGCGTGATGGGACCGGCGCCGAGCGACGCGACGTACGCCGCGAGCTGGTCGATCTCCGCCTGGGTGTAGATGACCTTCTTCTTCGGTACCTGGGCGCCCGGCTGCTGCGCGGGCATACGGCCCGTACCGACCTGGAAGTCGACGGCGGCGGAGCCCACGCCCACGAGGGACGGCCCGTCGGTGGTGCCCTGACCGCCGGTTCCGTGGCAGCTGGCGCAGCCTACGGAGTAGAGCTTCTTGCCCTCTTCGATGGCGAGGGACTGGGCGGTTTCATCGGCCTGCGCCTTGCCCGCAGGCGCGAACGCGGCGTACAGCCCCCCGGTGGCCGCCAGCGCGAGGAGTAGTACGACGACCGCCGCCAGCGGATGGCGTCGTCGTGCGGAGAGCTTTTTCACGGATTACCCCGGTGTCAGGATCTTCTGCGTCGATGGTGGGCGGGTGCGAAGCCCGGTTACTTGATCATGTAGATCGTTGCGAACAGGCCGATCCATACGACATCGACGAAGTGCCAGTAGTAGGACACGACGATGGCGGCGGTGGCCTGATCGTGGGTGAACCTCTTGGCCGCGTACGTTCTGCCGAGGACCAGCAGGAAGGCGATGAGACCGCCTGTCACGTGCAGACCATGGAAGCCGGTGGTCAGGTAGAACACCGAGCCGTACGGGTCGGACGACAGGGAGAGCCCCGCGTCCTTGACCAGCTCGGTGTACTCCAGGACCTGGCCGCCGATGAAGATCGCACCCATCACGAACGTGATGATGAACCAGGTGCGGAGCTTCTTCACATCGCCCCGCTCGGCTGCGAAAACGCCGAGCTGGCAGGTGAGTGAGGAGAGCACCAGGATCGTGGTGTTCGTCGCCGAGAACGGGAAGTTCAGATGATCGGACATCTCCTTCCAGTAATCGGGTCCCATCACCGATCGCAGGGTGAAGTACATCGCGAAGAGGGCCGCGAAGAACATCAGCTCGGAACTCAACCAGATGATGGTTCCGACGCTGGTGAGGTTCGGCCGATTGACCGACGGGTGCGCGTGCCCGGTTTCTACTGTCGTTGCTGTCGCCACGACCGACATTATGTCGGTCGCTTATCCCGCCCTCACCCCGGGGGGTGCCGTTCGGTGTGTCCGTACCGTCTGCAGGGGTCGCACCCTGCGCCGAACGGCCCATCGGAAGGTCGTCATTACCGGTGCTGACGGCCGGTCGGGCGGAGTACGATCCGCGCATCGGTTCATGCCCCGAGAGCCCCGACGACGTCGATGTCACGGAGGAACAATGCAGGCGACCGCCACGGTCCTGGTCTACAGCGACGACGCCAACATCCGCGAGCAGGTGAGGCTGGCAGCCGGTCGCAGGCCTGCCGCGGACGTCCCACCCGTGGAGTTCCTGGAGTGCGCGACGCTCCCGGCCGTCCTCAAGGCGCTCGACGCCGGCGGCGTCGACGTCTGCGTGCTGGACGGGGAGACGGCTCCCATCGGCGGGATGGGCGTCTGCCGCCAGATCAAGGACGAGATCTTCCGCTGCCCGCCGGTGCTCCTCCTGATCGGCCGCCCGCAGGACGCGTGGCTGGCCACCTGGAGCCGGGCGGAGGCCGCCGTGACGCTCCCGGTGGACCCGGTGGAGTTCGCCGACGCGCTGGCGGCGCTGCTGCGGCAGCGGCTCGCCGTGGAGGCCTGAGAGGCCCCCACGGCCCGCTGAGGGGCGTCCGGCGCCGTACGGCACCTTCCTGCCCGGATCAGACGTGGGGACGCAGCCGGGCGGCCTGGAGCGTCCCCGGGCTGTCCGGCGCCCCCTCGTGGAGGGCGCTGCCCTTCTGCCACTTCTCCCAGGAGAGGTTCCAGTCGCCGAACCCGTTGCCGAACGGGTCCATGTCCTCGCCCTCGCTGCCGACGACCTTGACGATGTCGCCCTCGCGTACGGTGTCGAAGAACCATTCGGCGTTGTCGGTGCTCATGCCGGTGCAGCCGTGGCTGACGTTGGCGTTGCCCTGGGAGCCGGTGGACCAGGGGGCGGCGTGGACGTACTCGCCGCTCCAGGTCACCCGGGTGGCCCAGTAGACCGGCAGGTCGTACGACTCCGACGAGCCGGCGGCGATGCCGATGCTCTCGCCGCGCATACGGACGAACTGCTCCTTGGCGAGCACCACCTTGACCCCGTTGCGGGTGGAGAAGCCGGGCTTGCCGGTGGTGACCGGAATGGTGTTGATCACTTCTCCGTTGCGGTACACCGTCAGGGTGTGGTCCGCGGCGTCGGTGATGGCCTCGATCCGGTCGCCGGTGGCGAGCTTCAGGGGCTTGGCCTCGGCTCCGTAGAGCGCGTTGGTCACCTTGATGCCCGCCAGGTTGGAGCGGACCTCGATGGTGGCGTTCGCGGGCCAGTACTCCTTCGGGCGGTAGTGCAGCTTCTTGTCGTCGACCCAGTACCAGGAGCCGGTGACCGCCGGGGTGGAGCGGACCTTCAGGGCGCGCTCGACGGTGGCCCTGGCCGCCTTGTCGGTGATCGGGGCGCTGAGTTCCGCCGTGATGGGCTGTCCGACGCCGTAGGTGCCCGCCTCCGGGCCGAAGGCGACCTTCAGCAACTTCTTGGGCGATGAGGTGTCGAAGGAGAGCGTACGGACGCCTGGGGCGCCGTCGCTGTTCTCCATGGCGACCCTGACGGTGTATCCGGTGCCTGCCGCGAGCGGGGCGGTGGAGCGCCAGCGCCTCCCGTCGGCGGAGAGCTCTCCCGCGAGGTGGCGGCCGCCGGTGTCCACGGCGCTGACGTCGGTGATGCGCCCGTCGTCGCCCTCGACGGTGACTTCCAGGGGCTTGTCGGGGTCGGCCTTCTCCTTGTCGGAGGGGCCGTTGAAGGAGACCTGGTCGCCCGCGTCGTAAGGCTTCGTGGAGAGCGGGTGGCCGTCGGGCGAGCCACAGGCGGTCGCACCCGCGGCGAGGGTCACGACCAGCAGGGTGCAGCTCACTACGGTGCGGATGCGCGGCGTGTGGTTCATGCCGTCCACGCTAGGAAGATTCATCCGTTCCAGCGCGTTCAGTGACTGCAAACGAGGGAAGGGCCCGCGTCGCTGTCGGCGATGCGGGCCCTTCGTGGTGTAGCGCGTGTCACCGGCGGCGCGGTGTCACGGGATGCGGTGTCACTGGGTGCGGTTCTCGCCCCGGTAGTACTCGAAGACCCAGCCGAAGAGGCCGATCAGGAGCAGGGGGGCGGAGAAGTACAGCAGCCACCAGCCGAAGACGACGCCCATGAAGGCGAAGGCACCGCCGACCGCCAGGGAGAGCGGCTGCCAGCTGTGCGGGGAGAAGAACCCCAGCTCGCCCGCCTCGTCGGCGACGTCCGCTTCCTTGTTGTCCTGGGCCATGGCGTCGACCCGGTTGGCCGTGAAGGCCAGGTAGAAGCCGATCATGATGGACAGCCCGAAGGCCAGGAAGAGGGCCGTGGTGCCGACCGGCTCCTTGGACCACACGCCGTACACGACGGCCATGGCGAGGATGAAGACGCTCAGCCAGATGAACATCTGTCCCTGGATCTTCACTTGCCTGCCTCCTTCGAGCCGGCGAGGGCCTTGTCCGACTCGGAGAGGTGGTCGAGCTGTTCGAGCGCCGTGATCTCCGGGTGGTGCAGGTCGAACGCCGGGGATTCGGAACGGATCCGCGGCAGCGTGAGGAAGTTGTGCCGCGGCGGCGGGCAGGAGGTCGCCCACTCCAGCGAACGGCCGTAACCCCACGGGTCGTCGACCTCGATCTTCTTGCCGTACTTCGCGGTCTTCCAGACGTTGTAGAAGAACGGCAGCATCGACAGGCCGAGGAGGAACGAGGAGATCGTCGAGATCGTGTTCAGCGCGGTGAAGCCGTCGGCGTCGAGGTAGTCCGCGTAACGACGCGGCATGCCCTCGGCACCGAGCCAGTGCTGCACCAGGAAGGTGCCGTGGAAGCCCACGAACAGCGTCCAGAACGTGATCTTGCCGAGCCGCTCGTCCAGCATCTTGCCGGTGAACTTCGGCCACCAGAAGTGGAATCCGGAGAACATCGCGAAGACCACGGTGCCGAAGATGACGTAGTGGAAGTGCGCGACGACGAAGTACGAGTCCGAGACGTGGAAGTCCATCGGGGGCGAGGCGAGGATGACGCCGGTCAGACCACCGAAGGTGAAGGTGATCAGGAAGCCGACGGCCCAGAGCATCGGTGTCTCGAAGGACAACGACCCCTTCCACATCGTGCCGATCCAGTTGAAGAACTTCACGCCCGTTGGCACGGCGATGAGGAACGTCATGAAGGAGAAGAACGGCAACAGCACACCGCCCGTGACGTACATGTGGTGCGCCCACACCGTCACGGAAAGGCCGGCGATGGCGATCGTCGCGGAGATCAGACCGATGTAGCCGAACATCGGCTTGCGGCTGAATACCGGGATGACCTCGGAAATGATTCCGAAGAATGGCAACGCGATGATGTACACCTCTGGATGGCCGAAGAACCAGAAGAGGTGTTGCCAGAGCAATGCGCCGCCATTGGCCGCGTCGAAGATATGCGCACCGAATTTTCGGTCCGCCTCCAGTGCGAAGAGCGCCGCGGCGAGGACCGGGAAGGCCAGCAGGACCAGGACACCGGTCAGCAGGACGTTCCAGGTGAAGATCGGCATGCGGAACATCGTCATGCCGGGTGCGCGCATGCAGATGATCGTGGTGATGAAGTTGACCGAGCCGAGGATCGTGCCGAAGCCGGAGAAGGCCAGACCCATGATCCACATGTCGGCGCCGACGCCCGGCGAACGGACCGCGTCCGAGAGCGGGGAGTAGGCGAACCAGCCGAAGTCGGCCGCACCCTGCGGGGTGAGGAAGCCGGCCACCGCGATGAGCGAGCCGAAGAGGTACAGCCAGTACGCGAACATGTTCAGCCGCGGGAACGCCACGTCGGGCGCGCCGATCTGCAACGGCATGATCCAGTTCGCGAATCCGGCGAACAGCGGCGTCGCGAACATCAGCAGCATGATCGTGCCGTGCATCGTGAACGCCTGGTTGAACTGCTCGTTCGACATGATCTGCGTGCCCGGACGGGCCAGCTCGGCGCGCATGAAGAGCGCCATGAGTCCGCCGATGCAGAAGAACACGAACGACGTGACCAGGTAGAGCGTACCGATCGTCTTGTGGTCAGTGGTGGTCAGCCACTTCACGACGATGTTTCCCGGCTGCTTGCGCCGCACGGGCAGCTCGTCCTCGTACGAGTCGTCTGCCGGAGCGGCACCCTGAGGTTCGTTGAGGATGCTCACAGTTGGTTCTTCTCCGCATTCCTGGCCGGGTCCGTCTGCGCGATGCCTGCCGGCACGTAGCCCGTCTGACCCTTCTCAGCCAGCTCCTTGAGGTGCTGCTGGTAACGCTCCGGGGAGACGACCTTGACGTTGAAGAGCATCCGGGAGTGGTCGGCGCCACAGAGCTCGGCGCACTTGCCCATGAAGGTGCCCTCCCGGTTGGGAGTGACCTCGAACGCGTTGGTGTGGCCCGGGATGACGTCCTGCTTCATGAGGAACGGCACCACCCAGAAGGAGTGGATGACGTCACGCGAAGTGAGGACAAAGCGGACCTTCTCACCCTTCGGCAGCCACAGGGTCGGACCCGGGTTGCCGTTCTGCGGGTTGCGGGTCCCGGGGATGCCCACGTCGTAGACGCCGCCGGCGCCCTCGGGGAAGTCCTTGTGGAACCGGTCGGGGATGGCGTCGAGTTCCTTGGGGATCTCGGGGCCCGCAGCGGGCTGGCCATCCACCTTCTCGATGTAGTTGAAGCCCCAGCTCCACTGGAAGCCGACCACGTTGATGGTGTGGGCGGGCTTGTCGGAGAGCTCGAGGAGCTTCGACTCATCACGTGCGGTGAAGTAGAAGAGCACCGAGACGATGATGAGGGGAACCACTGTGTACAACGCCTCGATGGGCATGTTGTACCTGGTCTGCGGAGGTACCTCCACCTTGGTCCTGCTACGCCGGTGGAAGAAGACGCTCCAGAGGATCAGTCCCCAGACAAGGACACCCGTGACGAGCGCTGCCGCCCACGAGCCTTGCCAGAGGGAGAGGATCCGAGGGGCCTCTTCCGTAACCGGAGTGGGCATTCCGAGGCGGGGGAAATCCTCCCAGTTGTATGAACAACCGGAGGCCGTCGCCAGGACCAGGCCCGCAGTCAGCACCTGCGGCAGCTTCCGCCGCATCGGGCGCCGCGACGAGCGGTCGGAGCCGTTGGGACTCACGTAGCGCCTTCCCGAGAGTCTCGCCCGCACGGTCGGCGCGCCCGTATGTCTCTGGTCGGTCGCCGGCCCTGACGCGGGCAGGGGTTTGGATGTTTATGCGGACCAAACCCTACTGGACGCTATTTGGGGTCGCGCGGGGAGGGTGCCCAACGCGCCGCCCGACACGCCCATGGGGTGGAATCCGGGCCTCCGGCCCCCATCTGACGGCCACTCGCCCGTCCGGACGGAACGGCCCCCTGCGAGGTGGGGCCGGGTGCGGGCTAGCGTGGCGGGGTGCCCTACTTCGACGCCGCCTCCGCCGCCCCCCTGCACCCCGTCGCACGCCAGGCCCTGCTTGCCGCGCTCGACGAGGGCTGGGCCGATCCCGCCCGCCTGTACCGGGAGGGGCGGCGGGCCAGGCTGCTCCTGGACGCGGCCCGGGAGGCCGCCGCGGAGGCCGTCGGATGCCGCCCCGACGAACTGGTCTTCACCTCGTCCGGGACGACGGCGGTGCACGCGGGAATTGCCGGGGCTCTTTCGGGGCGTCGGCGTGTCGGCCGCCATCTGGCCCTCTCGGCGGTCGAACACTCGTCGGTGCTCCATTCGGCGGCGGCCCACGAGGCGGCGGGCGGCTCGTTCACCGAGGTCCCGGTGGACCGCACGGGGGCGGTGGACCCGGCGGTGTACGGCGGGGCGCTGCGGGCGGACACCGCGCTGGCCTGCCTCCAGTCGGCCAACCACGAGGTGGGCACCGAGCAGCCCGTCGCCGAGGTCGCCGCGCGCTGCGCGGACGCCGGGGTGCCGCTGCTGGTGGACGCGGCCCAGTCGCTCGGCTGGGGGCCGGTCCCGGCGGGCTGGTCCCTGCTGACGGCGAGCGCGCACAAGTGGGGCGGTCCGGCCGGGGTCGGGCTGCTCGCCGTCCGCAAGGGGACGCGCTTCTCGCCGCAAGGCCCGGCCGGGGAGCGGGAGTCGGGGCGGGCGGCGGGGTTCGAGAACCTGCCGGCGATCGTGGCGGCGGCGGCCTCGTTGCGTGCGGTACGGAGCGAGGCGGCGGCGGAGTCGGTGCGGCTGCGGGCGCTGGTGGACCGGATCCGGGCCGTCGTGGCCGAGCGGGTGCCCGATGTCGAGGTGGTGGGTGATCCGGAGCGGCGGCTGCCGCATCTGGTCACCTTCTCCTGTCTCTATGTCGACGGGGAGACCCTGCTGCACGAGCTGGACCGGAGGGAGTTCTCCGTGTCGTCCGGCTCGTCCTGCACGAGCAGCACCCTGATCCCGAGCCATGTGCTCAAGGCGATGGGGGTGCTCTCGGAGGGGAACGTCCGGGTGTCGCTGCCGCCGGGCACGGCCGGGGCGGACGTGGACCGTTTCCTGGAGGTCCTGCCCGGGGTGGTCGCCGAGGTGCGCGAGCGGCTCGGCGCCCCGGCCTCCGCACCCCGGCCCCCCGGTCCCGCCGCGTCCCTGGTGGTCGACGCGCTGGGCCGTCGCTGCCCGATCCCGGTGATCGAGCTCGCAAAGGTGATCGGGGAGGTAGCGGTGGGCGCCACGGTGACGGTGCTCGCCGACGACGAGGCCGCGCGGCTGGACATCCCGGCCTGGTGCGAGATGCGGGGCCAGGAGTACGTGGGCGAGGAGCCGGCGGACCGCGGCTCGGCCTATCTGGTCCGCCGGCTCAGCTGATCACGCCAGGTGCTGCCGGACCTCGGCGGCGGCCTCGTGGCCGTACGCCTTGGTGAAGCGGTCCATGAAGTGGGTACGGCGCAGGGTGTACTCCTGGGTGCCGACCGTCTCGATGACCAGGGTGGCGAGCATGCAGCCGACCTGGGCGGCGCGCTCCAGGCCGACGCCCCAGGCGAGGCCGGAGAGGAAACCGGCCCGGAAGGCGTCGCCGACGCCGGTGGGGTCGGCCTTGACGTCCTCCTCGGGGCAGCCGACCTCGATGACCGGCTCGCCGGCCCGCTCGATCCGGACACCGCGGGCGCCGAGGGTGGTGACGCGGTGGCCGACCTTGGCGAGGATCTCCTCGTCGCTCCAGCCGGTCTTGGACTCGATGAGCCCCTTCTCGTACTCGTTGGAGAAGAGGTAGGTGGCGCCGTCGAGGAGGATGCGGATCTCCTCGCCGTCCATCCGCGCGATCTGCTGGGAGAAGTCCGCGGCGAACGGGATGTTCCGGGAGCGGCACTCCTCGGTGTGGCGGAGCATCGCCTCGGGGTCGTCGGCTCCGATGGAGACGAGGTCGAGGCCGCCGACGCGGTCGGCGACGCTCTTCAGCTCGATGAGGCGGGCCTCGCTCATGGCGCCCGTGTAGAAGGAGCCGATCTGGTTGTGGTCGGCGTCGGTGGTGCAGACGAAGCGGGCGGTGTGCAGTACCTCGGAGATACGGACCGCTCCGGTCTCGACACCGTGCCGGTCGAGCCAGGAGCGGTACTCGTCGAAGTCCGCCCCGGCGGCGCCGACGAGGATCGGGTTGGTGCCGAGCAGGCCCATCCCGAAGCAGATGTTGGCGGCGACACCGCCCCGGCGCACATCGAGGTTGTCGACCAGGAAGGACAGGGAGACCGTGTGCAGCTGATCCGCGACCAGCTGGTCGGCGAAGCGGCCGGGGAAGGTCATGAGGTGGTCAGTGGCGATCGAGCCGGTGACTGCAATACGCACGGGGAGGTTTCTCCTGCGGAAGGCGAAGGGCCGTGAGTGCGCCCTCCGGGACGACGTGACAGTTCACGCTACCGGGTGAGCCGAAGGTCAGGAAAAGGGAAAACTACCCGATAGTAGGGCTTTCTACCTGAGCTCGGCCGTGGTTACGGTGCGGATATGTCGAAGCACACCGCATTGCCCGAGTCGGAATTGAGCCTGGCCGCACTGCGCGGGGACTGCGCGCGGATGGCGCCGCACTGGACGGCGGCCGTGAAGAGCGCCCCGGCCCCGGTGGAGCCGTCCCTGATCAACGGGGTGACGGTCCCGCCCTCGTCGGCGCGGCTGATCGACGCGATGTCCGAGTACGGCGACTGAGGCCCGCGGGCCGGGCCGGACGCCATCGTCTTTCGGCCCTTTTCATGCGGACTCCGGCGGCGACCGCACGGTGCCCGCGTCCGGGCGGCCCCGGCCGCGGGAACCGCATGCTCCTCCGCTCCGTCCCACCGGTGTCCCCGCCCGGGGACACGCGGCAGGCACGCGACGGCAACGCAGTCGAAGGAGCGATCCGGTGAGCACCGAGCGACCCGACAACGATGTGACCGGCCCCCGGCGGCGGCGTCCACCGCTCGCGGTGGCCTCGGTGGCCGCGGCCGTGCTGCTGGCCGGAGGCGGCGGGGCGTACTGGGCCTCGACCGCCGCGGGCGACGGCGGAGCGGCGGACAGCGGTTCGCCGGCGCGGGGCGAGGCCCTGCCGCTGGCCCTGGACGCTCCCGCCGGCGACGGCCCGGGCTCCACGTCCTCGGCCTCGGACACCCTTCCCCCGGGCATCGCACCCGGCGAACCGGACCCGGGCGGCCCACCCGTGATCTACCGGGCCGCGGGCGAGCTCCCGGACGGCCCGGACGCGGCGGCGGTCCACCACGCGAGGGGCACGGTCGCGTCGGCCGATGTCGCCCGGCTGGCGAAGGCGCTGGGCATCCCGGGCTCGCCGCGCACCGAGGGCACGTCCTGGGTGGTCGGCGACGACGACGGCCCCGGGGCGCTCCTGAAGGTGGGGAAGCAGGCCCCGGGCACCTGGACGTTCGCCCGCAGCACTCCGCCCAAGCCCTGTGCGCCGGGCACGATGTGCGCGAACGGGGCCTCGGAGCCGGGCGGCGACCCGGTGAGCGAGAAGGCGGCGAAGGCGGCCGCGGTCCCGGTGCTCAAGGCGACCGGGCAGGACGACGCGGCGCTGAACGCGGGCCAGCTGATGGGCGACGTCCGTGTGGTGAACGCCGACCCGAAGATCGACGGGCTGCCGACCTACGGCTGGTCGACCGGTGTCCAGGTGGGCCCGGACGGCGAGGTGACCGGCGGCAGCGGACACCTGAAGGCGCTGGAGAAGGGCGACACCTACCCGGCGGTCGGCGCGGACGAGGCGCTGAAGCAGCTGAACGCGGTGAGCCGGGGCAAGGGCGACGCCGACCGGGACGTCGGCGGCTGCGCCACTCCCGTACCGCACCAGGGCGAGCCGAAGCCCTCGGACCCCCAGTGCGTGCCGTCGAACGGCAAGCGGGCGCCGGTGGAGCAGACGGTCGAGGACGCGGTGTTCGGCCTCGCGCTGAACTACGTGGACGGCCGGCAGACGCTGGTGCCGTCCTGGCTGTTCACGGTCCGCCAGGCCCCGGGCGGCCCGGAGAACACGGTCACGCAGGTCGCCGTGGACCCGAAGTTCATCGAGAAGCCGGCGGCGTCCGCGCCCTCCGGGGACCGGAGGGTGACGTCGTACGGCGCGGACGGCCGGACCCTTGAGGTGACGTTCTGGGGCGGCGTGTGCAGTACGTACACGGCGAGCGCCAAGGAGAGCGCGGGCCAGGTGCGGATCTCGATCACGGAGAAGCCGCAGGAGGGCAAGAAGGCCTGCATCATGATCGCCAAGGAGCTGACCCGGACGGTGACGCTGGAGAAGCCGCTGGGCGACCGCACGGTGATCGACGCGGCGTCGGGCGGTGCGGTGCCGCGCGGCTGAGCGGGTGAGCGGCTGAGCGGGTGTACGTACGGAGGCGGCCCCGGGAGTGATCCCGGGGCCGCCTCCGTATGCCGTACGCGCAGCGCTTAGCTGAACGAGTCGCCGCAGGCGCAGGAGCCGGAGGCGTTCGGGTTGTCGATCGTGAAGCCCTGCTTCTCGATGGTGTCGACGAAGTCGATGGAGGCGCCGCCCAGGTACGGGGCGCTCATCCGGTCGGTGACGACCTTGACGCCGTCGAAGTCCTTCACGACGTCGCCGTCGAGCGAACGCTCGTCGAAGAAGAGCTGGTAACGCAGGCCCGAGCAGCCGCCGGGCTGAACGGCGACGCGCAGCGCCAGATCCTCGCGGCCTTCCTGCTCCAGCAGGCCCTTGACCTTGGCGGCGGCGGCGTCGGACAGGAGGATGCCGTCGCTCACGGTGGTGGTCTCGTCCGATACGGACATCTGCTTCTCTCCCGGGTTGTACGGACTGCTTGCCGACGGTTCAACCGCCAGACCCGCGGATTCATTCCGGGCCAAGCGCTTGTCTGTTCCTTTTCATGCTCGCACACCGGGCCGCTCGGGTGATGCGTCACATCGACACTATCGGCATCGTCAAACTGACACGAAGCGGCTATGATAGATAGCGTCAAATAGACGAAAAGGCGAGTTCGCCGAAGCTCTCCGCGGATGTTCGCGGAGTGATCTTGAGTTCGCAGACTAGAAAGGGTGCGTGACGTGACCACGGCCCAGCCCCTGGACGTACAGCCGACACCGCTCGCGCTGCTGCTGCTCGGCCGCGAGGCCGACCCGAGGAGCGAGCGCGGCGTCGAATGCCCCGGCGACCTGCCCTCCCCGTCCGACCCGGACCTGGTGGAGCGCGCCCGCGTCGCGAAGGAGAAGCTCGGGGACAAGGTGTTCGTCCTCGGCCACCACTACCAACGCGACGAGGTCATCCAGTTCGCGGACGTCACCGGCGACTCGTTCAAGCTGGCCCGCGACGCGGCCGCGCGCCCGGAGGCCGAGTACATCGTCTTCTGCGGCGTCCACTTCATGGCCGAGTCCGCGGACATCCTGACCACGGACGCCCAGGCGGTCGTGCTGCCCGACCTTGCGGCCGGCTGCTCGATGGCCGACATGGCCACCGCCGAGCAGGTCGCCGAGTGCTGGGACGTGCTGACGGAGGCCGGGGTCGCCGATCAGGTGGTGCCCGTCTCCTACATGAACTCCTCCGCCGACATCAAGGCCTTCACCGGCAAGCACGGCGGCACGATCTGTACGTCGTCGAACGCGAAGCGGGCCCTGGAGTGGGCCTTCGAGCAGGGCGAGAAGATCCTCTTCCTGCCCGACCAGCACCTGGGCCGCAACACGGCCGTGCGGGACATGGGCCTGGAGCTGGACGACTGCGTCCTCTACAACCCGCACAAGCCGAACGGCGGCCTCACCGCCGAGCAGCTGCGCGACGCGAAGATGATCCTGTGGCGCGGGCACTGCTCGGTCCACGGCCGCTTCTCGGTCGAGTCGGTCGAGGACGTCCGGGCCCGGATGCCCGGGGTCAACGTGCTGGTGCACCCGGAGTGCAAGCACGAGGTCGTCGCCGCCGCGGACTACGTGGGCTCGACGGAGTACATCATCAAAGCCCTGGAGGCGGCCCCGGCCGGCTCGAAGTGGGCCATCGGCACGGAGCTGAACCTGGTCCGCCGGCTGGCGAACCGTTTCGCCGCGGAGGACAAGGAGATCGTCTTCCTCGACAAGACGGTCTGCTTCTGCTCGACGATGAACCGCATCGACCTGCCGCACCTGGTCTGGACCCTGGAGTCGCTGGCCGAGGGCAAGCTGGTCAACCGGATCGAGGTCGACCCGGAGACGGAGAAGTACGCGAAGCTCGCGCTTGAGCGGATGCTGGCGCTGCCGTAGACCCGCGCGGGTCCCCGAGAAGCGAGAAGCCCCGGTATGCCGCAGGTCGGTGTACCGGGGCTTTCCCGTATGCCCGGGGCGCACCGGCGGAGACGCTCCGGTCGGGGCGGGTGGGCAGGAACGTTCCGGTCGGGTCGGTTCTCCCATACGGCGACCGATGACACCACCGCGTAACTACGCTGCTACTCACCGCAGCGCTTCTTCGCGTGCGGGTCCGGTGAGGCCCGATGAGGCCGATCGGAACGAACGGCGAGAACGATGGGGCGGGTATGGGTTACGAGGACCGTGGAACGGGCGTCGGCGACGAGGCGGTGGGAGCGGGCGCGGGGCACGACGAGGTCCGGCAGAACGACGCCGCCTCCGACGCGTCGGAGGCGGAGCTGGCGCGTGCGGAGCTGGCGCGTGCGCGGGAGGAGGTGAGCGGCCGGCGGGCCGCCGCCGAGGAGGACCCCGACACCCACCTGCCCCCGCTGGCCGGAGCCCTGCACCGGCTCTCGGACCTGCTCTCCGCTGCCGGGGACCACACCGGCGCCCTGCCCCTGGCGAAGGAGGCCGCGCGGATCTACGCCGAACTCGGCATGAAGCGCCCCGGCGACTTCCAGGCGGAACTGGCCCTGACGATGGGCGCCCTGGGTGACCGCGTCGCGGACACCGGGGACCGGGTGGCCGCCGTGCCGTTCGCGAAGCAGTCCGTGCGGCTCCAGCGCGAGCTGGTCGAGGAGGAGCAGCCGGGCGCGTCCGTCCCG
Source organism: Streptomyces sp. NPDC017520 (assembly GCF_044329855.1). Lineage (NCBI taxonomy): Bacteria > Bacillati > Actinomycetota > Actinomycetes > Kitasatosporales > Streptomycetaceae > Streptomyces > Streptomyces sp. NPDC017520. The sequence continues at coordinate 394,705 of NZ_JBIRKB010000002.1, forward strand.
GTGCTCGCCGCGTACCTCCTGAACTACGCCGCACGTCTCGCGGGGGCCGGGGAGGCCGTGGAGGCCGTACCCCACGCCGAGGAGGCCGTCGGCCTCCTCCGGGGCCTGGCCGAGGAGGATCCGGAGACCTTCCTCCCCCGGCTCGCCGCGGCTCTCCACGCCCTCGGCAACCACCGCGCGGCCGTGAGCGACGCCTCCGGGGCGGTCGAAGCGGCCCAGGAGGCGTGCGGCCGCTTCCGCGCGCTCGCCGCGGACCGACCGGACGTCTTCCGCCCGGAGCTGGCCACGGCGCTGGACAGCCTGGCCGCTCACCTCAACAAGGCCGGTGACGCGGGGGCGGGCCTCCGGGTGGCGGAGGAAGCCGTCGTCCTGTGCCGCGAGTTGGCCGCGCAGGGCCCCGCGGCCTGCCGCCCCGGCCTCGCCGCCGCGCTGCGCACCCTCGCCCGGAGCCTGGCCGGCACCGGCGACCCGCAGGAGGCCCTGCCCCCGGCGCGGGAGGCCGTCGACCTCCTGCGCGAACAGGGGGACGCGGTCCTGGCCGAGCTGGCCGACTCGCTCCAGGTGGTCGGCACGTACGTGGAGCTGAACGGGAACGCCGAGGGAGCGGTGGAGGCGTTCTGGGAGGCGGTGGCCCTCCACCGGTCGCTGGCGCTGGAGGCTCCCGGCGCCCCCGACGCCGCCCTGGTCTCCGCCCTCGACGACCTGGCCCGGGCGCTCGCCCGTACCGGCGAGCACGCGGCGGCGATCGAGGAGTTCGACGAGACCGTCAAGGAGTTCGCCGGGGCCGGCCCGGCGACCGCCCGGCGTCTGGTGGTGGAGCGGAGCGCCTTCCTGCTGCGCTGCCCGGACCCCTGGCCCGCGACGGGGGTGACCGAGCTGGTGAACTGGCTCGACGAGGACGCGGAGAGGGCCGGCAGCCCGGACACCGTGACCGTACGGGCCCGGCAGGCGCTGCGCGCGTACGGTGACATCGCGGCGGTGCACACGGCCTGGGAGGACGAGACCTTCACGCCGGTGCCGGACTGGCTCGCCCTGTCGCCGGGGACGCTGGACCTCGTCAGCGCCTGGATGTTCGCGCCCAACTGGCCCCGGTCACGCGACTTCTGGTCCGAGCATGCCGAGGTCCTCGGCGGCGAGGAGGCGGCGACGGCCCTGGACGAGCTGGCCGTCCTGGACCCGCACGGTGCGCGGCGGCACGCCCTGCTCCGTGAGGCCGTCCTCGCCCACGGGGTGACCGCAGCGTACGATCCGCTGATCCTCCAGGAGCAGTTGGCGCAGTGGCTGGAGTGCGCGGACTGGACGGAGTCGCGGGCCTACCTGGAGGAGCACCCGCGCCTGCTGACCGTGCAGCCGCCCGGGGACACCCCGTTGGCCCACGTCGCGATGCTGGACATCGGCCGCGCCGAGGGCCTGGACGCCGCTTACCGCCTGGTCGAGGACCGCGAGGCTCTCCAGGCTTACGTTGACCGGGCGTTGGAGGCCGGGGACGGCGTCGCGCTGATGCACGGCGGGGGTATCGAGGGCCAGGTCTTCGGCGACCGGCTCTCCTCGCTCACCCACGCCCAGGTGGCCCTGGTGCTCGCGGGAGCCAGGGAGGGCTTCGAACCGGACGACCTGACCGCGCTCCTGCACAAGGCCTCCGAGGAGACCCGCGCCCGCCTGGTGCGGGAGACGGCCGCCCTCAGCGTCCGGCTCCCCGACCAGCGGGGGAAGTCGTGGCACCGGATCATTCAGGCGCTGGGCGGGGACGCCTGAGGGACAGCGGCCCGCCGTCGGCGACGGCGGGCCGGTCGGCCAGCCGGGAGACGTGCGGGTGACGGTAGGGGCAGGGCTGTATCTCCATGGCCGCAACCTAGCGGGCCCCCGCACCCGTCAGTCGGCGCTCTCCAGCCGCCCGCCCCGGCTCGCCGCGATCCGCAAGGTGTCTCCCAGCGACTCGGCGAGCCGGGTGCCCGCGAACCGCAACTCGCGTTCCCCCACCACGGACTCCGCCAGCAACTCCCGCGCCTCGGCCAGCACTTCCTCGGCCGAGGCGATCATGGACGCCTCCAGCTCGTCGGCCATCCTGGAGACGCGGCTGTCGGGGTCCGTGGTGCTGAGCCAGCACGGACCTCCGAAGTCGTTGGTCCACGGGAGCAGTCGCAGGGCCCGGCCCTTGTCGTCGAACATCATCTCGGTCGCTACCTCCGGAGTAGGCCCTCTGGTGCTCTGCACGCAAGGACGGTTACGGTGTGTGCCGCAATCGTCGCCCTGAGGAACAGGATCCCAACAGAGCGCAGCTGTCCCGGCCTTGGGAACGGGACACACGAAAGGCCCGCACCGTGACGTTCAAGCCCCAGCCCCTCACGCCCTATGTGTCCGCCCGCCACTACTTCGGCTCCGAGCAGCGCCGCCACCGCGAGCGGGCGGCCCTGTCCCTGGTCCAGCTCGCGGGCATCGTGAACTCCAGCAAGAGCACGCTGGGCCGCATCGAGACGGCCGAACTGATGCCGCCGCCGGACATCCCGAGCCGCCTGGACATCGCCTTCGGGACGGACAAGCACTTCCACGGGCTCTACGAGCTGGCCCGGCGGGAGATCCACCCGGACAAGTACCAGCGCTATATGGACTTCGAGTTCCGGGCCGAGGTGATAGAGCAGTACGGGGCTCAGGCGTTGCCGGGGTTGTTGCAGACGGAGGAGTACGCGCGCACGTTTCTCCGCTGCCAGGAAGACCTGAGCGCCGAGCAGGTCGAGGAACGCGTTACGGCGCGCATGTCGCGGCAGGAGCGGCAGCGTTCGGAGAGCCCGCCGTTCCGGTGGGCGATCATCGACGAGGCCGTGCTGCGACGGCAGATGGGCAGCGCCGCCTGCATGCGTGAGCAACTGGCCTCGCTCCTGAAGCAGGTGGATACTCCGGACAGTAAAGTTCAGGTGATGCCGTTCAGCGCGGGGCTCCACTCGCTCCTGGGTGGCGCGCTGACTCTGCTGACCCTGCCCGACGGCACCTGCGTGGCGTACGAGGAAGGCATCCAGGCCGGTCACCTCTATGAGGACCCGGTCGCGGTGAAGAAGTGGCGGCGGCAGTACGACGTGCTGCGGGCCAACTCCCTCACGCTGGACGAGTCGGCGGATCGGATTCGTACCGCGATGGAGGGCTACCGACCATGACCCACTCCCCCGAGCTGAGCACCGCCCGCTGGCGCAGCAGCAGCTACAGCAATTCCAACGGGGGTGAATGCGTCCAGGTCAGCGACGACTTCCCCGGACTCGTCCCCGTACGCGACAGCAAGAACCCCACCGGTCCCGCGCTCGTCCTCCGGGCCGCCGCCTGGGACGCGTTCGTCGCTTCGGTCAAGTAGGCGGGAAACGACGGAAGGGGCCTGTCCCACGCGGAGGCGTGGGACAGGCCCCTTCCTGGTTGTGAGGTCAGGCCTTCGCCGGCTCGGCCTCGCGGGCCTCCTCCGGCGCAACCTGCTCCGCTACGCCCGCCTTCGCGGCGCGCTTGGCCGCCTTCTTCTTGGCGCGGCGCTCCTTGCGGAGCTCGATCATCGCGTACAGCGTCGGCACCAGCAGCAGGGTCAGCAGCGTGGAGCTGATCAGGCCGCCGATCACCACGACGCCCAGCGGCTGCGAGATGAAGCCGCCCTCGCCGGTGACGCCGAGCGCCATCGGGAGCAGGGCGAAGATGGTCGCGAGCGCCGTCATGATGATCGGGCGGAAGCGGTGGCGACCGCCCTCGATGACGGCTTCCACGATGCCGAGGCCCTGGGCGCGGTACTGGTTGATCAGGTCGATCAGCACGATCGCGTTGGTGACCACGATGCCGATGAGCATCAGCATGCCGATCATCGCGGGGACGCCCAGCGGGGTGCCCGTGATGAGCAGGAGGGCCAGGGCGCCGGTCGCCGCGAACGGGACGGAGACCAGCAGGATCAGCGGCTGGACGAGCGACCGGAAGGTGGCCACCAGCAGCATGAAGACGATCGCGATGGCCGCCAGCATGGCGAGGCCGAGCTGGGCGAAGGCTTCGTTCTGGTCTTCGCTGACGCCGCCGATGGTGGCGGTGGCGCCCTCCGGGAGGTCCAGGGCGTCGATCTTCTTGGCGAGATCGGTGCTGACCGCGCCGGTGTTGTCGCCGACGGGCTTGGCGGTGATCGTCGCCGAGCGCTGTCCGTCGATCCGGGTCATCGAGACCGGGCCGGGGACGACCTTCACGTCGGCGATGTCGCCGAGCTTTACCGGGCCGAGCGGCAGGGCCTTCAGCTCGGCCATGGTGGCGGCCGGGGTGGAGGACCGGATGACGACGTCGCGCTCGGTGTCGTCGAGCGTCGCCGTGCCGGCCGGCGTGCCGCGTACGGCTCCGGCGACGATGCCCCCCAGCGTGGCGGAGTCGAATCCGGCGGCGGCCGCCTTGTCGTTGGCGGTGACCGAGATACGCGGGACGCTCTGCGCCAGGTCGCTCTGGACGTCGGTGACGTCCTTGATGGTGTCGACCTCGGTGCGGACCGCCTCGGCGGCCTTCTTCAGGACGTCGCCGTCGGCGGCCTTGACCACCACGCTCAGGTCCTGGGAGCCGAAGCCGTCGCCCGCGGCGATGGTGGTGTCGCCGATGCCGTCGAGCTTGCCGAGGGCCTCGTCGATGCGGTCCTGGGCGTCCGCGTAGTCCGCGGCGTCCTTCAGGGTGACCTGGTAGGAGGCCTGGTTGGCGCCCGTGCCGCCGCCGAAGGCGGCCATGAAGCCGGAGGAGCCGACGGTGACCTGGTAGTCCTTGACGCCCTTGTCCTGCTCGATGACCTTCTCGACCTTGCGGGCCGCCTCGTCGGCGGCTTCCAGGCTGGTGCCGGGCGTCAGCTCCTGCTTGACGGTCAGGACCTCCTGCTCACCGGCGTCGAAGAAGTTCGTCTTCAGCAGCGGGACCATCCCGAAGGTGCCGAGGAGCACGGCGACGGCGATGACGAGGCTGGTGACCCGGCGGCGGGTCGCGAAGCGCAGGACCGGGACGTAGATCCGCTGGAGCTTGCTGGCCGCTTCCTTCTCCTCGGCGAGGCGGCGGGCCTCCGCCGCGTCCTCGGGGGTGCCCTTGGGCGCGCGCAGGAACCAGTACGACAGCACCGGCACCACGGTGAGCGAGACCAGCAGGGAGGCCAGCAGCGCCGCGGTGATGGTCAGCGAGAACGAGCCGAAGAGCTGGCCGACCATGCCGCCGACCAGCCCGATGGGCAGGAAGACCGCGACGGTGGTGAGCGTGGCGGAGGTGACCGCTCCGGCGACCTCCTTGACCGCGGTGATGATCGCCGCGTGGCGCTCCTCGCCGTAGCCGAGGTGGCGCTTGATGTTCTCCAGGACCACGATCGAGTCGTCGACGACCCGGCCGATGGCGATGGTGAGCGCGCCGAGCGTGAGCATGTTGAGCGACAGGTCGCGGGTCCAGAGCACGATCAGCGCGAGGACGATCGAGAGCGGGATGGAGACCGCGGTGACCAGCGTCGAGCGGATCGAGGCGAGGAAGACCAGGATCACGACGACGGCGAAGACCAGGCCGAGCGCGCCCTCCGTGGTCAGGCCCGAGATGGACTTGGAGACGGCGGGGCCCTGGTCGGAGACGACCGTCACCTCCGCGCCCTCACCGAGGTCCTTGCGGAGGTCGGGGAGCTTGTCCTTGACCGCGTCCGAGATGGTGACGGCGCTGCCGTCCTTGTCCATCGTCGCCATCACGGCGAGGCTCGGCTTGCCGTTGGTGCGGGTGATGGAGACCGCGTTGGACGGCTCCTGCTTCACCTCGGCGACGTCGCCGAGGCGCACCGGCTTTCCGGGCTTGCCGCCCGCCGGGTCCTTGGCGACGAGCTGGAGGTCCTCGATCTGCTTCAGCGAGGTGTAGGCGCCGCCGACCTGGATGGTGCGGCTCTTGCCGGACTCGGAGAACGAGCCGGCCGGCACGGTGGCGCCGCCCGCCTGGAGGGCCTGGGCGAGCGTGCCCGCGTTCAGGCCGGCCTCGGCGAGCTTCTTGTCGTCGGGGACGACGGAGACCTGGAGGTCCCGCACGCCGTCCACCGTGACCTGGCCGACGCCGTCGATGTCCTCCAGGGCCGGGACGACCGTGCGATCGAGCTGGTCGGCCAGGACCTGCTGGTCCTTGTCGGAGGTGACGGCGAGGACCACGGTCGGGATGTCGTCGGTGGAACCGGCGATGACCTGCGGGTCGACGCCGTCGGGCAGCTGGGCGCGGGCCCGGTTCACCGCCTGCTGGATGTCCGCGACGAGCTGCTTGGTGCCCTCGTCGCCGAAGTCGAAGGTCGCCATGATGAGGGCGTTGCCCTCGCTGGCGGTGGAGGTGATGCCCTCGACGCCGTCGACGGCCTTGAGGGAGTTCTCCAGCGGTTCGACGACCTGCTTCTCGACCACATCGGGAGACGCACCCTGGTAGGGCGCCAGCACCGAGACCATCGGCAGTTCGATGGTGGGCAGCAGCTGCTGCTTGAGCTGCGGGATCGCTATCGCGCCGAAGACCAGCGCGACGATCGATATCAGCCCGATCAGGGCCCTTTGCGCGAGGCTGAATCTGGACAGCCAGGACATGGGTGGGTCTCTCTTCTGTGGCGTACGCGGAGAGGGCGGAGGGGGAAACGTCAGGGACCTGCACCTCCAGCCCAGTCCTACGATCTCCGCTCCGCGCCGCCGAAACGTCGCCCCCCGGGCTGCTTTCTTATGCCGCGCATACCGCAGGTGGAGTACGCCGCAGTACGCCGAAGCTCCACCCGGTCACTCCGCCCGGGGACGCACCAGGCCCGATTCATAGGCGATGACCACCAATTGGGCCCGGTCCCGGGCTCCCAGCTTCGCCATCGCCCGGTTCACATGGGTCTTGACGGTGAGCGGGCTGACCGCGAGACGCTCGGCGATCTGGTCGTTGGAGTGGCCGCCCGCGACCTGCACCAGCACCTCGCGTTCGCGGCCGGTGAGCGCCGCCAGCCGCTCCGCGTACTCCGCGCTGTCCGGCCCCTCCCCCGAGCTGCCGCCCTGGGCCAGGAAGGTGGCGATGAGCCCCTTGGTCGCGGCGGGCGAGAGCAGCGCCTCGCCGGCCGCGGCGATCCGGATGGCGTTGAGGAGCTCCTCCGGCTCCGCGCCCTTCCCGAGGAAGCCGGAGGCCCCGGCGCGCAACGACTGGACCACGTACTCGTCGACCTCGAAGGTGGTGAGCATGACCACCCGCACCGCGGACAGCTCCGGGTCGGCGCTGATCATGCGGGTGGCGGCGAGTCCGTCGGTGCCCGGCATCCGGATGTCCATGAGCACCACGTCGGCGCCCGAGGCGCGGGCCAGCTCGACGGCCTCGGCCCCGTCGGCGGCCTCGCCGACCACTTCCATGTCCGGCTCGGAGTCCACCAGCACCCGGAACGCGCTGCGCAGCAGCGCCTGGTCGTCGGCGAGCAGCACCTTGATGGGAGCCTGCTGCGGCACAGTCGTCGGTTCCGGTGCCGGTGTCGGCTGGGTCATCGGCAGAGCCTCGTTCCGCCCGCTGTGCCCGGCCGCTCCGGTTCACCCTTGCGGGCCTCGACCGGAAGGATCGCATGGACCCGGAATCCGCCGCCGTACCGAGGCCCCGCGGTGAGGGCCCCGCCGAGGGCGGTGACGCGTTCGCGCATGCCGACCAGGCCGTGGCCCCCGCTGTCCAGGTCGTCGTCGGCCCCGGCGCCGGGCCGCCGGGCGGCGCACCCCCGGCCGTTGTCGATCACGGTGACCTCGGCGGTGGCGCCCACCCGTACGACGCTCACCTCGGCCCTGGCCCCGGCGCCCGCGTGCTTGCGGACGTTGGTCAGTGCTTCCTGGATGACCCGGTAGGCGGCCAGGTCGACGGCGGCGGGCAGCCGGTTCCCGTGGTCGGAGCAGGCCACCTCGACGGGGAGCCCGGCGTTGCGGAAGGTGTCGACCAGCTCGCCGAGGACGGCGAGCCCGGGGGCCGGTTCGGTGGGCGCCTCGGGGTCGCCCTGCTGACGCAGGAGGCCGACGGTGACCCGGAGTTCGTTGAGCGCGGAGCGGCTGGCGTCGCGGACGTGGGCGAGTGCTTCCTTGGCCTGGTCCGGGCGCTTGTCCATGACGTGGGCGGCGACCCCGGCCTGCACGTTGACCAGGGCGATGTGGTGGGCGACGACGTCGTGGAGGTCCCGCGCGATCCGCAGCCGCTCCTCGGCGACCCGGCGGCGGGCCTCCTCCTCGCGGGTGCGCTCGGCACGCTCGGCGCGTTCCCGGATGGCGTCGACGAACGCGCGTCTGCTGCGTACGGCGTCCCCGGCGGCCCCGGCCATCCCGGTCCAGGCGAACACTCCGAGGTTCTCCTGGCTGTACCAGGGCGTCGAGCCGAAGACCATGGAGGCCGCCGTGAGCGCCCCCATCGTCAGCAGCCCGACCCGCCAGGTGGTGGGGCGGTCGGTGCGCGAGGCGACGGTGTAGAGGGCGATGACCGTGCTCATGACGACCGGGGCGGGCGGGTCCATCAGGATGTACTCGGTGGCCGAGAGGATCCCGGTCGCGGCGAGCACGGCCATCGGACGCCGTCGTCGCAGGACCAGGGCCACGGCGGCGAGGACCATCAGGAGCACGCTGAACGGCTCGGGGGTGCGGGTGCCGAAGGTCGGTCCGTGTCCGGAGGCCGGGTCCGCGAACGAACCGGCGATCATCGCGACGAGGGAGCCGAGGGCGAGGGTCGCGTCGAACGCGAGGGGGTGGTCCCGGAGCCAGCGGCGGGCGCGCGCGAAGCCGGACGAGAGGGTGGTCACGTCCAGCTACGGTACGCGGCCCCCGCTCGGGGACGGCAGCCTTCTCCGGGGAGGGGCCCGGAGCACCGCTGCCCCGCGTCCGGCGGACCGGGCGCGGGGCAGCGGGGCGGGGTGCTGGTGCGGCGATCCACGGGCCCGCCGGGGCCGGCCCATGGATGCGGACCGTCGGCCCGTGGATGCGGACCGTCGGCCCGTGGATGCGGACCGGTCGGTCTCAGTTGGGGATGAGCCCGCCGTCGCTGAGCAGCATGGCGGTGACGTCCTCGATGGTGGCGTCGGGCGCCGGCAGGATCAGCTCGGACGGCTCCAGGGAGTCGTCCGGCAGCGGAGTGCCGAGCTCACGCACCTTGTCCAGGAGCGCGTGGAGGGTCGCGCGAAAGCCGGGGCCGTCGCCGCTCTCCATCTCCTTGAGCAGGACGTCGTCGAGCTCGTTCAGTTCGACGACGTGACTGTCGGCCAGCTTGACCTGGCCCTCCCCCATGATCCGTATGATCATGACGCTGCCTTACTGCTTGTCGAACTTGTGCGGGGACGACTGCTGCGACTGCTGCGCACTGTCCTGTGCGCCGCCGTCGATGGCCTGCTGCGAGGACGAGGGGCCGCCGGCCAGCTCGGCCTTCATGCGCTGCAGCTCCAGCTCCACATCGGTGCCGCCGGAGATCCGGTCCAGCTCGGCGGCGATGTCGTCCTTCGCCGTGCCGGTCGGGTCGTCCAGGGCGCCGGAGGCGAGCAGCTCGTCGATGGCGCCGGCCCGCGCCTGGAGCTGCTGCGTCTTGTCCTCGGCCCGCTGGATCGCGAGCCCCACATCGCCCATCTCCTCGGAGATGCCGGAGAAGGCCTCGCCGATCCGGGTCTGGGCCTGGGCCGCCGTGTAGGTGGCCTTGATGGTCTCCTTCTTCGTGCGGAAGGCGTCGACCTTGGCCTGGAGGCGCTGGGCCGCGAGGGTGAGCTTCTCCTCCTCGCCCTGCAGCGTCGTGTGCTGCGTCTCCAGGTCGGTGACCTGCTGCTGGAGGGCGGCACGCCGGGACAGCGCTTCGCGCGCCAGATCCTCGCGGCCCAGCGCCAGCGCCTTGCGGCCCTGGTCCTCCAGCTTGGACGACTGGCCCTGCAACTGGTTCAGCTGCAGCTCCAGGCGCTTGCGGGACGTCGCCACGTCGGCGACGCCGCGGCGCACCTTCTGAAGCAGCTCCAGCTGCTTCTGGTACGAGTAGTCGAGGGTCTCGCGCGGATCCTCGGCCCGGTCAAGGGCCTTGTTTGCCTTCGCGCGGAAGAGCATCCCCATACGCTTCATGACACCGCTCATGGGCTTCGCGCGCCCCCTTCTGACGGACTGAGCTCCAGCACTCCCGATAGAACCCACAGTACGGGCCCTGTCTCTATTACCGCACTGTTCGGACGCCGATGTGCTCCTCCCCAAGGACGAGTGCGCCCCGTGAACACTCCCGCCCAGGGTGTAGGTGAGGCTCCGGGACATTCTGGTGACGGGTGCGGGAACGGGCGGTTGACACCCGTATCGCCCCGTCTCGTCCCGTCGGGACACCTGTGGGGACGCCGTCCGTTGCTGGATCGTTCCCGCCCGGGTCTCCGGGCCCGCGCGCCGACCCCGTACCCTTGGGTTTTGTGTTCCGTAGCCGTGCCAAGACAGAGAAGGCCCCCACCGACAAGGTGACGGCGGACCTCTCCCAGCAGCCCCGCGACCCGCAGGCTCCCAAGGGTCGCCCCACCCCCAAGCGCAGCGAGGCCCAGACGCAGCGCCGTCGCGCCGCGTCCAGTGCGCCGACCGATCGCAAGGCGGCCATGAAGCGCCAGCGTGAAGCGCGGCGCACCGACCTGGCCCGGCAGCGCGAGGCGCTCGCCTCGGGCGACGAGCGCTACCTCCCGGTCCGCGACAAGGGCCCGGTCAGGCGCTTCGTCCGCGATTACGTGGACTCGCGCTTCTGCATCGCCGAGTGGTTCCTGCCGCTCGCCGTGATCATCCTGATCCTCAGCGTGATCCAGGTGCAGAACATCCAGAGCATCTCGTTGCTGCTCTGGCTCGGCGTGATCATCCTGATCGTGATCGACTCGATCGGTCTGTCGATGCGCCTGAAGAAGCAGCTGCGCGAGCGCTTCCCGGACACGCCGAAGCGCGGAGCCGTGGCGTACGGCCTGATGCGCACGCTCCAGATGCGCCGACTGCGGCTTCCGAAGCCGCAGGTCAAGCGCGGAGAGCGGCCCTGAGCACGGAGGCCTCCGGCTTCACCGGGGTCTCCTCGGCGTGGCTGGCAGGTCTCGGCGGCGTACGCAATCGGGTCCGGCAGGAGCTCGTCGCGCGGCAGCTGGACGAGCAGATAGCCGGGCGGTTCCCGGTCGGGCAGCGGCTGCGCGTCCTGGACGTCGGCATGGGCCAGGGCACCCAGGCCCTGCGCCTGGCCCGGGCCGGTCACTCGGTGACCGGCCTGGAGTCGGACGCCGGGATGCTGACGGCTGCCCGTGAGTCCCTGGCGACCGAGCCGGAAGGCATCCGGGAGCGGGTCAGGCTCATCGAGGGCGACGGCCGGGACACCGGCGTGCACTTCCTGCCCGGCAGTTTCGACGTGGTGCTGTGCCACGGCGTCCTGATGTACGTCGAGGAGCCGGACCCGATGCTGGCCGGGCTCGCCCGGATGCTGGCCCCAGGCGGGCTGCTCTCCCTGCTCGTACGGAACGCGGACGCGCTCGCGATGCGCCCGGGGCTCGCCGGTGACTTCGGCGCGGCCCTGACCGCCTTCGACACCGCCACGTACACCAACCGCCTCGGCCTCACCGTGCGGGCCGACCGGCTCGACGCGCTGCGGGCCACGCTCGCGGGAATCGCCGCACCGCTGTACGCCTGGTACGGGGTGCGGGTCTTCACGGACAACGTGGCGGACGGGGCGGAGCTGTCGGCCGAGGAGCTGGAGCGGGCCCTGGCCCTGGAGGACCGGGCCGGGCGGACCGACCCCTACCGGGGTGTGGCGGCACTGCTGCATCTGTGCGGGGTGCGCGGCTGACGCGGGCATCACGGGGGCGGGCCCGTTCGGCCCATCTGCACGGGCACCCGGACGGGGCGGGCCCCAGACTCCGGGTATGGACGTATCCCCCTCCCGCAGCCGGGCGCGCGGGCTGCTGCTTCCCCTGTCCGCGGCCGTCTGCGCCATCGCCCTGGCGGGCGGCTGCTCCGGTACGAGTCCGGCGGCTCCGGCCCCCGAAGCCAGTGCGTCCGGTACGGCGCAGGGTGCGGTGAAGCGTGCCCCCGGCGACCTGGAGAACGCCTACCAGGACGTCATCAACGACGTACTGCCGTCGGTGGTGCAGATCGACGCCTCGGAGGGCCTCGGTTCCGGGATCGTCTACGACGACAAGGGGCATATCGTCACCAACGCCCATGTGGTCGGCGACGAGAAGACGTTCAAGGTCAGCGTCGCCACCGGGGAGGCGGTGCTGAGCGCCTCGCTGGTCTCCTCCTACCCGGAGCAGGACCTGGCCGTGATCAAGCTCGACGAGGTGCCGGACGGGCTGAAGCCCGCGGCGTTCGGCGACGCGGAGAAGGTCGAGGTGGGGCAGATCGTGCTGGCGATGGGCTCGCCGCTCGGCCTGTCCAGCAGCGTCACCCAGGGCATCGTCTCGGCGCTCGGCCGGACCGTGAGCGAGAGCCGGGCGGGCGGCGGCACGGGCGCGACGATCGCCAACATGGTGCAGACGTCCGCGGCGATCAACCCGGGCAACAGCGGCGGGGCGCTCGTCAACCTCGACAGCCAGGTGATCGGCATTCCGACCCTCGCGGCGACCGACCCGCAGATGGGCGACAGCGCGGCTCCGGGCATCGGCTTCGCGATCCCCGTCTCGATGGTGAGGACGGTGGCCGACCAGATCATCAAGGACGGCAAGGTCACCGATTCGGGCCGGGCCGCGCTGAACATCACGGGCCGCACGGTCGTCGACGACAGCTACCGCCCCGCCGGGGTGGCACTGGTCAGCGTGGACCGGGGCGGTGCGGCGGACGACGCGGGGCTGAGGCCCGGGGACACCATCACGAAGATCGGGGACAGCGAGGTCACCACGATCACCTCGCTCTCCGAGGCGCTGGCCGGTGACGAGCCCGGCCAGAAGGTGACCGTGACGTACACGCGCGACGGCGACAGCCGGACGGCGGAGGTCACGCTCGGGGAGATCTGAGCCCCCTGCGACAGCGGAAAGGGCGGTACGGGTCTCCCGTACCGCCCTTTCCGTGCCGGCCGCACCTCAGGCGCTGTCCGCCTTCAGGCTCATCGGGCCGTAGATCTTGGTGGTGTCCTCGAAGAGCGTCACCTGTGCGGCGCCGCCCTCCAGGAGCTCCTTCCAGAACTCCCCGATCCAGGACTCCGCGTCGCCCTGGGTGGTGAACTCCTCCGGCTGCAACGCCGGCTCCGTCTCCGTACCGTCGGACTTCTCGAACCGCCACGTCCACGCCATGCCAGCCTCCTGGGTCGCGTTGCTTCCCGAAGCGTAGCCGGACGCACCACGGACCGAAGGCCGCACACCAAATAACTTGATCTTGCCGCTCGCTCCATCCGGGCGCGCACCTCACGCGGGGACACGGGAGGATCAAGGTGTGGAACTGACTCTGCTCGGCACCGGAGCCCCCGACGGGCTGCCCCGCCCCTCCTGTCCCTGTGCGGCCTGCGCCTCGGCCCGCGGCCCGTGGGCGCGGGCCGCGACGGCGCTGCTGGTCGACGACGCGCTGCTGCTGGACCTCACGCCCGGGGCGGTGTTCGCCGCCGCCCGTGCGGGGCGTTCGCTGGGCGCGGTCCGGCAGGTGCTGCTGACACACCCGCACGACGGGCCCGCCGTCGAGCTGCCCGCACTCCTGCCGCCGGCCGGCCGGGTGCCGGACGGCCAGGTCCTGACGCTGATCAGCGGGCACCGGGTGCGGGCGATGGCGATGGACGCCCCGGGGACCGGTTACGAGGTGACCGCCCCGGAGGGCGAGCGGCTGCTGTACCTGCCGCCGGGGGCCGCCCCCGCCGGCCTGCCCGAGCGGCTGGACCGGCCCCTGGACATGGTCGTCCTCGATGTGATCGGGCGGCCCGACGCGGTGGCCCGGCTGCGGGCGGCCGGAGCGGTCGGGCCGGCCACCGAGGTGATCGCGGTCCACCTGGACCACGACGCCCCGCCGGGCCCGGCGCTGGAGAGGCGGCTGGCGGCGGCCGGCGCGCGGGCGGTGCCGGACGGGACGACGCTGGTGGTGGGCGGGTACCACGCGGTGCCGGACGTGCCGCGCCGGGTTCTGGTGACGGGGGGCGCGCGGTCGGGGAAGTCGCTGGAGGCGGAGCAGCGCATGGAGACGTTCCCCGAGGTGGTGTACGTGGCGACCGGCGGGCGCCGCGACGGGGACCCGGAGTGGGCGGCCCGCATCGGACTGCACCGGGAGCGCCGGCCCGGCGCCTGGCGGACCGAGGAGACCTGCGAGGTCGCGGAGCTGCTGCGGGCGGACGGGCCGCCGCTGCTGGTCGACTGCCTGTCGCTGTGGCTGACCGACGCGATGGACCGGGTGGAGGCCTGGGAGGACGAGCGGTGGCACGGGGGCGGCGAGGCGGCGTTGCGGGAGCGGGTCGTGGAGCTGGTCGCCGCGGTGCGCGGGGCGCGGCGGCCGGTGGTGCTGGTGACCAACGAGGTGGGGTCGGGGGTGGTGCCGGCGACGTCGGCCGGGCGGCGGTTCCGGGACGAGCTGGGGCGGCTGAACGCGGCGGTGGCGGCCGAGTGCGAGCAGGTGCTGCTGGTGGTGGCGGGGCAGGTGCTGGTGCTGCGGGGGTAGGGGCTGGCGCT